>DATFZQ010000069.1:0-38944 GCA_035314345.1 Candidatus Acidiferrum sp.
CTAGCCCTCGTTTCTGCTCGAATCCTTACCGTGAGCGGCCAGGCCCCTTGCGCGTCGTTGCTCTCCGAGGCTGCGTTCTAGCCAATCGCCAAGACCTGCTGAGCAGATCTCGCAGCGCATCGGCATGCACCTGCGAGAGGCGAACCAAAACCCACGGATATTTTAGATAATGATCGGTGATGTAGTAGGTCTCCGGTTCCGCAGCCATCATCTCCTCGCGCTCCTCGAAGGTAGTGCCCACAACGAGCGATTCCCCATCCTCTTTAAGACGCGCGATTAGCTTGCCGTCAACTTTAAACGCCGGCGTCCCATAAGATGTGCCTTCTTCTACGTTCTGGAGCGCTAAGGCGAACTTGCGGACATCTTTAAAGGTGAGCGGCATGGCGCCCTCCTTTCTTCTTGGAGCCGTTGCAGCACAGGCGGCTCAGGAAAGAACGCGGAGAACTGGATTCATGCAGCTCGGCATAGGCCCATTCGCTCAATCACTCTGCCACGCTGTTGGTTGCACGGGAAGGAAAAGAGAAGTCTCTGACGCTTCTCGGAAATGCACATGCAGGGTGGAGCGACGTGCAATTCTCGCTCCGCCCTGTACGCCGCAGAGTCCTTAAAAAGAATACTTCAACGAAAACTGCATTTGCCGCGGGTTAAACATGGTTCGCGGCCCGCCAAACAGCGGGTTCGGTACCGGAGGACCAGCGGCGGGGCAACCACCCACGTTTTGCACCGTCTGGATGGCAATGGACGCCGCATCCTTATAGTGGACGGGAACCTGCCCGTTGCAGAAGTTATACGTTCCGTACACCGACGTCACTTCGTCGACGTTGGCACGGTTTAAGGCGTTGAACGCGTCCACCGCGAACTCGATCCGGTTGGTCTCGCGGAAAGTGAAGTAACGCGATAGGCGAAGGTCCCAAGCGACCAGAGAATCTCCCCAGTAAGTATTTCTGGCGGCGTCTCCCACGCGATCCGTCACAGGGTTTGTGTCCCCATTGGCATCAAAGCCTACAAACATGGTGAAGGGACGGCCGGACTGCGCCGTGACGATGCTGCTGAGTTCGAAGTTCCGCAGAAGTGTCTTCGCGGGTCCATCGGCCGTGAAATTGGCAATAAACCGGTTGCGGATGTCCTGGTTCGAGTTGGCCCGCTCGAGAGGTCTATCGTAAAAATCTTGCGGAGTGCTCACAAAAGTTGTGAACGTGCCGTCATCCAGAGTCTTCGAGTATGTATAGTTCGCATTGAAACGCAAGTATTGCCCGAAATGACCCGAGGCCTGCACCATGCCACCATGGTAGACGCTGTTTCCGCTATTGTCGGTGTAATAGAGCAAACCGGAATTGGTATAGAGCGCTCCGTTGAAATTGGCTTTCCCGGATGGCCAGTCCGGAGGTGGCGGGCCTGCCGCCGGGCAGCTTGTGGCCGCGGTTGTTGTGCCCGCTTGAGGGCAGACGTTCAAGTTTTCCGCGCGGACCAGCTTGTGCGCCGAAACAAATAAATACCCGACGCTGACAACAAGGCCATGGCCAAGTTCTCTGTCAATCTGCAGATTGGCTTGCTCCGAATAAGGAATCCGGCTGAAATGGTCAACCATTCCCGCGCCGGCAGTCACGGTTAATCCTGCGGGCCCGGTAATATATTGTGGCGGCACCACGCCCGTTGTGATCAAGGTTGCCGCAGCCTGCGCTGGAAAGATCTGTTGCCCTCCAGGGTTTGGCGGCCCAGGCGTCAATTGGTTCAAGATCCAAGTCGCGGAGTTTGCGCCCTCTCGAATCCCGGGCAAGTTTTCATTGGGAATAATGACGGGCTTCTGCGGCTGCGTAATAAACAGGAACGAGAGGTTGTAACGGTCATCGAATATTCCAAATCCGGCCCGGATGACCGTATGTTTGTCCAAGGCGTAGGCTAGCCCTACTCTGGGTTGCCAGCCCCGGTAGTCAGGATTGATCTGCTTGGACAGGCCCGTCTCGAAGTCATACCGCAAGCCATAGTTAAACGTCAGCTTCGGAGTGATTCGCCATTGATCCTGCCCGTAGAACCCATAGTAGGCGTGATTCAGAGTTTCCGAAAAATTGACCGTTTGCGAAGGAAGATAGGCGTTCGACCAGCTGTTCGGAGTGCAACCGGTTGAAGCGCAAAGCGACGGTGGTTCAAAACCAGGCGTTACGTTGCCAGGCCCGACCGGAGCTCCCCAGAAAACAATCGGCGTGCCATCCAAAACCGGCGGCAGAGGACACGTGTCTCCGGGATTCAACGAGGACGGCACATCCGCGCCCGGGTTCACGAAATTAGCAAACTCCACCAGACAGTTGATGCCCGGCAGGACGATGCGCATCGGCGTGAATCCGGGCCAGATCACGAAGTTATTGATGAAATTTGTGTCCACCCCGAACTTCGCGAAATGTGACCCCTTTACCCAGCTTACGGAGTCCGTGGCTTGCACTCGGCTCTCATAAATCGCATCCAACACGCCAAAGTTATGCCCGAAGAGCAGGTCGTTCGGGATGTCCAGGTTTGGCTGGCCAGTCACCCCTGGGAAGTTATAGTGCCTGCGCGACCATTGCATGAGAGCGGTGTTTACAAGGTCCGGAGAAATCTGCGTATTGAGGACCCCTACGAGAGCTTGATCCCGAATGTATGCATCGTGACCGCTGCTGGGCGCTCCAATGCCTCCACCATCCAGAGTGTCGCCAACCAGCAAGTTCGTTTCACGTCCGTCGAAGATGTTGTATCGGACCGACAGGCGATTGTTCTTGCCGAACTGCTGATCAATTTTAATAAGCCCGTTGTCAGTGTTTTTTGTTGTCAAAATATTGAGGTTCTCTGGAAGAAGTCCCAGGGCCTCTTTGGCTTGGTTGATTAGCGCAAGTTCTGTGGATTGCGTTCCGTTCGAAAGGCTCACCGGTCCTACGAGCGTGGTTGGGTACGTGGGAGACTGACTGCGCCGCTGGCCTTCATAATTCGCGAAGAAAAAAGTCTCGTCTTTCTTTATCGGGCCGCCAAGGGTCCCGCCAAATTGATTTTGTTGGAGCGTGTCCCCTTGGGGGGCGGGCTGCAGCAGGGATCGCGCGTCGGTCGCGTTATTTTGCAAGTAGTCGTAAGCCGACCCGTGGAAATTGTTTGTACCGGACTTCGTGACGATGTTGACGATCCCACCGAGCGCCCTTCCGTATTCCGCTCCAAATCCGTTGTTGACCACACGGAACTCGCTTACGGCTTCCTGCGATGGCGTCGATCGTTGCGACCCGGTTGCCGTGTTGATCGTGTCTGCGCCGTCCACCGTTACCGCGTTGCTCAAGTCGCGCATACCACCAAACGATATTCGGGTGACTTCAAACTCCGTGATCGTGGATTGCAAGCTGGTGCGCCCGGTGGCAACTCCGGGCGTCAAAAGGGCGAAGTCGGTGAAAAGCCGGCCGCTGATCGGCAGGTCCTGGATCTGTTTTGTGTCGATCACCTGACTTATTTCGGTCCGCGTAGGCTCGACGGGCGGCGTTTCAGTTGTAACCACCACTTTTTCCCTGCTTTGCGCGACGCTCATGCTGACGTCGATGGTGGCGACTTGGCCTACCGACAGCACGATTCCCGTTTGCGTCGATTTCGCGAATCCTGTGGCTTCCGTCGTCAATTCGTAACTTCCTGGAGGCAGACTGGGAATGACGTAAAGACCGTTTTCATTCGAAACGGCCGTGTAAGTCCGATTGGTGCCGATGTCCCGCAAGCTCAGCGAAGCCTTCGCAACGGAACCTCCGCTTGCGTCGCGCACCGTTCCATTCAGCTGGGCGGCGCTCGCGCCACCTTGAGAAAATGCCGGCTTGGCCCAGCCACAGAGAATCACGATTCCAAGGACGGCCCATGCCCCTAAACTTCGCCTCATGATTCACCCCTCCCGCAAATGATTCGAACCAGCAATTCTCGCCATCCAAAATCCTAAATACACCCCGTATTGCGTGCAGGTCTAATGCTTCGAACGGCGGCTGTCAAGACATTAATCGGGCGTTCGTGCGAATATCGTTCAAAAATTCCTTTCCTCACTTTTGTTAGGCCCTTTTTCGCTTCCAAAACTTTTTTTACTTCCGAGAAATCCCGTTGTCCCTAAATGTGACGGACACGCGCGCGCAATGGTGAGTCGTCACCTGACAATTAGACAGAGCTCCTGCGCCGCGGCCTTTAGGTGCGGAAGAAATCGCACTTGCAAATCCTGTATCGAAACGCGCTGCGCGTGCGCGCCGACGTTCAGTGCCGCGACCACTCTTCCGGCTGAATCATGAATCGGAACGGCCATGGAGCGTAAGCCAGACTCCAGCTCCTGATCCACAATGGAGTAGCCATTGCGCTGCACCAATCGCAGAATCTGGCGGAGCTTTTCCGCGTTCGCTACCGTTCGATCCGTAAATCTCTTGAATTCGACACGGACCAGAAATTCGTCGAGCTTGTCTGCCGGGAGCTCGGCCATCAAAACGCGGCCCATAGAAGTACAAAACGCAGGCAGCCGGCTCCCCACCACGAGATCGATGGACATGATGCGCGTCACGTTCGCGCGGGCAATGTAAACGATATCAGTCCGGTCCAATGTTGCGATCGAGCAGGACTCATGCAAAATGTGGCTGACATTTTCGAGAACCGGCTGCGCCATCGCCGCCAGCGGCATGGAAGAAATGTAGGAATGACCGAGCGCGAGCACGCGGGGCCGGAGATGAAAATGCCTGCCGTCATCGGTGGCAGCGAAGCCAAGTTTCGCGAGCGTATAAAGGCAACGCCGCACAGCGGCGCGTGAAAACCCGGTCTTCGCGCTGATTTGAGAAACGGTGAGTTCGCGCTGGCGTTGCGAAAATGCCTGAATCACCGCCAGGCCGCGCGCCAGCGACGTCATGAAATTGGGATCGCCGCTATAACCGTCAATCTGTGCCGACATCGTAAGAAGGGGCCCAACGGATGCGTTCGAATCAGGTTTGCCCAGAAGCACTTGCTGCGAGGCAGGTCTGCTTGTAGCTTGCTGTCTCGAGAGTGAGCCGCTTGGAACTTGATGTTTCGAATCCGTTCGGTGCGGCATGTGTTGTTTCAAAGCTAAACCGCTTTGGACTTGCTGTTTCGGAGCAGACTTGCCTGAGACTTGGCGTTTCGAAGCGGGTCCGCTTGGAACTTCCTGCCGGGCGCGCGGATCAGAAAAAACGGCGGTCATTCGAATCCCCCTGGAAGCAACCATCGAAAAAGTTGATACAGCGAAAGAGATTACACGAAATTGACCGATATGCGCCCAATATTTCGATAATCGGCATTGCGGGCGCGTTTGGCGTGCCATAAAATGCCCGGCGCGGTGGAATTGTCATTAGGAGGGTTTTGGGATGAAAAAGATTTCGGGATATCGGCGCTACGTCCCCGGCACGCAGCCGCCTCATTTGCACCCTCCCTATGTTTCTTCGCTTAAGCGTGCGCCGTTGCAGCCTCTTGTTGTGCTTCCTCACACACTCTCTGAGATTACGGGGCCGCTGTTCGAACGGGATATTACTGATGTGAAGGCTTGCGATCTGACGCGGCAGCATTCCGGCGAGCCGCTCGGTGAACGCATTATCGTAAGTGGACGCGTGCTTGATGAAAACTCCCGGCCAGTCCCAAACACCCTCGTGGAAATTTGGCAAGCGAATGCTGCGGGAAGGTATCTTCACAACATTGATCAGCATAATGCTCCGCTCGATCCGAATTTCACCGGTTGCGGGCACGCCGTGACGGATTCCGATGGGCACTATCGCTTCGTGACGATTCGGCCGGGCGAATATCCCTGGGGAAATCACCACAATGCCTGGCGGCCAGCGCACATTCATTTTTCTTTGTTCGGTCCGGCGTTTGCCACGCGGCTTGTGACGCAAATGTATTTCCAGGGCGATCCCCTAATTCCCTTCGATCCAATCTTCAACTGTACGGAAGATGAAAAAGCGAGGAACCGGCTCATTTCGCAGTTCGATTGGGAGACGACGATTCCGTCGCAAGCGCTAGGCTACCGGTTCGACATCGTTCTGAGTGGACGCGAGAGCACTCCAATGGAGACTCATGCGCACGGAGAAAAATCATGAGCCTTCAGGCCACAACCTGGCAGACCGTTGGACCCTTTTTCAGGATCGGTTTCTCCTGGCTTTATCGAGACAATCTGGCGGGGCCTGGCGTTTCCGGAGAGCGCGTGGAAATTGCGGGCCGCATCCTCGACGGGGATGGCAAACCAGTGCCCGATGGAATCGTTGAGATCTGGCAAGCGAATTCGCACGGCAAATATGCTCATCCGGATGATCCACAGGAAAAACCGGCCGAAGCGGGCTTTACCGGCTACGGGCGCGTCCCCACCGACGACGCGGGAAGATTTGGTTTTACGACGATTAAGCCGGGGCGCATTCCTGGGCCGGATGGAAAACTACAAGCGCCGCATCTCGCAGTTTCTGTTTTCACGCGCGGGTTACTCCGACGGCTGATTACACGGATTTATTTCCCAGATGAGCCCAGCAACGCGGAAGATTTCGCGCTCAATCTCGTAGAAGCCGGAAGGCGTGAAACGCTTATTGCAAAAAAGATCGATGGACGGGATAGCGCTTTGGAGTGGAACGTTGTTCTCCAGGGCCCTGGCGAAACCGTTTTTTTCGATGTCTGATTCGAACCAACGTACGCTGGTGAGGCCCTTCGAGACTCAAGGTAAACCAGTTCCACCCCGACAAAATGTGACGGGACCAGGAAAGCTGTTGTGGTCCGTTGATTGCCCTAAGTTTTTTGCGAGACACAACCCTAGATTAAAAAGGATATTGACGGCGGCCTGTCTGAATCGTAACCCATTTCACTTCGGTCATTTCATCAGTGGACCAGCGGCCTCCTTCGCGGCCCATACCGGAATCTTTTACGCCGCCGAAGGGAACGGTGCCTTCGTCATGGATTGTCGGTCCGTTCAGATGGACCATGCCTGCTTCGAGTTCAAGGGCAAAGCGCATCGCAAGTTGGAGGTTATTCGTGAGCACGGCAGAGGACAGACCGTACGTTGAACTATTGGCAAGTGTGAGCGCGTGATCCGGGTCGTTGGCTTTTGTCACGGCGGCGACGGGGCCGAAGAGTTCGTCGCGAAATGCGGCCATGTCTGGAGTGACGTCCGCGACAACGGTCGGGTGATAAAAATTGCCTTCGTATTTCCCGCCGGTTAGCAGGCGCGCGCCCGCCGCTACGGCGTCCTTGATTTTCTTGTCGATCATGGGGCATTGCGAAGTGCGGATCAGCGGGCCAATGACGGTATGTGGATCGCGTGGGTCGCCGACCTTCAGGGTCTGGGCTTTTGCAGCGAAGCGTTTCAGGAATTCTTCGTAGACGGGCGCTTCGACGATAATCCGCGAACCGGCCATGCAGATTTGTCCCTGATGAATAAAAATTCCAAAACACGCGGTGTCCACTGCGTAATCCAAATCGGCGTCCTTCAAAATGATCAGCGGGCTTTTTCCGCCCATTTCGAGGACACAGCGTTTACCGCGCTTGGCGCACTCGACCGCAATAATTCGACCCACGGCTGTCGACCCGGTGAAGGAAACAAGTTTCACGCGCGAGTCTTCGATCAGCACCTTCGCGAGCGAGGGACCGTCACCAGGAACCACGTTGAAAACGCCGGCTGGCACTCCAGCGCGCTCAAAGATTTCAGCCAGCTTCAGGCCGACGAGCGAGGTCTCTTCCGACGGCTTGAGCACAAATGTATTTCCGCAGGCGAGCGCGAACGCAACTTTCTTCAGCGAGAGCACGACGGGAAAATTGAAGGGCGAAATGCCCGCGACGACTCCCAGCGGCCGGCGGATGGCCATGGAGATCATTCCCGGAACGTCGGAAGGAAAAACGTCGCCACGAATGCGGCGAGCTTCGCCGGCAATCGAGCGAACCAGATTGGCCGCGAACGGAACTTCAAAATGGGCCTTACCGAAAGTCGATCCCGCTTCCTCGATCAAGAGCTCAATCATTTCCTCCGAGGCTTTTTCGAGTTCATCGGCGGCGCGCATTAAAATGCGCTCGCGTTCTGCGGCCAGCGTCGCACCCCACGTATTTTTAGCCGCAGCGGCTGCATCGATGGCCGCGCGCATGTGCTGCTCCTGCGCCATGAAAATGCACGCGAAGGGACGCTGATTCGCCGGATTGATGACCTCGGAAAACGCGGAGAGCGGAACTTCAATCGTCTTACCATCGATATAAGGAGTCGAAAACATGTTGCCTCTTTTCTAAGTGCACGAAGAAACGATCAGACGGACCAATTCATTTGAATCAGACCTAAGAAATTCAGCCGCTTATCGCACCGACCTAAAATTATGATGGACGGGACGATTTTTCTCCGCGCTTCCGCGAAAGTCAAGCCACGGCTCGTGGGGATAGTGGATGAGTTTCCGATTACGCGGGCGAACTCAAAGTGTCAGCGCCGTAATCGGAGAAAAGAAGTTTTGCTTCACATCTTCGATAATGCGAGTGTACGACCCTGCTGATCTTGAGCGTTCTCCGCAGACTAGAGATTTCGAAATGGGACGGCCGGAAATCGGCTAATTCACCTCATATACGAGCCCTTGATCGTTTGGCGGCCAAGTAATTCGTAGAATCCGCGAATGGATTCTCCGTTTTTCAGTTCCCAAGCCAAGCCGTTAGGAAAGAACGCAGTCGCACCCCCTTCGGAAAAATCCGCGAACTGATCGTGCGCGCCATGCATTACTCTAGGCAGATCCAATCTCGCATTCACCAGCATGCGTACGCGATCAACGTCAGGGCTAGTGAAATCGGACATTCGAATGCCATTCATCCATATCAGGGTAAGATTGCGGCCTTTCGCCCCGGGATTAACCACGCCCATCAGGTCGTAGTCTCCTACTAAAGCCTTATTCTTCTTTGGGTCGATGACCTGACCTTGCTCGTTTTTCTCGGCGGTCCCAAAGGGAAACCGCAAAGGCAATGCATCATTCGGCCCCCGGCGCGCTGCGCCGTCCGCATCGATCACGTAGAAACTGGCCGCCCGGCAAGCGCTCACCTCCTCGGAGCTTACTGCCGTCACCTTACCCGTCCTCTTGCTGGTATGGCATTTGATTTCCTTGGGCTTGGGAGGATAACCGCGCTCAATCCAAAATTTGGACTTTGGATTCGTGTTGCGCACAATGATGATCAGTTGAGAATGATCGGCGACGAACTGAAACTGCTCAAAATGTAGTGAAGGCATTCCAGAGGACGGCAAGTACATGATGGGGGATGGTACGACTGTCGCTCCGACTTATCAACGGCCAAACCAGCATAGTGTCAAACCAGCATAGAAGAGACGGCCACGCCGCTCGATTTTGCGGACGATTGACGGAGTACCGGGAATTAATTCACATGCCTGCCTAACGTATCAGGCGGACGAAACTGCATCAACGAACCGAAGCGCAGTTCAACCCCAAACCTGCCGAGCTGTATCCGCGACGAGCTTCAACTTGGCCCACTGGCGATCTTCTGTGATCAAGTTGCCTTCCGCGGTGGAGGCGAAGCCGCATTGTGGACTTAGCGCGAGGTTTTCCATGGGAACATAGCGCGAGGCTTCTTCGACTCTCTTGGCAAGATCAGCGGGATCTTCCATGCGGGGGAGCTTGGAACTGATGAGGCCGAGAACAACTGTTTTGCCTTTCGGGACGAAGCGTAGCGGTTCGAATGTCCCAGAACGCTCGTCGTCGTATTCAAGTAGGAAGCGGTCCACATCGAGAGTGCCGAACAATTTTTCGGCGATGGCGTCGTAACCACCCTCGGCGTACCAATGGCTGCGGTTGTTTCCGCGGCAAAGATGGATGCCAAGCGTCACGCCGGGGCGACGCGCTGCGCGGAAACACGCGTTGTCGGCTTTAATGGCTTCGTCCAGCGCGGCGTCGGGGTCCATGCCGATTTCAGTGCGAATCCACTCGCGCCATTTGGGATCCATGTAGTAGCTGTAGCGCGGCGCGTCAATCTGAATGTATTTCACGCCGTCACTGGAAAGAGCCGCAAGATCCGTCTTCATGATTTCGACCACGGCCCATAAAAGCTCGGAATGGTTTTTGTAGATGGCATCGGTTACCCCGCGCTTGAAGGAGATTGCGGGAAACTGCGTGGCGCTTGGGAGGGTCATTTTTATGTCGCCCGGGCTGTGCGCTTTCAAGAAAGGCAGCTCGTGGCCAGTGAGTGGCCGAACCTGGCGCAGTTTCTTTGTGACGATTCCGGCAACGCTGCTTACGGGAGCCGCTCCTTTATCGCCAGCGTTCCAGTTTCTGGCCACGGCGTCGCCAAAATCGAAGCCTTCGACGGCATCCGTGAAGTCACTCATGAAGTTTCTACGGCGCAATTCGCCATCCGTAAAAATCTCGAAGCCCAGATCTTTCTGTTTGGCGAGCACCCGCAGGATGTGCTGATCCTCGAGGGCGCGAAGTTTCTCTGCGCTGCCGGCGTGGCTTCTGGCCGCGAGCAAGTCGGGTGGTCTCAGAAGACTGCCTATCTGGTCAGCGCAAAGGGCGTTCGCCATGATGGTTTGGACCTCTCTCCCAAGCTGGATCCGGCGAGCGGCTCCATGACGGTGCCGAAGTTGGCCGGGCCGCGGCTGAGCGTCTTGGAAAGCCTCGCCGCGAAATCTAAAAGCAAAGGGATCTTTTTGGCGAGATCCGGGCCAACTAATCTCAGCGTGGGCCCAGCCATGCCGAGAGCCGCAATGACGCGACCCCCTTTGTAAAGAACGGGAGCGGCAATACCGCTCAATCCCTTTTCCAATTCTTCGTGGTCGGTAGCATAGCCCTGACGGCGAGTGAGGTCGAGAGCAACCTTGAGTTTCCTGAGACTTGGGATAGTGAGCGGCGTGTATAGCTTCATACCATTGCGGAAGAGAATGTTGTAGGCCTCACGTTCGGGGAGCCACGCGAGGATAGCTTTGGCGGCGGCAGTGCAGTGCGCGGGAAAGCGTTCGCCGATGAGCGTACGGACCGTAATGATGGAATTGGGGGAATCGACGCGGTCGAGACAGATGATACCGCCGGCGCCGGGAACGGCGAGGCTGATGCTTTCGTTGGAGCGCCGGGCGAGTTCGAGGAGAAAGGGGCGTGCTTCAGACTGCAGGGAACGCGCGTGGAGAGCGCGGCTGCCGAGTTCGTGAAATTTGATGCCGAGACGATATTTTTCGTTTAGGGGGTTCCGCTCGATGAGATGGAATTTTTGCATGGCAGCGAGGAGACGATGGACGGTGGACTTGTTGAGGGCGAGGCCGGAAGAAAGCTGAGTGATGCCCATTTCCGGGCCATTCTCCCCCAGGTGCAACAGAATGCGAATAGCCTTCTGCAAGGATTTGCTGGAGCCGGCTTCGCCGCGATCGCGCGCGGGCGACTTTCTGCTACGCCTAGATATGTCCGGCAAACAGGAGCCTCTGGAAAAGCGCAGGGCAGGGAGAAGAACTTCTTGTTGACCGCGGGAGCGGGAGAGTCAGAATCGCGGCATTCAGTCCCTGAAACATTGTTTCACTATATGAAACACCAGATTTGGGAGGAAAACAACCATGTTTTTGCGCGATTGCTGGTATGCGGCCGCCTGGGACCACCGAAATTAAACATGCGCCTTTCGCTCGAACGATTTGTGGCGAGCCTATCGTGTTCTGCCGACAGACAAAAATTCGATTCAGCCGTTTGATGCGGCGGCGGCGAATTTGCGCTTTAACACGCCAGACCTGATATCCTCGCAGTCTTCGTTTTTCGCCACACCTTAGAGGGACAGACTACGTAAGCGATTGAGGCGATCGAGCAAAGCATGCCAATAAGACAGGCTTTCTATGGCTGGAAACTGGTGGCCGCATTGTGGTTCCTAGATTTCCTCAATATGGGTTTCCCGCTGTACGGCGGAGCGGTGATCAACACCTACATGTTGAAGGAAATCGCGATGAGCCGAAGCACCTACGGCCTGGGATTTACGCTCTTGAATCTGCTTGTGGGTCTGCCATCTATCATTGTCGCTGCGTCGATCTTGAAGTGGGGCATTCGCAAGACTTTTGGGATTGGGGCCGCTGTGATCCTCTGCGGGGCGTTATGGCTAGCGTTGTTTGCCTCAAAACCTTGGCACTATGTTGTGGGTTTCGGCGTTCTTATTGGCACGGGGATTAGTTTTGGAACGATTGTTCCTGTGTCAACGGCGGTTACCAGATGGTTCCGGGAGTATCGTGGAAGAGCGATGGCTGTCGCGCTCAGCGCATCGGGGTTCGCGGGATTTGTAGGCGCGCCGCTCACCAATAAAATTCTGGCGGCGAATGGCGGAAATTGGCGGCAGGCATGGGAGGTTGTGGCGTGCGTGGCGATATTTTCCGCGCTGTTCGCGTTTACCTTTGTAAAGGAGAGTCCGGAAGCTTTGGGCCAAATTGTGGATGGCAAAGGAGATCAGGGCGATTCAGCGCACGCTGCCACCACGAATCGGTTGGTGACGAAATTCGCCTGGACGCCAAAAGAAGCCTGGGCGACGCGCTCGTACTGGTTGATTGTGATCGGCGGGATCGCTTGCCAATTTCCATTTTTCTTTTTCACCGCACATTGGCTGCTGCATCTTAAAGGGGCGGGCATAGCTGCAAGCGATGCCGCGTGGGCCATGGCGCTGTTTAGCATTGGAGCGGTGGGCGGACGTTTGATCGGTGGGTGGTTGATGGACCGCCTCACGACGCGCTTTGCCTTCATGATGGGATTATGTTGCTACTTACTCGGCTCGGTCCTGGCCCTCAATGTGAATTCTCACGCGCTGTCGATTGCGTATGTTGCTGCGATTCTGTATGGCACGGGGTTTGGCTGGACGTTTGTTTGCTTGAACACAGCAACGGCGCATTTCTACGGTCCTGCGGCATTTCCCAAACTGAATGGCCTGGCGCTGCTGCTCACGGGAGTTTTCTGCTCGCCAGCGGGATTTATCGGCGGGAAGTTGTTCGACGTCTATGGAAACTATACGCTGGCTTTCGAGTTGAACATGCTGGTCGTCGCAGGCGGCATCGTGGCACTGTTCTTTGCGACTATGCCTGTTCCTCCGCGGATCGAGCCGCGCTGAGGAATTTTCTGCCCCCATCGTCCGTGGGCCTTCCGCCTTTTAGTGCTTGCCTGGTTTTGACTCCGCCAGCGATTGATTTGCGCGGAAGATCACGTAGGCACGAATGGCTTCTACATTTTCCTTCGAAAGCTCCTTTGAAAAAGAAACCATTCCGTAGGGTTTAAGCGAACCGCCGAGGACCACGTCAGTCCACGCTGAATTCTCAAGCGTGCCGGAATAGCGCAAGTCGGGCAGGACACCACCGCTAACAGCCACATCTCCGTGGCAAGTGGAGCAGTAATTCTGGAAGAGTCCTTCGCCCTTTTGCACGGTTGCGGCGCTGGCGGTCGAGGGCGGCGGCTTCAATTGAGGTTGTGGTATTTGCGGGAGCGGTGGCAAGCTCGCGTTTCCGCCCAATTTGAAAGCGAGGACGCGGCTGACGTTTTGCGGCCTGCTCACTTTCAGCGCGATTTCTCCCGTCGCGAGAGGGAATGCGCCGCCCCAACCAACTACGACGGCGACGTATTGTTCTTTGTCAACGGTATAGGTGATGGGAGCTGCGACAACGCCGCTTTGCGCTTCGGCAGACCACAATTTCTGGCCCTGGTCGGCTCGATACGCTTCTACACTGCCTTGTGCTGTGCCTTCAAACAAAAGATTCCCGGCGGTCGTTAGGATTCCACCATTTACCGGGCTGGTGCGATCGACGCGCCAGATTTCTTTTTGTTGGATAGGATCCCACGCGGACAAATGCCCCTTGATGCTCTCGAGAACGGCTTTCTTCACATCCGGTTTTTGTGGCATGCCCGCGGCCGCGAAGTCGATCGCCGTGTTGTACGCCAGATTTCTCGCCTCGAAATGTTCTTCCGACTTGTAGAGGAACCCGGCCTCCTCCACGGGAATATAGACCAATCCCGTTTGCGGGCTGTAAGACATGGAGTGCCAAGTGTGACCGCCTAGCGGACCGGGAGTAAGGGGCACGCCTTTGCCAGTAGCTTCGTAACGCGCACTGACGCTTTCGATTGGACGGCCAGTCGCCGGATCGATCCCGGTCGCCCACGTGACCGTAGTATACGGCTTGGCGGAAATGAGTTGTCCCGTGGCGCGATCGAGTACGTAAAAGAACCCATCCTTTGGAGCTTGAAAGAGAACTTTTCGCAGAGCACCTTCAATGGTGACGTCGGCGAGGATCATTGGGGCAGCCGAATCGTAGTCCCATGCATCTCCTGGAACTTCCTGGTAGTGCCAAACATACTCTCCAGTGTCGGGCTTGAGCGCCACGATCGAACTGGTGAATAAATTGTCTTTTCCTTGCGGGCTGCGCGCTCGGCGGTTCCACGGGGTTCCGTTGCCCGTTCCGATAAAAAGCAGATCGAGCTCGGGATCGTAGACGATCGAATCCCAGACAGTGCCGCCGCCACCGAGCTTCCACCATTCTCCGCTCCAGGTTTTTGCGGCTTTCTCGAGTGCCGGACTCTCGAAGGGTTTCGAGGGATCCCCGGGAACGGTGTAGAAGCGCCAAGCGAGCTTGCCCGTCTCCGCGTCATACGCAGACACGTAGCCGCGCACGTCCATTTCCGCGCCGCCGTTGCCGATCAGGACTTTTCCTTTGACGACGCGTGGAGCGCCGGTGATGGTGTAACGATACTTGGGATCGATGGTGAGAGTTTCCCAGACGGGCTTTCCGGTTGCGGCGTCGATAGCAACGAGTCGCCCGTCCAGCGTGCCGACAAAAACTTTTCCGCGCCAAACCGCAACACCTCGATTAACTACGTCGCAGCAAGCGTTGACGGCCCACTCTGGCGGCACCTTCGGATCGTAGGACCAGAGTTTCTCTCCTGTCGCCGCGTTCACCGCAAAGACTTTGCTCCACGCCGTTGAGAAGTACATCACTCCGTCGACGACGATAGGGGTTGCTTCCTGCCCGCGTTGCACGTCCAGATCCAGATACCAGGCGAGCCCGACTTGGCCGACGTTTTGGTCATTGATTTGTTTCAACAGACTAAAGCGCTGCTCGTTGTAAGTCCGTCCGTAACTCATCCAGTTTCCTGGTTCCTGATCCGCGTGCAGCAACCGTGATTCGTCCACGCTGGCTGGAGATACCGCCTCTCGAGGTTTTCCTGCGGTTCCGTCTTTCGAATGGCAACCTGCTCCGCACAGAATCGCAACGCTGACGGCAAGACTTCCAAACACTTTTCGGTTCATGAAAACTCCTATCGGCGTCGATTCAAGAAAACGCCACACTTTGTCAGCCAGCTGAATGACGTGGTTCGACCTAAGCGGTGGCTCACGCGGGCTATCTATATATACTTCGCGGCAGCTCTTTCCAAGCAAAACGAATACCGCTCAATCCGTAATTTTCTGATTTGCTTGCTCCTCGGAATAGTCTGTAATAGCTTTGGGGCCGTTTCGCTGCGATTGCAGACGGAGGGAATGAGCCAATGGGCGAAGTCATCGCGGTTGGTCGCCGGGAAATTCTAAAGGCTTCCACGGGCATGTTAACGGGCTTGGTGGTCGCGGGGAGTCCGCTGGCTTTGATTGCGCGAGGCCGTGCCTGGGCTATTGATCTGACAGCTTTCACGACGGCTGAAGGATCGGCAGTTCTGGCTGCGGCACGAACTCTGATGCCGCACGACAAGCTGGATGACACAGCTTATGCGCTAGTCGTACGAGCAATCGACGACGACGCAAGCAAGAATGCGTTAACCCACAAGTTGATCAAAAAAGGCCTTGCTGGACTCGGAGCAGGCTTTACAACAAGCACCGAGAGCGAGAGAGTCGCTGCCTTGAAAAAAGTGGAGACTTCCGATTTCTTTAGAATAATCCGTCAGACAACCGTTCAAGTCCTCTATGCGACGCCCATGGCTTACGCCTATTTTGGTTATGAGGGTGAAGCCTTCTCGAAAGGGGGCCATCTCCTTCGCGGATTCGATGATCTGCATTGGTTGCCGGAAGTGCCGCTCCAGGATGGCGGACCGATGCCCGTCAGCAAATAGTCCGCGTGGATTGGAAAGATGGCTCGGATCGAACTCAAGGACGATAGCGTTGTTGTGATCATTGGCTCAGGTGCAGGCGGCGGTACACTCGCGCACGAATTGACGCGGTGCGGGATTAAAGTGGTGCTGCTCGAAGCGGGCAAACGACAATCGGTAGAAACATTTTCGCAAGTCCCTGGCGAGGCGTTTGGTCAATTGACCTGGCTCGATGCGCGGACGCAGAGCGGCAATTGGGGCGTCGCGCGTGACTTCCCTACCCTGCCCGTGTGGCATTGCAAAACAGTGGGCGGAACAACCGTCCATTGGACAGCGTCCGCGCCACGGCTCCAGCCATGGGAGTTGCTTGCAAAGAGGACTTAAGGCACTGTGGCTGGCGCTTTTTGATAGACTGGCCGCTTTCTTTCGAGGAACTCGAGAAATATTACGAACTCGCGGAGCAGCGCATGGTCGTAACGCGGCGCAATGGCGTGCCGGGGTTGCCCGCTTCAAACAACTTCAAAGTGATGTATGCGGGCGCGGAGAAGCTGGGTTACGAGCGGGTACACACCGGGCATATGGCGATCAATTCGCGTGCGGCAGATGGGCGCGGCTTGTGCATCCAGCAGGGCTTCTGCGTGCAAGGCTGCAAAATGGGCGCGAAGTGGAGCACGCTCTACACGGAGATCCCGCGCGCGGAAGCGACCGGGAATCTGGATATGCGTGTTGAGGCTACGGCTGCCCGGATTGAGCACGGAACCGACGGCCGCGTCAAAGCGGTCGTCTACCGAGATGGTCAAGGCCAGGAGAAGCGACAATCGGCTCGTCTGGTTTGCGTCGCGGGCAATGCCATTGAAACGGCGCGTCTGCTGCTGCTCTCCACATCTTCACAGTTCCCGCAAGGCTTGGCCAATTCTTCGGGCCAGGTCGGACGGAATTATTGTCACCAGATCACCGGTTTTGTGTGGGGAATTTTTGACAAGCCCGTGTACTCGTGGCGAGGCGCTACTCTCGCCGGCGTTGTGGAAGATGAAATTATCAACGACCCGCGCCGCGGCTTCGTGGGCGGCTACCGGATGGAACTAGTTACACTCGATCTCCCGACTTTTCCTTTGGTCGGTTTGCAATACGGATGGGGTAGGGATTTCACATCGATCCTCGAGAACTATCGAAATTTGGCCGGCATGTTCATTAATGGTGAGGACTTGCCTCGCTCCGAAAACAGGATCACGTTGAATTCAGACGTGAAAGATAATTTAGGCCAGCCGGTGGCGAATATCCACGTGGATGAGCATCCTAACGATGAGGCCATGCGAAAGCATGCGCAGGGACAAATGTCCAAGATTTATGACGCGATCGGCGCGAAACGTGTTGTTATCGGCCCGACTCCTCCAGCAACACACAATCTAGGCACGGCGCGTATGAGCACCGACCCGCGAGATGGCGTGACAAATGCCTGGGGCCAGACTCACGATATCAAAAATTTATTTATTTCCGACGGCAGTGCCTTGAGCACCCCAGGTTGCGCTAACCCGACGTTGACCATTGTTGCGCTGGCATTGCGGCAGGCTGAGTACATCGCGCAGCAAATGAAAGCGACGAACATCTAACATCCGATTTGTGCGATTCGGGCAATTTGCGGGTATCCAAGCGAGTATTGAGAATCGATTGGGGAGAAAAGCAAAAATGATGACAAAGGTCGTGAGATTCCATGAATTTGGGGGGCCCGAGGTTCTTCGCATTGACTCTTTGGAAGTGGGCGACCCCGGCGCTGGCGAAGTGCGTGTGCGCATTGAAGCGATCGGCTTGAACCGGGCGGAAGCTGCCTTCCGCTCCGGGAGATATATCGAGAGGGCGCAACTGCCGGCGCGTCTCGGTTACGAGGCGGCTGGGATCGTTGAGGCGCTCGGTGAAGGAATCAAGGGCTTTTCCGTGGGCGAGCCGATCTGCGTAATGCCGGCGTTTTCGATGAACAAATACGGTGTCTATGCGGAGCACGCCATCGTGCCGGCGGCGGCGCTGCTAAAGCGGCCGGGAGGATTGGGAACGCACGAATGCGCGTCCATTTGGATGCAGTACCTGACCGCGTACGGGGCGCTCATCGACATTTCCAAAATTGGCGCGGGCGACGCGGTGATCATTACCGCGGCGTCCAGCAGCGTGGGGCTCGCGGCCATTCAAATCGCAAATCATGTTGGCGGCGTGTCGATTGCGGTGACGCGAACGGCAGCGAAAGAAGCAGAACTGCGAAACCTCGGAGCGGCGCACGTCATCGTTACGGAAAAGCAGACGCTGGAGACGGAAGTGCTGCGCATCACCGGAGGCAAAGGGGCGAAGGTTGCCTTCGATCCAATTGGTGGTCCAATCGCCGCTTCGCTTGCCGCGGCGATGGCTGCCGGAGGATGGTTGATTCTGTATGGCAATCTCAGCGGACAGGCACAAAATACGGTTTTCCCGTTTGGTCCGTCGGCGATGAAGGGATTTGTGATGCGCGGCTACCTCGTCTTCGAAATCATTCACGATGCACAACGATTCGAACGCGCGAGGCAGTTTGTCGAGGAGGGCTTGCGCGCAGGCTGGCTGAAACCGATTATTGCGAAGACGTTTCCGTTCGAACAGATAGTTGAGGCGCACCGCTATTTGGAAGGCAACGAGCAAATCGGAAAAGTTATTGTCACGGTTCCTTAATCGAACCGAAAGTGTGGAAAGCTCTGTCTTCGCCTGCTCCGAAAATCCAGCGCTAGGTGGTAGCCGTTGGCGCACCGAGGCCAAGCAGACGGCATGCGTTCTCTTTGAAGATCAGCGAATGGACTTCGGGGCGGAAGCCTGCCTGTTTAAAGTCCTCCATCCAACGGTCCGGGGTGATCAACGGAAAATCGGTGCCGAAGAGCATCTTGTGCTTCAGCAAAGTGTTGGCGTACTGCACGAGCTGGGGTGAAAAATATTTGGGAGACCAGCCCGAAAGATCGATGTAGACGTTGGGCTTATGCAGGCAAACGGAAAGGGCCTCGTCCTGCCACGGCCACGACGGATGCGCGATCACAATCTTCATGTTCGGAAAGTCCGCGGCGACATCATCCAAGTGCATCGGGTTGGAATATTTCAAACGCAAACCGCCGCCGCCGGGCACTCCAGTACCCATGCCGGAATGTCCGCTATGGAAGATTGCCGGCAGGCCATGTTCCGCGATGAGTTCGTACATCGGATAGGCCATGCGGTCATTCGGGAAAAAACCCTGGCACGTGGGGTGAAACTTAAAACCTTTGACGCCGTGGTCAGCGAGCAGGCGGCGCATCTCGCGAACGCCGAGTTTGCCTTTGTGTGGGTCGACGCTGGCAAACGCAATCATGATGTCTGAATTCGCAGCGGCGGCCTCCGCGACTTCTTCGTTGGGAATGCGGCGGCGGCCCATTTCGAATTCGCTGTCCACCGAGAACATGACGAGGCCGATTTTTCTGCTGCGATAGTATTCGATGGTCTCGGCGACGGTTGGAAGCTTCCCGGACTTGAAATATTTTACCTTTGCGTCATCGAACTCCTTGCCGTAGTCATCGAACGGCTGGTGACAGGAGACTTCCGCGTGAGTATGGACATCAATGGCGATGAGTTCTGCGATATTCATCGGTGACCTTTGTAGAGCGAAAGAAGTTCGCCCGCATCGTGGACGGTAAGATGTGGGCGCTGCTTCTTGGGCAAATGCCCGAAGGAATCAGTCGTGCCGACGCCGGTGTGGACGGCCACGGCGAGTGCGCCCCCGCGATGCGCCATCGGAACTTCCAGTGAGGGGTCATCGCCAACCACGGCGAGTTCGTTGGTTCGAACGCCCAATTGCCGGGCCGCGCAGCGCAATGCTTCGAGCGATGGTTTGCCTATGACGTGAATGCGCGCACCGGTGAGGTCCTCAATCATCGCGGAGATCGCGCGGGAAGTGCCGAGTGCCTTTCCTTGAGCGGTAGCAAAATAGAGCGACTGCGAGCAACTATATACCTTCGCGCCGTTCCAGGCGGCGTGGCACGCCGCTTCGAGCGCGCTCATGGTGAACTCGCGGAACCAGCCAACCAGCACCGCGTCCACATTAGGCTTTCCCTCCGGCGTCACGATTTCCATCCCGGCGTCGCGGAGAGGTTTCTCAAGGCCTTCGCCGCCCAGCGTCAGTATGCGGCTGTAGCCGCGGCGGCGGAAGTGATCGGCCGCGCTGCTCGCTGGCGTCATTACCCCGTCGTCTTTCAGCCGAAAGCCGACATCGCGCAGCATTCCAACATATTGTTGCGGCGTGCGGGCCGTTCCGTTGGTGAACAAAACGAACGGCACTGCGCGCTCCGACAGCAGATTTGTGATTTCAAGCGCGCCAGGCAGCGGGTTCAAGCCGTGATTCGTCTTGTCGCCCAGAACGAGCGTGCCATCCATGTCAAAAACAAAAGCGCGCGAACCGCGCAGCCGCTTGAGCGCCGCAGCGGAATGCGCGGAAGTTGGAGTCTTCGCGGCGGCTCTAGGCATTGACCGCCTCGCGAACCGGCGAACTGTGCAGTTCCAATCGAAAGTCCGGCTTTTCGATGACGATATCAGCCGCCGCAGGCCGCTCCTGCAATTCGCGCAGCAATTTTAAAATTGGCTGCATGTCGGGATTGTAATGCCGCTTGGCGGGGCCAGCCGCCAGCATCGTGTCTACTTCTTCGGCGGGAATGGCCGCGCGCAACAAAAACTCGTCATCGGAAATTTCGGGCTTGAAGTGTTTGCGCAATTCTTCAGGCGGCAATGGAGGCGGCTCGGCGGCCAACTCCTTGGCGCGCGGGCGAGAAAGGATGCGATCTTTCACATTTGCATCGACTGGCGCGGTGGGGCGCCCGAATTTCTCGAGGACGTAGCGGATCACTTGATCGGAGACATAGCCGTAACGCTCGGCACCGATGATGTTGGAGAGGGCCTGGGTGCAAACAATTTGGGGGAAAGGCGTGACCATGATCGGATAGCCAAGTTCCGCACGAACCTGGACGACTTCGCGCATCACATCCGGAAATCTGTCTTCGAGACCAAGCTCGGCGAGCTGGCGGCGCGTAGTAGTCATGACGCCGCCTGCCACCTGATGGCGCAGGAACGAGGCGTCGTATTCCTGCGGTGTGCCCGCCGGAAGATTTTCCGCTTCCGCAAGTCGCGTGAAATAATCGGCGACCATAGCTAGAGCGCGTTCGTCGATGTTCACGGTGTGGCCAAGCTCGTGCAGGTTCGCGGCCACGCGCTGCGCATTCGGCAGCGAGGACCCGTTGGCTAGCGGCCCGCATGCAACGTGAAGCACTTCCACGCCGAGTTCTGCCGCGGCCATATAGCTCAAGCCGGAGAGACCAATCGTGCAGTGCGAATGGAGCTCCAGCGGCTTATCGCCCAGCTGCGCCCGAACGGCCGGAATAAGGGTTCGCGCGCGCTCCGGCGTAAGCAGGCCCGACGGGTCCTTTATATAGGCGCGGTCCACGTGCGGCGACTTCGACACTTGCGCGGCAAGCTTTGCGTAGAAGGCGTCATCATGGACCTCGCTGATCGTATAAGTCAGTGCCGCGATAATTTCGGTTGCGCCAGCTTTTCGGATCATGCGCGCCGACTCGAGCAGCGCTTCTGGATCATGCATCGGGTCCAGCACTACGAATCGCGAAATGCCGTTCGCCACCAACCGGTCGTAGACAATCTGCATGAAATCAGGATGCTGGCCTTCCCAAGAGATGAAGCGAAGTCCGGTGCCGATGAATTGCAGCGGCGTGTTGGGCATCGCCGCGTGCGTCATTCGAATGCGTTCCCAGGGATCTTCCTTGTGCGTGCGCACGGCAATGCCCATGTGCGTGCTGGAGGTGAAGTCCAGCGCGTGGAATCCCACACGGTCCATGATGGGCGCAACGCTGAGAATTTGCGGCGTTGTAAAACCCATCGCGCCCCACAGACTCTGGTTGCCGTCGCGAATCGAAACGTCGAGAAGCTGAATGTCGGCCATTTTCAGTCTCGGCCACCCAGCATGGATTTGAGCTGCATTTTCACGCCGCCTCCCTATTTCCGCTCTGGAGGAATCGGTACAAGAAAGCGGTGTCTACACCGCCGTGAGCAAATTCATCGTGGCGCATCAGCTCGGCATGCATCCGCAGGTTAGTGGCAACACCCGTTATTTCGAAATTCGAGAGCGCGCGACGCATTTTGTGAACAGCTTCCGCTCGGTCCACGCCGTGAACGATCAGTTTGCCCAGAAGCGAGTCGTAATAAGGCGAGACTGTCGCGCCTGCTTGGATGTGCGTGTCCACACGAATTCCCTGCCCCACCGGGAAAACGGCGCGCGTCACCGTGCCGGGACTCGGACGGAAATCATGTACCCAGTCTTCTGCGTTAATGCGGCATTCGATGGCGTGGCCGGCACACTTCATATCGCGCTGCGCGTATCGCAACTTGCCGCCCTCCGCGACTAAGATTTGTTCTTGCACGAGATCGAGGCCGCAAATCGCCTCAGTGACCGGGTGCTCGACTTGGATGCGCGCGTTCATTTCCAAGAAATAGAACGCGTCGCGATCGCAATCTACGAGAAACTCAACAGTGCCGAGACCTCTGTAATTAAGATGTTGCGCAAAAGCAATTGCAGCGCGATGCATCTCTTCTCGGAGAGCTTCATTAATATTCGGGGCGGGCGCTTCTTCCACAAGTTTTTGGTAGCGCCGCTGGATCGAACAATCGCGTGTGCCGAGATGGATGACGTTTTCTCCGTCGCCGAGGACCTGAACTTCAATGTGGCGGCCGTGCGAAATATAGCGCTCGATATACAAACGTGGATCGCCGAAGCTTGCTTGAGCTTCCGCCGTCGCCATTTCCATCGCGGCAGCGAGATTGCCAGTATCGTGCACTTGCTTCATGCCTTGGCCGCCACCCCCGCCTACAGCCTTAATCAAGATAGGCCAGCCAATCTGATCCGCAAGTCGGTGCGCTTCGTCGAGGCTGAGTACCTCGCCGCCCGGGACGCTAACCAGCCCCGCAGCGGCCGCGTGCGCTCGCGCTTTGAGTTTGTTGCCCACGGCGTCGAGCTGCTTCACCGTGGGACCGATAAAGCAGATGCCCGCGCGATCGCAAGCTGCGGCCAGCTTCGGGTTCTCTGACAGAAAACCGTAGCCAGGATGAATCGCATCCGATTTGCTCACTACAGCCGCGGCGACAACCGCCCCGATATTCAGATAACTTGCAGAGGAATTTGCCGGGCCGATGCAGATCGTACTGTCAGCCAATCGCGCCGCCGTGGAATCCAGGTCCGCTTCGGATGAGGCCAGCACGGTTTCGATGCCGAGACGCTGGCAAGTTCGAATCACACGGACTGCGAATTCGCCTCGATTGGCGATAAGAATGCGCCGCAGGATCATGCTGGACCCGGTTTGATGCGCATCAGCACAGCATCTTTTTCTGTAAATTGAGCGTTGTCGCAGCAGATCTCGGCGATTTCACCGCGCTCCGGAGCGTGGACCGGGTTCATCAGCTTCATCGTCTCGATGATGCCCACGACAGTATCTTCTTCGACGGAGCTTCCGATCTCGACAAACGGCGGCGCCCCGGGTTTTGAAGCGCGATAAAACGTACCCGGGAGGTGTGCGCGAATTTCGATCAAGCCGGCTTTGCCTGAATCGGGAGACGCTGCTGGAGCAGCTGGGGCCGCACTGATCACGCCACTCGGCACGCCGAGCGAGGCGTGCAAGACATTCGGAGCCGAAAGCGCTTTTGTTTCCTGCGACCAATCCCCGCTGTCACGGTTGCGGCGAAGTGTCAGGTTAAAGCGCTCGGTTTCGAGATGCAGCTCGTCGTACTTTGTGGCATCGAGCAACCGCAATATCTCGAGGACATCCTCGTTGGAGAATTTCATTTTTTGGCAGCTCCTCCGCTGAGGAGCGAAAACACATGCTCGAACGGCTTGCTTTTGGGAGCGGCAACCGGCCCTGTTTCCTTGCCTGCCCAAACGGTTTCGGGCCGGCTCTGCAGCAGGAATACGTTTTCGGCAGCAGGCAAATCCCTCGCGATGGCCCACTCGATGTCTTGAGGGCAGCCGTAATGGCGTTCGACCCGCTTTGCAATGTCGACCAGCGCGTGGAGTTCGTTGTCGTTCAGGCAAGCAGTGTTTTGTAGTTCGGCAGGGATCTCTTCGTCAACAACGCCCGCTCCCGCAGGGTTGGGACAATGCATTCGCGTCTTGGTCGACACCGTACGATTGACGATCTCTCCCGTTATTTTGCCGACTACGTATTTGTCCGGCGTGACTTCCCCGCTGACGATCGCCGAGCCCAACCCCCAACTGGCTTCCACCACCACCACGGAGCGGTCGCCCGTGTTCGGGCTGCGCGTAAACATTACTCCGGAGCACCTCGAATCGATCATGCGCTGAATCACGACTCCCATCGCCAAACCATGCTCCGGCAGCTTCAACCGCCGGCGGTACATAACCGACTCCACGGCATATAGACTTGCCCAGCATTTGCGTACATGTTCGATCACCGAATCCTCGCCGCGCACCCAAAGGTAGGTGGCCTGCAACCCTGCAAAGCTGGCAGCGGCGCTGTCTTCGCTGGTTGCGCTCGAACGAATCGCGACCGGCTCAGTGTATTCGACGGGTCTAGTACGCGTGTGGAGGGCTTCGTAGTAAGTGGCGATTGTTTCTTGTAAGTCCTCCGGCAGAGTTGCACTTTCGATGCGCGCGCGAACTTCCGCTCCGACGCGGGTGCAAGCCGGAAGATCGTCCTCTGCTAATTGCTCAATTTCACTGCGGATTGATCCTTGCGGATCAAGGGCTGCTAAGAATCTTTCAAACACGGCAGTCGTCACGACGCAGCCTGACGGCACGCGAATCCCGGCGCGCGCCAGTTCGCCGAGGCTCGCTCCCTTACCGCCGACGGCCGGCCGGTCGTTGATGCCGATTTCGCCAAAGCGACTTATGAGCTTTGGATGCGTCAAGCCATCTTCTTTCAATCCAGAATCAACACGATGCCGCGGTTGCCATCCACACGAAGCCGCTGGCCGGTCTTAATGCGCTGCGTGGCCTGGCCGGTGCCTACGACCGCGGGTAGACCGTATTCGCGAGCAACGATGGCCGCATGCGACATCGTGCCACCAATGTCCGAGACCGCAGCTTTTATTTTTCCGAACACGGGGCCCCAGCTCGGCGCCGTAACGGGACAAACCAAAATTTCCCCTTCGCGAATCTGCCCGATGTCGTTTACGTTTCGAAGCACGCGCGCAATTCCTTCCACAACACCTGGTGACGCGGCGAAACCAACTATTTCTTTTTCGTGCCCTGCTTCCACTGTCGCAGACCAGGATTCCAGCGTTTCCGAAGTAATGCCCCAGAGCATCTGCAGTGCCGGATCATTGATTGCCGGAGGAATCGGACCGAGCGCCGGTGGCGGGTTCCATTCTTTCAGTTTCTCGATGATGCGTTTGCGTTTATCCACTATCGGCCGCCAATGCGCGGCCCCAAGCGTCTTGCCGCCACCGGCCCAGGCAAGACTCACGTCGGCCAAGGCGCTTTCGATTTCCACATATTGAAGATGAAACACGTCATCAGCATCGGCCAGCACGCCGTTGGAAACCAGCAGTGCGCCGAATTCGCGGACCTTCTTAAAGAAAAGCGTTGTAAACCAGTGCTCGCAGTAGAACTTGTGATTTTCCACGAACGGAAAAACCAGGTGGCAAAGCCCAAGCATCTGGTCGAACGCCTGGCGCTCCTCTTCGCTCCTCAAGAGTTCGCGATAATCGGCGATAATGCGGCCGCGTTCCTCCTTCAATCTTCCCGTCGGGCGTTCCAAGGACTCACCCCGCCGAAGCTGTTCCACATATTGTGGCAAGGCCGCGAACGGCACGGAAAGATCATCGTTCCAGCTCAAGTGATGGTGATAAAAGCCATCTCCGGTCGACATGTGGAACCATGGCTCGCGCGACTTATCGAGCTCGGCCAGCCAGCGCTCGCCTGCTTCCCCGCGAGAATGCAAATCGGCAAATACCTTTTTCGCATCGCAATCGGCGGTGAAGAGATCATCGACGCCATACTCAATAGCCAGCTTCGCCAGGCGCTTGAGTTCGTCGTCTGGCCGGAACATCAACACTTCGATGCCGGCCACCATGCGAGCCACGGTCTGATCCGCGGTCTCCGGAAAGGCCTTTTTGCAAAAATCGAAAAACACCATATAAGCGCCGTAGCCGAGCATCAGCATCTCGAAATGGTGGTGCCACATTTTCGAGAACAACTCGGTCACACGGTGAAAATTCTCGCGTATGTAATGGTTTTGGCCCAGCCCTTTGGCCTTCATCACTACGTCCGCTTCATCAAATTCCGGAAGCTTAGGCACCTTGACGGCTTCGAGTTCGTGGATCAGATTCTCCATGCGCACTTTCCACTCGCTGAACAATCGGTTCCAATTCTCGTAGTAGTAGCCGGCGCGCTCCTGGAAAATCGCAAGCCGCCGCTGAATCTCGGCGGGATCAGTGACCGGGTTCGCCGTAATGTAAATGCGGCCGTTGACGATGCGATGCTCGATCCCCATCGTCGTCGGAAACACAAAAACGCGCGTGGTGAATGCGCCGAGTGCCTCGTATGGGATTTCCGCCGTGATCGCATCGAATGCAGGCATTGGTTCCGGGAAATGCATCGCATTATAAAACCAGAAGCGCCGATCGTCTTCGGGCTGGAACCGCGTGTAGTACGGATACATTGACTGCCAGCCAGCAGTCCCCGGCACCTCGGCAAGTTGGGAAGGCAGCGTAAAACTACGTGTCTTGCCGTCAGCGCCCATCGCCCGTCTCCATAGTGCGAGCCTGTGTTTTTTCGCTTGCAAGCACGTGGTCGGCGGCAAGCAAATAATCATTCTGGGTCTTCGCGTAATTCACGAAAAAATCGAGCGAATCGGGATTTGCCATGGCGTTGCGATTGGCGGCTTGCTCAGCAGGCGCACCAAGCAGAATCTTGCGCACCGGCACTTCCATCTTTTTGCGCGTGAGCGTCATGGGAATTCCTGGTGCTTGGATAATGCGGTCCGGAACATGCCGTGGCGTATATTTTCGCCGAAGCCGCTCGCAGATTTTCCGCTCAAGATCCGCATCCAATCGCAATCCATCGATCAGTTTGACAAACAGCGGCATGAAAAACTTTCCGCTAGGCAAATCGAGATTCACAACAAGAGTGTCCTCAATTTCTTCGAGTTGCGCGAGTGCACGATAGATTTCGGCCGTGCCGATGCGCACGCCGAGGCGGTTCAGCGTGGCATCCGATCTGCCCAGCACGAAACAGCCGCCGCGCTGGTTGACGCGGAAAAAATCGCCGTGGCGCCAAATGCCGGGATACTCATCGAAGTAAGATTCGCGGTAGCGTGAACCGTCCTTGTCGTTCCAAAAAAAGACCGGCATCGACGGCATCGGTTCCGTCAATACGAGCTCTCCAACCTCATCTACCACGCTTTCGCCCTTTTCATTGAACGCAAAGGCCGCCACCCCAAGCGAGCGCCCCTGAATTTCGCCAGCATAAACAGGCTGCGTTGGGACGCCGCCAACGAATCCTGTGCAACAATCCGTCCCACCGCTGCCCGTCGCGACCAAGAGATCTTGTTTCACGTTTCGATAGAACCACGCGGTGCATTCCGGTGACACCGGAGAACCCGCGGGCATGACCGCTCGCAGATGCGACAAATCAAATCGCTCGCGCGGCACTATCCCTGCCTTGGCCATCGCCTCGACATAGGCCGGACTTGCCCCGAAGAAACTGGCACGCGAATCCTGAGCCACCTTCCAAAGCACATCCGGCGCGGGGTACGCGGGGTTCCCGTCGTACAGCACTGGGCAAACTCCGCTCAACGGCATGCTTGCCAGAAAGTTCCACATCATCCAGCCTGAGGTCGTGAAAAAAAATGCGCGTTCCCCGGAGCGATAATCCATATGAAAGTGCTGCAGCTTCAATTGCTCCAGCAAAATGCCGCCGTGACTCTGTACGATAGCTTTTGGTAGGCCCGTGGTGCCTGAAGAAAACAACACCCAAAGCGGGTGATCGAAAGGAACCTGCTCGAATTCGAAGTCCTCTCGGGAGACAGGCGCATGCTGCAACTGATCGCTCCAGAGCAATGCGCCATCGCAAGGCCCACCGCGATCCTCTGCATTCAAGTAAGGCAGGTATACGACATGCTCCAGGCCTTCGAGCGCCGCGATTATTTCGGCGAGCTCTTTCTTGCGCTCAAATGATTTACCGCTGTATCGGTAGCCGTCGACACAGAAAAGAATCTTCGGAGAAAGTTGCCGAATGCGGTCGATCACGCCGCTCGATCCAAAGTCCGGCGAGCAGCACGACCAAATCGCGCCAATCGCCGTTGTCGCCAGCATCGCGATCATGGTTTGTGGAATGTTAGGCATATACGCCACGACGCGGTCACCAGGTAACACACCCAGTTCGCGAAGCCGCGTCGCGAGAATGCGCACCTGGCCGGCAAAAGCTTCCCACGACATGCTGGTTAGCGGCGTCGTCTCGCTCATGAACAGAAGCGCATCGTTGCCGGCTCGTTCGTTCCGCAACACATGCTCAGCATAGTTGAGCCGCGCACCGGGAAACCATTCCGCGCCCGGCATGGTGCGCTTGCCGAGCACCCGGGTGTGCCGCGCTGACCATTGGATGCCGAAGTAATCCCATATCGCCTGCCAAAATTCCTCCAATGCGGTAACGGACCATTGCCACAGGTCGTCGTAACTACCGAATTGCAGGCCCCGCTCGCGCGCCAGCCACTTGGCGAACCGGGTCAGGTTTGCGTCTTCCACCTGCGCAACACTCGGCGTCCAAAGCAGTTCGCCTTCACGGACCGCAGGCCCCTCCGATTCGATATTCGACACGCGGTTTGTGGTCAAGTCAGTCAAGCCTCATCCCATGGAGACGTCCAGCGACAGGCTATTCACCTTCGCGGCTTGCGTCAAGCGAGCCAGCCGCAGAAGCATTTTCGCGCCCATGTTCTTCTCATGGCGCCGAAATGAAATGCTGGTAACGCCAGCGAAGCGCCAAGCGTCTGACTCAAGGTGATATGCTTCTCCGCGCAGATAATTGCCATGCAGGATACATGCGGAAAATAGATTCACTAACTCGACGCGCGTTCCTAGAGAAAATCTCTGTCCTGACGGCTGGTGTCCTCGCGACAGCTGACGCCGCGAGCGCCCAGCCAAATACCGATCTCGAACCGCATATCATTTTCCCCACCCACCCTCGCGAGCGCATCTCCATCGCGTCGTATCCGTTTCGCGTGTACATTTTGAGCCCCGACAATCGCGACCGCGATACAACCCTTCCTGGAATGAATCTCCTCGAATTCCCAGCCCATGTCGTCGCTAAATTCAACATTCACAACATTGAGCCACACAGCCGCCATTTCACATCCTTGCAGCCAGACTATCTTGACGATTTCCGCCAGATTCTGCTGAAGCTAAAGGTGCGCGTCGTAAACATCGCTGTTAGCACAGTTAACAGTTTCTATGACGCCGACGGCTCCGCCCGGGATAAGGCCGTCACTTTTGCGAAAAAATGGGTGGATGTCGCTTTGCGTATCGGCTCTCCCGGAATACGCACGCACATAGCAGCTGCGAGAAATTCTTCCCCGAATATTGAGCTCACCGCGGGAAGCCTGCGCGAAGTAACCGAATATGCCGCGGACAAGAATATTGTCGTCACACTTGAGAACGACGATTTGGTGAGTGAGGACGCGTTCTTCCTTGTCAAGGTGATCGAGTCCGTCAACAATCCCTACCTTCGCGCCCTGCCCGATTTTGCAAATTCCATGCTGAGCGGCGACGCCGATTTCAATTACCGAGCCCTGCAAGCGATGTTTCAGCATGCCTACAATATTTGCCATGTGAAAGACGGCGAGACGAATGATGACGACAAGCAATTCAACGTGGATCTAAAGAAATCGTTCGATATTCTGAAGGCTGGCGGCTTTCGCGGCTATTGTTCGATGGAGTTCGACGCCCCTGGCGATCCCTATGCTCCAACTTTGAAGTTGATCGAACAGACCATCAGGTATCTCTCCTGATTGCTCCCGATCGGCTTGCTCGATCTCACCCTACGCAGGTCACTCAACTCCCGAGCGCTCGATCGCTAAATGTTTCGCTAGTCGCATCCCAATATTGCTTCTTGCCAGTCCAGTAGGACTCCGTCGCCATCATGTTCGCAACCGAGTGCGCGAATCCATCCTGCACGGTGCAATGCGGCTGCTGCCGCGACCTCATGCACTCGAACCAATTTGCCATGTGCTCCAGTGTCCTGTCATCGATGCCCAGCGGGGGAAGCTTCGTTTCGCCTGGCGGAAGAATGTATTTCGCCGGCCGCTTTTTATCGATGTCCGCATCGTCTTCATGATTCCCCTTCTCTTGAACCAACTGATAGCGAGGACTGCCCTCACCGCCGACATTCGTAAGCGTAGCTCTCTTTCCCATGTAGCGCGTCGAGGACGGGGCGTCGTTCCCAAAGCTTGTCGCGTAGCTCACAAGAAAGCCCTTCGGATATTCGAACAAGGCCTGAAACGTATCTGCGTTCTCGCGGCCATCGTGCCAGGCAAAAATTCCGCCATGCGCCATGGCCGAGCGGGGGAAGCTGTCCTTCATAAACCAGTGCACGAGATCGATCGCGTGGCTCATCCACTGGTCCGGAATCCCGCCAGAAAATTCTTTGTACAAACGAAACTCGCAATACACCTTCGGGTCGAAGGGCCTGTAGGGCTTCGTTAGCAGCCACTTGCGCCAATCTGTATCTTCTTCGCGGATTTGCTTGGTTTCTTCGCGCCCACGCCATCGCGGCCCGTGATAATTCCATACGATTTCGATTTTGCTCGCATCACCGAGTACGCCCGTCTGCACCAGATCGTGCGCAGCGATTTGATACGGTTCGCTGCGATGCTGCGTCCCGACCTGCACGATCCGGTCACTCTTCGCGACCGTGTCCCGTGCCGCTTTTACTTCCGCCAGCACATTACCCATCGGCTTTTCAACGTAAACATCCTTGCCCGCCTCAACAGCCATTTTGAGGATGGGCGAGTGCGCGTGTTCCGGCGTGGAGATGATCACCCCGTCCACGTCTTTCAGCGCAAGCACGTCCTCCAGATACTGAAACGTTCGCGGCGCACGGCCATAATATTTCGCGTTTGCCACCGCCGCCTTTTCCCGATTCAGCTTCCATAAATCGCAGACCACAATTATTTCTGCGTTTTGGCTCGTCTTCAGCTGCGCCGCGATCCATGCCAAATCACTTCCCCTGCTGCCCGTGCCAATATGCGCCAGCGAAATGCGGTCGTTCGCCCCAACGATCCTTTCATAGGAAAGCGCAGTACTCGGCAGCGCTGCGCCTCCGGCAATTAGCGCCGCAGATTTACCTAGAAATTTTCTGCGATCGATTGTTTCGTTCGAATCACTCATCCTCAGGCCTCCAGACTCGTAGTCTCTTTCACTTCTGCCTCATCTAGAGAATTTCGGTTCACGCTTCTCGCGATAGGCGGCCATGGCCTCTCGATGCTCATCCGACGCCAGAGTCCTCTCCTGGCTTGCCATGTATTCCTTCAGAAACTCATTCCAATTTACGTCAAACGCCATTCCGAGCAGATGCTTCGTTTGTCGTTGCCCCTCGGACGCGATCTTTAGGCAGTTTTGCGTTACCTCTTTTACCTTGGCCTCGAACTCCGGTTCGGGGACAAAGTAATCCACCAATCCCATCGCAAAAGCATCCTGCGCCGAAAAATATTCGCCGGTGAGAGCAATTCTCCTCGCTCGTCCCAAACCAATGTATCGCGCCAGACGGAACGTTCCCATCCCAGGTATCAGACATTCCTTCACAGCAGTCAAAGCAAATTGCGTCGTATCCGTAGCGATTCGAAGGTCACACACCAAGCTCAGTTGCAGCCCGCCGCCGATGCAGTACTTGTGCATCGCGCAGATTACAAATTTGTCCAACTCCTCCACCGCGCGAAATGCCAACTCCGTCTCGCGGAACCACTCCAAAGGAATCCCGGACCCTGAGAGTGCTTTCAAGTCGATGCCGGAACAGAACGCGCGCCCTGCGCCGGAGATCACCACCACCTTCACTCGCTGGTCCTTGGCCAACGTCGCACAAATCGCCAGCAAGTCTTTCGGCCACGCCAAATTCATGGCATTTAACACTTCCGGACGGTTCAAGGTGATGTACGCGAGCGGGCCTTCGACCTTGCACTGCATGGTCGTGAATTCCGGAGTTGGCATGCGACTAAACCAGTCCTCTCAGCAGCCGTTCTATTTCTATTTTGCCTGGCCTCAGTTTCCTGCTGCGTATTCTCGCGCGCCAGCCTGGCTCAAACGATGGCATTGTGTGTTTGGCGCTGCGGCTTGTCAATCGCGCAGCCAAGTGGGCATCACTTTCTGTGTTGGCGCGTTGACAAGCCGATGCCGCTAGTCTTAAATGTCCACCGTGAACGTTCACGGGACCTGCAAGCGCGGTTTTTTTGGCCGGTTCCTGGAAGCAATTCCCCTCATCCAAGGGCGCACGAACCAGCATCACGGGCAAGTCACGTGTAAGAAGGGGGCAGTATCCCAATCCTCGGCATCGATGTCGGAACAAGCGGGACTCGAGCTGTCATCCTCGATGAGTACGGCACAGTGCTTGCGTCTGGCACGGAAGAGCACGCAAATTTTGCCAGCCCGCAACCTGGTTGGGCGGAACAAGACCCGCGCGACTGGTGGCGCGCTGCCGCGCTCGCGGTTCGCAAGGCCCTGCAAGCTTTAGGCCTCTCCGCTGAATCCATCGCCGCCGTGGGATTTTCCGGCCAGATGCATGGCGCGGTCCTGCTTGATGAAAACGACGAAGTCATTCGTCCCGCTCTGATTTGGTGTGATCAGCGCACCGAAGCGCAATCCAAAGAACTCGAGCGCACTATCGGCCTCGACCGTCTCATCCAGTTGACCTGCAATCCCCCGCTCACAAACTTTACGCTCACAAAACTTCTTTGGGTTCGTGAGCGCGAACCAAAGAACTGGCAACGCGTCCGCAAAATCATGCTGCCGAAAGACTACGTGCGCCTGCGACTGACGGGCCAATCCGCTATTGACGTCGCGGACGCTTCCGGAACACTGATGCTCGATGTCGCGCACCGTACGTGGTCGAGCGAAGTGCTATCCAAAACCGGTATAGACGTGAAGCTGCTACCGAAGCTTTTTGAATCGCAGGATATTTGTGGAGAGCTTTCGCAAGCCGGCGCGGATGCAACAGGTCTCCGCGCGGGAACGCCCGTGGTCGCAGGCGCCGGTGATCAAGCTGCTGGAGCAGTCGGCATGGGCATCACGCGAGCCGGAGTCGTCAGCGCCACCATCGGAACTTCCGGCGTAGTATTTGCCGCCACGGATCGACCTTCGCTCGATCCCAAGGGCCGCCTGCACACTTTCTGTCACGCCATCCCCGGCCGCTGGCATGTGATGGGAGTAACGCAAGCAGCGGGGCTCTCGCTGCGTTGGTTCCGCGATCGCTTTGGTGCGGGAGCCGATGATGGCCGCGACCCCTATGAACGCATGTCCGACGAAGCCGCTACCGCTCCAGCAGGTTCCGAAGGCGCGTTTTGGGCGCCGTATCTGATGGGCGAGCGCACTCCGCATCTTGATCCGTTCGCGCGGGCCGCATTTGTCGGCCTCTCTGCCTCCCACTCACGCGCACACATGATTCGCGCGATCCTCGAAGGGGTAACTTACAGCCTGAAGGATACTTTCAGCATCTTTAATGAGATTCAGGTTCCAGTAGAACGCATCCGCCTCGGAGGTGGAGGCGCTCGCTCGCCGCTCTGGCAGCAAATCCAAGCGGATGTCTACGCACACGAAGTCGAAATCTTGAAAGCAGAAGAAGGCGCAGCCTATGGCGCGGCTATCCTTGCCGGCGTGGGTTCAGGATGCTGGAGGAGTGTGGACGAAGCTTGCGATGCCACGGTGCGAGTTGCGAAACGGGTGCCCCCAGCACTCGAATCCAGCGCCGCCATGCAACAAGGCTATCAAACCTACCGTCGGATCTATCCGGCGCTACATTCCATTTTCGCGGAGAATCAATCTTCTTCCGCCAATTGAGCGGCAAATTCTAACAATTTCAGCTGAATGGACAATTCTCTATGGTCAAGATGCTTTTTTCTGCCCTGGCTTGAAGTGGTAAGAGTACCACGCTCCTATCACAGTCATCAGCCCGCCCCACCACACGCTCGCGTGCAGATTGTAGAGCACGACTTGCTCCGCCGGAGGATGCCAGATCTCGTAAACGCCTGCGCCAAGGATCAGCACTCCATTCACCAGCAACGATATCCCGATAAAAAACCAAATGGAAACCATGCTCTAAACCTCCAGCTACAAGAACTACCAGAATATGATGTTCAGAATTACGAAGACGAGAGCAACCACACCAGCCCAGAAAATCGGCTTCTGATAAACGGGAATATCTCCGACGGACGGAACTGTGGTCAACCCGTAAACCAGGCCGGTCAATTCGGCATCCGTTTTGGGTTTCGTCGCCAGACTCACCACAACGGTGACGATTACGCATACGAGAAAAGACCACAGCGCCTGAAACATATCCTGCGCCAAAGCCTTAGCGTGCGGCGAGAGCGCCACATAACGCAGCGCGGATGGATCTGCTTTGACCCAGGCCCACATGCCGATGGAAGATAAAGTGCCGCAAAGCAAACCCAAGAAACCGCCAGGACCTGTCGCTCGCTTCCAAAGCATGCCGAGAATGACAGTACCGAACAGCGGGGCGATAAAGAAACTGAATAGCGCCTGTACGTAGTCCATGATGCTTGCGAATTGCATGACCAAGTACGCGGTGCCAACGCTGATCAGCACGCCGATAACGGTCGTCCACCGGCCCATGTTCACGTAATGGTGGTCCGTGCCCTTGCTATTGATCAATGGCCGGTAGATGTCATACGTCCAGACGGTGGTGAACGCGCTCACATTGCCGGCCATTCCAGACATGAAGCCTGCGATCAACGCGGTAATCCCCAGGCCAAGCAAACCAGGCCCGCAGTAGCGCGCCAGCATTAACGGAAGCACGTCGTTGTAGCTGTGCATTCCAGTGGCGGCGGCAACCGATTCGGGTACGAGTTTCATCGGAAGAACGGCCAAGCCCAAAAGTCCCGGCAGAATCACGATGAGCGGTACGAACATCTTGAATCCCGCTCCGATAATGGGCGCCATCTCCGCGCTTCGTATATCTTTGGCGGCGAGGATGCGCTGCACGACAAGAAAATCTGTCGTCCAGTAACCCATGGAGATAACCGCAGCCAACCCAAACACAATCCCGATCCAGTTGATTCCCATTGGGTTGTCGGTGAAGGAACGCAATCCGGACCACAAATGAACGTATTGATCCGAGGCCCTCTGGGCAATTTGCAGTTTCAAATTGCTCCAGCCACCGGCTTCATAAAGGCCAAGAATCGGAATGAGCAGCGCGCCCGCCCAAATCAAAAAGAACTGCAGCACTTCATTAAAGATGGCCGACCGCAATCCGCCGAGCGTAACGTAAACCGCCACCGTCAGCGACGACACCCAAATGCTGAAATTGATGTCCCAGCCCAAAACAATTTGCATGACCTTGGCCATGGCAAACATGTTGACGCCGCTCATCAGCACGGTCATAAACGCAAACGAAACCGCGGAAACCGCGCGTGCCGGTTCTCCAAAACGCAATTTCAAATAACCCGGAACAGAGTGTGTCTTGGAAATGTAGTAGAACGGCATCATTACCAGCGCGAGGAACAGCATCGCCGGAATAGCGCCAATCCAGTACCAATGCGTCGCCAGAATGCCGTATTGATACGCCGACCCCGCCCAGCCCATCAACTCCAACGCGCCGAGATTGGCGGAGAGAAAGCTAAGCCCAGCCACCCAGGCGGTCATTTCGCGGCCGGCCATGAAGAAATCTTCGCCAGTGTTCGCGCGGCCGCGGAGGTAGAAGCCGATGGCTAGCACCAGCGCGAAGTAAAAGACGACGATGACAACGTCAACAGCCGAAAGATGAACGAGGCGAGTGGGTACGATAAGCGCGTAAGGAATGGTCATAGAGTGCCGAATCGCTTCTCCTATGCGAGCGTCTTACAACTCCAGACAACCAACAATGTCCCTGCTACTAACAATCCAAACTCTTGCGAGTCGTCATTTCGCCGTGAATTTGTAAATCGTTTCCGAATGAAATTTAGTCCCAGGTTTCAATTCCGTGGACGGGAAATTTGCCCGGTTCGGCGAATCCGGAAAGTGCTGTGTCTCCAGACAAATGGCTCCGTATTTCTCGTACCCTACTCCGCCTTTGCCCTTATTGCTTCCGTTCAGACCAATCGCCGAATAGAACTGCACTCCCGGCTCCGTCGTCAAAACTTCCATCTCTCTCCCCGACTCCGGATCGGTGACCTTCGCAGCCACCCGCAGCGTCCCGGCCTTCCCATTCAACGCGTAGTTGTGGTCGTATCCCCCGATCTCTTTCAGTTCACCGATACGCGCCCCAATGGCCGTCGGCTTCAGGAAGTCCAGCGGTGTGCCCGCCACGCTCGCGACTTCGCCAGTAGGGATCAGCGTTGAATCCACCGGCGTGTACTTGTCCGCGTTTATATAAAGGATGTACTTAAGGATGTTGCCCGTGTCCGTGCCCGACAAATTGAAATAACTGTGGTTCGTTATATTCAAAACCGTGTCTTTGTCTGTCTCGGCGGAGTATTGCAGCTTCAACTCATCCGTGTTTGTCAGCCTGTACGTCACGCTTACGTTCAAGTTTCCGGGGTAGTCCTCTTCCTCATCTTTGCTCAAATAGCTGAAACGAACCGCCGCTCCGTCTTTATCCTTTAACTCCTCGGCTTTCCACACCCTCCGGTTAAACCCAACCTGTCCGCCGTGCAAGCTATTCGGCCCGTTGTTAAGAAACAGTTGATACTCTTTTCCGTCCAGCGTGAATTTGCCCTTCGCGATCCGGTTCCCATAACGCCCGATCGTCCCGCCAAAATACGGATGCTGTCCCAGGTATCCCTCCAGGTTGTCGAAACCCAGAACAACATCACCCATTTTGCCGTTCTTGTCCGGAACGTGAAGTTCCGTCAGCGTGGCGCCGTAGGTGATAACCCTTGCCGAAGCCCCCTGCGAGTTGTACAGCGTGAAGGACTCAACCACCGTCCCGTCAGGCATCTTCCCAAACTCCGCCTTCTCGACATGCGCGCCCTTCTTAGCAGCCGTCTGCGTCTCTCCCGCGAGCGCTGACGACGCAAACTCCGGACCGAACGCCATTAGAAAAACCAGCATGCAGATTCTCCCCCTGAGCACCATTCCGCTCCTCCTCTACCCTCGACACCCCTAGGATGCAGCAATTCTTCCCCACGCCTTGTATCACAAAAATTCATCAATCGCGAATCTTCCCCTTATTTTTCTTAGACTTGCCGAATCCAACCTGCCGCGTCGTACGAGCCCTACCGTTTGCAAAGGCCATTGACAACCCCGGAGCCTCGGTGCCAATGTTCCCCCGGACATTCTCCTCAAATTAACGTTATCGTACACGGAGTTCCATGATTTTCATGCGACCAATTTCCTTTTTGCATGCTTACAAGTACATCGCGTTCCTCTTCCTCCTCTCCTTCCTCACGGCAGCGGCCTCTATCAAGGCTCAATGGGTGCCCCTCAATCCCGTCACCTCGGCCGACCCGCAGCCCGACGGCGTAATGCTCGTTCTCCAAACGGGTTTCCTTCGATTCCAGGTCTGCTCGGACTCCATTGTCCACGTCGTGTATTCGATTGAGCGCGACGTCCCGCAACACCCCGACTTTCTCGTCACGAAGAAAACCTGGCCCAAAGCCGACTTCGCGCTGCACACCGACGACCCCAAACTCATCACTTTGACCACCTCTCGCCTGAAAATCGAAATCACCCGCGCCGATAGCTCGATAGTCTTTTACGACTCCGCCGGACACAAACTCACCCAGGAAAACACCCGCACGCTCACGCCGACAGAAGTCAACGGCGAAAAAACCTACCATTCCGAACGATTCGTCAACATGTGGGATACGCAAGAAGCTTTCTACGGCCTCGGCCAACACCAAGCTGGCGTCTGGAACTACCGCGGCGAATCCGTAGATCTCTCGCAGGACAACACAAACATCTCCATTCCGCTCCTTCTTTCAAGCAACGGCTACGCAATCTTTTGGAACAACGGCTCCCGCAGCCGTTTCACGAACCGATTCGTCCACGCTTTTTACTTGAGCTCCGAAGTTTCCGATTCGATGGACTACTATTTTTTTTACGGCCCCGACTTTGACCGCCTCATCGCCGATTATCGCGAACTGACGGGAACTGCGCCACTCTTTGGCAAATGGGCCTACGGTTACTGGCAATGCAAGAATCGCTACGACTCGCAGCAAGAACTCCTTGCGATCTCGCAAAAATACCGCGACCTGCACATCCCTCTCGACAACATCGTCCAGGACTGGTTCTGGTGGAACATCATGGGCGACCCGGTCTTCAACAAAAATTATCCGAATCCCAAATCCATGGTCGAAACCCTGCACAAAGACCACGTTCACCTGATGGTTTCCGTCTGGCCATACTTCCGTCCGGGATCTCCCGTTTATGATGATATGGACAAGCACGGCTTCTTCATCGCTAAAACCGAAGTCAGCGGCTTCCATCCGAGCGGAATGGCTCTCTACGACGCCTTCAACCCGGACGCCCGTAAATACTATTGGAAGCTGATGAACGACGCCTTGTTCAAAATAGGCGTGGATGCCTGGTGGCTGGACACCACGGAGCCCGAAACCGAAGGACTGGAGACGAATCTCCTCGTCACGCATAAGGTTGCACTCGGCAATGGCGCGCGTTACGCGAATGAGTTCCCTCTCCTCACCACAACCGGTGTTTACACCGGTCAGCGTGCCGCTTCCGATCAAAAACGGGTCTTCATTCTTTCTCGTTCCGGC
>DATFZQ010000070.1:0-130130 GCA_035314345.1 Candidatus Acidiferrum sp.
ATCGTCTTGAGAAATCTTCAACTGTGCGGATGTAACAGCGTGTGGTAGCCTCAGAATAATTACGACGCTCGAGTTCTTCGAGCATCATTTTGCGAAGTCGGGTCATAAGGACCTCCTTATGACCCGACAACTTACTTCAGCGGTTCGCCATAAACTGCTCCACTCGCGTCACGCGTAGCGTCCGCCGCGCGGGCGGCTTCGTTCAAGTCGTTGTATCGAAAGCGCGCAAACACACCGTGCTCGTGTGTGCAGCTTGCTCACTCGCGCTTCCGATACAACTCTAAGACTTATCGTTACCGATCACGTGAAGACGTGCTTGAGTCATTGAGTTCAAGCGAAGCTCAGCGCAGCCCCGCAGCCGCAAGAAAGCGGTCCTCTTACTGGTCTTGACCCGAGGCGCCTTGTCCCTTCGCGGCGTCGGAACGCACCTTCGGCCAGTTGTACACGGGGTATTTCGGCCGCTTGACCGGCGGCACGGGATGTTCCTTCAAATTGGTGAGTGCGACGGAAACTCCCTTTTCCAGTTGCGGGTCATGTCCCTGGCGCCACAACGAGGGATCGAGATCCACCTCGATGTCCGGCGAAACGCCCTTGTTCTCAACGTCGAATTCTCCCGTTTTCGGATTGAACAGAGCCCAGCGCGGCGCCGTGATTTCTCCGCCGTCCATCAGCGGCGGATAACCGCCAATACCGATCAGGCCGCCCCAGGTCCGAGTCCCGATCAGCGGGCCAATGCCGAGCTGCTTGAACATCCACGGCAGAGCATCGCCGCCCGATCCGGCATATTGATTGATCAGCATGACCTTTGGACCGAGGATCACATCCGGGATGTAATTGTCCTTGCCCTCGCGGGTCATCGCCACCATGAGCAACGGACGGTTCAGCCAATCCACGATGTAGTCCGCGATCGCGCCGCCGCCGTTGAAGCGTTCATCGATGACCGCACCCTGCTTCGGGTTTTGCGGGAAATAGTAGCGGTTGAAATTGTTGAAGCCGTTCCACGCCGTATCCGGCAAGTAGACATAAGCAAGCTGGCCCTTGCTGAGTTCATCCACCTTTCGGCGATTGCCGTCCATCCACTCGCGCTGCCGCAGCGAGCGCTCGCTGGCGATGGGAACCACCGTGACCGTGCGCGCATCTTTTCCGCTCGGGTCCGGCCCGACCTTCAATTGCACCGCTTTCCCGGCGCGTTCCAGGAAGAAGCTGTAGATTTCGTCGCTGCCGTGCAGTTCGCGCCCGTCCACCGCGAGCAGAAACTCGCCTTCGCGCACGTTCACGCCCGGCTCCGTCAGCGGCGCGCGCAGGCCCGGGTTCCAGTTTTCGCCGAAATACACTTTGGCGAAGCGATAACGGTCGTGGTCGATGGTGTAGTCCGCGCCAAGGAGCCCCACGCTCACGGGCTTCACCTCGGGGCGGTCCCCGCCGAAAATGTAAATATGCTGCGCTGTGATCTCGCCGAGCATGTCGGCAAAAATATAGTTCAAGTCGGCGCGGCTCATCACATTGTCAACGTAGGGTTGATAGGCGGCCATCAGCGTTTTCAGGTTCGCACCGTGAAGATTCGGATCGTAGAAGAAGTCGCGCTCGATGCGGCCGACTTCGCGGAACATCTGTTCCCACTCGGCACGCGGGTCGACGTAAATCTTCATCGATTCCAAGTGCAAAGTCCCGTCGGACTTGCCCGGCTCGGGCGGTTTCCCCAGCGCATCTACCGGTTTGATCGTCCAGGCGCCATGAGGTGGTTCACCACCTGCCGGGGCCAGTGGGTTTCTGGGCGGCAGTTGTTCGTAAAGCGCTTTCTCGCCATTCGCCGAAATGACGAAGCCGCCGATGTTGTCCAGCAATTTGTCGGTCTTGCGCGTGCACACGTCAAATTTGTGTACAAGGTGCCCGCTGGCGTTGCCGTCGTCCACGGTTGGGCCTTCCATCAGGAACAATTCATGGGTTTTTCCTGCCACCAGGCGGTCGTAGTTTCGCGCGGGAATCGTCAGCGCGAGGATGCGCTGATTGATGTTCTCGAAATCGATCTTCACCTCTGGCGTTTCTTTCGCTTCCTTTGCGCCTTTTTCATCTTTCTTTTCGTCGGCGCGCTTATCTCCTCCTTTTGCTGACTTGTCCGCGCCAGCTTCCGCGGCTGGTTTCCCTTCGTCTCCGGGTTTGCAATCGTCCGTTTCCACCGAGCCTTTGGAGGTGCTCACCGCGCCCGATTTGTCAGCCGCGGATGTCACTTTCTCTTCGTCGCTTTGCGGAGCCAGGGGCGATTTCAGGTCTTTGCGCAGCACGATGACATAAACGCTGGCGGTGACAGGAATCTTGAATCCGCCCATGCTCGCCACAATCGCCGGCCCGTCATCCGTGCTGGCCATGAAATAGAGGTACTTCCCGTTCTTGTCAAAGGCAGGAGAACCGGCATCGCTCAATCCATCCGTCAACTGGTGAGCAGTTTTATCTTCCAGACCATACACAAACACCGCTCCCAGCGTGCTATCGAGCTGGCGGCTGTAAGCGATCCAGCGGCTGTCGGGTGACCACACAGGGCTCATGCCCGCCTGATCAAACGGGTTCGTGTCCACGAGAATCGGTTTCCCCGCTTCAATGTCCAGATACCAGAGGTTCAGCCGCTTGTCGCGGTAAGCAATTTTCTTGCTGTCGGGCGACCACGTCGGCGAGTAGTAAAAAGATGGTGGATTGCCGAGATTGATTTTCCGAACTTCGCCCATGCCGTCCTGGGCGCGCAGGTGCAAGGCATATTCGCCGGAGTCATCCGAAAAATACGCAATCCACTTTCCATCCGGCGACCAAGCGGGATCGCGTTCCGCCGCTCCGGGGGAATTGGTCAAGTTGCGGATGTCACCGTGTTCCACAGGAACGGTCAGAATTTCTCCGTGCGCTTCAAACACCGCGCGGGCGCCGGTGGGCGAAATTCCAGCGTTCTGGATCTGTTCGCCACCATTGACGTAGTGCGGTCGCACGGCCGGAAAATCGCCCGTCACGCCAATCTTCACGGGGTTCTGCTTGCCGGGAGCCGGATCGAACAGGTGGATCGAGCCGAACTGCTCATACACAATCACATCCGGACCCGCCGAAGCCGATTTGATGTCCACCCCATTGCTCTGCAGCGCTTCTTTCACCTGCTTTGTGCCGGGGTCATAGACGTACAAGTTCACCGGGCCGTTGCGGTCGGAAAGAAAATAAACTTTGTTGCCTACCCACATCGGTGTGGAATCGTTGGAATCTTTCCGCGGAACTTTTTCGACGCTGGAATCGGAAAGCCTGGCAATCCAGATAGGAGAAGCCGTCCCGCCGCGGTAGTGTTTCAGCCCGCGATGGAACTGCCACGATTCCCGGAAATTTGTGAACGGAACGTAGGCTAGGTGCGCACTGTCGGGAGAATACGATCCCTCGTAGGCCATGGGCAGCGGAAGCAGTTCCGGCAGTCCACCGGAAAGACTGACGGTGTACAACTGTGTGAACCCGGAATAGGAACCACGCGCGGAGCGGAACAAAACACTTTTGCCATCGCGCGTCCAGCCCACCACCTGATCCGCGCCAGGATGCGAGGTCAGCCGCTTGGGAATTCCGCCTGCCGTGGGAATCACGTAGACATCTTCGTTGCCATCGTATTCGCCGGTGAAGGCGAGCATGGTGCCATCAGGTGAAAAAACCGGGTCAATTTCGATGCCGACATCGCTGGTCAGCTGGCGGGCCTCACCCCCGCTGCGGTCCACGACCCACAAATCGCCGCCGTAGCTGAAGGCAATCAGCGTCTTGCTCACCGTGGGTTTGCGCAAAAGCGCGTATTGATTGTTGGACTGTGCCGGCAAATCCGTCGTGGCAACGAAAAACGCCAGAATGCCAATCAACACAAACGAAATTTTATTGAAATTAGACATACGGGATTTTCCAGGCATCAGAACCTCCAGAAGGCACAACCAGAAGGCACAACCAGAAACGACATCGAACAGGGGAAAGGGGAAATTGTGCGCTCGTCAAATCGAATCAACCCGCAGGAGTCTACCACACGCATTGCCGCTGAGCATCCCGCGTCTCGCCAGCACAAGGATAGCGTATTCTCCCTCGCCTCCGTCACCAAGGTGTTCACGGCAACCGCAATTTATTTGCTCGTGCAAGAAGGCAAGCTTCGCCTGGACGATAAGGTCACGCAACTCTTGCCGGAACTCACAACTGCTTGGAGCGAAATTACCGTCCTGAACTGCCTCAGCCACACCAGCGGCGTCCCCGACATTTTCCCCGGGTCGCCGATGGCTGCCCCAGCCAATTGGATCGCTGCTGACCGTCCGGAAGAAGCGCTCAAAAAAGCCGAGGCTCTTCCGTTGCTTTATAAAACCGGGGAGAAGTCAATCTACAACCAGACGGAATTCCTGCTGTTGAAAATGATCGTCGAAAAGGTTTCTGGAATGCCGCTAGAAGAATTCCTAAATAAACGGATCTTCACGGCCCTAAGTATGCCATCCGCTCGCTTCGGAGACTCTCTCGATATCATCCCTAACCGTGTAGGGCTTTATATGAACTTCACTCCACAAGCCGATCGCTTCCACGTGGAGCGGAAAGCGAACGGGAACGGTTCGCCATCGCCCGACGGCAAACTGTGGAACAACATTAACTTTCTCTATCCCGAGTACCAGCATGGCGGCGTTGGCCTGAACATGAGCGCTGGAGATCTGGCTACTCTCGATATCGCGCTGCGTCACGGCCGTCTGCTCAACGGGCAAACCTTGGAACTCATGTGGACCCCCTTCCGCCTGAACAATGGACGCGACGGTGAGTTTGCAGGCGGGTGGGCCACAGACGTTCTCAACGGCCACCGAGTGGTTTTTCACATTGGCGCCGGCATGGTCGAATATGCACATCTCCTTGATCCCAACTTGACCGTCATTCTTTTCACGAACAACCAAGGTTTCAACCCTTACCAGATGACAATTGACGTCATGCGACTCTTCGCTCCTGAGGTCGAGAAACGCAACAAGTAGGGGGACTGTCGGCGGATCGCGGCATGCCAGGAGCGAAAGAAAAGCCCCGGCTCTGTGGAATGTGAGTCGGGGCCATTCTTTTTTTGGGTCCAACATTGGGTCCAACTAGGCCCGGTTTTAGGCAGCTTTTTCCGGGTTAAACGGTGCAGAATCAACGGCAAATGTTAAAGTTAACAGCCGAATGCTCTACCATTGAGCTACCGGGGAACCGCGCAGGCAGGAACGGTAATTCCAGAGCAGTGAGTAGTCTAGCGAACCCTCCGCAAAAGTTCAATGAATCGCAACCATGAAGCTGGCCACCTTCCATTGAACCGATCGAGGAAGACCTTGACTTTTCTTTTGGGCAGGCTATTGTCGGCGTTCCAGAATTTCGTGCGGGAACAAGTGCAGTACAACGGGGTGTAACCGATGATGCGCAAATCATATGGACTCGGGATGTTGGCGTTCTTCTGCGCGAGTTTTTTGGCAGTGCCGTTGGCATTCGCGCAAGCGCAAAAGCCGGTGAGCAAGTCGTACGTATTGAAGGCAGCGCGCATCTTTGATGGCAAGAGCGATGCGCTCGTGAAGCCGGGGCTTGTGGTGGTGGCGGACGGAAAAATAACGGGCGTGGGTGCCAGTGCTGCGATACCTGAGGGAGCCGAAGTCATCGACTTTGGAGACGCAACGCTCCTGCCTGGATTTATCGACGCACACACTCACCTGACCTCGATGTACAGCGAGGACTACAAACAGAGCGCGCTGAATTACCTCCAAAAAACAATTGCCGAACAAGCGCTGGATGCAAGCGCTAACGCGCGAGTGACGCTGATGGCTGGCATCACGACGGTGCGCGATGTGGGCTCGTCAGACTTCGTGGACGTCGGTTTGCGGAACGCGATTCGCGATCATGTCGTACCGGGCCCGCGGATGCTCGTCTGCGTCCACGCCTTGGGAGCCACAGGCGGGCATTGTGACGGTTCGGACGGCTATCGAGCAGGACTATTCGGGCACGAAGCCGGGCCGCTTGAAGGCGTCATCAACGGGCCGGAGCAAGCAAGATATGCGGTTCGGTTGGATCACAAATACGGTGCAGACATCATAAAAGTCTGCGCGACGGGCGGAGTGCTCTCACTCACGGACGACGTCGATACACCACAACTGACGCAAGAAGAATTGAACGCCATCGTGGACGAAGCCCACGCACTGCGCCGCAAGACAGCCGCGCACGCGCACGGTGCGGAAGGCGCAAAGCGCGCCATCCGCGCAAGTATCGACTCCATCGAACACGGAACGTTTCTCGACGACGAAGCCCTCGACATGATGAAGCAGCGCGGTACGTACCTTGTGCCAACACTGATGGCCCCGCAGGGCATTCAGGAACAGATCGACAAGGGAACCTACATTCCGGCGCCGATTCTAGCCAAGGCGAAGGCCGCGATTGCGGCGGGTCATCAAACGTTTCAGAGAGCGCTTGCGAAGGGCGTGAAAATCGGCCTCGGAACGGACGCAGGTGTCTATGAGCATGGACGCAACACGGAAGAGTTTCACCAGATGGTGGACTTGGGAATGAAGCCGATCGATGCGTTGAAGGCTGGAACATCGGCGGATGCGAATTTGCTGGGCTTGGCCGACAAAATCGGAACGCTTGAAGCCGGCAAGCTGGCTGACGTGGTGGCCGTGCCTGGCGATCCGGTGGAGAATATTCGTCAGACGGAACATGTCTTTTTTGTAATGAAAGAAGGCGTGATCTACAAGAACGATCGCGGGTCAGCGGCGCACTAGCCCGCAACAGAGGGATTTTCCATGGCTGATCTCCCGAGTACGATCTCTTCGGACTTCGCGAGCTACTACCAATATATAGCGGAGCAGGTCCACAAGTGTGTTGACCCGCTAACGCAACAACAGTTCTGGCACAATCCATTTTCTTACGGAAACAGCGCCGGGCATCTAATCCTGCACATGACGGGAAACCTGAATTACTACATCGGCGCGCGCGTTGCGGAGACAGGTTACATTCGCGACCGCGACCGGGAATTTACGGAAACGGAAACGCCCGATAAAACGAAAGTAATGCATGCTTTCGACCAGACCATTGCCATGGTCGTGGCGACTATAAAGAAGCAAAAGCCCGAGGAATGGATGGCCGCTTACTCTGCCGAGCGTGAACCTGAGGCCGAGGAACGATTCATGATTTTTCTTCGATGCGCGGGGCACGCTTATCATCATGTAGGACAACTTATTTTCCTGAGCAAAGAACTGACCCGGAAAGCAGAACCGCAATCTGCATCGGCCTGAGCAGATTCGCCGGAAGACATGCCCGACGGGCAGAAACTGGAGCGCTTGTGCTCTATAGGGAGATGTAGAAGACCAAAGCGACATTCCTTGTTTCTCTCTCCGGGCTTGCGGCTGTTATCTCTGCACTTCAGTTGCATGGCTGGCACGTCTATCTGGCGCTGGCGCTCATCGGCATTGGGCTGACCATCGGATTCGTCCAATGGTCGCGCAAAAATTGAAAGATTGAGTTCGAAATTCAAGGAGAAACACCATGCGCAACTTGCGCAAGAAGTCTTGGGTTGCCGCTTTTCTGGCGATTGCCTATTTGCTGAGCCCGCGCCTCTTTGCCCAGCAAGCGGCTCCCGCGGCGGCTTCCGCTTCAACCACACCAACGATCGACCAATCGCTCGAAATGAAGGGCGCTTTCAGCCCGGAGATTTCGCCCGATGGAAAGCGCGTAGTTTACGAAGTTTCGCGAACGAACTGGGAGGACAACGCCTTCGAGCGCGATTTGTGGATCGTCGAGACGGCGACGGGCGAAGGCCATCAACTTACGGCATCGAAGAAATCGAGCACGAACGCGGCGTGGTCGCCGGACGGCAAGTCGATCGCATTTCTCTCCGAAAGGCCGGGACAAATCTCCGGAACGCCAGAGGGCAAGAAACAGATTTACGTAATTGCAGCAGACGGCGGCGAAGCCAGGCAACTCACAAAAGTCGAAACCGGCGTGAACATTCTTGCATGGTCGCCTGACTCGAAGAGGTTGGCCTTCTCCGCGGAGGATCCAGAACCGAAAGCAATGAAGGATCGCAAGGAAAAGTACGGCGACTACGACGTTGTCCACGCCGATTACAACATGGTTCATCTATGGACGCTGGATATTCCCACGAGCGAGACGGGAGCAATTTCCGAACCGATGCGGCTGACAAAAGGGGGGACCTTTAGCGTCGGCGAATTTACGTGGTCGCCGGACGGGACGCGCATTGCCTTCAGCGCACAGCGCGATCCGGACCTGATTTCCTCAGAAACGGCTGATATTTACGTCGTGACAGTGAACGATGACAAAGTGAAAAAGATTGTGGATACGCCGGGCCCGGACAGGAATCCGCAGTGGGCGCCGGATGGAAAACAAATCGCCTACGAAACGTCGGCCGCGTCCAAATATTTTTTCTATACGAACATGAAGATTGCCGTGGTAGGCGCGGATGGCGGAACGCCGCGCGTATTGACGGACGCGTTCGATGAAGATCCTGGACTAATCGCGTGGGCGCCGGATGGCATCTACTTCGCTGCGGAGCAGAAGACATACGCACATTTGTTCCGGCTGAATCCCGATACGAAAGTTGCCGAAAAGCTCAGTTCGCCAGAACACATCGCGGCATTCTCGTTTTCCTTTTCAAAGGACTACAAACAAGTGGCGTACCGCGCGGCGCTCGAAAACGAATATCCGGAGATATTCACGTCAAGCGTGGCGCCGTGGCAAGCGAAGAAACTCACTTCGCTGGGCGACCAACTGAAGACTTTCAAGATTGCACGCCGCGAAGTGGTTTCCTGGAAGTCGACCGACGGGGCCACCATCGAAGGCGTTCTCTATACGCCGGCGGATTTCAAGCTCGGCAAAAAATACCCGCTGCTGGTCGTCATTCATGGCGGACCAACCGGTGTGGATCAGCCGATTCTGAACGCGGACCGGTATTATCCTCTCGAGCGCTTCGTCGCGAGAGGCGCACTGATTCTGCGGCCCAATTACAGAGGCTCAGCTGGATACGGGGAGAAGTTTCGCGCGCTGAACGTGAGAAATTTGGGAGTAGGCGATTATGCCGACGTAATTTCCGGTGTGGACGCATTGATCGCGAAAGGTTTTGTCGACAAAGATCGCGTCGGCTCGATGGGCTGGAGCGAGGGCGGCTATATTTCGGCGTTTATTTCGGCGTCGAGCGACAGGTTCAAGGCAGTGAGCGCCGGCGCCGGGATTTCTGACTGGGTGACGTACTACGTGAACACGGACATCACGCCATTCACGAGGCAATATTTGCATGCGACGCCCTGGGACGATCCTGAGATTTACAAAAAGACATCGCCGATCACGTACATCGCGAAAGCGAAGACGCCAACGCTGATCCAGCACGGAGAAAACGACCGGCGCGTGCCCATCCCCAACGGTTATGAATTGCGGCAGGCGCTCGAAGACCGCGGCGTGCCGGTGAAGATGGTCGTTTACAAAGGATTTGGCCATGGAATCACCAAGCCGAAGCAACAACGCGCGGTGATGGAAGAAAACGAAAAATGGTTCGCGAAATACATTTGGGGTGAAGAACCTGCTCCCATGCCAGCGACGGCACCGCCGGTGAAAACCGAGAAAGCAGAGAGGACTGAAAAACAATAAGCCAAAATGGTTGGTGAGCGCTACGCCTCGAGTTTGAAGCGCGTGGAAGCGAGACGGTAGAGGCGGCGCCATAGCAAGCGATTGATGAGCACAACGATCGTCGCCATGATCAGTGTGGAAGCCAGCAAAATATCGAAGCGGCCTGCGTCGCTGGCACTACTGATGGCGCTGCCGAGTCCCGTGGTGGAGACTATCCTTCCTTGAAAGTGAAAATACTCGGCGATGATGCTTGCGTTCCAGGCATTCCCGGAGGCGGTCACCATCCCGGTGACCAGATACGGGAAGATCCCCGGCAAGATCAGATAGCGCCAGCGATCCCAGGAGCCGAAGCGAAAGATGCTGGAGGCTTCCTTGAGATCCGTGGGGATAGCCATGGCGCCGGCGATGACGTTGAAAAGGATGTACCACTGCGTGCCCAAAAGCATGACGAGCAAAGCGGCAAGCTCGAGACCGCCGCGGAACTTGATCAAGAATAAAAGAATGACGGGAAAAAGCGCCGTCGCGGGAATGGAAGCCGCGATCTGCGCGAGCGGCTGAGCGATACGCGCAAGGCGCGGGCTGAAGCCGATGGCCACGCCGGCAGGGACAGTCCAGAGAGCGCCGATGAGGAGCGCGGCGTTGACGCGAAGTAGCGTGAAACCGGCGCTGCGCAAGAGTGTGAGATAGTCCTCGCGGCGCAAGGCAGAAAGTTCGCGAGCCGCGTGAACTAGGGCGAACCCGAGACCGGCGAAAATCAAGGCCGCAAAAAAGACGAGAATCGAAAGGCGCGTACCTTGGCGTTTCGGAACGGAAAAGCTAGCCGCAGCACGGCGCGCGCCGACGGCAAACTTGACGGTGATCCAGTCGAGGACCGGCCGCACGGCGAGCCGGTAGAGGCGAATGACGAAAGATGCGCGCCCCAGAAGAGTGAGCAAGTTGTGCGAGGCTGCTTTGGTGGTCTCGACTTGCTCGAATTTGAATTTGTCCGCCCAAGCGATCACTGGCCGCCAAATCAACTGATCCAGAAGAACAATGACGGTAACCATGGCCGCGAGTCCCCAGAGAATGGCGCGTGTATTGCCATGGCTCGCGGCGGTTTGCAGAAACGAGCCAAGCCCAGGGAGCCGAAAGTCACGATCGCCGAGAACAAACATCTCGCAAGCCATGAGGAAGAACCATCCGCCGGCGACGGACATCATCGAATTCCAGACGAGGCCGATGGTGGAGAACGGCAAATCCAGCTCGACGAATCTCTGCCAACGCCCAAAGCGGTAGATGATGGCTGCCTCTCTTAATTCGCGAGGGATGCCCTTCAGCGAAGAATAAAAGCTGAAGGCAATGTTCCAAACCTGGCCGGTGAAAATGAGAATGATGGACCCGAGTTCGATGCCAAGCTGGCTGTGCGGAAAAAGCGCGACCATGGCCAGCATGACGCCCGGAAGAAAACTGAGCACCGGGATGGATTGCAGAATATCTAGAAGCGGAATGAGGACGATCTCCGCCCGCTTGGAGCGCGCCGCTACGTAACCATAGACGAGCGCAAAGAGCATGCTCAGCGCGTACGCCACGCTGAGACGCACCAGCGAATAAAACGCATAGAGCGGCAGAGCACGAGGGCTCTGCGAGATTTCGACTTGGGCGGGGACGGGCCCGAGCCAGGTGTGGCCAATGGCATAGACGCCATAAATAGCGGCGACAACGAAAAGAAAAACAGAAATATCGATCAGGAAGGACCAAGACCACCGCGAACCGGCGGGCCGCCGGATGGCCGGAGGTACGGGGCTCGCGCTCTGGGAAGCAATCGTGGGAGTCGTCACAGGAAGGTCAAGCCTCGGTAAGGGTCAGCTTGCCCGTGGCGGCGTCGTAATCAAAAATCTCCGCGTAGCGCCCCCACTGAATGGCGGTTTCCAGCTGGCGGCGCGATTCGTCCTCGCTGAAGTGTTCGTCGAGGAGGTCGCGAAAGAATTCGTCGGAGAGCGTGCGGTTCGATTTCGATTTCAAGGCATTTTGCATCTGGCAAAGGAGCGGAATATGTGCGAGAGCGGTTTTGCGAAAGATCGCTTTGCGCGCCTGGATGTCCGCCTTAGCGTAGGCCTCTCCTTCGGGAGTAATGATGGCTTCGCCCTCTTCGAGGCGGAGCATGCCGAGGAGCACGGCGGTGTCCACAGTGGGGAGAAGCGCGTCGACTTCGAGGCTCAGCTCATCGGCAAGTTTGTGAAGATCCGCGCGGCCCCCATGGTCCGCGAGAATTTCCAGCAAGCCGGCCAGTCCGCCGGGGCGCGTGTGCGGAAGCATGATGGCTTTGCGCGGCACTTGCTTGCCGGGACCGGCGGTTTTCGGAGGAGTTGAATCGTGCTCGTGGTCAGGCCGCGTGAGGACGCGATAGATGTCGTCGACGAGCTCGACAAAGCTGGAAGATTTGCGGTCGCGCGGATGAGGAATGTTCACCGCAAAATCGGCGTGAATGTGGGCAGGGTTGCGGCCGAGGACGACGATGCGATCGGCGAGGACGACGGCTTCTTCGATGTTGTGTGTGACGATGAAAATGGCTCGGGTGGGAATTTTGTGATCGAGCCAGAGCTCGAGAAGCTCGCCGCGTAGCGTTTCAGCCGTGAGCACGTCGAGCGCGGAAAAAGGCTCGTCCATAAAAAGAACTTCGGGCTCGACGACGAGAGCGCGGGCTACGCCGACGCGCTGCTTCATGCCGCCAGAGAGTTCCTTGGGATAGGCGGATTCAAAACCATCAAGGCCGACGGCGTCAATGATGCGGAGTGCGCGTTTGTGGCGCTCGATGGAAACCATGCCTCTCGCCTCAAGCGGGGCTTCGACGTTTTCGAGAACAGTGAGCCAGGGAAACAACGCGAAACTTTGGAAGACGATGGAAACATTGGGCGCGCCATCGCCCACCGGCGCTCCGTGCCAAAAGACGGAGCCGGCACTTGCCGGGGAGAGTCCTGTGAGCATGCGAAGCAGCGTCGATTTTCCGCAGCCGGAAGCGCCGAGCATGGCGATGATTTGCCCGGGATAGATGGCAAGATCCGTCGCCGCGATGACCTGGATGCGGCCGCCGTCCGGCTGGGGATAAAATTTTTCGAGCTTGCGCGCTTCGATGATCGGTTCGGGGCCGGTTGGTTCGTGGATGAACTCCGGCACTGTCGTGGAAGTGCTCATAAGAGCGTGTATTATCGCTCAAGTCGATGCAAGACGCACAAAAGGATGAAGCTCGCATGTCAGTTTCTTTCCTGGTTACAATGGCATGAACACTGCATGACATCTCCCGTTGAACCGGTGAATCCTCAGTCTGCGCTGGCGCGAATTCGCGGCTGGCTCCCTGCCATTTTTATTTCGGTTTTGATTTCTCTGGCGATTGTTTCTCCTTTTTTCTGGCTGGGAAATGCCACGGGGCATGATTTTCAGTATCACGCGGCCTCCTGGCTGGACGCCGCGGGCCAGTGGAAAGAAGGGATTGTCTATCCGCGGTGGACGGAATGGGCCGATTACGGTTTCGGCGAGCCGCGATTTATTTTTTATCCTCCTTTCTCGTGGATACTGGGGGCATCGCTGGGTTCGGTGCTGCCGTGGAATCATGTGCCGATTGTTTTCATCGTGCTGGTGCAGACTTTTGCGGGGTTGAGCGCGTTTGCTCTGGCGCGGCGCATGCTGCCGGAGCGTGCCGCTTTATTTTGCGTGGCGTGTTATGCCGCGAATCCATACGCGCTGCTGATTGTTTACATGCGCAGCGATTTCGCTGAGTTGCTGGCGAACGCGTTCTTTCCATTGCTGTTTCTCTTGGCACTGCAAATCTGCGAGTTGGTGGAGCGACCAGCGGCGGAGGCTCCACAAAGATTTGCGCGCCGCACGATCGCTTATTTTGCCGTCGTGTTCGCCGCGCTCTGGCTGTCCAACGCGCCGGCGGGAGTGATTGCCAGTTACAGCTCGTCTGTCGTGTTTGTCTTTGCGTCAATCGCGCGGAAGTCGTGGCAACCGTTGACGCGCGGAATGGCGTGCTTGGCGCTAGGTTTTGGTCTAGCGGGATTTTATATTTTGCCTGCGGCCTACGAACAGCGCTGGGTGAACATTGCGCAAGCGCTGTCGGCCGGTCTGCTGCCATCGGAAAACTTCCTCTACACAGTCATCAACGATCCGGAGCACACGCTTTTTAACTGGATCGCGTCAACCATCGCGATTTTGCTGATGATTTTGACGGGATTGGCGGCGTTGCGAGCGCGTAGAGAACCACAAGATGGCAACGATGTTTTGCAAGAGAGAGTGTGGCTGGTGCTGCTGCTTCTTGCGGGACTTGCGACGCTGCTGATGCTGCGCTTCACTTCACCTCTCTGGGCTGTGCTGCCCAAACTGCGGTTTGTGCAATTCCCATGGCGCTGGATGTCTCTTCTTGCTGTGGTGTTTGCCGTTTTTGTGGGAAGCGCGATGGGCCGAAAGCGCTGGGGATGGGTTTGGGCGGTGGTCACGTTTGCACTGATCGGCGGAACCGCGGTTGTGCTTGTGCAACGCGGTTGGTGGGACACGCAGGATATTCCGGCGCTGCGTGCCGCGATCGCGAATGGAGAAGGGTTCGACGGCACGGACGAATACGATCCTGCAGGAGATGACCACACCAACCTTCCGACGAAGTCGCCCCTGGCGATGGTCATGGATACGGATTCCATCCCAGGCCCGAATTCGATACCGACGATTCGCGTGGAACGCTGGAGCCCAGAGGACAAAGAAGTTTCCGTTAACTCACGCGAGCCATTTTTTCTCGGGCTGCGTTTGTTGAATTACCCCGCGTGGCGAGCAGAGGTGAACGGCGGAGCAGTTACGCCACGCGGTGGCGATGACTACAACCAAATGATCGTCCCTGTGCCAACGGGAGAATCGCACGTTCGCGTGCGGTTTGTGAGGACCTGGGACCGGACGCTGGGGGGGGGACTGAGCCTGTTGAGTGCGCTGGCTGCGCTGGGGCTACTTGCGACGGGCATTCACCGCAGGCGCGCGGAGCCAGCCGGCCCAGGTAACTGAGCGCGGCTCCGAATGGGGTTGATTGCTCTTCGGCTGGTTAACAATAACCACCCCCTCCCCCCAGTTTTGCGTAAGCGCGGATTCTAAAAAAACCTTAAGTCCTTTATTTTGATACACCTTTGCAAGTACTGATTCAAAGGGATTTCCAGGCTAAGTCGCCCGGCTCAGTACAAGTTCTTTGGAGCTATGAAGTTGTCGCATGATCTTTCTAATCACATTTGTTGCTCTCACCATTGTGTGGGCCATCAATTGGTCTTATCGCAAGGTCGCGGCAATGCTAAAAAGCTCATAGACGTTACTTCCCTGTTCAGCAGCGGTGGGGTCTGATTTGACCACAGTGAAGAAAATACGCCGTTCGATGGCAACGTCCTAGACTAGATGCACGGGCAGAAATGAAAAAGGGGCAACGAGAGCTGCTGCAGCTTAGAAGTTTCCCTAGCTATAGCTAAGGGCATATCTTCGATCCAACGATGTGTCAAGTACATTTTGGTGCTGGTACTGATTGGTTATTCGAATGGTGTGGAGCGCCCTAGGCTTAGCGGCGATCCACGGTTGGGTGGCGGACGTCCTGGCCTTGGACGATGTAGATTACGTCTTCGGCGATGTTGGTGGCGTGGTCGCCGATGCGTTCGAGGTTTTTGGCGACGAGGATCAGCTCAAAGGCGGGGAAGACTACGCTGGAATCTCCCATCATGTAGGTGAGGAGTTCGCGGAAGATTTGGTCGCGATAGTGGTCGACTTGATCATCGGTGGCTAGAACCATTTGCGCCAGATCGACGTCGCGGCGAACGACGGCATTTAGGGCGTTGCGAACCATTTCTTCGGCGAGCTCGCTCATGCGCGGCAAGTCGACGTAGGGTTTCACGCGCGGATGGCGAAGAATGCGCGTGGCGGACTGCGCGATGTTGACGGCCTGGTCGCCGATGCGCTCGAGGTCGTTGTTGATGCGGGAGACGGCGAGGACGAAGCGGAGATCGACAGCCATCAATTGGTGGAGCGCGAGGAGCTGGACAACGCGGTCGTCGATTTCAAGCTGCAATTCGTTGATGGCGTCTTCCTCATCGATAACGCGCTTGGCAAGCTGCTCGTCCGCTTCGAGGACGGCATGCACGGACTGATGGACGGCGCGCTCGGCGAGACTGCCCATCCACAAGAGGCGCTCTTTCAATTCGTTCAAATCTTTTTCGAAGTGGCGTTCCATGAAAATTTTCCCTCAGTAGTTTACAGCCCCGGAAGAAAAAAAGCAGATTCCTTTCGACAAGGTCGGAACCTTCGGTCGCCTCGCTCGGAATGACAAACGACCGAGACGACGCCTGCCACGGGATCATCCAAAGCGGCCAGTGATGTAGGCCTCCGTGCGCGGGTCAGTCGGTTTGGTGAAGAGTTGCGGCGTGGGACTGAATTCGATCACCTGGCCGTTCAGCAAAAAGGCCGTGAAATCGCTGATGCGCGCGGCTTGCTGCATGTTGTGGGTGACGGTGACGATGGTGCAGAGATCTTTCAGCTGGACGAGGAGCTCTTCGATTTTCGCGGTGCTGATGGGGTCGAGGGCCGAGCAAGGCTCGTCGAGGAGGAGAACCTCGGGCTCGACGGCGAGCGCGCGAGCGATGCAGAGGCGTTGTTGCTGGCCGCCGGATAGTTCGTAGGCAGACTTGTGCAGATGGTCTTTGACTTCGTCCCAGAGGGCAGCATGGCGGAGGCTTTTCTCAACGGCTTCTCCCATGGGAACTTTGGAGCCGTTGATGCGGAGACCGTACGCCACGTTTTCAAAAATCGATTTGGGGAAGGGATTGGGACGTTGAAAGACCATGCCGACACGGCGGCGCAGCTGCGTGACATCCTGATCGAGAATGTTTTTTCCGTCGAGAAGAATCTCGCCCTCAAGGCGGGAGTGGCGAACGGTTTCGTGCATACGATCGAGTGTGCGCAGGAGAGTGGATTTGCCGCAGCCCGATGGACCGATGAGAGCGGTGACTTTGCTGGTGGCGATGCCCAGATTGATGTCGAAAAGAGTCTGTTTGGCGCCGTACCAGAAATTGACCTTGGAGATGGTCATCCTCATATCGGCGGGCGCCGCAGTTTCGCGGCTGGCGCCGGTCGTTACGGGTGGAGTTATGTTGACAGACACTGCCGACCTCACAAACGCGTTCATGAATAACTTACCTCGGAACCGAAATGCCGCGGGACAGAATCGCGCGAGCAACAATATTGATAACCAGAATCAAAGCCAGAAGAACAAGACCCGCGGCCCAAGCCTGGCGGTGCCAGTCCTCGTACGGCGAGAGGCCGTAGTTGTAGATCATGACCGGAAGCGAGGCGGTGGGCTCGGTCCAGCCACGGCTCCAATAGCGGTTACCTAAGGCGGTGAAAAGGAGTGGCGCGGTCTCGCCGGCAACCCGCGCGAACGCCAGAAGGATCGCGGTGAGAATGCCGCGATAGGCAGCAGGCACGATGACAGTCGCGATCGTCTTCCACTTGCTGGCGCCCAAAGCCATGGCGCCTTCACGTAAAGTGCGAGGCACGGCCAGGAGAAATTCTTCCGTGCTGCGCAAAGTGATGGGAATCATCATGATGCCGAGCGCGAACCCGCCGGCAAGAGTGGAGAACTGCTTGAAGGGATGTACGGCAATGCTAAAGGCAAAGATGCCGATGACAATCGAGGGCGCGCCATTGAGCAAATCCGCGGCATAGCGCACGACAAAAGCCACCTTGCTGCCGCTGAATTCCGCGAGGTAAATGGCACCCAGGAATCCGATGGGAACACCGAAGAGCGTGGCCAGAGCAAGCAGCTTGGCGCTGCCGACGATAGCATTGGCCATGCCGCCGCCCGTTTCGCCCACGGGAGCAGGCAATTTCGTGAAAAAGTTCCAGTTGATCGAGGTTCCGCCGTAGTAGACCAGATAACCGAGAATGAAGAAGAGAACGGAGACGGCGACAATGGCGCAGAGGCCGGTCATAGTGAGCATAAAATTGCTCACGAATTTGCGCCAGCGCAGGCGGGGGTTCATGCGTTCCCCATTCCGCTGCCTCGCTGAGAGGTCGCCAGGATCATAATGCGAGCAAGCCCGTTGAGGATGAAGGTGAGTAAAAAGAGCACCAAGCCCAGTTCAATGAGGGCCTGGGGGTAGAGATCGCCGGTAGCCTCGCTGAATTCATTGGCGATGACTGCGGCAATCGAGTAACCGGGAGAGAAAAGCGAAGCGCTAATAGCCGGCGTGTTGCCGATGACCATGGTGACGGCCATAGTTTCGCCAAGCGCGCGGGCCAGGGCGAGGAAAATGGAACCCATAATGCCGGCGCGAGCAAACGGCACGACGACTTTCCAGGTGGATTCCCAACGCGTCGAGCCAAGAGCCAAGGCGGCTTCGCGCTGGTCGCGCGGCACCGAGAGAAGCACTTCGCGCGAAACGGAAATGATGTAGGGGATGACCATGATGGCCAAGACAAGGCCGGCAGTCAGGAAGCCGATGCCGTAAGCCGGGCCTTTAAAGAACGGAAGAAATCCCAGAGAATCCTTAAGTCGTGGCTGAATGTAGTCGCGCATCAAAGGGACGACGAATAAGAAACCCAGAAGGCCGTAGATGACGCTGGGGACAGCCGCGAGCAGGTCGATGAAGAATTCCAGGGTGTCGGAAACTCTTGCCGGAGCGAGCTCGGCGAGAAAAATGGCTGCTCCGATGCCCAGAGGCACGGCGATGAGCAGGGCAACGATCGAAGTGACCAACGTTCCGAAGATGAAGGGGAGTGCTCCGAACTCACCAGCGTTGGGGTCCCAGACGCGGGTGGCAAAAAAAGCAAAGCCAAATTTGTGGCGCGCAAGAACAGAACCCTGCCAGAGCTCGAAGACCAAAAGCAGGGTAATGAGCACAACCGAAGCGGCAAACAAAAATGTAATTAGCCGCACGATTTCATCGCCTTCGCGGAGACGGCTTAAAAAGGATCGCGAGCCCACTAGGGGGTCCGCGCTGGGAAGGGTTGTGCTCGAGGTTGACATTTCTTCCGGACGAAGGCTACTGGATGCCGTCGAGAGCCTTTACTTCTTTTGCGACCACTTCCTTGGGCAGCTTTGCGTAGGAAAGAGCCTCGGCATAGTTTTGCCCGTCGGCCAGCATCCACTTTACGAAACCCTTGATAGCATCGCGCTTGGGGCCATCCGAGAATTTAGCTGGAATGAGCAGCCAGGTAAAACTGGAGATGGGATATGCCGCTTTGCCTGGGGCATCCGTGATGGAAACGCGGAAGTCGTCCGGCATGCTCTTTGCGGCGCCGGCGGCCGCGGCCGTCACGCCCGCAAGATCGGCCTTGATGAACGCGCCGGAAGAATTCTTCACGGTTCCGTAGGGCATCTTATTCTGGATGGCATAAATCAGCTCGACGTAGCCAAAGCCGTTGGCTGTCTGCTTGACCAGCCCAGCCACGCCTTCATTGCCTTTTCCGCCGAGACCAACAGGCCAGTTCACGGAAGCGCCTTTGCCTACCTTGCTTTTCCACTCGTCGCTGATCTTGGAGAGGTAATCGGTCCAAATGTAGGTTGTGCCGCTACCATCCGAACGATGAACCACGACGATGTCGTTCCCCGGAAGATTTACGCCCTTGTTCGCGCCGGCGATTGCCGGATCATTCCATTTGGTAATTTTTCCGAGAAAGATTCCCGACAGCGCCTCGGGAGTGAAATTCAAATCTGTTGTGACGCCAGGGATGTTGTAGGTGGGGACGACGGCGCCGAGAACCGTGGGGAAGTGCAGAATGGCGAAGCCGTGCTTGTCCTGGAAAGCCTTTAGCTGATCGTCATTCATGGGGCCGTCGGAGGCGCCAAAATCGACAGTGCCCTCGGTGACTTGTTTAATTCCGCCGCCGGAACCGATAGATTGGTAATTGATCTCAATGTTGGTGTCTTTTTTGTGGTACTCATCGAACCACTTGGAATACATGGGGTAGGGAAACGAGGCGCCCGCGCCCGTGATGGTAAGTGCGTTGGCCGCCAAAAGTGCGCTGGCCAGTCCGAAACTAGCCAGAAGAATACCTGCGATTCGCTTCATCCGTCATCTCCACGCGAAAGATTTGAATTGACCTAGGATGTACGAGTGTCCTTCTTCTGTGTTACAGCATTGTTACAAAACGTTCAGAGTTTTTTGATTTATGAGGACGGAGGACGCAGTCGGACAAGAGGCTTGGATTCAAGGGCTTGTATATGAAGTGCGGTAAGTAAAATTGCTTTGGTCAAAAAATAAGGGGCAGCTCGGTGAGGAGCTGCCCCTTTTTCCGTCCAAAGGCAGGACGGAGCGCTAAACCACCCGGTTTACGGGAGGTAGTAGCGGAAAGAGGTGAATACCATGTTGTCTATGCCCTTGGGCGCGATGGCAGCGCCACCAGCTGGTACACCGCCTCTGCCAGACCAGGCGCTCTTAGTTATATAGGAGTATTGCACACCAAACTGGACGCGGCCCTTGGTCCCTTGGTAGAACCTGTACCAGAAGCCGAGAGTGCCTTCCTGAATGATGCGGATGTCGCCGGCGCAATTGGAGCCCGATGACGGGTTGAAATCGTTGACGGGAACACCCTCGGTGGCGCAGCCGCTGTTGTTGGCGGCGACGTTGGCGTATCCACCGATACCCGTTGTTGAAATCACGGTGTGCGTGGTGGCCGGAATTGCCGGGCTGGTGGCGGTCGCAGGAATCGCCGTCGTCTTGGTAATAGTGACGGAGTCGTAGCCGGAATAGCCCGCGCGCCAAGCGTACTCCAGACCGTAATAGGCGTAGATGTCGAGCTTAGGAGTGGCGTGGAACTCGAGACGGCCGAGGCCGTGAGCGGTACGGATCAGCGCGAGAGTGCCGTCGGGACGAGCGGTGGCGTCGGCCAGTTGTGCTGAACCATAGCGGCCGATGCCGTCGCCAGCGACGCCTTTGATACCAGCGTCCAATTTCTTGTTGAACAGCGGAAAGAGAGCGCTGACGCCACCACCACCACCGGCGCTGCTGGTGTTGTGAGCGCCGAAGCTACTCACCACTGTTGGCGTGGGAGAGGTGCAGTTTGCGGTGAGCGTCGCTGTACCCGGAACCGTATCGCCGAGGGTTGTGCCAACCACGCCGCAAGGATAGACGCGATCGCGGAAGAAGCTGGCAATGCCAAACACTTCGTAATGACCGAAGCCAGGGTCGGCGGTAGCTTTGATGATTATGTCAGGAGCCTTGTTGACGGTGTAGCCGGTGGCATCGAATGCGTTATAGAGACCGGCGCCAGCTCCAGGAGCGTTGAGGAAGAAGTTTCCGGTAGTGCCGGTCGTTGCACCGGAGGTGACGATGGTAGCGGGCGCAGCGGCAGAGTTGATCGTAGTAACCGCGGCGAAGCCGCGGCCGCCGATGGTGGCCTGCGGACCTTCCACAGAGATGCCCAAGTCAAATTTACCGTTGAAGTCCTTTACAACTCGCAAGCCATACTGACGGGCCCAAGTGAAGCCGACGTTATATTGTGGGTCGATGACCAGCGGAAGGTCTTCCTGACGATTTAAAATGTCTTTCTTGTCTTCCGTCGCCAAGGTCCATTGCTGACCGCCGGTGATGCTCCAGCCGTTGTCGAAGGCGGCTTGCGCGTACAATTGGCGTTGACGGAATACGTAGCTATTGCTCTGGCGATTGTTGGAAGTGGTGCCTGCACCGAGGAAATCGGCTTCAAGGTAGCCAGTGAGTGCTGCAGAGCCCACCTTGCCCTGCACGAGCATGCTCACGCGGCTCTGGCGGGCAGTGAAGTTATTCTCGTTAACGTGCGCGAGATCGGCGGCTTCGAACGGAATACCGGTGAAGGGCGTGTTGATGTCGGCTGAAGTGGCCCGATTGCGGAAGACAGTTTCTGCCGCGAAGAAGCCGCCCGGTGTGATGGTGACGCCCTTGTAACGAATTGCGGGTGGCCCTTCGTCAGACGCCTTCTTCTCGTCGGCCTGCGCCGTGGCCACGGTGGTTTTGAGGACCTCGTTGCTGGCCTTCAAATCCGCAACCGTGGTGTTGAGCGTATCGGCCGTGCTCTTCACCGCGGCGGTGGTGTTGACCGCTTCGGTGGCCTTGGTGGTGGCTTCCGCTGCGCGGGAATTGGCCGCAGCGGCCGCGTCACGCGCTTCGTCAATCTGACGATCGCGCTTGGCGAGTTCTTCCTTGAGCAAGGTGAGTTGTTCTTGCTGGGCCTGCAGGACCTGACGGAGCTCTTCAATCTCGGCAGCGATCGCCGAGTCCGACTTGTCCGCTTTCGTGGCAGCCTTGGGCTTGGCCGGCGGAGCAGGCTTGGCGGGCTGCGCGTCGGCGTCCTTTGGCGTGTCTTTCGGTGTATCAGCGAAAGCGGTTCCCATGGTGAGGAACAGCGATAGTGTGAGTGCTGCTAGTTTTTTCATTTCCTCTCTCTTTGAAACAAAATTCGACCGCGTACCGATGAGGATGCAAACCACCCCGCGCAGAAGGTAAAGGCCGCGTCTTACAGTTACGTCAACCGAATATGAATATCCTGTAACAATCTGGGAATGGTGGACGTAACCCGTTGAGATTGCGAAGGTTAGAGAACGGGCCGGAGGTCAACAACCACAGAAAATGAGGACAACGTGCCGAACTGTAATACTTCCGGCGCGGCTGCTTGCATTTAAGAGTGGAATGAAAACTCGGCTCATTGACGCCTTCGGTTAACGGCCTTCCGCCCTCGAACGCGAGGAAGGATCTACTTCGGTGCGGCTATGGTAAAGGCGAGGACAATTTGGGTCAAGCGATATTGGAATTTGGCGTCGGTATCCTGGATGTCGGCTTCGGTTTTTTGTAGTTCGGCCTGGGTGAATTCGACGATCGAGCCGAGACCCAGGTTATAGCGGGCCTGAGCGAGGTCGAGAGAGAGGTTAGCCTGCTCGCGGAGCTGCTGCGTCACAGAGAGACGCTCAAAAGCGCGGAGGGAATCCTGCCAGACGTTGCGAACGTCGCGGGCGATGTTGTTCCGCGCATCCAACAGCTTTTGGCGGTCGGCTTCGGTTTGGAGATCGGCGGCTTTGGCGCGCGCGTTGTAGAGAAAACCGTTGAAGACGGGAATGTTGATATTCACACCGACGGCGCCGTACCAACTTTCGATATGGTTGTCACGGACGGGAGCTTGCCCGACAACGCCGAGGGCGTTGACGGTCGGCCGCACGAGATCGTGCTCCGCGCTGCCGAACTTTTGCGCGGACTCGACTTCGAATTGAAGAGCTTTGATTTCAGGACGCTGTTGAAGGGCTTGTTGAATCAGGGGAGCGACGTCGGCGGCCGGCTGAGGGACTGCGGTCGTTTCTTCAACAAGCTGGAAATTCTGCTCGTCGGAATAGCCGAGGATTGCGGAGAGGGCTGCGAGAGAAGTCTGGTAATTGTTTTGCGCCTCGAGCAAGAGGAGCTTGCCACGCGCCAGATCGACATTGGAAAAACTGAGGTCGATTTCTGATTTGAGTTTGGCATTCGTCAAAGCCTGGATTTTGTCGACGAGCGTCTGCCGGGCGTGCACGGTTTCTTCGGCCACAGTGACGAGAGCTTTGGTTTCCAGAGAGTTGTAGAAGGCCTGGTCGACGACAAGGAGAATGTCCGCACGCGTGGCAGCGGCGTTTTGATCTTCGGCCTTGGCGTTATATTCGGAACTGGAAAGCAGATTAGTGGTGCGGCCAAAATCGGTAACGAGCTGGCTGACGCTTGCGCCGCCAGCCGCTCGCGAGTAAAGAGTGGGATTATTGAGGAAACCGGCGCTGATGCGGCTGCCTGGGTTGGCATCCACGGCGGTGAGGCTCAAATAAGCATTCGGCATTAAAGCAGAACGGGCTTCACGGACATACTGTTGCGCCGCGAGCGCGCGCAAGCGGCCGATGGTGATCTGCGGATTATTCTTGAGAGCGATAGATTCGGCTTGAGACAGGGTAAGGGTCGAGTCGGTTTGCGGCGACAGCGGTTGCGAAGGGTCTTGAGGATTCGCTCTGCTCGCTGCCTGAGCGTGAAGCTGCGAGCATGTGGCACTGAAGACGACTGCGAGAATGAGCAGGAAACGCATCACGACTGCACCTCCTGAAGATTCTGTTCCGATTTTCTATGGACAAGGAGATAGGCGGCGGGGACAAGGTAGACCGTCACGACTACCGAAACCAGCAATCCGCCGATGATCGCGCGAGCGAGAGGCGCGTACTGTTCGCTGCCCGGCTCGGCTCCGATGGCCATGGGGATCATGCCGAGAACGGTGGCGAAAGAAGTCATCAAAATGGGGCGGAGGCGCATGCGGGAAGCGAGAGAGACCGCTTCTTTTACCGGTTTGCCTTCATGGTGCAGGTGACGGGCAAATTCCACGATCAGAATACTGTTTGAAACGACGATGCCCACCATCATGACCACTCCCATCAGCGACATCACATTCAGCGTGGTCCCGGTGACCAGCAAGAATAGAAGGACTCCCGCAAGCCCCGGCGGAATCGCAAGCAGGATGATGAAGGGGTCCTCCCACGAGGCGAACTGGGCGACCAGGACCAAGTAGACCAGCACAACGGCCAAAATGAGGCCAATTCCGAAACTCTTGAACGACGAGCGCATGCCTTGTACGGAGCCGCGGAGGTTTACGCGAACTCCCTCGGGAAGATTGGTCTGCTTAATGATGCGGTCGACCTGCGCGGCGACTGCGCCGAGGTCTTGCGTCTTGGGAGATACGTAGACGTCGATCACGCGGAATAATTGGTAGTGATCGACTTCCGTCGGCGAAGGAATGGTTTTCAGTTTAACGACAGAATCCAGGAAGGTTGGCTGTGTGCTCTTGACGCCGCGTAGAGGAATCTGCTTGAGATCGGTCAGGCTCTTAATCTGATCCTCGGGATACTGAACGGCGAGCATGTAGGGGTTTCCACTTTTCGGATCGATCCAATAGTTGGGTGCGATCATCCCATTGGAAGTGAGCGCGGTGATCACGTTGTCGACGATCTCTTTCTGCGAAAGACCGAGGAGTCCGGCCTTCTCGCGATCGACGTCCAGCTCCAACGCGGGATAATCAATGTCTTGGGGAATCAACACATCACTGACGGATTTCAGCGCGCGCACCGGCTCGGCTAACTTTGTGGCGACTCCATAAACTTTTTCGAGATTGTTTCCGCTGACTTGAATGTCGATGGGAGCGGGCATGCCTAGATTGATCACCGCATCCACGAGGCCTCCCGATTGAAAATAAGTGCTGAGTTGGGGTAGCTGCTGGCCGAGTTGCTCGCGGACGCGCCTCATGTATTCGTAGCTGCCGACCTTGTGGCCTTCCTTGAGGCTGACCTGCACAAAGGCAGTGTGGGAAGCGGAGTTTGGGGTGTAAATGGCGGAAAAATCTGTGGTGATACCAATGTTCGAAACGATGATCTGCAGCTCGTCCTTAGGCACTATCGTGCGAATTATTTGTTCGACCTGGCTCACGTACCCTTCGGTCAACTCGACGCGCGTTCCGGAAGGCGCCTTCAGATTGATGACGAACTGGCCGGGATCGGTGCGGGGGAAGAAGGAAACGCCCAGGAAGGGATAGAGCGCGAGACACAGCAGGGAAATTCCCGTGAGTCCGGCCAGCGTCGCGACGGGTTTTAGCAATGCGGTGCTCAAAGTGCGATCGTACTTGCCCAGCATTTTTTCGAAGTAGGAATTAAATCGGTGGGTGATGAACCCGAATCGGGCGCCAATGGCGCCTTGTCCAACTTCTTCGTCCGCTTGGTGACTTTTTACAAGTTTGGCGCAGAAGAGCGGCACCACAGTCATGGCCACAAAGTACGAGGCGAACTAGGAGAGAATCACGGCGAGGGCGGGAGCTACGAACAGAAAACGGCTTACGCCGTAGAGAAAGACAACTGGAAAAAATACGATAGAGGTCGTCAGCGTTGCGGACAGTACCGCCAATCCCACTTCTTGTCCGCCCTTCTCAGCCGCTACTTCGGGCGATTTCCCCATTTCCAGGTGGCGAAAAATATTCTCGAGCACGATGACGGAGTTATCGATCAACCGCGAAAACGCAAGTGCCAATCCGCCGAGCACCATGGTGTTGACCGAGCCTCCACCCGCGCTCAGAGCCAGGAATGTGGCCAACGCAGAGAGAGGGATAGAGAGGAATACTGCCGCGGTGGCGCGCAGGCTGCCGAGGAAGAGAAGAACCATCAAGCCTGTGAGAACTAGGCCGATGCCCCCCTCACGGACCAGGTTTGAGATGGCCGTCTTGACGAAGATCGATTGGTCAAACACGACCTTGGTAATGAGCTGTTTGGGAATGTCGACGAGGTGCTTCAGCGCCTCCTTGATTCCTTGGACGACCGCGATGGTATTCGTGTCCCCGCCCTGTTTCAGAATTGGCAAATAAACTGATGGCTGGCCGTCCACGCGGACGATGTTGGTCTGGATGGCTTGGGCATCGACCGCCTTGCCGACGTCACCCACCAGCACGGAGGATTGGCCGACGGATTTCAGAGGCATGTCGTTGATAGAGGCTGCCGTGGGAGCCTGGCTGTTGGAATAGAGATTGTAGTCGAAGGGACCGATCTTCACGTCACCGGTGGGGAGAATGAGGTTGCTTTGGTTGACTCCGCGCACCACGTCCATGGGGCTCAGTTGGTGCGCTTGCAGCTTGAACGGGTCGACGTAAACCATGATCTCGCGATATTTGCCGCCAAAAGGCTGTGGAACGGAAGCGCCCGGAACATTGGCGATCTGGTTTCGAACGTTGTATTGCCCGAGATCGTGGAGTTGTGTTTCGTTGAGGCCTTCGCCTTTCAGCGTGATGAGGCAAACAGGTAGGCTGGACGCATCAAACTTGAGCACGACTGGAGGAAGCGTTCCGGGGGGAAGGCGTCTGAGATCGGCCATTGCCAGATTCGAAACGGTACTGAGGTCGGCGTCGGCGTTTGTGCCGGGCTGAAAATAAATTTTGATCAAGCTTACGCCAGGAAGCGAGCGCGATTCGATGTGATCGACGCCACTGGCCAGCGTGAACCAACGTTCGAATGGGTTGGTGATGTTGGTTTCGATCTGCTGCGGAGGCATGCCGGAATAAAACGTGGCGATGACCACGACAGGAATGTTGATCGGGGGAAATAAATCCACGGGCATACGCACGAGCGCCACGGTGCCCACGATAGCGATGCCCAGGCAGATGACGATGATGAGGAAGGGATACTTGATTGCAAAGCGGGACATTACTTGCCTCCCGTGGCATCGCCCGCCGGGGAAGAAACGTCCTTCGGCTGGATTTTTTCGCCGTTGCGAAATTCGCTGCGATTGCTAATGACGACGCGATCCTGGTCGGAAAGGCCGGAAAGCACTTCAACGCGGGCGTTGTCTTCGAGACCGAGCTTTACGTGACGCTCTTCGAGAATGTTCTGGGCACTGACCGCGAGGACCGTCGCATCGTCGCCATTGCGCGTGACCGCCTCGAGCGGGACAGTCAGAGCATTCTTTTTTTCGCGCATGGACAGCCGCGTCTCCGCATACATCCCGGGTATAAGCCGACCATCGCGATTCTCGAAGTCGATTTCCGTTTCCATGGTGCGCGTTTGCAAATCAAGCGAATCGGCAAAGCGCGCAACCTTGCCTTCGATATCCTGATTCAACGCCTGCACGTGGACTTTCACCGGGTCACCGAGATGAATTTGCCCCGCGAGCGATTCTGGAATGGGCAAAACAAGGCGCAGTTTGGAGACTTGCGCCAGGTGAACGACCGCGATGGCTTGCGTACTGGAGGAGGTGCCTGCGGCAACGAGCGCGCCGGTATCGGCGTAGCGTGCCGTCACCACGCCGGCGAATGGCGCGATGATGCGTGAATAGGCCGAAAGCGCCGTGTACTGTCTCTGGTTTGCCTCCGCCACTTGGAGCTGTTGCTGCGCGGCGGAGAGCTCGGCTTGTGTGCTGGCCACTTGCGCTTCGGCCTCAAGGTCTTTGGCCTGCGATTCATCCAATTCCTGCTGAGCGACGAGGCCCGCGCGCGAGTCAGCCGCTTGCTTGAGCCGGGCATAGGCGGAGTGCGCGGCGGAATGCGCCGATTGCGCGCGCTCCATGTCGCTTTGCGCGCGGCGGATCTCATCTTTCGATCTGCGGACCGCGGCGTCTGTGCCGGCGAGTTGGGCTGTCAGCTCTGGCACTTCAAGGACGGCAAGCGTTTGGCCCTCCTTGACGTGGTCGCCGACGTCCACGTTTATCACCTTGATGTAGCCGGCCACTTTGGCGTGCACATCGACGTCTTGGAAAGGTTTGAACTCCCCGGAAATCGTGAGCGTGTTCGCAATGGTGTGGCGTTCCACGCGAGCGACGGCTGCAGGAACGCCGTTCGAATCGCTTGCGGCGTTGCTCGGCGCTTCAGCTTCGGAGGAACCACGACCTAGCCAAAACAACGCTATCAAGCAAACGGCGGCAAGAACAGCTCCCGCAATAATCCATTTTTTCATAGTCATAGTAAATTCCTGATGAGCGAGGGGACCGGCGTAGCGAGGCCGCTTTAGCGCCGGAAACCCGCTTAACTCGAGACTGGGCCTAGTAAATGGACTGCTAAGGGGTTCTTCCGGTTGCAGAGAATCGAAACTTCAAGCAAGCGGAGAAGGATTAACGAGCGGGCGGAGGCCGGAACCGCAAGCTCGCGCACAAAAACTGCTGCGAAGAAAGGAGTTCCGAACCCTGAGGCAGAAGGGATTGGGAATCGTCAGACGGCAGAAAAGAAATGACCTTCGCGAAAAAGAAAGCCACAAATAAGTGCGTATCCTGGCTGCCGAGAGGAGAGTATTTCTCCAGCTCGGACGATCCGACCGTGGCGCGGTGGCTTGCCGGGTGCTGAACACTCAATCCGTCTCCTGAGCAATGGGCGCTCAGATAGGGGTTATACAGAAACAGCAAGGCCAGCAACAAACACACCCAAGCATGGCGTTTCGCGCCGCTTTTGGGCAAAGCATCAGGGTTAGGCATCTTTGGCACTGTAGTTACGATAGTTGGACCGCTTGCGGGGGTCAAGAGGATGCATGAGCTTGTTGCAATCTCCTCGTGGGAGGAGAAGGGGATCGGAGCCAGGGGTGCGCCGATCCCCGTGGTAGGACGTGGTACGAAGATTAAACTTGCTAAGTATCGCAGCCGGGGGTCACGCCCGAATGAAGGGCCTGTGAATTTTCCATGACCTCTTCGCCGGCAGATGGAGACTGATCTCGGCCCTGCGTGGTCAGGGCTAGCCCGCGGCCATGGCGGACATCCAGGCCGCGGACCCAGAAGATGATGTCCTCGGCGATGTTGGTGGCATGGTCCGCGATGCGCTCGAGATGCCTGGTAGCGAGAATGAACTGCATTCCGGGGCTGACCAATGCGGCTTGCTGCGTCATGCTTTGCATGAGCTGGTCGAAGATGCGGTCGCGATATTGATCGACGACGTCGTCGCTCTGGAGAACTTGGCCAGCCATTTCGACGTTGCGAAAGATCAACGCGCCGAGGCTCTTGCTGACCATGGCACGAACGGCCGAGGTCATGGGAGCCAATTCTTCCGGCATCTGCGCGGCGGGCATTTCGCGGAGGGTGATGACGCACTCGGCGAGATTCACGGCGAGATCACCGATACGCTCGAGATCATTCGTGATCTTGAGAGCGGCGACGATGAGGCGCACTTCGTCTTCAGAAAACGAGCCGCGTCGGAGGAGCCGTATGGCGTGTTCATCGATGACAATTTCCATTTCGTTGATGCGCGGCTCGAGTAGAAAAACTTCGCCGGGGAGAGCCCACGTGCGCACATCGTGGACGCCGACAATGGCGTCGAGGCCGCGGTTCATCGCGCCTTCGACGGTGCGGGCCATGGAGACAAGATAGTTGACGAGAGTTTCGTAAAGGACCGCTTCCGTCTGTCCAGCGGGACTTGCCACGATTCCCCTTCCAGAGCTGGGGCCAAAAGTCACACCGTTGCTCGTAGTCGATACTTTGGCAAAAAAGTGGTTACAGTTTGTTCACAAACAGATGAATGCGCGGATAAATCAGTGGGACACGAGCGGGAGAGTTGCAAGCTGGCGGTGGGCAAAACATGGCTGAGCGGCAACAACCGTCGGGCGGGCTAAGAAGGCTCGGTACTCCCGCCGTTGCCACGACCGCCTACCCCGTTGGGGTTGGAGCGCAGTGCGGGATGATTCGGATCAAACAAAGGGACGGAAAAATGGAATTGTGAACCTTGGCCCACCTCGCTATCCACCCAGAGCCGACCGCCATGCACTTCGATAAGATGTTTGGCGATGGCTAGACCGAGGCCGGTGCCTCCGGCTTCGCGGGAACGCGCGACATCCACGCGGTAGAAGCGCTCAAAGATGCGCGGCTGATCGGCCCGCGGGATGCCTATGCCAGTGTCGGACACAGTGACAACAACTTCGGCCTCTCCCTGTTCGGCGCTAAGCATGATCTGCCCGCCCGGCAGCGTATACTGAATGGCGTTGTCCAAAAGATTTTGCAGGACTTCAGCGAGACGCCGGCGGTCTCCAGCGATGTCCGGCAAACGCTGCGGAGTGTTCACAGAGATGCGCAGGTCTTTTTCGGCGGCGCGGCGCTGGGCCGTCTCAAGGCAGCTTTCGATCAATTGCGAAACACTGAGGCGTCGGATTTCGAGTTCTAGGCGCTCGGCGTCCATTTTGGAAAGCATGAGCAGATCTTCCGTCAGGCGGGCCAAACGCCGGGAATGCTCAAGAATGATCTCGAGGAAACGGGTGCGGTTCTGGGAATCGTCAATGGCGCCGGCGAGAAGCGTTTCCGCGAAGCCCTGGATGGCGGTGAGGGGAGTTCTAAATTCGTGCGAAACGTTGGCGACAAAATCGCGGCGCACACGTTCGAGCTTTCGCAGTTCAGTTATGTCGTGAAGCACCACGACGGCTCCGGTCGTGTCTCCCGCGCGAACTGCCGCAACGGTGATTGCGAAATAGTGCTGCCGCAGCGTGCCAGTGACAATTTCCGATTGGACGCGCGGCTGACCGCGGAGCACTTGGCGCACGGCTTCGAGCAGTTCGGTCTGCCGCACCACTTCCACCAGCGCGCTGCCGGAGGTCGGCGGCACATCCAACCCGAGAATCTCCGCGAAGCCGGGATTGGCGAACACTAAACGCTCCGAACCGTTCACAACGGCGACGCCTTCGACCATGCTTCCGAGAATCGCGGAAGAAAGGTTGCGTTCTTCCGTCAGTGTGTGAATGGTGCGGTCCAAACGAGCCGCGGTGCGGTTGAGAGAAATGCCGAGGGCCTCCAGGGCGTCGCCCGAACCGTCGCGAGGTAATGGGCGGAAGTCACCTTCGGCGACGCGCCGGGAAAAATCCTTCAGGCGCTCGACACGACCCGTAAAGCTGTGAGAGAACAACAGGGAAATTGCACCGGCAATCAGCAGTATAAGAAACGATGCGAGCCACAGCCGACGCCGGAAGGAACTTAGAACCTGGTCGACAGTCTCGAGCGGAAGCGCAAAACGCAAAACAATAGGTGGTCCAGCGGAGGTGTTCTGGCGCACAGCGTAGTAGAGAAGATCGCGATTGATGGTTACGCTGTGACGAATGGAGCGCCCAACTCCCTTAGCCATCGCTTCCAGAACTTCCTGGCGGGTGGCGTGGTTTTCCATGGTTTGCGGTTCGGATTGTGAATCAGCCAGCACGCGGCCATCGGCGGTGATAACCGTCACGCGAGCGCCACTGGCGGCCAGTTGCGTGGCCCAATCGCGTACGGGCGCAAGATCCTCCGGATGATCAGGCGAAGCCGGCGTCCATTGCGGAGGATGCGCTTGCGCGATGCGAGCGATGGCGGTGAGCTGTTCGAAACCTACGCGCTCGTAGTCGGCGCGGAAGGATCGCTCCGCAAAAAAATCCACGGCGAGCAGAACGCTCACCAGCAGCGCGAGAAACGCGAACGCGAATTTCCAGAATAGATTAAGCCGCACGAGTTTCGAACAAGTACCCCGCGCCGCGCACGGTCTTCAGATGAATGGGATTCTCCGAATCGCTTTCGATTTTTTCGCGCAGGCGGCGGACGTACACGTCCACGCTGCGCGGAGTCACGAAACGATCCGTTCCCCAGACGGCATCGAGCAGCTGATCCCGCGTGAAGACCCGGTTCGGGCGCGAAGCAAGGTAATAGAGCAGCCGGAATTCGAGCGTGCTAAGCGGAACGGGCTTACCCGAATGACTCACGCGGTAAGACGCCGGATCAATGGCCAGCTTGCCGATCTCGATGACACGGGGCGAATCAGCGGGCGGCTCTGCACGGCGAAGCAGCGCCTTGACGCGCGCGAGGAGTTCGCGCGGGCTGAAAGGCTTGGTGACGTAATCATCGGCGCCCATTTCCAGGCCCACAACGCGGTCAGCTTCATCGCCGCGCGCCGTGAGCATGAGAATCGGCAAACGATTCAAGGAATCGTCCCTGCGAACTTCCCGGCAAATCTCGAGGCCGGAAAGCTTCGGGAGCATGAGATCGAGCAGCAGCAGATCGGGTGGCGTCTTCTTGAGTGTGTTCAAGCCGGCGCTGCCGTCGAAAGCAGCGCTAACTTGAAAGCCTTCGTTGGCGAGGTTATAGCGAACGAGTTCGACGATGTCCTTGTCGTCCTCGATGATTAATACGCGTTTCATAAGGTAGGCACGTTCCGCTCGCCGGCTTGGTGAAAGCTTACCGTAGGCCGGAGAAATGCGATAGGAGGTGGAAAGTCTTGAGTCACTTTGAGATGTGCGTAACACGATTGATTCTCGCACTGCGTGTGTAACGCAAGGATAACATCAATGTAAATGGAGTGTTAACGCTTTTGGAGTGGCTCAATTCGCGCTGGAGGTCGTGAAAGCCAGTGCCAGCAGAGTTTTTTGCTCAAGCTCGTGTGCTTTTGCCGATCCGGTCGCAGGGCTGGCGCTGGCCGAGCGCTTCACCGAACGCACCTGGAGACCCCTGGCCTGAGCTAGCCGTTCGAGCCGAGGCAGCACGTAAAACAGCGCACCCATGTTCGCAGGCTCTTCCTGCACCCAAACGATTTCCCGGGCGTTGGGATGCTCCGCAAGCGCCGCGAAGATTTCCGAACGCGGCAGCGGATAGAGCTGGTCGAGGAAAAAGATGGCTGTGCTGGTGTCCTTGCGGCGGCGGCGTTCCCCGCGAAGTTCGTGCCCGACTTTGCCGCTGGCGATCAATATGCGCTTTGCGTCTTGCACCTCATGATCGGGAACGAGCGGCAGGAATCGGGGCCGCGTGAAGTCTTCGACATTCGAACTGGCATCCGGATGGCGCAGCATGCTTTTCGGCGTGAAAACGATGAGTGGCTTGCGCCAGATTCGGCGGGCCTGCCGGCGCAGCATGTGAAAATACTGCGCCGCCGTCGAGGGCTGGCAGACTTGCATGTTATCTTCCGCGGCAAGCTGCATGAAGCGCTCGATGCGTGCGCTGGAATGCTCGGGGCCCTGGCCCTCATAGCCGTGCGGCAACAAAAGCACGAGGCCGCTAGGCAGATTCCATTTGTCTTCCGTGGCGCTCAAGAATTGGTCGATGATTACTTGCGCGCCGTTGGCGAAGTCTCCGAATTGCGCCTCCCACATAACCAGCGCTTCCGGATAGTCACGACTAAAGCCGTATTCGAATCCGACGCAAGCTGCTTCGGAGAGCGAGGAGTTATAAATTTCGCAAAAAGCCTGCGGTCGGGAAAGATGCGAAAGCGTCAGGTAGTTGTGCTCGGTTTCCGTATCGATCAGCACGGCGTGACGCTGGTTAAACGTGCCACGCTGGGTGTCCTGCCCGGTTAATCGAACGGGGTTGCCTTCGAGCACCAGCGAACCAAGGGCCAGCGCTTCCGCGAACCCATAGTCGATGGCGCGTTTGCCGTGGCCCATTTCGTTGCGCTGTTCCAGTAGCTTTGCGATTTTCGCGTGGAGGTGAAAGCCTGCAGGAACTCGCACGAGCCCGTCCGTAAGTTCGGCAAGCTTTTCTCGCGTCAATCCCGTGTCGACTTCGTACGCCGGATCGTATTTCCCGCCCTTGTAGGGAGACCAATAATCCGGCAGCTTGCGGAGGTGCGGGATCTTTGTGAGTTGTCCCGCTTTTTGCTGTTCCAGTTCGTATTCTTTTTTTACCGCTTCGACGGTTAGCGAGGCGTCGATACCAGTGCGCTCCGCATAAATCTTCCAGAGCGGCGCATGGTTCTTGATTCGTTCGTAGAGAACAGGCTGCGTGATGGTGGGATCATCGACTTCGCTGTGGCCGTGGCGGCGATAACCGATGATGTCCACTACGACGTCGCTGCCAAACGTTGCGCGATACTCGGCGGCAAGTTTTCCGATGCGCACCACCGCGTCCGGATCCTCCGCGTTTACGTGAAAGATTGGAACGCTTTGCCGTTTGGCAATGTCCGCAGCGAATCGCGAAGAGTGCTCTTGCGGGGGTTGCGTGGTGAACCCAATGAGATTGTTGACGACGATCTGAACAGTGCCACCGACGGTGTACGCCTTCAGGTCTGCGAGATTGATGGTTTCCGCCAAAATGCCCTGGCCAGCGAAAGCTGCGTCGCCGTGCATCACGATAGGCCAAACTTTGTTGAGCGTGGCCGGTGTGTGGTCAATAATCGGTCCGTCCACACCGTGACGCGTCTGCTTGGCGCGGGCGCGGCCCATCGCAACAGGATCGACTGCTTCAAGATGACTTGGGTTTGAAACAAGGTGCATGTTGATGGGCTTGCCCGCTGTAGTGGTGTAGGTTCCCGTAGCGCCAACGTGATACTTCACGTCGCCCGCGCCGAGCACGCTGCGTGGGTCTACGTCTTCAAATCCTGCAACCACGTCGTGCGGCGATTTGCACGCGGCGTGGACCATCACATTTAATCGCCCGCGATGGCTCATCGCCATGATGCAGTCGACGGCCCCGAAATCCCCAGCGGTGTCCAGGATGGAGTCGAGAAGCGGGATCAGTGAAGTGACGCCCTCAAGCGAAAAGCGCTTCGTGCCCAAGTAGCGGGCCTGAAGAACCTGCTCGAAAAGGTCCGCGCGCACCAGCCGCTCTAGAATCTTTTCCTGATTAACTTCCAGTTCGGGCCCCTCGATGCGCTCCGCAATCCATCGCCGCCTCTCTGGCTCGGGGAGATGCATGAATTCCACGCCAATGTTCCCGCAATAAATCCGGCGCGCTTCCTCGGCAAGCTCGCCAGTCAACTCCAGATCGGCGCTCTTCAGTGGCTGGAAAACGCCAAGCGGGTCCAGCGTAGCTTCGAGATAGCCCCAGCGCCGAAAGGCGTCAAAAACGCGCTCGCGCTGTTCGTTATTCGCTGCAGTTTTCTTGGAACCCTTGGCAGGTTTTGCGGGGCGTTCCAACGCCATGACTGTGCGGTCGGCCATAAACCCATCTCAGACAACACTCTATTTTGCCACAGAACGCGTTTTCCTGTTTTTGGGGGACCATGGCTAATTCCCGAAACATGTCTGCGCGTTGCCCCGCAAACGGATCCTGCCAGCAGCCAAAATGGAGCTGTTTTGAGCTGAGTTTTGGCGGAAACTCGCTTGCAGAAAGGTTTGCAGCCGGTCTCGGGTAATGTCGCCAATGACGGATCATCCAGCGAGTCTACTTACCGTGCGCCGTGTCCCATCCGAAGAAAGTAATGCCGCCTGGGAAATCGTCGAAGAATATTACGAAGCGGCGGGCGTTGTCGCACGCGATGCAAAAGACGATTTCGAACGGATTTACTTCCTCGATGGAGCTGGGGTCTGGTTAGCGACTATAGCGGACGCTGCCGTTGGGTGCGTTGCGCTCCGATCGCTCGCGAAATTCGCGCACAGTGGAGAGGTCAAACGATTATATGTCCGGCCGCAGCATCGAGGGCGCGGAATTGCGGCTGCTCTCTATCAGAGCCTGGAGAAATACGCGCGCGAGCGTGGCTATGAGTGGCTCTATTTGGATACCACCGACGAAATGGTTGCGGCGCAGCGGTTCTATGCTGCATTGGGATACGAGAAAACTTCAAGCTATAACGACAACTCGCAGGCCACAATTTTCATGCGCAAGAATTTGCGTCCTTCAACTCGGTAGCTGCATTTCTCATCTAAATTTTTCAACCCCTTTAGGAACCACACGTAGAGTTCCTACAACGCGAGGACAATCGATTCCAACCGGCGGGCGATTTCTTGGGGCGGCGTGTCCGGAGGAAACAGGATCGGCGCACCGATGCGGACAGTAATTTCGCCGAGGTGAGCGAGGCGGCGGCCTTCGCGCTTCATTTGCCAAACGCCGTCGAGACGCATGGAAATGATGGGAAGGCCGAGATTTTCTGCCAGCAGGCCGATGCCACCTTGGAAAGCCGCCAGGCGGCCGTCTTCGGAATTATTGACCTCGCCTTCGGGAAAAACGAGGAGGCTGTAACCACGGTCTGCGGATTCTCCGGCAAAACGAAAGCTTTCGCGGAAGCCGGAGTGCTGCGGCAGCGGGAAGACGTTGAAGAGTCCTGTGGCTAGCCAGTAGCCGAAGTGGTAGGCCCAGCGTTTTGCGAAAAACCAATTGCGCGGCGGGCGGCGCATGTTTTGCAAGGACTCGCCGCCCATGGCAGTGGCTAGGCGATGGCGAAAACGTAGCGGCAGCGCTGCCAAAATCAACCCAATATCGGCGCGGCGCGTGATGTGGTTCGAAACAATGAGCACCGGCCCGCGCACGTTCCGCAGATTCTCTCGCCCAACAATCTTCGGATGCCCAAGAATTTGCGTCGCTGGCCAGACCAGCGCGTAGTAGACGGCGAGCCGCAGCCAGCGCACCGGCGCGCGTTGCGTCCAGCGCGGATAAACGTATTCCGTGCGATGGACCGTGGGTTGTTGCAGAAGGCGCTGCACATCCGCGACGGTCTTCGCTTCGGCAAAGGATGTTTCGTTCAACTCGACCTGGAAACGCTCTTCGAGCGCGCTCATCAGCTCGACGCGGTCGAGCGAAGTAAGATTCAGCTCCTTTTCTAGTTTTTCTGTAGCTCCTTTTGCGGTTGAAAATTTCGTTAGCAAATCATCCAGAGTGCCAGCCGGCGCATTTGCCGGCGACGAACCATTGAACAATTCTGCCGCCCGCGCAGCGATGATACTCAGCCGGGGCTTGCCCGTCGGCGTGCGTGGAAAATCAGGCTCCGGCCAAACGAGCCATCGATGCACGCGCTGGTATTCGGCAAGCGAGGCGTTCGCATTTTCAACCGCCTGTCGCAAATCCTGTGCCCTGGTCTCTGCGCCGTTGTCCATCAGCGCTATGGCGAAAGGTTCCGCGTTACCGCCGCGCGGGTCGGGAATGACAACGCAACCGCGAACCCCTGGTTGCTTTCGCAGCGCTGCTTCCACGTCCTCGGGATAAACATTCAGTCCTGCTGGCGTGACGATGACGTTTTTCTTGCGCCCTTTGAATCGAAGGTTTCCCTCGGCATCGACTTCGCCAATATCCCCCGTGCGCAGCCAGTTTTCTTGATCGCGCACTCCTTGGCGAAGCGCGCCGCCCTCCCAATAGCCGCTTGCGACGTTCTCTCCGCGCACCAAAATCTCGCCGTCTTCCGCCAGCCGAAATTCGCGCCCCGGAAGAACTTTTCCAATCGATCCCTCTGTGGCGCGAAAGGGATGATTCAAGCTGATCAGCGACGCGGTCTCTGTCATACCGTAGCCTTGCACCACCGCGTAACCCACACGTTTGAAAAATTCCTCCGTTTCAGCGGAGAGCGCCGCGCCACCGGAAATAAACGCCCAAAATTTCCAGCCGAATTTCCGATGAATTCTGCGAAACCGCCACGCCCGGCGCAGAAATTTCTTGCCGTTCGCGGAGGCCAAAGCCTTCTTCAACCAGCTGCCCTGTCCCCGCGCCTCTAATTCGCGTTCGATTCCCGAGTGCAGGGCATCGAGCATTCGCGGCACGGCGATGAGCGCCGTGGCGCGCTCACGCTTCACCGTACGAATAATCTCCGAAGGATTCGCGGAATGTTCGAAGACGACCGTTGCGCCCAGCAGAGGCGGCACAAACAGCGCCATGAACTGCCCAAAAACGTGGCTCAGCGGCACCAGCGTGACGAATCGCAGCGGATGAAACCATCGCTCATACGCGCGATACGGATCAATCCCGCGTTCGAGCGGTTCGAGATTTGCCAAAAAATTGCCGTGCGTCAAAACCACGCCCCTCGGCTCGGCCGTTGTGCCCGATGTGAAAAGGATCTGCGCGATGTCATTTCGGGTGATGGACTCTCCCGCGAGCCTTTCATAGGCGGGCTTATCTCCGTGGCGGCTGGTTAGCGACGAGGCCACGACACCTGCATTTCGCACAGTGTCGGCCAAATCCTCCAACACGAGTCTCGGAATGGCAGGGACAATCGAAGCTTTTTCGCGGGACGAGAAAATCAACTTTACGCCCGCATCCCGAGCCACCCGTCCGGCAAAATCTAGCGTGGCGCCGTCATCCATCGGCACGGCCACCGCTCCGCACAACAAGCAGCCCCAAAAAGCCGCGGTCCATTCCGCACTGTTCGGTCCCCAGAGCAGGACACGATCGCCTGTCCCAACACCGCGTTCTCGCAGTTCCAGAGCGCACCCAAAAGCCACGCCAGCAAGCTTGCGATACGTCCACGTTTCGCGCCGATAGCCGTGCCGCTGCACGAACGCAATATCGTTGTCATAGCGCTCGAACTCCCGGAACAGAGATAAAAGATTTTCTCGGGACATGTTCCCTGGGGTTCCAAGACCTCTGAGATAGCTTGATTCTACGCCTGCGGGGAGTGGGTAAGCTCCGCAGAAACAAGGAAGTAGCACGTTCCGGGCCACCAAAGCCGTGCCACGAAAGAACGCCTATGTGCATCTCATGAAAAGCACGCAAGCAGACAGTGCGGATTTTCGGTACAATAGCCTCTGCTGAGGGGCGCGTCGCGTACCCCTATTTCGTTCGTAAGCAGGATAAATGCCGGTACCGATTTCACAGATGTGGACGGTTGCAACGTACGTCCTCAAGCAAAAAATCGCGGGGCGCAAGCGCTACCCGTTTGTGCTGATGCTCGAGCCGCTTTTCCGCTGCAATCTAGCATGCGCCGGCTGTGGCAAGATTCAATATCCCGCGCATATTCTGAAGAAGGAATTGAGCCCCGAGGAGTGCTTCAAAGCCGTGGACGAGTGCGGAACGCCGATGGTTTCCATTCCCGGCGGCGAACCGCTGATGCACCCGCAAATCGACAAGATTGTCGAAGGATTGGTTGCGCGGAAGAAGTACATCTATCTGTGCACCAATGCATTGCTTCTCAAAGAAAAGCTCGACCTCTTCAAGCCCAGCAAGTATTTGACATTTTCTGTTCACATGGACGGCCAGCGCGAACATCACGATTTTTCCGTGTGCCGCGAAGGCGGCTATGATCTAGCGGTCGATGGAATCAAGGAAGCGCTGAAGCGCGGCTTCCGCGTTACGACCAACACCACCCTCTTTGACGGCGCCGATCCGAACAGCGTCCGGCAATTCTTTGACGAAATGATGGAGCTGGGCGTGGAAGGCATGATGCTTTCCCCGGGCTATTCCTACGATAAGGCCCCGGATCAAAAGCACTTCCTGGGCCGCGCACGCACGCGCCGCACATTCCGCGCCATCCTTTCCAATCGCAAAAAGAGCTGGCAATTCAATCAGTCTCCGCTTTTTCTCGAATTCCTGATGGGCAAAAAACAATATGCCTGCACGCCCTGGGGCATGCCCACCTACAACGTCTTCGGTTGGCAAAAGCCCTGCTATTTGCTCCAGGACGGTTATGCCGACTCGTTTCAAGAGTTGCTCGAAACAACCGAGTGGCAATACTACGGCACCGAATCCGGAAATCTGAAGTGCGCCAACTGCATGGTTCATAGCGGCTACGAAGCTTCGGCGGTTGACCACACTTTCAGCGGTCTCCGAGGCCTTTTCGCCACGATAAAGGCCACCTTTGCCGGAAATTACGCCGACCCAGATGCGCTGGCCCTCCTCAACGAACCTGCGAAACCCGTACACTCCTATAATCCGCTGGTTCAGATTGAAGCAACTAAGGGTCAATTCGAGGAGACAAGCGCTTGACAGGCCCACGCCATGCTGACCGGCCGGGCCACGCGGAAGGCGCAATCTCGAATCCCGATATACTCGAAGTGGCTCCTGGTACGATTCATGAGGCCGTCCAAGGTTGGGTCCCCGAGCTTGCCACCGAGGACGAGCTTCGCATCGCACTCGAAAAAGCCTTCGACTATCGCGGCGACGTCACCCTAACCACCAAAGACGGTAAGAAAATAGAAGGCTACATTTTTGATCGTGTCTCCGGTCCCACGCTCGCGAATTCCTTTGTGCGCATACTTCCCAAGGATTCCAATCAAAGACAAAAGATTGCCTATGCCGATATTGCGGCACTCGCCTTCACCGGCCGCGATCCCGCAGCCGGAAAAAGTTGGGAAGCCTGGGTACGCAAATATTGGGAAAAAAAGGCCGCCGGCGAGCGCGGTTTCGCCTTGCAACCCGAGTCCCTGGAGTAGCCACAAACCGCCCTTCTGGGCGCTTTCTCCGGCCCCCGTTATCCCATTAAGTCCATATTTATCAATATCTTAAAAAGCGAAACGTGCCGCTTTCTTGCCAGCTTACGCGTAGACAAATCTCCCATTTCGTGGTACTCTTTGAGTAGTATTCGTTGCTCTTGAAGTACTTCTTGCTGCGTTTGAAGGGCTGCTGAGGCAACGATTGCCGCCGCTCGTTGGCAAGCTTGGGGCAGTGCCGAGCTTGAGGGATAACGTGCGCCGTCGCGCTCGCCAAGTTTCGGGGTTCTTTGTCCTGCTCGAGGGCGCTGCGCATAATCATAAAGAGATTTAAACCGAGTTTCATCAACGCAAAGTGTGGTTAAGGAGGATGATGTGCAAGTGATGGCAGAGGGACAGACAGTCAAGCACGATACATACGGCTTGGGTATCGTTACCGCATCCGACCAGGAGCGCACCGCGATTGATTTCGACGATCACGGTCCCAAGTTGTTCGTTACCAGCATCATGGTGGCAGAGTTGATCGGTGAAGCACCCGCCACGCCGCCGAAGACCAAGCGCCGCCGCAAGGCTTCCACCGCCGCGAAAGCCGCCAAGAAGGCCGCTGCTGCTACTGCAGCTGCCGCCGCAGGCCGTTCGTAGTTCTTTTCTTGCCTCGCTCTTGAAGTTCGCACTTCCCCTTCGCCAATCCGGCGCAGGGGTGTGTTCAAGAATTCCAGCTTGCTGATTGTTCTCTGTGATAGTGTCTGCCACATGAAGCGCCTCGTCATGGCACTTGGGTTGGTTTTCGTCATCCTCGCTTTGGTGGCGTTCGTGCACCCGGATTTCGACTACCACAAGCGCGAAGAAGTCGCGAAAATTGGTCCGGTTACGGCGACCGTGGACAAACCGCAGCGGACAACGGTTCCTCCTGTGGTTGCGGCCGCTTTGCTGATCGCGGGAGCCGTACTAATCGTCCTGGGCTCGAGAATAAAGTAGCAGTTGACTGCTCTTGGGATTGGTTTAACCGCGCGCTTCTGTTTACTCGCCCTCCAAGTAGCACACTTGCAACCACTTACCGCTTCGCTTCTTCGAATCTCATGCCTCGTTGACATCCTGAGCCTCGGGACTAATCCTGAAAGCATACTCACGGGTGCATTGGCTTCCCTCTGAACGGAGAGCAAAATGAAAATCACAACTTTGAAGTCGGTCCTGGGGCTCTGTCTGGTCTCCATTCTTATCACTGGAACCGCGTCGCCAGCTCATGGCCAGAGCGCGCCCGGTGTATCTGAGAGTGAAATTCTCATCGGGTCATGCTCCGCTCTCGAAGGGCCGTCGCATTTCCTCGGCGTAGAAACGGTCACTGGCGCGAAGGCTTATTTCAATCTGATCAACGACGAAGGTGGCGTGAATGGGCGGAAGCTCAAGCTCATCTCCGCGGATGACAGCTACGATCCCGCGAAGACAGAAGCATGCTTTGACCATTTGATGAGCGAGAGGGTTTTTGCATTGGGATTCTTTGTTGGCACGCCCACCGCCGTGAAGTATGTCCCCATGGCCGATAGCGCCAAAATCCCGCTGGTCGGCTTGTTCACGGGCGCGCAAACACTCTACGTACCGCCCCGCCACTGGATCGTCAACGTGCGGGCGTCCTACTTCGACGAGACACGCGAGCAGGTGGATGGGCTCTGGAAAACTCTTGGCTACAAAAAGATAGGTGTCATTTATCCCGAAGATGCGTTTGGAACCACCGTTCTGGAAGGCGTGAAAGCCGCCCTCAAAGAGCGCGGAGTGGAGCCGGCAGCCGCGGCGTCCTATCAGCGGCAGACGGCCCAGGTGGGAGGAGCAATCGACACGGTGCGCGCCGCAAACCCGGATGCGGTCGTCGTCGTGGGACCGGCAAACACGGTGGCGCCAATCCTAAAACAAGCTCATGCCAAGGGTTGGAAGCCGCTCTTTCTGACCGTCTCCTTCGTAGGCACGGATGAATTGATCTCGGAGGCAGGCCCAGATGCGGAAGGAGTGGTGATTACCCAAGTCGTCCCACCGTATTACATGACGGAGATGAAATCCGTCGCTCTCTATCGCCGCGCGCTGGGGAAGTACTTCCCTTCGGAGCAGCCCAATTTCGTGAGCCTCGAGGGATTCGTGGATGCCATGGTTCTGGTGGAGGGCCTCAAACGAGCTGGCAAAGATTTGACTCGTGAAGGGTTGATCCACGGCATCGAAGCCATCCACGATCACGACTTGGGGCTCGGCCCGCAGCTCAAACTCAATTATTCCGCGAAAGAACATAAGGGCTTCGACCATGTGCTTCCCACGGTGGTTCGCGGCGGGCGCGCTGTGCCCTTCACGGATTGGTCGACCGCTGCGCCAAAATAGTGCTGAACACATTTTGATCGGGCTCTGCTTGCCCTCTGACCGCGAGCAATTCTCAGAATCCGAGGCAAGAAAAGAGCACAGGCAGGAATGCCTGTGCTACTTGTGCGCGGATTCGGTTTGCTCGAAGGCGTGATAAGACGAGCGGACGAGCGGGCCGGCTTCGACATGTTTGAAGCCCATGGCTTCGCCGCGCACCTTGAACTCGGCGAACTCGTCGGGGTGCACGTAACGAATTATCGGCAGGTGCTCCTTTGTTGGTTGCAGATACTGACCTAGCGTGAGGATGTCCGTGCCTTGCGCGGCGAGATCCTGGAGCGTGGCCAGCACCTCGTGCTTTTCTTCGCCAAGCCCCAGCATCAGACCCGTTTTCGTCGGTACATCGGGGTGGGTTTGTTTCGCGCGGCGAAGCAATTCGAGCGAACGCTCGTAGACGGCGCCCTTGCGGACTTGGCGGTAGAGGCGCGGAACGGTTTCCGTGTTGTGATTCAAAACGTCGGGCTTAGTGGCGAGGACGAGATTTAGCGCGTCCCAGTTGCCACGAAAATCAGGAATCAGAACCTCCACTTTGCAGCCGGGGACGCGGTTGCGAATTCCTTCGATGGTGCGCGCAAAAATGCGCGCGCCGCCGTCGGGCTGGTCGTCGCGATTGACGCTGGTGACGACGGCGTAACGCAAACCCATGCGCGCGACGGCTTCGGCGACGCGGGAGGGTTCTTGTTCATCCGGCGGGCCGGCTGGTTTGCCGCTTGGCACAGCGCAAAATCCGCAGGCTCGTGTGCAGATGTCTCCCAGAATCATGAAGGTAGCCGTGCCGTGGTCCCAGCACTCGCCCATGTTGGGGCAGCGCGCGCTCTCGCAAACGGTGTGCAGGTCGAGCGTGCGCATGATGCGCTTCAGGTCCTGGTAGCGCTCGCCGCCGAAGAATTTTACGCGGAGCCAATCCGGTCGCGGGTGAGACCCCGGCGCTGGGACTGGCATCTGTGGCGTGCTGGAGATGATGTTGAAGGGCGAGGACATGGTGTGTGCTCGAATTCGCTATTTTACCTCAGCTTGGCTCCGGCGACGAAAAGAAGAGGGCAGAGTATGTCCGCAAGGTGGGAAACGCTCTGTCTTGAGGAAGGTACCACCCCCACCCGGTGTTTTGCGAAAAGAGTGCGGAAAGCCTAGAAGAGATTGGGGATAGCGTTTTGCGCGAAGCAAAAGAGTGCGTAAGAATATGAAAACAAAGGAAGTGTAAGTGCCATGAAATGATATTGATGCGCACTCGTTGAGGGAGAGGCATTAGCGGTTAGAGGTTCAAAGTTGAAAGGGCAAAGATCCGGAGAGCTGGTTGAGCGGCGGGGCGATTGAAGCGACGTATGCATTGGTCAGCGACGTGGAGGGTGAAAAAAGAAGAGCGGCCCGTCCTTTGCGATAAACAGAACCGCAAAGGGAAAGGCCACCCAGGAGTTAAGGCGCGCCCGCCCACCGCTTTGGCGTGGAGCAGGTCAGCTTCGCGCCGGGGCCTGGAGCCACTTGATCGCTCTGCGCCACGGGGCAGCCTCTCCGTTGCTCATCGGGGTCTGCAGCCACACCATCGCGCGATGCCGGGCAACCGCCCAGCGGTTGGGACCACTCTCTTGGGGCTCCGGCAGGTCAACCGCTGGTTTTTCCTGCGGCGTAAGCCAATAGGGGCTGGCATTTGCGAAGGATCGGTCCTCGGCGGCAATCGAGGGACGCTCGCTGATCGCGCCTGCGAACGACAACTTTAGCAGTGCCCCGACCTGCTCTTGGGACGCTCTAATTGTTTTCAGGATTTTGCGCGCAAACCAAACACCGGCAGCAAGGAAGCCAAACTGAGCGAGGAGATTTCCCAGCGCATACCAATTGCTCTGCATCCAAGCGGTGAATTCGTTCATCGTTACCCCTTGGACTGGGACAGGTTCAATCTACAACCGGGCCCCGGCGGCGAAAACTGGTGAGAAGTCCAGAAAACGGGCAAGTGCTGTGCCTGCCCTTGCGGACTCACGGCCGCCCGCCTTAGACTCCCTATTAAATCGGAAAGTAAGTTATTCTACTGCTACATCGCGCCAGACCTCGCCAAGCAAGGATAGTACTTAGGCCGCATCATGTCCGACCCGCAGACTCAACAACCTCATGCCGGTACAGCACAATCACTCTTACCGCGGTGGGCTAATAACAGCGATGGGTGGACGCGAACGATTGTAAGGGACATTCTGAAGATGTAAGGGACATTCTGAAGAGCAGAGCGCGCCCATCTGACCTCGACATTTACGACTACCTGAAGCCATTACTCGCCTAGAAGAGGCTATCTGACGAACTCTTTCAGCCTGTTCCAGCAATTGAGGAGGAGCAGATCGGCGGAAATCCACTGGAAGCCGTCCGCCTGGATTCGCTGCAAGTCGGAGAAGGGGTCAAGGCCCTAAAAGCGGGTAATGATGACGATGCTAGACAAGATAAACGTCGACAAGCTACGAGAGAGCATGGGGGCGATAGTACCGATATTTGAGAAGAGCTGTCGCTACATTGCTTCCCACTCTCAGCCGATCGAGACTCAAGGCATTAGGCCTACTCTGGACGAATTGAAAGCGGACTACGAAACAACGCTGAAGGCTCGTGAACCTCACAAGACGTAAAACCGGCTGCGCAAATGTTTAGGAGGAAGAGAGATTTCTCTCTGCGCAGGCCGCCCCTTTTGCTGGAGCAAAAGGGGAAGAAAAAGTCGGCCTGCTCCGTTCGAAATGACGGTGTGGGGTGGGCCGGGTGGTGGTTGTGTTAAGGAGATGCGGCTTTTTTGCGCAGGGGCTTGGCGGAGGCTTGGGCTTCGACGGATTTGCGCACGCCTTCGGCGTGGAGTTCGCCGCGTTCGAGAAGATCGAGGATCTGGTTTGCGGTCAGCGTATCTTTGCCGACTGAGAAGATTATCTGGCCGTCAGCGGTTTGCATAGGGAAACCGACAGCTATCCCATGTTGCCGCAGCAGATGGACGGCCTTCACGATGTCGTTTGTTCTCTTTAGGGAGTTGCTCACGGCAAACTTTCTAAACGGAAGCTACATCATTGCGGAAGCGGAGCAGACAGTCCAGGGGCAAGAACGGCCGGCGCACAAGTTTTGCACAGATTCTCCACTTTTTGGCCTGGCGGGGCCTGAAAGCGGAAAAACAATGAGAAGGAATTTTTACGCACAGGGCCACAGAGACACTGAGGACGCAGAGAAGCGGGGAGAGTGGCGAGTAAGGCCTGCACGGCGTCACGCGGCCGGCAAAGATTTAGGGCGGCAAGGAAAGGCCCACGCAAAACAAACGGGGGTGGGGCACGCGGCTTGACGTCCGTTGTCAAATATGACTACATGAATGACACAGGGGAGTCTGGATTAGCGGACTGAGAATGATCCGGAAGACACGGCCGGTTTCCTGGTTCAAAGCGGCGCGGAAAGAATTCGAGAGCTTTCCGCAGGAGGCGAGGTCGATTTGTCTAACGGCCCTGACTATCGCCGCAGAAGGCGGGAAAGCGGACGTTGCGAAGCCCATGCATGGGCTGGGCTCGGGCGTGTTCGAGATTGCGCTGCCGTTCAAGGGTGATGCCTTTCGTGGTTTACGCGGTGCGGTTTGGTGAGGACATTCGGGTGGTCCATGCATTCCAGAAGAAATCAGCTCAGGGCATCAAGACGCCGCGACACGAAATCGAACTGATAAAGGATCACGTGAAGAGATTGAAGGAGTTTTTGCGATGAAAAAGGAAAAGCTGGCATTGGTGAGGGGAAGCGGCAATGTGTTCCGGGATCTGCGTCATGAGAGCGCCGATGCGGAACAATTTAAGGCGATCCTGGCGGCCGAAATCATCAAGGCAATCGATCAAGAGCGCCTGACCGTGCGCGCCGCGCATGGGCGTACGGGCATCGCGGCTGCGGACTTTTCGCGGATTCGCAATGCGAACCTGGGGCGGTTCACGGTCGATCGCCTGATATCGATCATCAACCGGCTCGGGTCGCGCGTTGAGGTGAAGGTTCGCGTGCGCCGCGCTGGAGTGGCCGAGCATCAGGCGACAGCGTAAGCACGTTGGCTCGGCGCATCCTAGTGTGGCAAGCCCGGTATCATATACTCTTGCCGCTGGAGAAAGTGATGAAGCCAGCTCTCTTCGCCCTGCTTGGACTTCTCGCCGCCTCATCGTCTGCCCCGCAAACTCGCAATCCTTCCGCCGATCCGGCAAAGCCGACTGTGTGCAGCGTGTCTGGCCTCGTTGTGAAGCTGGAGGGAAGCGCACCCCTACCATCCTCTACAGTGCGTTTGCAAAGCGTTGACGACCACACGCGAACGTTTTCCGGCGTGACCGATCTTGGCGGCCGCTTCGAAGTCAAAGGCATCGAGCCCGGTCGCTATCGCATGCGCGTGATTCGCAACGGCTACGTCACTCAGGAATATGGCCAGAGAACTCCGAATGACCCTGGCGCCATCCTCGCTCTCAGCCCCGGACAGGATTTGAAGGACTTGTTGTTCCGCCTGCTCCCTTCGGGTGTCATCAGCGGGCGCGTCCAGAATGAAAACGGTGATCCTTTGCCGTGGGTACGGGTCAGCGCGCTGCGCGCGACGTATACGAGGGGAAAGCGGACGCTTTCCAGCGAAGTAACGGTGGTAACCAATGATCTCGGCGAGTACCGCCTGTTTGGGCTGCGCCCGGGCCGTTATTTCGTCAGCGCGATATACAAGCCTGGGCAACGCCTGGAACCTGGCGAAGAGGACGAGGACGCTGCGGACGCCGGCAAATCCGGCTACGTGCCAACGTACTTTCCCAACAGCACAGATCCAGCTAAGGGCGTGGCCATCACGATAAAGACGGGTGAAGAGGTTTCGTCCACCGATTTTCTGCTGGAACCCACCACGGTGTACAGCATCCGCGGCCACGTTAATCATTTTAATAATTTTGCTGTGCGGCGCAACGGTGCGAATGTAATCCTCGCACTTGAGCCCCGATCAACCGGGTTGGGCTGGAGTGTTCCTCCACGGCGGTCGCTGGTCGATAAACCAGATGACGCCTTTGAGATTCAAAACGTTTTGCCGGGTTCTTACACCCTCACGGCATTCTGGTTTGACGAGGGGGGACGAAGGTATCAGGCGCGGCAGTCCGTCGACATCACAAACATCGACGCCGAGGGCCTGCAGCTCAATCTCTTGCCAGGAATGGATATTCGGGGCGTGATCAATTGGGACCCGAGACCAGGCCTCGATAAAGATCCCTTAACAGTATCTGTGAGACCCGTAGGCACCGTTTTCATTTATGGCGCGCAGGCTCGCGTCGCTACGAACGGAGTGTTTTCCCTTCGCGATGTCTCCGAAGGCCTTTACCGCTTAACAACCTTTGGCCAGACCCAGGATTGTTACTTGAAGTCCATACGTTACGCCGGAATGGAAGTCTCCGACGATGAGTTCAACGTGATTCGCGGAACCCAGGCCACTCTCGAAGTGATTATCAGTTCCCGGGGAGCGCACATTCAAGGAATGGTAACGGATGCCGACGGTTTGCCGGCCGCCGGAGTTTGGGTGGCCCTCGTCCCGGGTGACGCACACTTAAGCGAGTTCCATCTCTTCAAGCAACGAACCACCGACCAAAACGGGCGCTTCGAAATACGGGGCATCGCGCCGGGTGACTATAAATTATTCAGCTGGGAACAGGTGGAACCGAACGCATGGGAGGATCCGGATTTTCTGAAGCAGTTCGAAGCGAAAGGCCAGAGCGTTAGTTTGCAAGAGGGAGACGGCAAGTCGATTGATCTCGTCGCGATTCGCTCCGCAAGTCACGAGTAGGTGAAGCAGTAACCAAAATTTGAAAAAGTTACAGCGGTTGCCGCGAAGAACGCACGAAGTCGCGCAGCACGGTCACATTCGGACCATACGCACCGATGCGACCTGCATCGACGGGCAAGCCAAGCTGCTCGGCTTGATCGAGGTTGACGCCGGCATCATCCAACTCAGACAAACTAAAACCTTGCGCGGGCAGCACGCGGTTCAACCCCGTGGGATACACGGGCCGCGGCGGGCGGTGACGCTGCCAAGGCCGGCGCGCCAGTTCATAAAATTGCTGCCAATCGCGTTTGTGCCACGTAGTCATCGTTCTCTTTGATACGTCCTCTTCTGCCGTTTGGATGCACGGAGCGGCCAGAAGGTTCGTCTCGAATTCATCAGGCATTGCTTGCACCACCTGCAGCCCTCGTAACTACGAATCCCTCGCTGGGGAGGCTGGCTGCCAGGCGCTCAACATACTTCACATTGGGCGTCTTGCGTCATATTCCTTGCCTACTGTTTCAAACACGTTACCGGGTGATTTGTTTCGCGTGCGGCACTCCCGGTTGCGTTCGGTGTCTAAACGGCGGCGGGGGCGTCCGGTAGGCGCAGGATACTATACGCAATGGCAAACTTTCGCCATTGGAGAACTCGCTCGATGGCGCCGTCGCCAAGCGTGACCGCGCAGAGAGTTCGCCCTCTTACGGTGCCCTCCCTGCACGATATTGAAGCTAGGCTCACAAGCAGAAAGAAGCCGCTCTACACGCCGTCTGCATGGACCTACTTCTATAGACGGACTTCTACCTCAAATGTTGCAAGAGAACGAACCAAGGACACACAACTACCTCCAAGAATTTTTAGGGAAGGTTTCAAGCGGCATCCCGAGGGATGGAGACGCCGCCTTTTAATCCGGAAGGCCCTAGTTACCAGCGATTCCCGCGGTCTCCACGATCTCCGCCACCACCGCCACGTCCGCCACCACCGCCGCCGCGACCACCACCGCCACCACCGCGTCCGCCACCACCACCGCCGCGACCACCGTAGCCACCACCGCCGCCACCAGGACGGCCGCCGCCACCGCCGCCGCGCTCAGCTTGCGGCCGCGCTTCATTCACTACCAGGTTCCGCCCGCCGAAATTTTGCCCGTTCAACGAGTTCACCGCGCGATCTGCATCTTCGTCGCCCTGCACTTCCACGAAGGCAAAACCACGTGATTGTCCCGTGAAGCGGTCACGAATGAGATTGACACCCGAGGGGGTTACGCCTACTTGTGCGAACCATTCCTGAAGCTGCTCTTCCGTCGCGGAAAACGGAAGGTTGCCGATGTAGAGCTTCTTCACCTGCCCACTCCTTCTGCCCGGAACCCAAGTGAGAGTCGCGGAGCGCGCTGAAGGACAGCTATCGATCACGGGCAGTCGGGGAAGCCGAGCCACCGCGGGGCGAGACCGGCACTTCAGCGGTCAGAGGCATCCTCTCGAAAATTAACCCCTTTTGCAATGGGAAAGAGTCTAGCCCCCGCTCTCGGCACGTCCCGTCAAGTGAACTCCGCTTTCGCGATATCTTCCACGGTTCAACGCGCGGTTGAGGCACCGACACTCGCTGAATAGTGGTAGGATGCCGCCAATTCGATTGCTAGCAGGAAAACTGAAGATATGCGCGGCACCATGATGGATTTCCCGTTGACGCTGCCCTCGATTCTCGAGCGATCGAGCAAGCTCTTTCATCGCGTCGAAATCGTCTCACGCAAACCGGACCGTTCCATCATTCGCACGACTTACGGCGACTTCTACCGTCGCGCCCGCCGCCTCGCTGGGGCGCTCACCAAACTGGGGATGCGTCCCGGCGATCGTGTCGCCTCCATGATGTGGAATCACTCCGGACACCTCGAAGCCTTCTTCGGCGTGCCATGCGCGGGCGGAATTCTGCACACCTTGAACTTGCGCCTGCATCCCCACGAAATCGCCGCCATCGTCAACCACGCCGCGGACCGCTTTCTCCTCGTTGATGACGTCCTCCTGCCAACCCTCGAAAAATTCCTCTCGAACGTATCGTTCGAACGCATCATCGTCGTTCCGTATGGTGGCTGTACTGTTCCACTCCCAGATGGCTCTTTGGACTACGAAGTTCTCCTCGCCAATGCAGACGACGATTTTCACTACCCTGTGATTGATGAAGATGATGGCGCCGCGATGTGTTACACGTCCGGCACCACTGGCAGCTCGAAGGGCGTCGTCTATTCGCACCGCGCGCTGGTGCTGCACTCCTTTACCGAGTTGAGCGTCGATTGCTTCGCCATCAGCCATCACGACACCGTCCTCCCCGTAGCCCCCATGTTTCACGCCAACGCCTGGGGCTTGCCTTATTCCTGCACCATGGCTGGCGCCCGGCTGATTCTGCCCGGACCCAATGTAGACCCTGAAAGTGTCCTCGACCTGATCGGCCAGGAGCACGTGACCATCGCATGCGGTGTTCCCACCGTCTGGCTTAGCGTGCTCGCTGCTCTCGAGAAAAACCCGGGCCGATGGAAATTCGGCTGGCCCGTGCGTATAGTTTGCGGCGGTTCTGCTCCGCCCGAGCGCCTCATGCGCGCACTTGACAAGCACAATCTCCACATCCTCCACCTTTGGGGCATGACCGAAACCACTCCCATCGCCACCGTCGGCAAGCTCAAGCGCCACATGAGCGACTGGACCTCCGACCAGCAATACGAAGTGCGAGCAAAACAAGGCTGGCCATGTCCCTTCATCGAGCTTCGCGTCATGCGCCCGGAAGGCCCTGAAGAGAACTCCGTCGAAGCTCCCCGCGACGGCATCACACCCGGCGAACTCGAAGTGCGTGGCCCCTGGGTCGCCGCCAGTTACTACAATTCACCCGACCAGGCTCATCGCTGGACGGAAGACGGGTGGTTCAAAACAGGCGACGTCGCCACCATCGATGACGAAGGCTTCGTCAAAATTGTAGACCGCGCCAAAGATCTCGTGAAGTCAGGCGGTGAATGGATCAGTTCCGTCGATATTGAAAACACATTGATGGGACATCCAGCCGTAAAGGAAGCAGCCGTTGTGGGTATCCCGCACCCGAAGTGGCAAGAGCGCCCCCTCGCCGCCGTCGTCCTAAAAGACGGCGCCCAAGCCACGCCAGAAGAACTTCGCGCCTTCCTCGCTCAATCCTTCGCCAAGTGGCAGCTTCCCGACGCGTTTGTTTTCCTCGAAGCCTTGCCCCGCACCTCCGTCGGCAAATTCAAAAAGATTGCACTCCGCGAACAATTCGCCCATTGGAACTGGGATCAATGATCGCGTCGCGTATTTTTTCGGCACCCGGTCACGGTCTTCGCGCTCCAGCATTTTTTGCACAGCCTCACCCGGCGGAGCGGCGCTCGTAGCCGCGCCCCCACTTCCTGCGTCAAAATGATAGGATTCTGCAGAACACTATGAGACGAATCGCTTCACGTGTTTCTCAACTAAATGGCGAAGGCGCGCTCGCCGTCTATTCCCGCGCGAAAGAACTCGAACGCGCGGGGCGTTCGATTATTCATTTGGAGCTTGGCGAACCGGATTTCCACGCGGCGGCACCGGTGGTGGATGCCATGCGCGATGCCGTTGCGGCGGGGCGTGACCGTTACGTGTCCACACGCGGCATTCCCGCGCTGCGCGAAGCGATCGCGGAATATTTGAAGCGGACCCGTCGGTTGCAGGTGGCGCCGGAGCAAGTCTTGGTGGCGCCGGGTTGCAAAATGGCGCTCTCGCTGGCGATGATGGCGCTGATCGAGCCTGGCGACGAGGTGCTTTATCCCGAACCTGGTTTTCCGATATATCCGTCGTTCACGCGCGGGCTCGGCGCCACGGCGGTGGGGTTCGGGCTCGAAGAGAAAAACAGTTTTCAGCCTGATCTAAACGAAATTGCAGGGAAAATCACTTCGCGAACGACCGCGCTGATATTCAACTCGCCGAACAATCCCACGGGGACGGTTTTCAACGTGGAAGCGCTCCGGCGAATTGCGGAGTTGGCCGGGAAGCATGACCTGTGGATTCTCTCGGACGAGATCTACGCGCGAATTTTGTTTAGCGGACAATATGAATCGATCTGGTCGTTGCCCGGCATGGCCGAGCGAACCGTCATCATTGACGGATTTTCGAAAAGTTTTGCGATGACGGGTTGGCGGCTGGGTTATGCCGTGGCGCCAAAACACGTGGTGGACGCGATGGACTTGCTAGTGCTGAATACCTTCACGTGCGTCGCGGAATTCACACAAGTGGCGGCGATCGAGGCGCTGCACGATTCCACTCACGCCGTGGATGCCATGGTCGCGGAGTACCGCAAGCGCCGCGACCTCTTCGTGGATAGACTAAACCGCATTCCGGGATTCCGTTGCCAGTCTCCTGGCGGTGCGTTTTACGCGTGGGTGAATATCGAAGAGACTGGCCTGTCAGCGGAAGAAGTGGCGAAGCTTCTCTTGGAGGAAGCGGGCGTTGCGGGGATCGCCGGAGCAGCGTTTGGTCCCGCTGGGAAGAATTACATGCGATTCTCCCTGGTCAGTGCGCGGCATCTGCTGGAAGAAGCGCTGGAGCGCATGCAGCGGGTGTCTTCACGGTGGCGCGCGGCGATAGTGAGGTAGGACGGGCACTCTTGCCTGCCTGTTTTTGCTTGGAGAGAAAAATAAGGAATATAGAAAGACAAACAAGAATCTCTGTCCACAAAAAATCTTAGGGGAGAGTAGGACGATGAGAAGTCTGATTCGACTGGGCAAGGCACTCCTGCTTGGCGCATTGGCCGCGTTCCTTGGTGCAGCCAACGCGTTTGCCCAGGCGAAGCCGCTCGCCAGCGCGGACGTCCCCAAGATTTACGAACGGCTACTGAAGCAAATTGACCAAATCCCCATTTACGACAATCACTCGCACGCCACTTTCCCCGACGATTCCGACATGGATGCGCAAGCCGCGCCTCCCGATGAGACTTCCGTTCTGCGTCTGCGCGAAGACAACCCGGAGTTCGTCGCCGCGGCTAAATCGCTCTTTGGTTATCCCTACAATGATTTCAAGCCCGAGCACGCGAAATGGCTGATCGACAAGAAAAAAGCTGCGGAAGCCGGCGGCGGCGCGGCCTACTGGGACAGCATTCTCGACAAATTGAACATCGAGATCTGCCTTGCAAATCGCGTAGCGCTGGCGCCTTATCTCGACCCTAAACGCTTTCACTGGGTTTTCTTCGTGGACTCGTTTCTATTCCCTCTCAACAACCGCGACCAAACCGGGAAGAACCCGGACATGGGCGTCTACATCCCATTGCAGGAAAAGGTCCTGCAGCGGTATATGAAGCAGGAAAACCTGGGCGGTCTCCCGCCTGACCTTGCTGGATACGAATCCTTCGTTCGCCAAACACTTGCGGACAATCAGAAGAAGGGTGGCGTGGCCATCAAATTCGAAGCCGCCTATTTCCGCTCGCTCTATTTCAGTGATCCTTCGCGCGAGAAGGCTGAAGAGATTTACGCGAAATACCATGCGGGCGAAGTGCCCAGCAACGAAGAATACCGTACATTCCAGGACTACGTTTTTCGCGTGCTGATCGATCAGGCGGGAAAGTTGAATCTCCCAGTGCATTTGCATAGCGCTGTGGGTATCGGCGATTATTTCAGTTTGCGTAACGGCAATCCGCTGAATCTGGAGAACGTGGTCCGCGATCCCCGGTACAGCAAGGTGAATTTCGTGCTGATCCACGGCGGCTATCCCTACACGCTCGACATGATTTGGATGACGGCGGCCAAGAACGTCTACACGGATTCGTCGTTGATGGGTTATTACGTCTATCCTTCAGAGCTGAAGAACATTTTGAAGCAGTGGATTTCGCTCTTTCCGGAAAAGATGATGTTCGGCTCCGATGCTTTCCCGTTCAACGACGCGGTGGGAGCTGAGGAGACTTTCTGGCTGGCGGCGCGGTCAGCGCGCACTGCTATTGCTGCTGCGTTGGCCGAACTGGTTTCGGAAGGCGCGTTCAGCGAAGAAAAGGCCCTTGAACTCGCTCATATGTACCTGCACGATAATGCGGCAAAGCTGTATGGAGCCAAACCATGAGCCGTGCGTCAGAAATGAAATACATTCCCTGGAAAAACGTGGAGCGCGAACATCTAAATCCGCAGATTGACCGGGAAATGGTGGTCGGCGACAAGATTATGCTGGCGCGGGTGATCATGAAGAAGGGCGCCCACGTTCCCCTGCATGATCATCACAACGAGCAGGTGACGTACATTCTGGAAGGCGCTTTGAAATTCGCCATCGACGGCAAGGAGATCGTGGTGCGAGCGGGTGAAGTGCTCTGCATTCCTCCGCACATGCCACACGAGGCCTGGGCGATCGAAGACACGATTGATTTGGACGTTTTCAATCCGCCACGGGAAGATTGGTTGAACAAGACCGACGATTACCTAAGGCACGGCCGCTAAAGCTAGCGGTAGCTCAGAAATAATTCGCGGGGCAACCCTCCCTGCCCCGTTTTTCTTTGTACCACGCCAGCGAAAGAACGTAGACAAAGGCCTATGGTCTTGTTTACCGTAGCAGAGTGGGCTGATTCCAGGCGTGGGGTCGCACCTCTGAGGGGAGAATCATGAAGAGGGAACTCGTTGTTTTCATTTTAGTGCTTGGGATGGGATGCGCCGCTCGCGCGCAGGAAGCCGCTTCGGACAGCCAGACTGCGAACCGCAACGTGGCGGCGGATTTTTCCGCGGTGCCCAGTACAAATGCAACCTTGCTTCAGCCGGTGCCCGCTCTCGCCCTATCTCCAGCTCCGAACTTCGGCTCGCCGGCAGCTGCGACATCGCCGTTCGGAACCGCCGCGCCCGACCCCTCTCCGGCGCCGCCACCCGATCCGAAGTTTCTCTATGGCGGGCGGGATGATTTCCGCTGGCAGCTTGCGATTGGCGCTGATTGGCTGAGGTTTAGAAACTCGATCTTCAATGCTAGCGCCGTCGGAGTCAAAAGCTCGGTAACTTACTTTACGAATGAATGGTTCGGAATCGAAGGAAACGTCTCGGCCACGTTCGCTCCGCAAATCTTCGACCGGGAACACGTGAAAGTCCTGGTGTATGGCGTTGGGCCCAAGATCGCCTGGCGTGAAAAAAAATGGGAACCCTGGGCGCACGCCATCATTGGCGGAAGCCACGAACAGCCACAGACTGCGGGCAACAGCAAGAACGCATTCGCAATCCAGGTTGGAGGCGGAGCGGACTATCGCATTAATCCGCGCCTTTCGGGACGGTTGGAAGCCGATTGGGTGCACACGAACTATTTCAGCCAGACTCAGAACAATTTTGAGCTAATGGCCGGCATCGTTTTCCACTTCTAGCGGAACGCGAACCAAGTGTTAATAAATTCCGTGATTTGAACCGAGCGCCTTAACCACTGCGCTTACGGCTGAGATCTGATAGTCATCGCCGCCGGTTCCCTTCCAATCCTTGACGCTAAAAAAAGCACCAGATGGCGAGCGGTGAACTGTTATTCCACTGAAGCTGAGCGGAACTTTCCTTTGGCAAACGGCCGGTGAGTTTTTCGCTTCGAGAAAATAGGCCGCTCCAGAGCCGATGACTTTTGCTTGGCCGTCCGGTTCTAGAAGAACTGCAGCGTCCTGCTCGACGGCGATAGCGCGCACCTGGGCAGCCCACCCGTCCTGCAAAATACGCGCTAGAAACACGAGCAGCCGGCCCATGCGGTCGCGCTTAGCGAAATGCGTGTCCGTGATGATGCCGGTGAGTAGGGGAATACGCAGAAAATCTCGCGAGAGCGTCACCTTGTTGCCGTAAGGATCGGCAAGTGCGGCGGGGGAATGGATGGTGTCAATCATCGAAGAAAACGAGAATTCGCCGAGCACCGCCAGTCCGGCGCTGGAGCCACCGATCGGCTTTCCGGCGGCGATGTGTCTGTTTATCGCGTCTTCGACAGGAGTGTCCTGCCAGAAACGCACGTAGTTTGATTGGTCGCCGCCCGCGATAAAGATTGCCTCCGCTTGGCCGATGCGTTCGAGCAACTTTGGATCATCGGAGTCATCGCGCTCGGAAAACACGATGGTCGCCGCCGAGTTCAGTGGACAGAGGGCGCGTATCTCTTCATTTACTTTTTGGGCGTAGTGGTCCTCGGTGTTGGCGCGAAGAATCAGGAAGTCGCCGCCGTTCGCGCGTTCGCATAAATTTTTGAGAGCAGGGTCCTGTTCGCCACCACCCATGAGAGCGAATCCGGCGCGCGGTGTGGCCGTGCTGTCGGCGGCATTTCCCGCTCGGAAGTACTTCCATTTCGCCGAGGCGGATGGCGCTTTCGGAAACATCGCCAGCGAAAGAAGTGCACTGCCGAACAGCAGAAGAATTGCTTTGCGCTTTGACGTCACTTTGGGCCGAGCGAGTCTACCAGATTTTGCAGACCTGCTCGCGCACCATGGCGTCGCCCTTTTTGCACCCGAAGGCCTTAGCAAATTCCGCCATATTCGAGAGGGGTCCGTTCCCGCGGAAGCGTCCCAGCGGATGAGGGTTGGTGTTAGCCATCAGTCGCTCATACTCCGGACGATCGTTCGCACCCCAGACCTGTACCCAGCCAAGAAAAAAGCGCTGCTCGGGAGTAAAGCCATCCTTGTCCGGCGGACGTGGTTTGCCTTCCAGGGATTTCTCGTAGGCCGCGTAGGAGATGGTGATGCCCCCGAGGTCTGCGATACTCTCGCCGAGAACCAGCTTGCCATTTTCGTGTAAGTCGCCGTCCACGACGTAGCCGTCGAACTGCGTTTGGACGCACGCCGCGCGTTCCTTGAAATTCTTCAAGTCGTCAGGCGTCCACCAATTCTTCAAATTGCCGTGGCCGTCATACTGGCTACCCTGATCGTCGAAACCGTGGGTAATCTCGTGGCCGATGACCGCGCCCATGCCGCCATAGTTTACGGCGTCGTCCGCTTTTGGATCATAGAACGGAGGCTGTAAGATTCCCGCAGGGAAAACGATTTCATTCATGCTGCTGTTGTTGTAAGCGTTGACCGTAGGCGGCGTCATACCCCATTCCGTGCGGTCTACGGGCTTGCCGATTTTCGCGAGCCGCCGCTGAAAATCGAAAGCGGCCGCGCGTCTTTGATTCCCGATGAACGAGACGCGATCTATCTTTAATTCACTATAATCGCGCCATTTGTCGGTATATCCAATCTTTACGGCGAACGCCTCGAGTTTGGCGGTTGCTTCCGCGCGCGTCTCCGGGCCCATCCAAGAGAGTGTCTGCAAATCGTCGCGCAGAGCCGCGATCAGGTTGTGCACCATCAAAAGAGCGTGGGCCTTGGCTTCCGGCGGAAAATACTTCTGCACGTAAACCTGGCCAAGCGCTTCCCCTAGAGCGCGGTCCGTCGCCTGAGTGCAGCGCTTCCAACGCGGCTGAATCTCTTTCGCTCCAGTCAGTGTCTTGCCGCGAAATTCAAATTGTTCGTCGACGAATTTCTCCGGAAGTGCTGGAGCCGCCGAATTCAGGAGATGCCACCTATAGTAGATCTTCCAGGCCGGGATTGAAGTCGCAGTGAGCTGCGCGTCAAGCGCCTTAAAAAAATCCGGCTGGCCAACATTAATTTCCTTCAATTCCGGGTGGCCGAGCGCCTTGAAGTAGCTTTCCCAACTGAAATCCGGCGTCATGGCCTGCAAATCCGCCATCTTCAGCCTGTGATAAGTCTTGTTGGGATCGCGCAGGTCGGTGTTTTTCATGGAAGCAGTGGCGAGGGATGTTTCGATCCCAAGAACTGTGGTTGCTTCCGCTGCGGCCGTATCCGAGGAGTCGCCGAGCAGTTCAAACATTCTTGCTACGTGCTTCACGTAGGCGTCGCGCACTTGCTTGGATTTGTCGTCCTGCTTCAGATAGTATTCGCGCTCGGGCAGTCCCAACCCTCCTTGCCACGCGGCGCCGACGACTTGGGAGCTGTCTTTTGCGTCCTGAGTCGCTCTAAATCCGAACAGCACTCCCACGCCTTCTTGGTGCAGACGCGCGGCTTCCGCCTGTAAGTCAGCTTCGTTTTTCATCTGCGCGATGTTTCGGAGTTCGCCGTCAATAGGTTTTGTTCCTGCCGCGTTGATGGCGGTCGTGTCCATGCAGCTCGCATAAAAATCACCGATTTTTTGTTCGTTCGAGCCTGCCACGGCGGGCTGCTTCTCCGCCGCCTCCAAAATTTGCCGCAGATTCTGTTGATTCTTGTCCAAGAGCTGCGAGAACGAGCCCCAGGCTGGGTACTCCGGCGGAATCGGATTGGCCTTCATCCAGCCGCCCATAGCGAACTGATAGAAGTCGTCGCAGGGTTTGCACGTCTTGTCGAGATTTGCCGTGTCGAATCCCCAGTAGCTCGCGTCCCCAGCGGGCTTCGCTGATGCCCGCAGCCCAGCGCCTACCATCAAGATCGCAGCTACCAGCACTACCATCACAACTATCCCAACCGGATACTTACAATTCCGCATGCCTTCCCCCGATTTTTTTGCTTGCAGTGCCAACGATGAAGTTTTCAGCGTTCCAGCACCACCCCCTGCCGGCGCGCCGCCATGGAGACAGACGGAAAGCCACGCGCGGGGGTTTCAAGATTTTAGGAGGCTGCTTCGGTCAACCGGCCGGATAGCGGGCCGTAAAAACAAAACCAACCACCTAAATAGTCGAAAGAATCACTTCGCGGGGGCCGGCAACACCGATTCGTACTTCGTCACATCGATGCCTTGCCAGTCGCCACGCTCAATCCCTTCGCGAATCTGTGCGCCGTTTTTGCCTTTGCGCGATTGCTCGTAGGCATAGAAGTCTTCGCGCTCGCAAATCCCGCACACCGCAGCGTGTTTGCTCACATAACAATCGAGCAGGCTGCCGTGCCCCTGGCTGCGGTCGCAGTGGCAATAGCATGGCTCTTGGTAGAGAATTTTCTTGACGCGGGCAGCGATGCTGTAAGCATTTTGTGCAACTGGGTCGGTGAAGAGCGAAGGGCTCAAAGTGGCCGGCAAAGGTCCCGCTGGCACCGTGTTGTGAAACGCGGGAACCGGCTCGGGATTTATGTCTTGCGTCGAACCTCGAGCGGACCGCGACGAAGCCTGTTGCGGAATCAGCGCCAGACCAAGCGCCAACAGAATGAGAGTGATTCCGCCAAAGACTTTTTGTGTTCCTCGCACGTCTGCCCCCTAACTAAACGGATGAGCGTCCCAGCGTCAAATGGCGCGCCGCAAGAGCTGGCTATTACTTTACGGCGCTATCGCGCCAATTTCCACTCTCTGTTCTTGGCGCGTCTTCCCCGCCACCACGTCAAGGAAGACGCAGAACGCCAATGCGAATCACTTCCAGTCGCGTCACGTCCATCACTTTATCGTTGTTCATGTTGTCGATCTGGCTGTTCGCAATAAAGAAAAAGTCGGACCCGCGAATCGCCCCTGTCGTTGGCAAGATACAGAAATTGCTGCGATTTTCGAGGACGGTTGTGCGCGTCACGCGAAGGCCATCGCTGGAAAGACGAAATGCCGCGACGCGAGGCGATCCGATGCCGTTCTGAATGCCAATCAGACTGCCGTCGTGCCAATAGAGGCCGTCGATTCCCGCGAGCGTGCTTCGCGGCCCCGGATCAACGTCACGGCTCTCCCCATTTGCGAGGTCTACTCTCACCACGCCCAAACTATCCGCTACGAACAGAGAGCGATCATCCTCGCTAAGCGCAATGCCGTTGGGATAAAAGAGCGGGCGATGAACCCTGAGAGTCGCGAAAGTGCGAGCGGCGGGATCGAACCGCAACACCGCGTTTGCCAAGCTATCCGTTGTAATCACCTCGCCGTTCTTGCGGATGACCAGATCATTGAAGCCGTGTTTCGCCGAACCCTCCGGCTTGAAGCGTCCCAGCAGTTTTCCAGCGGCATCAAAATGCAGGAGCTCCGTTCGCCCGCTGTCCGTGAAGGAATCGGCCCATACCGTGTTATCGCTGGGGCTGATTCGAATTCCCAGGACCGGCAAAAGTCCATAGCGGTCCGCTGGTATGAAATCGGAACTCTTGCCGTCTCGGCCAATTTCCACAATTTTCCGGCGATTGAGGCTGCTGAGGTAAAAAACATTCCGCTGCGCATCGTAGGCCAGTCCTTCCGGAACCAGGTCTTTCTCCGTGGTCCGAACTGCTTCGTGCGCTTGCGCCACGACCGGAAAATCCCGATGCACATTTTCGATTTGCGCCGTCAATTCCTTCGTTTCTTTAAACTCCAGGAAGGAAGGATCGCCGGAAGGATCGAATCCCTCCTGCAATGCGAGACATTCTTTCAAGAGCGCCAGGGCCTCGCGGCTCTCTCTTAAATGTTCTTTTGCTGCGGCGAGGAAATAAAGCGCTGCGCCCCGGTCCGGCAGCGTGGGCCGCAGTTTCTGCACGGCCGCAACTTGGTCGCGAATCTGTTGCGCGTCCGCAGGCTCGGCTGGCGTACCCTTGATTTCTTCCGTGTCCTGGCCAAAAGCGATCAGAGGTGTAAATAAAACTGCCAAGAGGCAGAGTACCGCTAGAAACAATGGCAACCGTGAATACATAAGATTATTGGGAGTGTGGAGCGCGCGGAGTTGGTTTCCGCAGAAAAGAGTCGAGGGCTTGGATGGGCCTCGCATGGAAGAAGGATTTCCGTCTCTGCCAAAACGAACGCGAAGTCTAAACGAGTACGGCCCGTGCAGCAGTATATGTCGCGGGCGATGGAGAAGGAGACACGACAGTTGGCCGACCGGCAACATGGCGCATCCGCAGGTTGCGCTGCACGCGCCCGCCCCAGGCTCGTACAAATGCATAGTTCAGTGCGCCGCCGATCACCGAACTAGCCAAGGGAATCAAACGGCCAACCCATTTTTCGGCCGTTTCTTGCCCCAGCTTAACGGCCAGCCGTTCCGCAATGCGCGGAGCCAGTCGCTCGAGGATCTGCTTTTCCGCAAGGTCTTTGCCATAGTCAACGCCAGTAGCTGCAGCAGCGGCCATCCACAACTCCACCCGTTCGCTTTGCCCGCGCTCTTCGAACCCATAGAGCAGACAAAGTCTCTGGATGAGGCGCAGCGTCAGAATGGTGAGCAGCCCCGCATCCGGAATGATCGTGATCATTCCTCCGAGGCCAAGACCCGCTCCTTCAAGCAGCGCGAGCCGTTCCGTATCCTGAATCAGAGTCTTGGCAATGGCATCCAAGCGCGCCACCGGTACGCGGTGCATAAGGCGGAAGTCCGCGACCTCAAGCCCGTGCTTCCTCTTGAGTTGCCGCCGGAACTCTTCTCGGTCGATTTCGAGCGAGCGCAACCCTCGCAGGAGTCCGAATCGGGCAAACCGCCCGAAGACCCCTCCCCGGGCCGCGTTGTGTAACCGTGCCATGCCTTTAAGCATCCTACGGCGGTTGGAAGCCGCTGGCAACCCCCCCTAATGGACCAGTTGTTGTACCTGTTGCACTGGCGGGGTCTTTCACCCCTTTGGACAGGGAGTTGCACAAGTGGCGGCAATAAAACCCGCGTACTACTTGACGCGGGAATTCTTTTCGGTAAACTGCATTTTTCTCTATGGCGACCTTGCCACAAATCGTTCCCTCGGAAGTTGTGCACGACTTCGACTTTCCGCAGCGCGAAGCGGCCTTCTTCTATGGCCTCTTCCTCCGCGGTCATTCCGCGGAAAGGCTTCGCCGCGACATCGAAGTGCCGGCATTAGTTCTCGCTAAATGGCACAAAGAAGCGGAGCGTGAGCCGGAGTTGCGAGACATCTTCACTCGCATGGTGGAATACCGCAGGCACGTCCTGGCAATCTTTGACACCTTGGTGGGCTCGGACGTACACAACCATCGGGTTCAATAAGTCCCCCGCGAAATTCACCTTCGGTTCCGGTTCTGGGGACTATTTAGTGTGTAGTGGTCCAAGGCCGCGAAATCCTGTCCTAAAGTTCAGGTCATAAATTGTCAGGCAACCCTTCGATTCGTAGGCGAGTCTAACCGCAATCGGGGGACAAGTCCCACAAAATGCAGGAGATTCCTCGATTGACGGGCCGCTTGTCCAGGGGTAGAATTCAGTCGTCCTAGAAGTTGAGGTGTGCCGATGCCACGGGTAATTCGTGCCCTGATTGCTACTGCATTCTCGTTTGCCATCCTTATTCCAGGTTTACCAGCTCAACAGGTTCCGCAGGCACAAGATCCTGCGAACCCTCCGCCTCCGCAGACGCTCACCAAAGAGCAGCGGAAAGTGCAGAAAGATAAGGCACGCAAGACGCTCAAGGAACTCGACAGCCAGTACAAGCAATGGCTCAACGAGGACGTGATCTACATCATCTCCCCCGAAGAGCGGAACGCTTTCCTTCAGCTTGATACTAATGAAGAGCGCGAACAGTTTATCGAACAGTTCTGGCTGCGACGCAGCAGTAATCCCGACCTTCCGGAGAACGACTTTAAAGAAGAGCACTATCGCCGCATCGCCTACGCCAACGAGCACTATGCCTCCGGTATTCCTGGCTGGAAGACCGACCGCGGACGCCTTTACATCATGTGGGGCCCGGCAGACGAAGTTGATTCTCACCCGTCCGGCGGCACCTATGATCGGCCTATGGAAGAGGGCGGCGGTTCTACAACCACATATCCCTGGGAAACATGGCGCTGGCGCTATTTGGAGGGCATCGGCGAGAACGTCATCATTGAGTTCGTGGATCCGAGTGGTTCGGGTGAGTATCACATGACCATGGATCCTTCTGAAAAGGACGCGCTGCTGCACGTGCCTGGGGCCGGCTTGAGTTTGATGGAATCCATGGGCTTGGCCTCAAAGACCGATCGCTTCACGCGCTCCGACGGCACCAACCTTCCGACAGCCATGGGTGGCACGCCTGCCAGCATGGATGAATTTAGTCGCTTGGACCTGTACGCAAAGATTCAGAAGCCACCCGAGGTCAAGTTCAAGGACCTGGAAGCGATTGTGACCGCGCGAATTGTCCGCGATCAGCTCAAGTTTACTTACCGTACGGATTTTATGAAGGTGACCAATGACACCGTGTTGGTGCCCGTCACCATCCAGGTGTCCAACGGCCAGCTCAACTTTCAAGCGAAGGATGGCATCCATTCGGCCACAATGAACGTTTTTATGCGCGTCACCACGTTGACCGGACGCGTAGTTCAAACTTTCGAAGTTCCCGTGTCCAAGGATTTTCCGGATTCACTATTCCAGCAATCGCTCAAGCTGCAGTCGATCTATCAGCAAGCTGTGCCCCTTCGTCCCGGCCTCTATCGCCTGGATATCGTCATCAAAGACGTCCAGAGCGGAAATGTTGGTGTCGTGAATACCAGGCTGGCCGTGCCGCGTTTTGCCGACGAGAAGCTGGATGCGAGCACGCTCATTCTTGCAGATCAGCTTGAGCACGTTCCCGCCAAGCAGATTGGCACGGGACAGTTCGTATTGGGCTCCACCAAAGTGCGGCCGCGCCTCGATAACGACTTCACCACGGCCGATCGTTTGGGAATCTATCTCCAGGTTTATAACCTCAAGCCGGACGACAAAACGCACAAGTCCAGCGCCACCTTCCAATACACCGTAAAGAAAGGCACCGAGCAAGTGATGCAATTCAAGGAAACGTCTGCAGAGATGAAGCAGACGGGCGACCAGGTCACCATCGAGAGGTGGCTGCCGCTTTCCACACTTACGCCCGGCAAATACTCGATCGAAATTAATGCCACGGACAGCATTTCCAATCAGTCTATTTCCAAGACAGCAGACTTTACGGTCAGGGGACCGCAGGAACCGACCAAGGCGGCAGCCAACACGGTTCCGGGGAGGTAGTTAGCAGTGATTAAAGGACAGGTCCGAGTCATGGGGGCACTCGTCCTGGCCGCAACGTTCTCATTACTGGGAGCGAATCCGGCGGTGGCGCAGTTGAAGTCCGTTCAAGGCATGCTCTCGGGAGTGGTTCGGGACACCGCTGGCACGCCTCAACTGGGTGCGAGTGTACAAGTAATCCCGGAATCCGGCGTTTCCTCTGCAGCTATCGGGTACCTGACTAACACACAGGGAGTGTTCCGCGACGATAAGCTCGCTCCGGGATTTTATACGGTACGCGTAACGCTTGCCGGTTTCCTCCCCACTCTCGAAAAACACGTGCGCGTCAGCGCCAATCTTACAACCATAGTCCGCATACAGCTGGAATCCATGTTTGCTTCCCTGGAGCAATTGCGCCGCGCTCCTTCTGCCGCAGCCAGCGAAGCGGATGATTGGAAGTGGGTGCTTCGCTCTGCCAGCTCCGTGCGTCCGGTTCTTCAATGGGTTGAAGAAGACCCGATTAGCGCAGCCGCCGTGAGTTCGGATTCTGTTCCGTTGGAGCCGGCGCGCGGCCGCCTGGAATTCATGGACGGCGCTCGCAGGCCCGGCTCGGTTTCCAATCTCCCCGCTAGTCCTGCAACCGCATTTGCTTACGACCAGCGACTGGGTCCCACGAGTCGGCTGCTCCTTGCCGGTCTTGTGAGCTATGACACGGATTCCCCAGCAGGTGGAATCGCCACGGTCTGGCTCCCCACCGGCTCCCTCGGTGCCGGTCCGCACACGGCGATCGTGCTGCGCGAATCGAAGCTCGGAGATCTGGGTCCGACCTTCCGCGGCGTTCGTATCGACCAAGGCGGCTCCATGGTTTTTGGGACCCGCGCAATGCTTAAGTACGGCGGAGAATATGTTTTAGTTGGTCTTGGCCACCCGGCATCCTCCTTGCGTCCGCGCATGCAAATCGACGCCCGCATTTCGGACGATTGGCACGCGTCCCTGATTTTTGCGTCCATGCCAACGGGCCCGGAGCCACTTGAGGCCGCCGACGGAGAGGCTGTGAACGGCTTGGCCGCTGCATTAAACGAGATGGACGCGTTTCCCGTCCTGATGTATCGCAACGGACGCCCCGTGCTGGAGAGCGGTTTCCACGAGGAGATTGCAGCGGAGCGCAAGATAGGCTCGCGCGGGAAGTTACAGGTTGCAGCTTTTCATGAAGACAATAGCCATGTAGCCGTGTTTGGGCGTGGCAGCAATCTTCCTGCCGGAGACTTTTTCCAGGACGTATATTCCAATGGATTTTCATACGACGGCGGTTCTTCCAGCAGTTGGGGCGCACGTGCCGTGTATCGAGAAAAACTAAGTGAAGACGTCGAACTTACCGCGCTATATGCCTTTGCGGGCGCCTTGACTCCTTCGAGCGCTGCCGCTGGACCGCTCCGTGAGATGTTCCGCACTGCCGAACGTCACTCTGCGGGAGCTAAAGTCACCGCAAAGGTGCCTCGTCTCGGTACTAGGGTGTCGGCGGGCTACCAGTGGATCAGTGGGGTAACGCTCTCTCGCGTGGATAGCTTTGGCGAGTCCTTCTATGACATGGAGCCTTATCTTCATATCGGAGTGCACCAACGGCTGCCCAAATTTGGCCCGGGCCGTTGGGAAGCCAATGCGGAATGCGACAACCTTCTAGCTCAGGGTTACGTAACCCTCAACTCACCGGACGGTCGAGTGACCCTAATGCCCGCTTTCCGCACATTTCGGGGTGGTCTAAGTCTCCAGTTTTGATCGTAAAATGGACTCTAGAAAGCTGTATGCGACCTTCCAGAAAGCGGATTATCCATCACTCCCCAGCCTTCGGATTCTGTAAGTTATTGAATTATAAGGATATTATTGAAGAGTCATTCTTCCAAAGATTGGACATTCGTTTGCACCTAAGTTTCTTTGGTAGGGTGTCGCCCTGCCTGGGCCCGCTATGAAGCAGAACCTTAGAGTCAGCCTTGGGGCCGTTGTGCTAGCGCTCGCCACGCTAGCGGCGATGATTTTTGCCTGGCTGAACTTCGTCCAAAGAACCGAATATGAGACTCCCGACGACGGTGTCGTTTGGCTGGATACCTCTCAAGGCATTCAAGCCCAGCACGTCGCTCCAAATTCACCCGCCGCCCGGGCTGGCGTTCGAGTTGGGGATCATCTCCTTGCGATAAACGGAAACCCCCTCACTAGGCAGCTCCAGATTACCCAGCGCTTGTATCACGCAGGACTTTGGACCCAAGTGCGCTACAAACTGGCGCGAGACAGCCAGGAATTTGAGACTCCCCTCGTCACCGCCCCCGCTGAGAAGCCCACCTCGATTGAGAATTATGCCCGCGTCGTCGGCTTAATCTATCTATTCATTGGGCTCTTCATTTTCGCCAGGCGGTGGAATGCACCGCGCGCCGTTCACTTCTACATTTTCTGCCTCGTGTCTTTCATTTTTTATTCCTTCCACTACAGCCAAAAACTGGACACCTTCGACTTCGAGGTGTATTGGAGCAAAATTCTGGCTGAAGTCCTGATGCCAGCCCTGTTACTGCATTTCGCGCTAGTTTTCCCCGAGCGCACCGAGGGAACCAGCCGGTCGCTTTCCAAACTTAGCTTCGTCTATCTGCCACCTCTCGCCATTCTTTTCGTTCACATTAGCACCGCATTGGGAGCGCTCGGTTTCATCCCGTGGCTTGGTTCACGCATCCTGCTGGACAAAATTGCCTACAGCTATCTCGGCATATGTTTTCTCGCTGCCGGAGTTGTGTTCTATCGAAATTATCGTGGTGCTCCAGCCGGCGTTTTGCGGCAGCAATTGAAATGGCTTACGGCTGGAACCTTTGTCGGCACTTTTCCATTCGCTGCCCTATATATTGTTCCGTTTGTCTCTGACGCGGCGATCAAGCCTTGGATGAAATTCTCGACCGTCAGCCTGGTCTTCATCCCGCTGTGCTTTGGATACGCCATCATTCGTTACCGTCTGATGGATGTGGACATTATATTCAAGCGCGGCTTGGCCTATACCGCGGCAACGGCTGCCATCGCCACGATTTACTTCTTCTTCGTGGCGCTCATCCCCCAGATCTTTCATGCGCAGACGAACGGCCCGGTCGGTGGCGTCATCGCCATCGTTATTGCGGCACTTCTCTTCCAACCCTTCCGCGAATGGATTCAGGCACGTCTCGACCGTTTCTTCTATCGCGACCGGCTGGACTATCGCCGCACCCTGATCGAATTCGGCCGCACCCTCACAAACGAAGTGCGGCTTGAGCCCATGCTCGGTTCCGTTATGGACCGTGTTTCGCAAACTCTCCTCGTCGACCGTTTGGCAATTTTTGTCGAAGACGTCGCGAATCCTGGCAATCTCCGCCTGGCCCGCTCGATGGGCGTACGTCTCGCGGAGCCTCTCGATCTTGGTTTCCTCGGACCAGACCGGCCCGAGTTTGCGCGGGGGGCGCTCTTTTTCGAGTCGCCCCGCGCCGCGCGCGATGTTACCGACTCCGTGCGCCGCACTCTCGAACAGCTCGATCTCAATTATTATGTGCCTTGCCGCATTCGCGAGCACACCGTGGCTGTTTTGGGTCTTGGTAAAACCGTCGACGGCGACTATCTCTCCAGCGATGACGTCGAATTGGTGGAAACCATCGCGGGCTACGTTGCCGTGGCCCTCGACAACGCCCAGCTTTATACCTCGCTCGAACAAAAAGCCCTCGAGATCGCGCGTCTCAAAGACTTCAGCGAAAACATTGTGGAATCTCTGAATGTCGGTGTCCTGGCCGTGGATCTGGAAGGCATCGTCGAATCCTGGAACACGCGTATGGAGCAACTCTTCGGCGTGGCCCGGCAGGAAGCCGTTGGACGTCAGCTTCGTTCCCTGCTTCCCAAAGAACTTGCGGCCGAGATCGCCGCGCGCGGCGACGCGGAGCAAATCACCGGCATTTACAAACAGCGCCTGCACCATCAGGGCAAAGCACTTACTCTGAATGTTTCCATCACTCCGTTAGTCAGCAAATCCGCAGAGCGCATCGGGCGACTCCTGCTCTTCGACGACGTGACGCAGCGCGAGCGGATGGAAGAGCAGATGTCACAAACCGAGAAACTGACTTCGCTCGGCCTCCTGGCCGCAGGCGTCGCGCATGAAGTCAACACGCCTCTGGCGGTGATTTCCAATTACATCCAGATGCTCGCAAAGCAAATGCCCGATGGCGATCCACGGCAGTCCATCATCGAAAAAATCGTCAAGCAAACATTCCGAGCCAGCGAAATTGTGAACAATCTTCTGAATTTTTCGCGTACCGGCGCCGGAGAGGCCGTGGATATCGACGTAAACCGCGTCGTGGAAGAAACGCTTTCTCTCGTCTCGCATCCGCTAAGAACTTCGCAGATTCAAGTGGTGAAGCATCTGGGCGAAACTCTCCCCGCCGTCCGCGGTTCCGCGAACAAACTACAGCAAGTCTTTCTCAATCTCTTCCTGAACGCTCGCGATGCCATGCCCGGCGGCGGCCTCCTGGAAGTACGCACAGGCGCCCATAATGGCAGCGTCGAAATTGAAGTCGTCGATACTGGTGCGGGCATCGCGCGCGAACATATTCATCGCATTTTCGATCCCTTCTTCACCACGAAAGCCAGTGGCCGCGGCACCGGGCTCGGCCTCTCCGTCAGCTACGGCATCATCAAGGAACATTCCGGCAAGATCGACGTCCGCTCAACTCCCGGCAAGGGCACTTCATTCCACGTAGAGTTCCCCGCGGTCAGAAAGTCGGTTCATGTCTAAGGGTTCCATTCTGGTTGTCGACGACGAATCAGAAATCCGAGAAGGCCTCGAGCTCTTGCTTACCAGCGAAGGCTACGGTGTTTCCAGCGCGGAGACCGGTGAATCCGGCTTGGCCAAGCTCGGGGAGCAGCCTTTCGATTTGCTGCTGCTGGATGTTAGTCTGCCCGACCGCAATGGCCTTGAGCTGCTCCGGGAAATTCGCAAGCGTGACCCGCAACTTTCCGTCGTTTTGATCACCGCCTACGGTTCCATCGAAATGGCGCGCGCGGCATTCAAGGGTGGCGCGCTTGATTACATCACCAAGCCCTGGTCCAACGACGAACTTCTGGCGCAAGTGGCCCAGGCCGTGGAATCACGCCGTCTTCGCGAAGAAAACGTCCATCTCAAGCGCGCTCTCAAACAACGTTTCAATTTCCCGAACATCATTGGCAAGAGCGAAAAGATGTTGACACTTTTCGATCTGATCACCCAGGTGGCGCCTTCCCGTTCCACCGTGCTGATCAGCGGAGAAAGCGGCACCGGCAAAGAGCTCATCGCCAAAGCCATTCACTCGGCTTCCACTCGCGCGGACAAAGCTTTTGTCCCGGTCAACACTGGCTCCATCCCCGTGGATTTGCTCGAATCGCAGCTCTTCGGCCACGTGAAGGGCGCATTCACCAGCGCCGTCGCTTCCAAAAAAGGCCTCTTCGAGGTCGCCGATCAAGGCACTATCTTCTTCGACGAAATCGCCACCATCAGTCCGGAAACGCAGGCCAAACTTCTTCGCGTAATTCAAGAGCGCGAATTCATGCGGCTAGGCGGCACAGAGCAGCTCAAGGTGGATGTCCGCATCGTCGCCGCTTCGAACGTTGAGCTCCTGACCCTTGTCCGCGAAGGCCGCTTTCGCGAGGATTTGTACCACCGCTTGAACGTAATTCATCTCCTGCTACCTCCGCTGCGCGACCGCCGGGAAGATGTGCCCGCATTGCTCGCCCATTTTCTCTCGCGATATTGCTTAGAGAACGCCAAGCCCATGCGCCAGTTTACGGCAGGCGCTCTTAAACTGCTGATGGATTACGATTGGCCCGGCAACGTCCGCGAGCTAGAAAATGTCGTCGAGCGCGCCGTCGTGCTCTCCACGCAGGAACGCGTCGACGTGGATTTGCTTCCCGAAAGCATTCGCAGCAAGGAAATCGTCCGCGGCGTCCGCTTGCAGCTCTCGGAATTTCTTCCTCCTTTGCCTGGCGAATCGGGTTCCCGATCCGGCGCTGATCACCCTCAGCCCTCGCTCTTTCAAATCATGGACGAGATCGAACGCCGCATCATTATGGACATGCTGGAACGCACCAGCTGGAATCAGACGGAAGCGGCCGAGCGTTTTATGATTCCCCTTTCCACGCTGAATCAAAAAATCAAACGCCTAGGGATTGACGTCCGCCGCCGTGGCCGCGCCGATGAGACTCTCTCTGCCTCCATCGGCAAATAGCGTCCCCGATAAAAATCGCTGGCAGTGTATTCCTTTCGTTTCTTCAGACTTTCATCTTGCATCTGAGAGTTTGTCTATGCACAGTATCGCGGGATGATTCTTCGCCTTTCCAGTTCAGCGGCGCGCGGGTTTCTTGTCCTTTTTGCTTTAATACTCGCCGTCGGTCTTTCCTACTCCAGCGTCCGCAATGTTCTTGCTGTGCATAATGCGGGATTGAACACGCCTGAAGGCTACGCCCGGGCCACGCAGCTTGAACCGGATGACGCCCGCAACTGGTATCTCCTCGGCCGCTACTGGCAATACAACCTCGAAGATCCCGATGCTCAGCGCGCTATCCGCAACTATCAAACTTCGTTGTTTTTTGATCCTCATTCCGCAGACACGTGGTTGGACCTGGGCACGGCGTATGAATCGGAGGGGGACATCGCCGCCGCCCGAAATGCATTTGTTCAGGCCAAGCGCGTGTACTCGCTTTCGCCGGAAGTCTCGTGGCGCTATGGAAATTTCCTGCTCCGCCGGGGCGAGCTAGACGCCGCATTCGCGGAGATCAGGCATGCCGTAGACGCCGACCCAAAGCGCGGAGCGGCAGCTTTTGCTCTTTGCATGCGCTTCGAGCCGGATGTCAACTCCGTCTTAGAGCGTGTGTTGCCCCACTCCAAGGACGCCTACTTAAATGTGATTTCTGCCCTCGCTGAACAAGGAAAAACCGATCAGTCACTAGCCGTCTGGTCCAGTTTGCCCGCTCTTCATCCGCAACTTCAGTTGAGCGACTCCTATCCGTTGCTCGAACTCCTCCTTCACAAACGGCAGATGTCGGATGCCCAGCGCGTCTGGGATCAGGCTCTCCTTTTCTCGGGCGTTTCGCATCCTCCAGCGCCGCCTGGCTCTTTGATATGGGACGGAGGTTTTGAATCGGATGTTGTCGGCGGCGGATTCACCTGGCGCTACTCCTCATTCATGGGCGGCGTGGTGGTCACCCTCGATACAAAGGAAAAACATTCCGGAAAACGCTCTCTCCGACTCACGTTCAACGGCCTCAGCAACGTGAACTTCAATGATGTATGCCAATACATCCCCGTCCAGCCTTCCACTTCCTACCTCTTTTCCGCATGGGTCCAGACGCGCTCATTGTCCACCGATCAAGGCGTGCGCTTCGGACTGCACTCCATCGGCGACTCGTCTAGCTCTGTCGCCTGGACGGATGATGTGGAAGGCACGCAACCGTGGACTAAAGTCGAGCTTCCTTGGACCTCGGGAAAAGATGTCCGTGAACTGCAGCTCTGCGTGAGCCGCAATCCAAGCGCAAAATTTGACAGCAAGATTCGCGGGTCGGCCTGGATTGACGACGTTGCCCTGATATCGGTGTCCGCGGGGACCAGCAAACCGTGAAATTCATCCGCATCGGCATCTGCGCCCTCGTGGTCTTTGGCGTAGCCTCACACGGCGCCGTCGAGGACTGGGCTCGCGCTGTCATCGAGATCGGGGCAGCTTTGCTCTTTCTCGTCTGGGCCATTCGCGCGTATTTGACGCGGGAGCATCAGCTCATCATTTCGCCTCTGCTCCTGCCTCTTGTTTCTCTCTCGCTGATCGCCCTTGGCCAGTGGCTTTTTCATCACACCGCCTCCTCCTACAACACGCGCATGGAACTCCAACTTCTCCTTGCCGATATCCTTCTTCTCTTTTTGGCCGCGCAAGCGTTCCGGACGCTCGAGGACTGGCGCGGTTTTGTCTGGTTCGTGATGAGTTTCGGGTTTCTCGTCGCTATCTTCGGCATCCTGCAGCACCTCACCTTTAATGGAAAACTCTATTGGTTTCGCGAGATGCACTTTGGAGGTATTCCTTTTGGCCCCTATGTGAATCGCAATCATTTTGCCGGGTTTACAGAGCTCGTCATTCCCATCTCCCTAGTTCCCTTGGTCCTCGGCAAGGTGCGCCGGGAACGCTGGTTTCTGGTCAGTCTCTTTGCCGTGGTGCCCGTCGGTGCATTGTTTCTCTCTGCGTCTCGGGGAGGCCTGGTTAGCTTTGCTGTGGAAGTCGGCGTTTTGATTCTTTGGCTGATTCTTCGCCGTACGGTCGGAAAACACTTGCTTTCGGGAGGTGCGGTTCTTTTGCTGGCATTTCTCATGGTGTCCTGGCTGGGTGTCCAGCAGCTAGTAGAACGGTTCTCTTCCCTCCAGTCACTTGAGGTCACCAGCGGAAAACGTGCCTCCATGAGAGCCGACACTTGGCGGATTTTCCTCGACCATCCCTGGACAGGCACTGGCCTCGGTACGCTCCAGCTTGTCTTTCCCGCCTATGAAACTCTCTATGATGGAAAAGTCGTGAACCACACCCACAACGATTATCTCGAAGGTCTTGCGGAAACAGGTATTGCTGGTGGCTTGTGCTGCCTTTGGTTCCTTGGCGTTCTGTTCTTTGATTCGCTCCGGCGCTTGTCTCAGTCCAATGGAGCTTTTGCTTCGACCCTCCAGCTTTCGGCCTTTGTCGCGTGCCTCGGGTTTCTCACGCATGGACTTGCCGATTTCAATCTGCACATTCCGGCGAATGCTCTTCTTTTTTTTCTCCAGGCAAATCTGGCGACAAGCGAGATTCGCCAAGCAACTCCGCAAATTCCCAAATCGGGAAAGATTCGCCACAAGCATCGAAATCACTGATGGACTTGGTCCTTCTGACTGTATAATCACATGGGGGTCATATATTCGTATGCAGCCAGCGAGACTGGGTGCGGGGACGTTGTGTCTCGTCTCCACATCTCTACTCGGATTACTGGTTCTGGCGCCGCCCAGCCGCGCGCAGGCCGTTCTCGAGACGCCACAACAGACGAACGACCGTATTCGCGAGCTTTCCGCCGCAGCTCACAATGTGCCGCATGAGTACGTCATCGGCAATGGCGATTTGCTTTCGATCGATGTCTTTGACGTTAAAGAGCTAAGCCGCGATGTCCGCGTCAGCCAAACCGGGACCATTGCCATCCCCTTGATACCAGTGCGCTTACATATCGCTGGGCTTACCGAGATCCAGGCGGAACAAAAAATTGCCGAAGTGCTCGAAGTTAATGGTTTGGTGTCCCACCCCGAGGTGGGCGTTACTGTCAGAGAAAGAAAGAGCAAGCCCATTACCGTTGTCGGGGCCGTCTCGCATCCATTGGTTTACCAGGCCGACCGTCAGGTCACGCTTCTCGAAGTCCTTGCCGAGGCCGGCGGGCTTGCTTCGGATGCCGGTGCCGAGGTCATCATAACCAGACCCGTGCCGAAGATGTCTTTCGATGACTCGGAGCCGCCGGCAATCGGCTCGGCGGATAGCACTCCTGCAAACTCTCTGCCCATCAAACCAGAAGCAAAACCCGCGCCGGTCGCTGCTCCATCGCCTTCGTTACACAGCGGGTCCGTGGCGGACCCTCCTGAATTGCCGGCGGCTGACCCTTCGGCACAGAAATCCATCAACGGCGCAAGCGCTCCATCGGGCTCTCCCGCAACCGACAATATTACTGTTAACTTGTATCAGTTGATGGAAGCAGGAAATATAGCGAATAATATCCTTCTGCAAGCGGGAGATGTCGTAACCGTGCCCCATGCCGGTATCGTGTACGTTTTGGGGGCGGTCGCCAGACCTGGCGGATTTGTGCTCACCAATGACCGAGAGCAATTGAGCACCTTGAAGATTCTCGCGCTGGCCGGCGGCTACACTAACATCGCTAAGACAGACCGGGCCGTCGTCATCCGGAAAGATTCCCAGGGTAAGCAGCACGAAGTGCCTCTCGATCTGAAAAAAATTCTGAACAGCCAAGCGGAGGATTTGCCGCTCCAACCCAGCGACATCTTGTACGTTCCGCAGAGCGGAGCCAAGCAAGCCGTTCTGAGGTCGATCGAGTTTGGCATCGCACTCGGTTCAGCCGTCGCGCTTTATCGCGTCGCCTACCACTAGAAAATGTCTGAAGACAACAAACTCGTTCCCCGCGAAAACGGCTCCAACGGCACTGTGGAGCTGATTCCGCCATCCTCGCGCCTGCCGGCTTGGGATCTCTCGCCGCGCGAGCCGCATCTTTACGACTATCTGCTAATCCTACGGAAGCATCAATGGCTGATCTTGTCGTTCTTGCTTGCCGTAGTCACGATTGTCACCATCGCCACTTTCCGCATGCAAGCCGTCTATGTGGCCACCGCACGCATCGAAATCGACCCCTCGAATGCGAACATCCTGCCATTCCAGGGCATGGACCCTTACGGCTACGAGATGGATCTTGAGAACTATATCGAGACGCAGTCGAAAATCTTAACGAGTGAAACCCTTGCATTACAAACCATCCGGAGCAGCGGCCTCGGCGCGCGGCCCGAATACGCTTCTCCCAACGGGCCATCCGAAGCGCTCGCCATCGGCAGCTTGGAAAACCAGAAGCGCCCCCCGGAGCTCGGTGCATTCCTTGGCAGTCTCAGCGTAAAACGCGTTCCCACCAGCCGGCTTATGGATGTGAGCTTCGAGTCGACAGACCCGCAGTTCGCCGCGCGCATCGTTAACGAACATATCAAAAATTACCAGGAACAGAACATTCGCAGCCACTACGACGAGACTACGCGGGCTACCACATGGCTGCGTAACGAGTTGGACGAGCTCAGGATTAAAGTTCAGGAATCGGAAGACCAGCGCATCGCCTACGAAAGAAAAAATCAGATCTGGACGCTCGACGACAAATCCAATATCACCACCCAGCGCCTCGCCGATATTAACAAGGCTTTGACCGAAGCCCAGGATGAGCGCATGAAGAAAGAAGCGCTTTTTCAGTTTGCCAAAGCCGGTGACATCGCCAACGTGCCCCAGCTTCGCGACAACCCCGTCTTGCAGGGACTCCTTCAGAAACGGCAGACCGCGACAGAGGAATACAACGACGCGTTGAGCCAGTACGGTCCTAATTTTCCGAAGGTCGTGCGTCTTCAGGCCCAATTGAAAGATGTGGACCAGCTCATCCAAAAGGAAAATGTTAATACCCTCAGCCATATCGAACTCGATTACCGCGAAGCCATGCAGCGCGAAGCAATGCTCGTGCAAGCTCTCGACCAGCAGAAAGCGGAAGCGAATACGATGGCCGAGCGCATGGTCGAATACAACATCCTCAAGCGGGAGGCGGAAGCTTCCAAGACTCTCTATGACGGTTTGATGACCAAGCTTAAGGAAGTGGGCATTTCCTCAGCTTTGCAATCCTCGAATATCCGTGTCGTCGATCCAGCCATGATCCCAGCCTATCCTTCGCGTCCCGCCAAAGCGAGGAACATTGCCCTGGCTTTTCTCGTCGGTCTTGTCGGCGGCATCGGCCTCGCCCTCATGCGCGAGTATCTCGACAACACCGTCAAGACACCCGACGACATCGAGACCCTTGCCCGCCTGCCTTCCTTGGCTGTCGTGCCGCAGTTTGGCGGCTCCAGCGGAAACGGCTCGCGCAGGCGCCTCTTGCCAGGCATTGCCAGTAACGGCCATGAAAAACGCATTGAGCTCGTTGCCCAGCACTTGCCCAAATCCCAAATGTCCGAGGCATTTCGCGCACTGCGTACCTCGCTGCTCCTTTCTCAGCCGGGCCGCCCACCGCAAGTTATCCTGGTGACCAGTGCGCTCCCCCGCGAGGGAAAGACCACTGCCGCTGCTAACTTGGCTGTCACGCTTGCCCAGCTCGGCGACAGCACCGTGCTCGTCGATGCGGATTTGCGTAAGCCCGGAGTGGGCCGCCTCCTCAATATGGCAAGCGGCAAGTATGCGGGCTTAAGTTCCTATCTGGCCGGTGTTTCGAGTCTCGATCTGGTTATTGTGCCGCACCCTGACATTCCCAATCTCGCCGCGATTCCCACGGGCCCGCTGCCTCCCAATCCTGCCGACTTGTTGTCCTCTCACAAGTTGGCGGAGGCCATCGCTGAATTGCGGACCAAATTCAAATTCGTCGTGATCGATTCGCCACCTATCATGGCGGCCACGGATGCCGTCATTCTCTCCGTCCAAACCGATGGCGTCCTGTTGGTCGTGCGCAGTGGCGAGACCCCCAAAGAGGCCTTCACACGCACCCGTGACTTGCTCGTCAGCGTGAAGTGCCACATCCTCGGCGTCGTCCTGAATGCGGTGGATTCAGGCGCTCCGGACTACTACTATTCTTATCGGTACTATCCATATTCTTATGGTTATGGTCCTCAGGAAACGCCAGAATCTCCTCAGGAGCATGACGATTTTGCTGAATCCGTCTCCGAAAGCTCCCCGCGCCATCGCGACGACGATCAGTCATTGTAAGGAGGCACTTTGCGTTATTTGATCACCGGCGGCGCCGGTTTCATCGGTTCTCACTTGGCGGAGCGGCTTCTCGCTCGCGGCGACCGCGTCGTCTTGCTCGACAACCTCTCCACCGGAAGCATGGATAACATCCGCCACCTCAAGACTTCCGGCCAGATGGAATATCACCTGGACAACATCGAAAACCTCCAGTTGGTCGCCGAACTCGTCGATGATGCGGATGTGATTGTCCATCTCGCCGCCGCTGTCGGCGTCAAGCTCATCGTGGAGAGTCCCGTACGCACCATTGAAACCAATGTCAACGGCACGCAGCGCATTCTCGAAGCCGCCTGCAAAAAACGCAAACTCGTGCTCACCGCCTCCACTTCCGAAGTCTACGGCAAGAACACCAACGTGCCCTTTCACGAGGACGCCGACCTCGTCCTCGGGCCGACCACCAAAGGCCGTTGGAGCTACGCCGCCTCCAAAGCTCTCGATGAATTTCTCGCGCTCTCTTATTGGAAAGAGAAAAGACTTCCCGTCATCGTAGTCCGCTTGTTCAACACCGTTGGTCCGCGCCAGACCGGGCGTTACGGCATGGTCCTGCCCAATTTCGTCAAGCAGGCACTGAATAACGAGCCAATCCAGGTTTACGGCAACGGTCAACAGTCCCGCTGCTTCTGCGACGTCCGCGACACTGTGGAAGGCCTCGTCCGCTTGATGGACACTGAACGCTCCATCGGCGAGGTCGTCAACGTCGGTAACACGGAAGAAATCACCATTGAAAGCCTAGCTCAATTGGTCAAAAAGCGCACCAGCAGCACCTCACCCATCGAGTTCGTGCCGTACGATCAGGCCTACGAGCCAGGTTTCGAGGACATGATGCGCCGCGTCCCATGCGTCGATAAACTTCACGCCCTTACCGGCTTCCGCCCGGAAACCTCACTAAACGAGATCATTGACCGCGTCACAGCTTTCTTCCGTCAGAAAGAAGAAGCTGCCATTCCGCGCGCCGCCACGAGCGCAGCCGTCTAATCTCGTCTTCTAGGTGCTGCTGCGTTATCGGCGGTGGCACTCCACTCCCCGGCACCTTCTCCATCCCCAGTCGACAAGACGTTTTCCTCTCAGACTCGTCTCAAACTTATGCCGCCTAGCCCAGTCAATCCGAGAGGCCAAGGCTGTGTCTTCGCGGGAACAATTCCCGCCAAAGAGCGTATTCACGGTAGTCATCCAAACTGCAAAGAAGGATAAGGTCCGCGAAATGAACACTATCGCCGCCCTCGATACCGCGTTTCGCGATTTTAAGTACGCTCTCCGCACTCTGGCGCGTACTCCCGGATTCACGGTGATCGCCATCCTCACCCTCGCTCTCGGCATCGGCGCAAACACCGCCATCTTCACCCTTCTCGATCAAGTCCTGCTCCGCCTTCTGCCCGTCAAGAACCCCCAGGAACTCGTCCTTCTCACCATGCGCGGCCGCCACTACGGCAGCAATTGGGGTGGCAATGCCATCTCCCATCCCATGTTCCGCGATTTCGCGGCCCACAATGAAGTCTTCTCCGATATGTTCGCCCGTTTCCCCTTCGACGCCAGTATCTCTTTCAACGGCCAAGCCGAGCACGTTCAGCTCGAAATGGTCTCCGGCACCTATTTTTCCAACCTCGGTTTGAATCCCTACCTCGGTCGCGTGTTCACTCCCGAAGACGACCGCCTCCCCGACGCCTATCCCTACGTCATCCTCAACTACGCATACTGGAAATCGCGTTTCTCCGCCGACCCCAACATCGTCGGCAAAACTCTCACCCTAAACAACAACAGCATGACCATTGTCGGCGTCCTTCAGCCCGGCTTTGATGGCATCGAGCTCGGCCGCTCCCCCAAGCTCTTCGTTCCCCTCATGATGCAAAAAGAAATCATGGTCGGCAATCCTACCGACATGCTGAAAGAACGCCGCAACCGTTGGGTCAATGCCTTCGGCCGCCTCAAGCCCGGCATTACCCGCGAACAAGCCAAGGCCTCGCTTCAGCCTTTTATGCATTCAATGCTCGAAATGGAAGTCAAAGATAAGGCCTTCGCGCACGCCTCGCCTTATGATCGCGAGCAATTCCTCAAATGCTACATCGACCTCCTGCCAGGCTCTCAAGGCCGTTCTTACACCCGCCAGACTCTCTCCACTCCCCTCTGGGTTCTCATGGCCACTACCGGCCTCGTCCTTCTCATTGCCTGCGCTAATCTTGCCAATCTCCTCCTCGTCCGCGGGTCAGCGCGAAAAAAGGAAATAGCGATTCGCCTGGCCATGGGCGCCACCCGCCCTCGCATCATTTCGCAGCTCCTGATCGAGAGCCTTTCTCTCGCGGCTCTTGGAGCTCTCGCCGGACTCGCTCTCGCCTACTGGGCAGACAAAGCTCTCATGGCCGCGTATCTCCCGTTGGATTCTGGAGGCTTGCGTATTTCCACCTCGCCCGATCTTCGCATTCTTCTATTCACACTCGCCGTCACGGTCGCGACGGGCGTCCTCTTCGGCTTGGTTCCAGCTTTGCAGACCACCAAGCCCAACGTCGCCTCGACTCTCAAAGACGAAGCCGCTGCCGTCGTCGGCGGTGGTCACGGCGCCCTCAGAAAATCTCTCGTCATCGCTCAGGTCACTCTTTCTCTCCTGCTCCTGATCGGCGCCGGTCTTTTCACCAAAAGCCTCGGCAATCTTCGCAACCTTGGTCCTGGTTTTAACTCACAGAATCTCGTCGGCTTTGAGATCGATCCCTCTTACAGCGGCTATAACGTTCCTCGCTTGAAGGTTTTCTATCCGCAGTTACTGGATGCCCTCTCTTCGATTCCCGGCGTGCAATCCACCGGCCTCGCTTCGATGCGCATCCTTGAAGACAACGAATGGGATAGCAGCATGACTGTCGAAGGTTTCAATCCTCCCACTCCCGACGCCCATCCCGAACCTTACATGAACGAAATCAGCCCCAACTACTTCGCCACCATGGGTGTTCCCATCGTCAACGGCCGCGACTTCCGACCCACCGATACTCGCGAAGTCAATCACCAACCCGAAGATCCTTTCGGCTGGAATTCTGCCGTCGTCATGATTAACGAAACCTTCGCGAAAAAATACTTTCCCGGCCGCAACCCTGTTGGCATGCATTTGGGGTTTGGCTCCGATCCCGGCACGCCTACCGATATGGAAGTCATCGGCGTTGTCAAAGACATCAAATACCAGAATCTCCGCGAAGAAATTCCTCCGCAGGCCTATCTTCCCTATATGGCCGACCGCTACATCGGCGGCATGGTCATCTACGTACGCACGGTAGCCGATCCCACGCTGCTTATGTCTTCGATTCGTTCCAAGGTCCGCGATCTCGACCCTAACATCCCCATCTCCAACATGCGTACTGCAGAAGTTCAGATCAGCAACTCGCTGTCCACGGAACGCATGATTGCCAGCCTTTCCGCCGTTTTCGGCTTTCTCGCCACTCTGCTCGCCGTCATCGGACTCTACGGCGTAATGGCCTACACCGTCGCCCAGCGCACCCGCGAAGTCGGCATCCGCATGGCTCTCGGCGCCGCGCAAGGCAATGTCATCTGGATGGTGATGCGTGAAGTGCTGGTGCTCGTAGTTATCGGTGTTGCCACAGGTGTCCCCGCTTCGTTGGCGCTAACCAAGCTCGTGCAGAGCCAGCTCTTCGGCCTCTCTCCGCATGATCCCGCAACACTTGCTGTTGCCTCCGTCGCTCTCGCGTCCGTCGCCTGCGCCGCCGGCTATATCCCTGCTTGGCGCGCCAGCCGCCTCGACCCTATGAAGGCCCTCCGCTACGAATAGGCCGCGCTCGTGCGGCTCACCGCCCGCAAACAAAAGAAATTACAAATGGCCTCTTTACGTTGCATGTCCCCGCGCTCGCCTCTAATGGCTAGAGGCACAGCACACTCTGCAAGTGACTCATCCTGGCTATGGCAGCGCTATTTCAAACTGATAGCTGCCCGCAGGAATTTCATATTCGAGATTATTGTTGTCTTTTGCCAAAGCGTGAACTCTGCTGCTTTTCGACAAAAGTTGCCCATCAAGCTTGAAGGATAGTGCTCGTTCTCCGCCAAGCGGCAAACGCCCGGTCGCATTTGCCGGGATCGTCAATTTCCAGACGACTTTGTTTCCAGAGATCGACCACGCGGAGAGGATTGTCCCGTAAGAGGATTCGTACGAAAAATCGAGATTCCCCAAACGCTTGTCGAAGTTCGGATGAAGACGGATGACGTGAAACCCCGGATCGGTTGCGACCGTATCAATTCCCGCCGCATACCGATAAATCCAGTCTGCAACGGCCCCATACGCATAGTGGTTGTAGGAATTCATGCTTGGATCCCCGCGCATTTGATCGCCGTTCCACCGCTCCCACATCGTAGTGGCGCCATGCTCCACCAGGTATCCCCACGACGGATACTCCGTGCTGAGTAGCAGGCGATACGCTACATCGACATGCCCGGTATCCGTTAGAGCACCCAGCAGGTAAGGAGTTCCCAGGAATCCCGTGCCAAGACGCCAATTATTGGCTTCGAGCCGATCCACTAAACGCTTCGCGGCAACACTGCGAAGCGCATCAGGTAGTAAATTCATGTGCAGGGCGAGTACGTACCCGGTTTGCGTCTCAACTGGCTTGTCGCTCAGCGGCCTGGCGGTCCCGGAAGCGAATACTGGAGGCGGCGGAACGCCACCGACGAACCCATCGGGCCGAACGTAAGCCTGGTTGAACGCAGCTTTGATCTTTTCAAAAAGCTCACTGTATTTCCGCTCGTCATCCGTTTTTCCTACCGCGTGAGCCATTTGGTTCATCAACGTCACGTCATACGCCCAATACGCTGTGGCAATCAAATCCACGGGCGTCACACCTTCCGGTGCGAGCCAGTCCGCGAACGGAATGCCGTAGTTCTTCTTCCAAAGATAGTCGGGGTTCGCCGTCTGGATCGCCGCCAGATATTTTTCCATCCCCGCCCAATTTTCTTCGATAACTTTCTTGTCGCCAGTCTGAATCCAAGACGTCCACGGAATGACGACTCCCGCATCGCTCCATCCCGTTCCGTAACCTGGATTCGGAGTGTTGGTTCCCGGCGCAAAAATTCCATACATGTCCGTGCCCACTTGCGTGCCGCGCAAATCCGCTCCGAACTTTCTGGAAAAAGTGGTCAAATCCATGTTGTAGGTTGCTGTGCGCCAAAACACCTGCGCGTCGGCCGACCATCCCAGCCGTTCGTCGCGTTGCGGGCAGTCCGTCGGAACTCCTACGAAGTTCGAACGCTGGCCCCACAAAATGTTGCTCCACAACTTGTTGAGCATCGCGCTGCTCGTTTTCAACGTCGCCGTGAACGGAGCATCCGTGTGAAAAACAACGGCTTTTACGTCCTCAGGCTTCGGCGCTGCCTTCAATCCGGAAACTTCTGCATAACGGAACCCATGAAACGTGAACGTCGGCTCAAACTCTTCGATCCCTTTGCCTGCGAGAATAAAATGGTCCGTAGCCTTCGCGGTTCGCAGGTTGTCCGTATAAAGTGTGCCGTCCGGATTCAATACCTCCGCAAACCTCAGTTTCACGTCCGTTCCCGCTGCGCCTTGCGCCCGAATGTGCGCCACCCCGGATAAGTTCTGCTCGAAATCGAAGATATACACGCCAGGAGCAGGATTCGTCACCTTCTTCGCATCGATCACCTTTTTTTCTGCGCGAATTGGCTGAAAATACTGCCAGACGATTTGCGTTTCTTTTGGTTGAACCACCTCCGCTGATTTCCACTTGCTGTCGTCGAATGCCGCGGTATTCCAGTTTGCTTGCACCTTTCGCGCGTCGTACGTTTCTCCATCGTAGATTTCCGCGAAAAGAATGGGCGAGATGCCCGCCTTCCACTTTTCGTCTGTCACGATCCAGTCCACGGATCCGTCTTTGTATTCGATTCTTAATTGCGCCCGCAGCGCAGGCGGAGTATCCCCGTAGTTGTATCCCTGGCGAAACCACTGCAAAGGAGTTGAATACCAACCTGGAGCAAGCAGCGCCCCAACCGCGTTCCTGCCTGATTTGATTTCCGCTGTCACGTCATACGCCTGGTAAATAACGCGCTCCCGAAAGTCCGTCCATCCAGGGGCCAGAACTTCGTCACCCACGCGTCTTCCGTTGTGCAAGAGCTCGTACCCACCAAGGGCTGTTGCATACATGCGCGCGGAGGCCACTGGTTTTGCAATTTCGAATGTCTGGCGAAGGGACTTTACGGCTCCCGTCGGCCACGGATTTCCCAGCGCGGCATTTTCGAACCCGGAAGCTGGCGCAACGTAGCGTATCGCTCCGTTCCACGAGGAATCGTCGAATTCGGAACTCTGCCAGCTCCCGCGGGCATTCAATGCAGCTCGCCAGCCCTCTGGCGTACTCTTGAACACTTCGAACGTGCCGTCCGCCGCTTCCACGTACAACACTGCGTTCATCGGGGTTTGGCTGGGACGGCGTCCGCCTCCTCCGGCGTTTAAATAATGAACCACCTCAATCGCCAATACGTTTTGCCCAGTGCGCAGCTCCCTTGAAACATCTCGGATCGCGTATGTCTTCCAGGGCATTTGCCGCCAAGGTGGCAGCGGTGCCGCTTCCATCACTTGTTTTCCGTTTATCCAGGCACCCGCCGAATCCTGTCCTGTCGCATAAAGCGTGGCGCGGTGCACCGGCTTCGCCAGATCAAAATGCAATCGAAATTCATGCTTGGTGCTCGTGGCATCTTTGGGCACTTCTCCGTCAGCGTTCGTGATCCAGTCTGCGCCCGATTCCCTTACGTGTCGCAGTTCGGGTTCCTCATAGCCGATCCACTTTGCCTTCCAGTTTTCCTGCTGCAGAAGCCCCGTCTCCCACCAACTCGTTTCGCTGGCAGCAGACGCCTTGCCGTCTTGATCCCACACCACAACCCGCCAGTAGTATCGTTTGCTCGGTTCAAGCGCAGGGCCGCTGTAAATCACCTCCAACGAGTTATCAGATTCCACGCGCCCGCTGTCCCATACATCGCCCTTGCCGCCAGCAAGAAGCTCCGCCTTCGAGGCGACTTGAACTTGATAGGCTGTTTGTCGCGCACCTGAACGTGAATCCTGAATCTTCCAGGACAGCTGCGGTTTCGCAGTGTCCATCCCGAGCGGCGTGCTAAGCGATTCGCATTCGAGCTTCACAGGCTTTGACGATTGCGCGGCCGCCTTCCATGCAAACAGCAGAAAACACGCGGCCGTCATTTTCGAAATCCTCAGCGCGGTCCTAACACTGCTCTCAAGTTTTCTCATCGCAGGTTCTCCCGGTCTCGCTCCGTTCGAGCAAAACCATCTATTGGCTGGGTCGCCGGCACTCAGGTAGTCAGCGTCGCGCACTGTAGCGGCAACCCGTCCTGCCTGTCAACAAAATGCAGGAAACTGTTCTTTATCTTATGAGACTGCGCCCGCTACACTGATGGGATTTGGGAGATGCACATGCCTCGAGTCGCGTTTCGCTTGCGCATTAAGCACGGCAAAGAAGAAGAATACGACGCCGCCCACAAAAAGGTCTGGCCCGCTTTGCTGGCCAAACTGAAAGAAGTCCGTATCTCATACTATTCCATATTCAGAAGAGAGCAGGATTTATTCCTGGTGATGCTGGTCGACGATTTCGACGGCGCGTGGCGCGCGCTCGATCAAGATCCGACTAACCTGCAATGGCAGCAGGAGATGTCCTTGCTCTTCGAACCGGTGCCGGGCCTGAAACCTGGCGAGAAATTCGCAATGATGCAGGAAGTATTCTATTTGGATTGACGCCACCTGCAGCATCTCTCTCAGGCGTCGGCTGTACCAAGACGTCGGACATGCAACTAGGCTGCGGCAAGATACACATAGCGCAAAATGAAAAGGATCGTGAGGATCCAAACCAGCGCATTGACTTCCTTAAACTTGCCCGATGCCAGTTTCACCACCGTGTATGAAATCAGCCCGAGGCTCAGGCCGGTCGCAATGCTGAAGGTCAGCGGCGTTGCCAGCATGGTGATAAACGCAGGCAAGGCCTCGCTGAAGTCGTTCCAATTCACCAGCGCCAAGGATTGCGACATCAAAACGCCGACCAAAATCAGGGCCGGCGCTGTCGCGTAGGCCGGAATAGCAGTCGCCAGCGGAGAACAAAACATGGCCAAAAGAAACAGTCCCGCTACCGCGATATTGCTGAAACCAGTCCGGGCCCCCGCAGCGACACCTGCGGCGCTTTCGATATAGCTGGTGACCGTGGAAGTTCCCGTCAGCGAACCGAAAATCGTCCCAACGGAGTCCGCCAACAACACACGGCCGACGCGCGGAATCTTGCCTTCCTTAATGAACCCGCCTTGCTCGCAAACACCCACAAGCGTCCCCACGTTGTCGAACAAATCGACGAACAGAAACGCGAAAAGTATTTCTAGAAATCCGAGATGCAAGGCTCCTCGAAAATCAAGCTGAAGGAAAGTCGAGGACGGATGAGGCATGGAAAAAAATGTCGTGGGCCAGCTCGAAATGCCGCGTAACATTCCGGCAACTGTAGTTCCAATGATGCCGATCAGGATCGCGCCATGAATTTTTCGCGCCATCATAATCAGCGTTAGCGCCAGCCCGAAGCATGCTATCTGCACTTCTTTGTCCGCGAAGCTGCCCAAGCCCACAAATGTGGCGGAGTTGGCCACAACCAGCTTGGCGTTTCGCAATCCAACAAACGCGATGAACATCCCGATTCCCGCCGCCGTCGAGTGCTTCAAGCAATCCGGCATGCCATTCACGATCTGTTCTCGCACTTTCGTTACGGTAAGCACGAGAAAAAGCACGCCCGAAAAAAACACCACTGCCAGCGCCGTTCTCCACGGAATGTGCATCGCCAGGCATACCGAATACGTAAAGTAGGCGTTCAGCGACATCCCTGGGGCCAGCGCGATCGGATAGTTCGCGTACAATCCCATCACCAGCGTCGCGACGGCCGCCGAAAGACACGTCGCAAACACCACGCCGTCCGCCGGCATTCCCGCCTGCGCAAGAATCTGCGGATTGACCACGACAATGTAAGCCATGGTCACGAACGTCGTGAGTCCGCCCAGCAACTCCTGCTTCACCGACGTCTGATTCTCAGCAAATTTGAAGTAGCGATCGATCAATCGTCCTCCGCTCTCTCGCTCAACCGCAAAATCTTCTTTGATTGCAAAAGCCTTTCGAAAGAGACCATTGATCCAGCCGATATGAAAGCTACAGACAGGTTTGTCCCTCTGCCAAGCCTAATAATTCCCTTGGTTCAGCGAGAACCTGCATAACAAAGCACACAAACATTTCAATACGGAATCTTGTCGGGCCGGTCGGCCCACGCGCGAAATCCCGCGAGCGCTTCTTCCCGCATGATTTGTCTTGTAGGAATGCGCCGCCCCGAATAAGGCTGTTTCAGCTCGCTGTAGATGAACGAATCGTCAAATCCAGCCTTTGCCGCATCCTCCGCGGTGCTGGCAAAATAAACGCGCGCAAGCCGCGCCCAATAGATCGCGCCCAGGCACATCGGACAAGGTTCGCACGAAGTGTACAGCTCGCAATCCTTCAATTCGAACGCGCCCAGTTTTTCGCAAGCCCGCCGTATCGCCAGCACTTCCGCATGCGCCGTCGGATCGTTCGTTGAAGTCACTTCATTCGAACCCTCGGCGATAATCTTTCCACCCTGCACAATCACCGCGCCAAACGGCCCGCCACGCCCGGATTGAACCCCTTCAATCGACAGCTGAATCGCCCGCGCCATGAAAGGATTGCTCAAATCTTATCGCCACCGTTCCATTCGTTCCCCAGCCCTGACGCATTTACCCACACCTAACCGAATTCCTCGCAGAAGCCATCAGGATGCCCGCGCCAACCGGCAAGTATATGCCCGGCAATCCACCCGCTAGCACTTTTTTCGTCTTGAATTATCGATTTTGCTGACTTGAAAACCTGCAGATATAAGTCTACGCTCGGGTCTCATTCTCACGAGTTTTCTCCGGACCCGCTTTCACTATGAGTTTGCGCGCCTTCCTTTCCAGCCGAGTTGTAACACCAGGCGCAATCCGTCCAGCGGCGCTACTTGTCGAAGGAGATCGCATCCTTGATGTTGTTGCTTCAGCTCAAGTCCCGCCCCAATCAGAATTTCACGATTTCGGCACCGCCGCGATTCTCCCCGGGCTCGTCGATTCCCACGTCCACATCAACGATCCCGGCCGCGCCAACTGGGAAGGCTTCGAGACCGCCACGCGAGCCGCAGCCGCGGGCGGGTACACACTTTTGGTGGACATGCCTTTGAATTGCCTGCCCGCCACAACCAGTGTCGCCGCGCTCAAAGCCAAACGCGCAGCCGCGCAAGGCCGATGCCGCGTTGATTGGATGGCTTGGGGAGGAGTCGTCGCCGACAACCCGCTCGATCTCGAGCCGCTGGCCAACGCCGGAGTCCCCGGCTTCAAATGTTTTCTAATTCATCCCGGCATTGATGGCTTCACGATGGTAACGGAGCCGCAGTTGCGCGCTGCCTTGCCCCACGTCGCCCGTACCGGCATGCCACTCCTCGTCCACGCAGAACTCCCTGCTCCCATAGATTCCGCCACAGCACTCTTGGCGAATGCCGATTGGTCGCTCTACGAAACCTATCTACAATCGCGCCCCGAAGAGGCCGAACTCTCCGCGATTCGAATGCTCCTCTCCCTCTGCCGCGAATACAAGTTCCGCCTGCACATCGTCCATCTCTCCGCCAGCCAAGCTCTTCCCGAACTGCGCGCCGCACGTTCCGAAGGTCTTCCCGTAACGGTCGAAACCTGCCCGCACTATCTGCGTTTGGCCGCCGAAACAATCCCTAAAGGCGCGACGCTCTTCAAATGCGCCCCTCCGGTTCGCGGCCGCGAAAACCGCGAACGATTATGGCAGGGCCTCCGCGATGGAACGATCGACCTAGTCGCGACAGATCACTCTCCCTGTCCACCGGAGATGAAGCGTCTCGCCGAAGGAAATTTCCGCACCGCCTGGGGCGGCATCGCAAGCCTCTCCGTTGCTTTTCCCTTGATGTACACAGAAGCCAGCCATCGCGGATTCTCACTAATCGATGTCGCGCGCTGGATGTCTGAATCTCCCGCAAAATTAGCCGGTTGCCACACCCGCAAAGGCCGCCTCGCTCCGGGCTACGACGCCGATTTCGTTGTTTTCGATCCGGAAGGCGAGTTCGTAGTGAGCGAAGACCGTTTGCATTACCGCCACCCGGTTTCGCCCTACCTCGGAGAAAGACTGCGCGGCGTAGTGAAAGCCACTTATCTTCGAGGCAGAAAAGTATTCAGCGACGGCCAGTTTCCTGGCGCTCCAACAGGAGTGGAGCACCGCCGCTAATGCCGCGTCCTAAAAAAGACTCCTACACCCAAGTTTCGATTTGTCTGTCATACACTGTTGCAAGCAGGCAAGCCCTGCAAGCACTGGATGATTCCGCGATTCAAATGAAAACTCCTCCGATCGTCGGCACGTCGGTCCCGCGCATGGAAGGCCGCGCCAAAGTCACCGGCGAGGCGCGTTATGTCGACGACATGGTTTTGCCCGGCATGCTCTACGGCGCCACCGTGCGCAGCAGCATTCCTCGCGGCAAAATCAAAAAGTTCAACTTCGGTCCCGGCATCGATTGGAACGAATTCGTAATCGTCTCGCCCAAAGACATCCCTGGAAAAAATTGCATCGCACTCATCGAAGACGATCAGCCATGTCTTGCGGATGGAATCGTCAATCATCCCGAAGAGCCTCTTCTCCTGCTCGCTCATCCACACCGCCATCTCCTCCCAAAAGCCGTCGAGGCCATATCGGTCGAATACGAACCACTCCCCGCGATCTTCAGCATGGAAGAAAGTGAGGCCACACAACAAATCATTTGGGGCGCGGACAACACCTTCAAAACCTATCTAATCGAAAAAGGCGATGTCGATGCCGTCTGGCAAAACGCAGACCACATTGTCGAAGCCGAATATACAACTGGCGCACAGGAACAGCTCTACATAGAAAACAACGGAATGATTGCCGTCTTCGATCCGCAGCAGGGCCTCACGGTCTGGGGCTCGCTTCAATGCCCCTATTACGTCCACAAAGCCCTGATGAAACTCTTCGGCCTTCCCGCCGATCGCGTCCGCGTCGTGCAAATGGAAACCGGCGGCGCGTTTGGCGGCAAAGAAGAATATCCTTCCATGATCGCCGCCCACGCGGCCCTCCTCGCCATGAAGTCCGGCAAACCCGTGAAAATTATCTACGACCGCATGGAAGACATGGCGGCCACTACAAAACGCCATCCTTCGCGCACTCGCCACCGCACTGCCGTCAGCAAAGACGGCAGAATTCTCGCTGGAGAAATCAATTTCACAATCGATGGCGGCGCCTACAAGACTTTGTCGCCGGTCGTCCTTTCCCGCGGTGCCATTCACGCCGGCGGCGCCTACTATTGGCCCAGCGTTCGCATTCGCGCCAAAGTCGTCGCCACCAACGCGCCGCCGCACGGCGCCTTCCGTGGATTCGGCGCCCCGCAGTCTCTCTTCGCGCTCGAGCGCCACATGGACCGTATTGCGCAGGTGGTCGGACTTTCGCCCGTGGAAATCCGCCGCCGAAATTTCCTCAAGCCCGGCCAGACCACCACAACGGGACAAACGGTGAACGAAGAGATCGATCTAGGGAAACTTCTCGACCGCGCGCTCGAACTCTCCGACTATCACGCCAAAAAAGAGGAATTCGCGCGCGAGAATCAGCGGAGCCCCCGCAAAAAAGGAATGGGCATTGCCGCTTTTCTGCATGGCGCAGGTTTCACGGGTTCCGGCGAGCGCTTTCTCGGATCGATCGTTGGTGTCGAAGCCTGCGCCGACGGCAGTCTCCGCATTCTCGCATCTAGCACCGAATTCGGCCAGGGAACCAACACGGTGCTGTGCCAGATTGTCGCCGAAGCTCTGGCGCTGAACTACGATGACGTCAGCATCGCTCAACCCGACACGCACGAAGTGCCAAACAGCGGTCCCACCGTCGCTTCGCGCACGGTGATGGTCGTCGGAAAACTTGTCCAATCGGCTGCCGTTGGTATCAAAAAAACGCTGACCGCGAGCGGCTTGCTTTCCGATTCCTATTCGCCTGAGGATTTCCGCGCCGCCTGCCGCGCCTACGTCGCGAAACACGGCAAATTCCGCAGCCTGGCGCAGTACGAACAGCCTGACGACATCGTTTGGGACGAGGAAAAATATCGCGGTTCAGCCTACGCAGCATTTGCATGGGCGGTTTACGTCGCGGACGTTACCGTAGATATGGCCACCTACAGTGTGACGGTAGACGATTTCGTTGCGCTTCAAGAGATAGGCAAAGTCCTTCACCCCGTTCTCGCGAAAGGACAAATCATCGGCGGCGTTGCACAAGGCATCGGCTTCGCCCTATACGAAAAAGTGATTTGGGAGCACGGCCGCATGCAGAACGGCCAAATGACCAACTACATCATGCCCACGTCCGCCGACCTTCCCCCCATTCGCGTCTATTTCGAAGAATTGGGCAACGTTCACGGAGCATTCGGCGCAAAGGGTATCGGCGAACTACCGATGGACGGCCCTGCCCCGGCGATTGTCAACGCCGTCGAAGACGCGCTAAACGTTTCTTTCAATTCCATTCCGTTACTTCCGGAAAACATCTTCGCCGCGCTCGCCGAAAGTGCGACGACCAAGATCGTGGCCCCAACCGCGCGAGGAGGAGAATGAGCCAAGCCCCACTGGATCGCCCAAAATCCGAAATCACTTTCACGGTCAACGAAAAACTAGAAACCGTGCATGTTTACGCGATGGAGCGCCTCCTGGATGTTCTTAGGCACGAGATTGGATTAACAGGAACAAAAGAAGGCTGTGGTGAAGGCGAGTGCGGTTCCTGCTCCGTTTTGATCGACGGAATGCTGGTGAATAGTTGTCTCATTCCCGCGCTCCAGGCGAACGGCACGAAAATCGTCACGATCGAGGGCCTTGCAGCAGACGGCCGTCTACAAATCTTGCAGCAAGCATTTCTTGATTGCGGCGGCGCCCAATGCGGCATCTGTACTCCAGGAATGATTCTGGCGTCCCTTCATTTATTAAAGAAAAAGCCGCAACCCACTCTCGAAGAAATCCGCGAAAGCCTTTCCGGCAATCTTTGTCGCTGCACGGGCTACATGCAAATCTTTGAAGCCGTCGCGGAAGCCGCACGCCGGGGAGCCTCAACGTGAGAGCCTACCCCGCTGAATTCGAACTTGTCGCCCCGCGCACTTTGTCCGACGTTCTATCGCTTCTCGCGCGAGAACCGGGCGGATGGCTTCCCATCGCCGGCGGCACGGACGTCATGGTGCAGTTTTCCGCCGGAAAACTCCCCGCGTGCAAGTTGGTTAGCATCTGGAATCTTCCAGAGTTGCGTCGCATCGAAGTTACTGCAGACGAAATCCAAATCGGCGCGGGATGCACGTACACGGATCTGCGCGAACACGAATTGATCAACCGCGAGTTTCCATTGTTGTCCAGCTCCGCAAGCTGGACCGGCGGAATTGCCAACCAGAATCGAGGAACCATCGGCGGCAATATTGTGAATGCTTCGCCCGCGGCGGACTCCCTGCCCGCTCTTTTGGTTTATGAGGCAGAGCTCCTTCTCGTTTCCGCGCGAGGCGAACGCCGCGTGTCCTATGTAGGCTTTCACGTCAACTACCGCGAAACTCGGATCGCACCTGACGAGGTGATTCGCGCCATCTGCCTTAAGCAACAGTTTTCAGGTTACTATTCCCATGCGCGCAAAGTTGGAGCACGCAATGCACAAGCGATTTCGAAAGTGTGCCTCGCAGCGCTGGGACTCTTGGCGGATGGCGTCGTTGATGATATTCGCCTCGCCATGGGAAGCATTGCTCCCGTTCCCGTGCGTTTGTCAGAGACGGAACAAATCGTAAAGGGAAAACTGATCGATCCGCTGCTTATCCAATCTGCGAGAACTATGGCTGCCTCGGAAGTCCGCCCCATTGACGACATCCGTTCCTCGGCCCGCTATCGTGCGGCTGTAGCGGGAAACCTGGTCGCGGAGTTCCTGGAGCAGTTAAGCTCCCGAGGTGTGCGCAGCGAAAATGCGAAAAATGTGCTCGCGCGATGGAACGGTTTGGAGCAAGGCAAAGCCGTTGAGGAGATCTTGCCCTGTTGCGGTTCAAAAGCCTGGGCGCACGGGATGGCAGCTCGAAGACCACTCCTCCATGAAGCGGCCTTATTGGCTGCCTGTGACGAAGTCTGGAAAGGCCTCCCGGAATCCGATTGGTTGGAAGCATTTCGAAGCCATCCGCGGATTGGCGATTCACATTCGCCAACCTCCGCGCTTGCGCGGTCTGCCGCTTGGTCAGGCCAAGAACAGCAAAAAGTTGGAGCTGCAGGCGAGTATGTCAAGATCGCTCTTGCGGCAGGCAACCGCGCGTACGAACAAAAGTTCGAACGCATTTTCATTGTCTGTGCCGCTGGCAAATCCGCGCCGGAAATTCTCGAAATTCTCCAGCGGCGCTTGCAGTATGACGAAATGGCCGAAATGAATGAAGCAGCTGAACAGCAGCGTCAGATCGCGCGTCTTCGGCTGAAGAAATGGCTCTCTTCATGAATCGCATTTCGACTCACGTTTTGGACACTGCTCAGGGTAAGCCCGCAAAGGATGTGCCGGTACGACTCGAGAGGCAAGAGTCCGCCGGTCGGTGGCGCGTTCTCAGTTCGTCCCGCACGGACGGCGACGGCCGCTGTCCTCAATTGTTGCCCGAAAATGAAACTCTTCGTGAGGGCAACTACCGTTTGGCATTCGATACCGCTAGCTATCACCTTGCTCAAAAGATCCAAGGACTTTATCCGGTCGTCGAGATTACATTTCACGTGCGCGACGGCGAATCTCATTTTCACATTCCGTTGCTCCTTAGTCCGCATGGTTATACGACCTACCGGGGAAGCTGATTTGATGATTAAGCTAGCCGAAAACAGCTACGGCAAATCGCGAGTCCGCCTCGCAAGAGTGAAGCGCCATCCTGACCATCACGATTTTCGCGAATGGACGATCGAGATTGCGCTCGAAGGAGACTTCGACTCCTGCTTTGTCGCTGGTGATAACAGCAACATTCTTCCCACAGACACAATGAAAAATACGGTTTACTCGCTGGCGCGAACCTCTTCGGCGGAATGCATGGAGGAGTTTGGCAAGGAACTAGTCGCATTCTTCCTGGGACGTAACCCGCAAGTCTCCGCCGCGCGAATCACGCTCTCGGAAAAATCCTGGCAGCATCTGCTGTTGGGCGGAAAGCCGCATCCCACGGCTTTTGCGCAATCAAGCAGTGAGTGCCAGACCGCGGAAATTGCGGCAACGCGCAACGCAGAGCCGTCAGTCCGGGCAGGGCTTGAAAACCTGGTCATCCTGAAAACGGCGAACTCGGAATTTGCGGGATTCATCAAGGATTCTTTGACTACCCTGCCGGAATCCACCGACCGCTTGTTAGGTACTTCTGTCAGCGCGCGATGGGACTATCTGTCGCCTGCCGTTCCCTTTGTCGCTTTGCGGTCCAAAATCCGGGACATCCTGCTCAATGTGTTTTCTTTCCATTCAAGCAAGTCCGTGCAACACACCTTGTACGCCATCGGAGAAGCCGCACTCGCAAGCGTTCCGGAAATCGACAGCATCGAACTGACGATGCCCAACAAGCACTATCTCCTTGCGGATCTTTCCCGTTTTGGGCAGGACAATCCTAACGAGATTTTTGTGCCCATCGACGAGCCTCACGGCATGATCGAGGCACGCATTCGTCGGCAAGGTTAAAATTCTGTGTCCACACCTGCAAGCACAACAATCCGTGCGGAAGAAGTGATCGCTCGCTGCCAAAAACTGGCGTCTTTCTCCGAAGATGCGGGCAGCACGCGCCGCACATTTCTTTCCTCTCCGATGCACGATTGCCACCGCGAACTCACAAAGTGGCTTGTAGCCGCGGGGGCCGAAGTGGCTGTCGATGCGGCCGGCAATCTGTGTGGCTTGTACGCCGCCGCGCACTCCACCGCGCCACGCCTGCTGCTTGGCTCGCATCTCGACACCGTCCCGAATGCCGGAGCCTATGACGGTGTTCTCGGAGTTGTCATCGCAGTCGCTCTCGTCGAATCCTTGGAAGGTCGCCGGCTTCCTTTCGCCATAGAGGTCGTAGGTTTTTCGGAAGAAGAGGGCGTTCGCTTCGGCACACCGTTTATCGGCAGCCGCGCGCTAGTCGGCACGCTCGATGAAGAACTCCTCAATCGCCAGGATGCCAATGGAATCTCCGTTCGCGACGCCATTAACAATTTTGGCCTGGATCCATTGGATATTCCGCACGCAACGCTGAGTGGCGACACGCTCGCCTATCTCGAATTTCACATCGAGCAAGGCCCGGTCCTCGAGTCGCTCGGACGCTCGCTCGGTGCAGTGGAGGCCATCGCCGCGCAAACCCGCATGACGTTCGAGTTCCTGGGCCGCGCCAACCATGCGGGCACAACGCCGATGCATCTTCGTCACGATGCCATCGCTGCCGCAGCAGAGTGGATCGTTGCCGTCGAGCGCACGGCTCATAACCACCCGGGGCTTGTCGCGACCGTGGGCCAAATCGAAGCAAAACCCGGCGCGATCAACGTGATCGCCGCGGAAGCACGCGTAACTCTGGACGTTCGCCACAAGTCCGACGACGTTCGCGATCGCGCCGTCGGAACACTCGTTCGAATGGCTCACGAAATTGCCGAGCGCCGCGGCCTCTCGCTGCAGCAAAATGTGTTGCTGAGCCAGCGCGCAGTAGCGATGGATCCGTTTCTCCTCGATCAGATTCAGGAAGCCATTCGCAGCACAGGCTGCCAGCCGCATCGCATAACCAGCGGAGCCGGCCACGACGCTATGATCCTCGCCGAAAAAGTTCCCGCCGCCATGATTTTTCTTCGCTCCCCCGGTGGAATCAGCCATGATCCCGCGGAATCGGTCGAGGTGGAAGACGTCGCAAAGGCGCTCGAATGCGGCCTGCATTTGCTCGATCAACTTGCAAATTCCACCGAACTTCAAAAAAGGATGTGCCGTGCATAATCTTGGTCAAACGCGAAGCGCCCAAAAACACAACCATCTTCTACTTACGCCAGACACGTTCGTTCGAACCGCGTTGCCGGGCATGAAAGCCTGCGCCGCCATCGTGCACGCAGGTCCAGCCATGGGTGCACGATTCGCAGAGTACACCGCCGAATTCGAATCCGGCGGCGAACTTGGCCCAACCACAGCCCAGCGCTTCCTCTACGTCCTCGAAGGTCAGCTAAAACTGGAAGTGAATGGCCGCCAGAACGATTTGGGAACGCGCAGCTACGCGTATTTGCCCGAAGGCACGCCGCATCGAGTTGTAGCAACGAAACCCAGTCGCGCCACCGTCATCGAAAAACACTATCAAACGCTTGCATCCTTCGAATCGCCGAGCGCTATCATTTCAAGCGAAGACGCAATCTCTTCCGAGCCGCTTGATGGTGATGCGGGCTTGCAAGTGAAACACTTGCTTCCGGATACGCTGAATTTCGATTTCGCCGTGAACTCCATGGTCTATCAGCCGGGCGCCGCGCTGAGCATGGTCGAAATGCACCTCATGGAACACGGTTTGCTAATGCTCGAAGGCGGCGGCATCTATCGCCTCGGCGATTCGTGGTATCCCGTCACCGCAGGCGATTTCATCTGGATGGCACCGTGGTGTCCGCAGTGGTTCGGCGCGATCGGCAAAGTCCCGGCGAAGTATCTTATATATAAGGATTGGAACCGGCATCCGCTGGACAGCGCATCTTTAGGTGGAGAGGAGTCGGTGGGAACAGGCTCGGCAAAAACGCCTCCCGCAGGCGCGCCGCGTACATATCCATCAGGCACGTCGTCCGGCGCGCGTCGCTCAGGCAAATCGCAATGAATTTGGAAGTCGATCCAGATCGGCTGGCGGCGGAGATCGAAGAGCTAGCGTTGATTTCCGAAGCGAATCCGCCCGCGGTAACGCGAATTGTTTTTTCGCCGACGGATCTGAAGGCGCGCGCGTGGTTCATCGCTCGCTGCGAGAAAGCTGGGCTGGCGGTGCGCCAAGATTCCATCGGAAATATCTTTGCACGCTGGAGTGGCTCCAAGCCAGATGCTCCGGTGGTGGGAACTGGTTCTCACATAGACGCAATTCCCAACGCTGGAAAGTATGACGGCGTTGTTGGCGTGCTCGGTGGACTGGAAGCAATTCGTTCCTTGCAGCGCAGCGGCTTCCGTCCGAAGCATTCGATCGAGTTGCTCATGTTTACATCCGAAGAGCCAACTCGCTTCGGAATCGGTTGTCTCGGCAGCAGGCTGCTTTCTGCTACGATGACTCCGGATGCGGCACGAAAGCTCGTCGACAAAGAAGGCGCTTCGCTTGAGCAAGTCCGCAGCAATGCTGGATACAGCGCACCGCTCGAAGAAATGAAACTGCCGAGCGGCTACTACAAAGCATTTGTGGAGCTGCACATCGAGCAAGGGCCACTGCTCGAGCAGCAAAAAATTCCACTCGGCATCGTCACGAGCATTGCTGCTCCTGCTAGCTTCCGAATTTCGATCGAAGGCGCGGGCGGGCACGCTGGTGCGGTGCTTATGCCGGACCGCCGAGACGCGCTGTGCGCCGCGGCGGAACTGATCCTCGCGATTGAAGACGCGGTGAAGACGAGCGGCGCGGTTGATACAGTCGCGACTGTGGGCATTTGCGACGTGTTTCCTGGCGCCGTCAATAGCATTCCTAGCCGCGTCCAATTGACGCTCGACATTCGCGATACGGATCTTGAGCGGCGTGACGCTGCGATGCGCTCGATCGAAACCGCGCGCCAAACGATTGCGGCAAAGCGGCAAGTTTCGGTCTCCGAAGAGATCGTTAACGCCGACGCGCCGGCACAATGTGCTCCTGCCATTGTCGGGGCACTTTCGCGAGCCTGCGCGAAATATGGATTCGCTTCGATGCCGATGGTTAGCCGGGCTTATCATGATTCACTTTTTATGTCTCGCATCGCTCCCGTCGCGATGCTGTTTATTCCTTGCCGCGGTGGGTACAGCCATCGTCCTGACGAGTATGCTTCGCCGGAGGACATTGCGCGTGGAGTTCTTGTGCTCGCGGAAACTCTGGCGGCTCTCGCCGCTTGACTCGAATGAAGACGCGCTTAGCAACGCGAAAGCGGCTGGAAGGGATGAACAGAAAAAAGGATATTCACCCGTACGCCACGGCAAGAGGGGCACAGCATGCTGTGCCCCTACAACGGATTCGGTCGAGATTCGCGGCGTCATTGTTCTTCCTGAAAGCGGCGGATTTTGGCGTAGCCTGGCTTGAGCACGTTGTAGATGAAATCGCAGCGCTGATGATAGGGCAGAAACGCGCTCTTCATCGCGTTGACGGTGAGGACTTCAAAGTCGTTCAGCGACAGACCAAAAGTATCTCTGGCGGCCTCGAATTCTTTGGTCATCGTGGTGTCGCTCATCAGGCGATTGTCGGTGTTTAGCGTGACACGAAATTTTTCCTGATACAGAGTCTTGAAGGGGTGCTCGGCCAGGCTCTTCGCAGCGCCGGTCTGGACGTTGCTGAGCAGACAGATTTCCAGCGGAATTCTTTTGTCCAGTACGTATTGCGCGAGGTCGCCCAACTTCACTACTTTTCCGTCTTTAGCGACGGCAATGTCATCGATGAGGCGCGTGCCGTGGCCGATGCGGTGTGCTCCACAGTATTGAATAGCCTGCCAAATGGATTCTTTTCCAAAGCCTTCGCCGGCGTGAATCGTGATGCTGAAATTCTGCCGCTGAATGTAGTGAAAAGCGTCGACATGTTTTTTGGGAGGGAATCCACCTTCTTCACCGGCGAGATCGAATCCCACGACGCCGCGCGCGCGAAAGTCGACGGCGAGCTCGGCCATTTCGAGCGAGACGTCCATATTGCGCATCGCGCAGATGATCAAGCCTGAAGAAATTCCAAAGTCGTGCTTGCCGCGTTCCAAACCTTTCAGAACGGCAGAGACTACCTGCTGGTGGCTCAATCCTGTGCGCGTGTGGAAGACCGGGGCGAAGCGAGTTTCAAAATAGACTACGCCGTCGCCGGTCAGGTCTTCGGCTTGTTCGTAGGCCACGCGCTCAAGGGCTTCTTCGGTTTGCATTACGGCGATGGTGTGCGCAAAGCCTTCCAGATATTTTGGCAGGCTTCCCTGGTTGGCGCCCTGGTGGAACCAGTGCGCGAGCTCTTCGGGATTTTTTGTGGGAAGTCCGTCGTAGCCGGTGGTCTTGGCCAAGTCGATGACGGTTTCGGGGCGGAGGACGCCGTCCAGATGTTCGTGGAGCAAGACTTTGGGGAGGCTTTTCAAGAGTGCGTGATCAAGGTTCATGCGGGCCTCCGACTCTCATCCAAGACGGGAAGCCAAATTTGCAATGATTTGGATTGATGGGGGACCCCCCACCCCGGGTGTTTTGCCAAAGAGTGCGGAATCGACTGAAAAAAAAGGGCTTGGCATTTTGCCGGTAGCAAAAGAGTGCGTAAGAGTATGAAAATAAAGGAAACGCAAGTCCCATGGATTGATATAGTTGCGGACTCTTGCAAAAAGCCGCAGTGGTTAGCGCAAACGGGGTTCGTAATTCAGAGGGCGCAGAGAACGCGGAGGAGGAGAGAGAACGGAGAGAAGCAGATCCCTCACTGCGTTCGGGATGACATGCCCCGGGGAGTGGGCGGCGGACAGGAGCAAAGAACGGTTCTGAAGACCCGCCAGTACAAAGGCCGGACGAGGGGAAACCCGTATGAACCATAGGGAATGGTAGCAGGGGAAGAAGCGACTGTCTAGTAGTTTATTAGTTTACTGGATGCTTATTCGTGAGATGAACGGAAGTCGAGAGGTTTGAAGGAGTTGAGCGGGGATGGATGGGTTTGTTACGGCTGTGGAAATGTGTGGAAAAGTGGCGAGAGGCAGTAGGTAGTGAATAGTGGGTAGGGAGTAGGAAGGCCAGCGACGAAGAGGAGTGACCCACCGTTTGCAAGAGACAGAATCGCAAACGGGAGGCCACCCAAGAGTTAAGGCGTTGCCACCCGCCTTTGCACCACGCGAAGATTATCACGAATAACGGAGAGGCCGGGTACGTTCTTTATAGCGCGAGCTCGTCGGTTAGAGTCGGATCGGTCGAGGTGGGAAACTACTGAGGTGCAGATGGCGCGGGGCAGTGGAAATGGGGTTAACATGGGGGAATTCAGAACTGGCGAGAGCGGATTAGCGTGAATCCGGCTGTTTGTCATGGGCGGGCTTGCGTTCGGGGAACGCGGGTCATGGTGTCTGCCGTGATTGATGACATTGCGGCTGGCGTGGCGCGCGACGAGATTTTGCGCAGCTATCCGGCGCTGACGGAAGCGGATATTGACGCGGAGCTGGCGCGCGCGGGAACCGTGGACCTGCCTTTGGAAACCAGAGCTTGAAATTCAAAGTCGACGAACGCTCTCCACCACGCTGCTGAGAATCCCCCTTCGAATATTGGGTTGGCGTTTTATGCTGGCCTGAACCGTTTCTCCAAAATCTTATGCGAGTGCCATAGTGCAAGAGGCAGAGAGATTTCTCTCTTCGCAGGCCGACCGGTTCGCAGGAGCGAAGCGAAGGGAAAAAGCGTCGGCCTGCTCCGTTCGAAATGACGGTGCGGGGCCGGACCTGCGGCGGGGGTTAGAAGGTGAATTTTAGGGACATTTGGATTTGGCGGGGGCTGCCGATGGTTTTGTTGACTATGCCGATGCCGCTTAGGGTGGGGGAGGAATATAGCTGCGAGCCGTAGACGGGGAAATCGTCGAAGTTGAGGTTTTGGGTGACGTTGTTGATGGGGATGTCGAAGCTGGGGGTGTTGGTGAGGTTGAAGACTTCGAAGGTGAACTTCGCGGAGACGCGTTCGGTTAGCTGGGTCATTTTGATTACGGAGAGGTCGGTGCGGCGCTGCCAGGGTTGACGGAAGATATTGCGCTGGCCAGTGGTGTAGGTGGTTTCGAAAGTGTCGCCGGCTGGGATGGCGCCGCCGAGATCGCCGGGGTTGAGAAGCGGGACGGTGAAGCAGTTGGGATTGAGGGCTGGGAAGCCGGGGTCGGTGCCGCTGGCGCCAGTATAGGCGCTGGAGGGCGTGCAGCCGGGAGCCAGGGGGACGATGGGATTGGTGATGCCGTCGCTGGTGCCGTAGTAGAGGCTGCCGACGGCGCCTGAGTAATCGATGACGCTGTAGGGCTGGCCGCTTTGGATGATGGCCAGGCCGGCGACGGCCCAGCCGTCGGCCAGGCGGCCGCGCATGGAAGTGGGCTCAAAGAATTTGGGGAGCTCGTAGAGATAGGTGAAGTTGATGACGTGCTTGCGGTCGAAGTCCGAGAGGCCGTAGCCGCTGCGAAGGTCGGTCGCGTTGTTGCCGTTGTAGAAGAGGCCCATGGCGCTTTGTTCATCGGTGGCGTGGGAGAAGGTGTAGGAGAAGCCCGCCTGGAAGCCGTGACTTATGCGTTTTTCGACGTGGACCTGGAGGGCGTTGTAGGCGGAGATGCCGGCGGCGGTGTAGGACTCGGACTCTGAGGAATAGCCGATGTAGGGGACGCGAAGGTCGATGTTGCCGCCTTCGTAGTTGGCCATCATAGAGGAGCCGTCGGGAAGGCCCATAAAGCCGCAGCCGGAGGTGACGCCGCTGGCGTTGCAAGTGGAAGTGTAGGCGCAGGCGGCCGGGTCCAGAGTGGGATTGCAGCCTGGGGGCGCGAGGACGGTGTAGCCGTAGGTGTAGGTCTGGCCGTGGATGGGGTGGCTAAGAGTGGCGACGCCAGCCTGGTTAAAGGGCACAGGAATGACTTCGTGGCGTCCGAGATTGCCGACGTAGCCGATGGTGATGGCTAAATCCTTGCGGGGCTGCCACTGGACGTCGAGAGTTTGGTTGAGAGTGTAAGGGAGCTTATTGGCGCGGTTGTAGTCGGCGAAGGAGAAGAGCTGGGCGCCATTTTCGATGGCGGCGGCATTGGGGAGAACGATGCTGGCGGGATTGCCGGTCGGAGGTGATTGAAGTGTTGCACCCCACGGATTGGAGAAGGAGCCGCCGTTTGGCTGGGTGGGATCGCAGGTGGGAATGAATCCCTGAAAGAAGCTGCCGATGGCGGTGCAAACCTGGGAATTGACGAAGGGGGGAGCCTGGTTGACGCCGAAGGGGCCACCGGCAATGACGCCAGCGGCAAAACCTGGGGAGAGATAAGTGAAGAGTTCGCCGCGGTCGTAATACATGCCCCAACCGGCGCGGACGACGATTTTGTTGTTGAACTTTTTGGGGCTCCAAGCGACGCCCAGGCGAGGGCCGAGGCCCCATTGCCGACCCGTGAGAGTGGAATTGCTGACGCCTTTGCTGGGGAAGAGCTTGTTGTTGCCGGCGATGAGAAAGCCGGTGTTGACGATGGTGTCGGTGGCAGCGTCGTAGTCGTATTGCGAGGGATCGAAATTGTAGAGGCGGCCGTACTTTTCGGTGAGGCCGCCGTGGTCGTCGAAGCGGAGGCCGAAGGTGAGGCTCAGGTTGGAGCGAAGCTGGAATTTGTCCTGAAGAAACATGCCGGTTTCTTTGGAGCGATAGTAGCGATTGGCGTCGCCCTGGAGGTAGGCGGTGGTTATGAAGCCGTCGGGCGTGTAGGGGACAACCAGTCCCTGGAGGAATTGGGAAAAGTCGGCGAAGCCAATGGTGCCTTTGTCGGTGCGCTGATCGCGGGTGTTGAGCTGAGTGTAGGCGAAATTGCCGCCGAAGGTTAGGGTGTGCTTGCCGAGAGTCCAGATGGCGTTGGCGCTCGGCATGAAGCGATTTTGGAAGACGCCGGTGAAGGCGCCCTGGGAGGCGGCGCCGCTGCCGATGTTTGTGGCGGCGTTGAAGACAAAGTTTTGATTGTAGGGAGCTGGGGGAAAGCCCGCGTTGTTGTTTCCGTAGTCGTCGACGATGGAAATGCCGGGAAAGAAGGGAGAGCCGAAGGTGTTGATGGTGGAGTCGGCGGCGGATGCGCCGGTAAGTTGCTGAACGTAGGCAGCAAATTGCTGCGGGGTGAAGGGCTGCGAGACGGTGCTGTAGACTTTTTCGCGGATGAAGCCGAAGACTTCGACAACGCTTAGATTCGGTTTGATGATTTGCGTGTTGGTGATGCTCGCCACTTGGCTTCCGGCGTCGAGATGTTGCGTGAAACCGGGTGAGCCGGAGTAGGCGTAGGGAGCGATGCTGGGATCGTGCTGATAGTAGTACTTGAGAGCGACAGTGTCTTTTGAGGTGGCGATCCAATCGAGATCGGAGACGGCTTGATCCGCCTTGAAATAGGCGGTGCCAGGAGTGAACGTGTTTTCGGGAAAACTGATGGTAGGGACGAAACTGTTGGCGGAGGGAAATAGAAACTGGCCGTTGGGGAGTTTGTAGTTGAGCAGGCCGTAGGCGATGGGGCTGATGTCGCCGGGTGCGGTGCCGATGACCGGGTTGACGGGGGCGGACGCTGAGAAATTGCATGGAAGAGCTGGGCATACCGGCGAAGTGACACCGTTTACGAGAGCAGCCAAGGCCGCAGGGCTGCGGTCGTCAGTAAGCCCGGGAGGAACGGAGACGCGCGAGCTGCCAATTTCGGCGTCGGACTTCTGAACGTGTTGGTAGGAGAGAAAGCCGAAGAGCTTGTTCTTGATGATGGGGCCGCCCACGGTGCCACCGGCCGTGTAGTTATGCTGGCCGGGCACTTTATCGCTGGCGGGAATATTGGGGTTGGCGTTGTAGAAAAAGGGAGCGGCGTTGAGGGCGTCTGAGGCGCGATAAAGGTAAGCGCTGCCGTGGAGATTGTTGGTGCCGGAGGCGGTGCTCATGTCGATGTGCGCGCCGCTGGTGGAACCTTGCTGGGCATCGTACATGGAGGTGTTTACGCGAAATTCTTCAATCGTTTCGGGTGCGGGAGTGGGGAGAGCCTGGCCGATGGCGAGATAGGGAGAAGCGGTGCTTTGAAGTGGTTCGGCGGTAGTACTGGAAATGCTGGCGGCGCCGCCGATGCCGGTGTTGTTGACGATGCGAGCGGAAGCGACTTGGCTGGTGCTCTTGCCGTTGAAGAGATTGCTGGCGTCGACGCCGTTGAGGAGGAAAGTGTTGCTGGTGTCGCGCTGGCCGTTGGCCCAAATGGGGAGATTGCCGAGGCCGCTGTTGACGCCGGAGCCGCTGGCGAGTTCCGCGTTAACACCTGGAGAGAGAATGGCGATGCCGGTAAAGCTGCCAGTGGGTAAGGGGATCGATTCGATCTGAGCTTTCTCGAGGATGTAGCCGTTGGTGGTGTCCACCGCATTCAACAGTGGGGTGGCTTCCACGGTGACAGTAGTGCCAACCTGGCCGACTTTGAGAGTGACATTGACCGTGGCGGTGCGATCGGCTTGCACGACGATGGAGGGAATTCTTTGCGTTTCGAAACCATCGTGCGAGAAGGTGAGAGTATAGGAGCCGATGGGCAGGTTTACAAAATCGTAGCTGCCGACGCTGGTGGTTTTTTGCGTGCGGGTGAGCGTAGTGGCGTCGGCGACAACGATGACCAGCGAATCGGCCAGAACGCCGCCGGAGGAGTCGGTAACCGTGCCGGTGATGCCGCCGAGAGTTTGTTGGGGGAAGGCGTCGAGCGGGAGAAAAAGGGCGATACAACAACAAAGAAAAGATGCGAATAAGAAAAAAGCTCTGCTTGATGACTTGGTCATTCCGCGACACCTCCCACTTTCTCTGAGCACACACCCATCCGGCCGTCTTTCGGATTCAGACCAAGCAAAAAATTTACGAAGGAAGTCGGTTTCACCCCGCTTGGCTGCGCCCGTGTGACGATAAGGTTGCAGGAAAGTATTCCAAAACGATGTAGAACCGAAACTCAAACTTTCGTTTTCCACAATTCATTTTTTCAATTTCATCGATGAAGGGAAGAGTTGGCGGGAACGAAAAAGCAGATTTAGCTAGCTCTAAGCCAATGTTGGCTTCTGATTGCGGGCGTGCCAGAAAAACCACGAGAGGCCGACGACAAGATAAATCAGGTAGATGTAAGGGAGTTTGCCGTAGGGGCCTTCGGGAACGGGGTAGAGATTTCCGACGAGGGCGAGGAGCATAGCGGCGCACGCTAGCCAAGGGATGATTTGGGCTCCGGGGCGGAAAGCGTTGTGGACGCGCAAATACCGCGGGAGAGCGACGCTGACAAGGGCGTAAGTGACGATGAAGCCGTAGGTGGCGAGCGAGCCCATCCAGCCGTAGACGTCGAGGCCGCTGGCGCCGCGAGCGGCGAGAATGGCGACGGGGAGAACGGCGGCGGTTCCGGTGACAGCGATCGCAAAGCCGGGCGTTTCGTTGCGCACGTGGGTCTTGCGGAGGGAACCGTGGGCGAGGCCGTTGTGCGACATGAGAAGGAGAACGCGTGCAGCGGCGGTGATGCAGGCGAGGGTTCCGGCAAACATACTGACGAGTGCGCCAATGTCTATGAGCAGCCCGAGCAATGGAAGGCCGCCAAGTTTGGCGAGGACGCGCATGGGGGCTGAGCTCGTGGCGAGATCTTGACCGGCTGCACGAAGGCCAAGCACTTCGGTGTAGGCACAAACGATGAAGATGGTGCCCGCGAGTAAGGCGCTCTGGATTACGGCGCGGGGAATTGTTTTGAGAGGGTTGCGCGCTTCTGAGCCGAGTGTGGTGGCGCTTTCGAAACCTACAAAGCTGAAGAGCGCCAAGACCAGTCCCAAACGCAAGCCGCTGCCGGTCATGCCGCGAAGGTGGAATTGTTCCCAGTCCAGATGCCAGCCGTGGCGGAACAATACGAGGAGCACAACGATTAGGATGAAGGAGACGGAGACGGCTTCGATCCACAACATCAGGCGGGCGGAGATTTTCACGTCGCGCCAGGCAATCCAGATGGAGATGGCTGTGACAAGAATAGCAAGGAAAACGGCTGAGGTGCCGTGGCCTGTGGCGTCGCGCAGTAGAAGGATTCCGAAGTGATAGAAACCGCCGATTACGCTGGAGCACGTGGCAATGTAGGCGAGGAGGAGACTCCAAGCAGCGGTGGCTCCGAGCGACGGAGGGAGGATCATGGAAGCATAGGAGTAGAGCGAGCCGGGCGATGCTGAATAGCGTGCAAATTTCCCGATGCACAGCGCGACGAGGAGAATTGCGGCCGTTGCCAAAACGTAGGCGAGCCAAGTGCCGTTGCCTGCGAGGGCGCATACCAGCGGAATGGTAGCGACCGGAGTTGTGGTGGGGGCAATTGTGGAGACTGACTGTGCGAGTGTCTCCATGGGAGAGAGGACTTCGCGCCGCAATCCATAACTGCCTGCTTCGGGAAGCGCTTGGGCCATAGGCTGGAGCCAGATCCTTAGGCGTTTTTTCAGCCGATCAAGATGTAAGAGCGGTCACGATATAAGCTCACCTCAACTGGCACAAGCGGTTTTTGGAGCAAAGAGGAAAGTTCGCGCGTCAATGATTTGATTTGGTGGAGCTCTTTTTTGAAGAAGTTGGTTAGGTTGAGGTCGCAGGTTCGCTGGGCGCGGACGCCATATCAACTCGCTGCGAGCCCAGGAACGAGTAGAGTGAAATATAAATGTAGGCGAGGAATGGGACGATGTAGGCGAGAGCATAGCTGTGTAACTTATCCGAAATCAGACCCATGATTGGCGTAAGAACGGCGCCGCCAACGATTGCCAAGACCAAGAATGAACCGCCGAGTTTGGTGTTCGGGCCGAGACCCTTCAGGCCGAGCGCGAAGATAGTGGGGAACATCAGGGACATGAAGAAGCTGGTGAGGAAGATGCACCAGATGCCAACCCAACCCGGGCGGAAAACACCGACGGATACCAGGACCATGTTTGCCACGGCGTAGAAACCCATAAGGCGGCTCGGTAAAATGAAGCGCATCAAATAGGCAGAGACGAAGCGGCCGACGCCGAATGCGGCAAGAGTGCCGATGAGGAAATACCCGGCAGTTTTTTCCGGCTTGTGGGCGTACTCCTGGACGTACGGAATGAAATAGCTCCATGTGCCGACTTGGGCGCCGACGTAGAAAAATTGCGCGACTACGGCGAGCAGAAAATGTCTTTGACGGAAGAGATGGCGTGCGCTGCCGTGATCGCCATCGGCGGCCTCGTTTTCGCTGTAGATAGCTGGGAATTTGGTACGGAGGATGAGCAGCGCCCAGACTACCGCGACAACACCGAGGACAAGGTAGGGCCGGACAACGCGCAGCACTTCGAATTGAAGATAGGCCTGATATGTATGATCGGCCTGGCGCGCGGCAATTTGCTCGGCAGTCAGCTCGACACCGGAAAAAATGAAGACTGTACCGATCAGCGCTCCGGTCATGGCGCCGAAGGGATTGAAGGCTTGCGAGAAATTCAGACGACGCTCTGAGCTGTCCGGATCGCCAAGCTGGGCAATGAATGGATTGGAAGCCGTTTCGAGAAAAGAAAGGCCGCTGGCAATGACAAAGAGAGCAAACAAGAAGAACGAATAGCTGTTTTGCAGCGCAGCAGGCCAGAACAAGAAACAGCCGGACGCCAGGAGCAGGAGGCCGAGGATGAAGCCCGGTTTGTAGCCCACGCGCTTCATGAAGAGGGCTGCGGGAATGGCCGGGAGAAAGTAGCCCAGATAGAAAGCGGTCTGCACGAGGCTGGCCTGAAAGCGAGAGATGGCGAAGGACTTCATGAAGTGGCGGATGAGGACGTCGTTTAAGTTATTGGGGATGCCCCAGAGGAAAAAAAGCACGGTGACGAGAATGAAGGGAACGATTTGGCCGGCGGGAAACAAGGAATGGCGAGCGGAAGGCACCGTTTTTCCTTCGGAGCTTTCGAGTTGATGCTTGGCCATCGTCCGTCTTCTCCTGTTACTGTCGAGAAACCACTGTGAACGCGGAACACACTGACGCGTTTCTCTCCATCAGTCGAGTTGCACCATGATTTTCGAGAACTTCAAGGGATTAGAGCTCCAGGCTTCCAGGATGCGCGGAGCATCGTCGAGGGAAACGATTGAGCCGACAGCATCTTCGACGGGAAACTTGCGCTGCTCGAGCTTTCGGATCACGGTGTGAAAATCCTCCGGCACGGCGTTGCGCGAACCGAGAATATCGAGTTCCTTTTGCACGAATAGCTTGGTTTCGTAGGCTACTGGTTCTTTAGCGTAGCCGATGTATACGACGCGTCCGGTGAAGGCGACTTCCTCCACTGCGGCGCGAAACGTCTGGGGATGGCCGACAGCTTCGATGATGACGTCTGGCCCGCGGCCGTCCGTTAGTACCAGCAACTGTTCGTGGAGCGGAGATTTGGCGGAGTTCACGATGTGAGTGGCGCCGGCCTTTTTGGCGAGGTGAAGCTTATCATCGTCAAGGTCGACAGCGATGGTCGTGGCGCCGGCAAAATGGGAAGCTGCGGCGGCGCCGAGGCCCACGCCGCCGCAGCCGAAGATGGCCACTTTGTCGGCGGAAGTTACGCGGCCTCTGGCAACCGCGTGAAAACCTACGGTGAGCGGCTCCACGAGGCAGAGCTCTTTGATCGTAAGCTCGGCCGGGTAGAGTTTTTCAGGGGGCATGGTGATGTATTCGGTCAGCGCACCATCGCGCTGGACACCGAGGGTCTCGTTGAATGCGCAGGCGTTGGGACGACCGCGGAGGCAGGAAGCGCATTTGCCGCAATTTGTGTAGGGGGACATCGTGACATTTACACCGGCGACGAGTGCAGGAAACGAAGAGGTTCCCTCAACGATTGTCGCTGCAACTTCGTGGCCGGGGATTCGAGGAAACTGGACCATGGGGTTTTTGCCGCAGAAGGAATTCAAATCGCTACCGCAGAGGCCGACCATGCGGACCCGGAGCAAGATTCTTCCGTGATCGACCTCAGGCCGGGGAACAGACTCGATGGAGGCCGCGCCCGGCTGTTTGATGATGAGTGCTCGCATGGTTTCTGAATTCATGCTTTGCAGCTCAGAGAGTAAACTTCGCTCGCCACGCCCCCAAGAATCATTTCCTGCTCCGCACTGGACAACCGAGAGATGAATTCGCGCAATGTAGAAAACCAGGTTTGATACGTAGCTGCCAAAAGGCAAACGGGCCAATCCGAGCCGGCCATCAGGCGTCTGGGACCGAAAGCGTCCAAGACGACCTCGAAATAAGGCAACAGGTCAGGAAGCCTCCATTGCGCCCAGTGCGCTTCGGTCACCATCCCGGACAGCTTGCAAGAAACATTTTCTCTGCGCGCCAGTTCGCGAATGTTTGTGCGCCAGGGTTCGAGTACGCGGTCGCGAATGCGGGGTTTGGCGATGTGATCCAAGACGAAGACCTGGGCGGGATGGCGGTCCACGAAGGAAATAGCGGCCGGCAGTTGACGCTCGAAGATCAGGATGTCGTAGACGAGGCCGTAACGTTTGAATAGCGCGATACCCGCGTTGAAATCCCGACGCAGCAGGAAAGCATCGTCGGGTTCGTCCTGAACGACATGGCGGAAACCTTTTAATTTCTGAGAATGTTGAAAGCGTTCGAGAACTTGCGGAAACTCGGGGCTGGCGATGGGCGCCCAGCCGAGGACTCCGCGAATAATGGGAAATTCTTGAGCGAAGTTCAAAAGGGATCGGGTCTCTTCCAGCGATTGCCTTGCTTGAACGGCGATGCTGCCTTGCATTCCGGAAGACGTAATCACTTGCTGGAGATCTTGAGGTAGAAAATCTCTAGCTATGGGCGCCATATTCCCAGCAATCCAGCCGTACTCTTCTTTCGAATAGCGCCAGAGGTGATGGTGGGCGTCGATTCGGTCAATCATGGCTTTCGGGCGTGCAGGAAGGCAAATTCATGCTGGAGGTTGTAACAACGTTGGCGCGCTGGGCCTTCGACGATAGGCGTCCCGAAGGTGTGTGGTACACGCCGTGAAGAATCGCATTTACGACGATGCTGTGTCGAGAGGATTCGAGAGCCAGCGTCCGGCCGGTGATTTGGTTTCGCGGGGGTGTCAGTTATTGCTGCCAGCCGCCGCCGAGGGCTTGATAGAGCTGAACGAGTGAGAGGAGTTCGTTGGCCTGGGCTTGCGCAAGATTAAGCTCGGCGGTGAAGTAGTTGGTTTCGTTGGTGAGAACCTCGAGGTAACTGGCCACTCCACCTTTGTAGCGAACATTGGAAAGATGCGCGGCGCCCTGGGCGGAGGAGGTGAGAAGTTCCTGCTGCTCGCGAAATTCCCGGAGCTTGCGATAACCGATCAGAGCGTCGGAAACTTCGCGGAAGGATTGCTGGATGGTTTGCTGATAGGAGAGGACAGCTTCCTGCTGCTGAGCCTCGGCGAGCCGGACGCCAGAACGAATTCTACCAGCGGTGAAAATGGGCTGAGCAAGAGAGCCGGCGAAACTCCAGAGACCCGCAGAGCCGGCGAAAAGACGCGCGAGCGCATCGCTTTGGAAACCACCTGCGCCGGTCAGCGAGATTTGAGGATAGTAGGCGGCGCGGGCGACACCGATCTGAGCGTTGGCGGCAATGAGGAACTGTTCAGACTGGCGGATATCGGGTCGGCGCTCGAGAAGCTCCGAGGGAATGCCCGCCGGAACTTCAGGAGCGTGAGGCTGCTCAGTTAAGGGCAGGCCGCGGGCGATCGGGCCCGGATTGTTTCCCAGCAGGGTGCTGATGAGATTTTCCTGTTGCTGAATGCGACGCTCGAGATCGGGAATTTCTTCGCTTGCGGTGTAGACAAGTTGTTCGGCTTGGCGAACGTCCAGCTCGGATGTATTGCCGTGGTTGGCGAGGACGGAAGTGAGCCGAAGAGATTCGCGGCGCGCAGTGAGAGCGTTTTGGGAAAGTTCCATCTGAAGATCGAGAGCGCGGAGCTCGAAGTACGCGGAGGCTACGCTGGAGACCAAGGAGCTGATGACGGCGCGGCGGCCCCACTCCGTGGCGAGGAGGGAAGCGCGAGCGGCTTCCGTGGCGCGGCGGTATTGTCCCCAGAAGTCGAGTTGCCAGGCGGCGGAAAGAAATAATTGTCCGGTGGATTGCTCAAGAGCGGGAAAGGCGATTGTTTGCGGAGTGCGCTGCGCGGAAAGATTTGCTCCGCCGCTGACGCTGGGAAATTGATTGGAACGCGTAATGCCCAGTTGCGCCTGGGCCTGGAGAACGCGGGTGGCGGCGATGCGGAGATCGTAATTCTGCTGAATTGCTGTGCGGATCAGGGATTGAAGTTGCTCGTCGCGGAAGACGTCCCACCATTTTTGATCGCCTAGAGAAGCGGCCTCGCCTTTGGAGGCTTCGGGGGATGCGGCGCGGAACTCCGTGGGAACGACGGCAGAGGGGCGTTTGTAGTCAGGTCCCACTGTGCAGCCGGAGACGAGCAGGGTGATGAGGAGCGATGCGAGGTGAGGTCTCATTTTAATCGTCTCCTCCGGCTGGGCTTGGACGCGGAGTGGGAGTTACGCCGACCATGGCGGCGCGGCCTGCTTTGCCTAGGGAGAGGCGCTCGACTACGTAAAAAACGGCGGGAATAAAGAAGATGCCGAGGGCGCTGGCCGCGAGCATGCCGCCGATGACGGCGGTGCCCATGATTTGACGTGCTACAGAACCTGCGCCGCTGGCGGTCCAGAGTGGGACGCAGCCGAGGATGAAGGCGAAGGAGGTCATAAGAATGGGGCGCAGGCGCAAACGGGCACCTTCGAGAGCAGCATCGACGAGCGGCTTGCCCTCTTCATATTGATCCTTGGCAAATTCAACGATGAGAATCGCGTTTTTAGCGGCGAGACCGATAAGCATGACCAAGCCGATTTGCGAGTAGACATCGTTTTCGATCTGCACCATGTAGGTGGGAAGAAATGCGGAGAGCAAGACGCGACGCAGCCAGAGGACGAAGAAAGCGCCGAAAACCGCGACGGGAGTGCTGAGAAGGACACTAAAGGGTAACGTCCAGCTTTCATAGAGCGCGGCAAGAATTAGAAAAACGAAGAGAAGAGAAAAGCCAAAAACGGCAGAGGCGGGGACGCCTTGCTGAGCTTTTTTCTCCTGGAAGGACATGCCCAGGTAGTCGTAGCCCATTTCGCGGGGCATGGTTTGGTCGAAGACCTCTTCCATGGCGGCCATGGCCTGGCCAGCGCTGTAGCCGGGAGCGGCGGCGCCGTTGATTTGCGCGGAGCGGTATTCGTTAAAGCGCATGGTGAATTCGGGGCCGGGGCGCGGCTCGAATTTTGTGACAGCAGCAAGTGGAACCATTTCGCCTTTGGCATTTTTAACGAAGAACTGACCGACGTTTTCGGCGCGTGTGCGGTACGCGCCTTCGGCTTCGATGTACACCTGCCACTGGCGTCCGAAACGATTGAAATAGTTGATGAAGAGGCCGCCCATGAAGGCTTGAAGAGTCTGGTAGACATCTCGGACGGCGACACCTTGCTTGATGACTTTGTCACGGTCAACGTCGACGAATTGCTGAGGGACGCTGGGGAGGAAGGTGGTGCTGACGTTGGCGATTTCGGGGCGTTTGCGGGCAGCGGCGAGAAATCTATTTAAATTGTCGGCGAGGAATTCGACGTCATTACCGGCGCGATCTTCCAGGACAAAAGTGAAGCCGCCGGAAGTGCCGACGCCGGGAATGGCGGGAGGGGAGAAAGAGAAAGCGATACCTTCGGGAATCTTGCTGAGCTCGCGATTGATGTTCTGTTTGATTTGCTGGAATTGTTCATCGCGGGATTTGCGCTCGTCCCAAGGCTTTAGGGTGACAAAGAAGAAGCCGTTATAGCTGGTGCGGACGAAGCTGAGCAAACTGAAGCCGACGACGCTGGTGGTGTACTGGATGCCCGGGGTGTGAGCGAGAACGTTTTCGACTTTGCGTGCAACTTCATCGGTGCGTTGAAGAGAAGCGGCGTTTGGCAATTGCAGGTTGATGTAGAGATAGCCCTGGTCTTCATCGGGGAGGAAGCTAGAAGGGACTTTGGCGCTGAAGAAGCCGGCGGCGGCTCCGAAAAGCACAAGAAGTATGAAAGCGATGGCGCTTTTGCGTATGAGGAAGCCGCAGACGCGAACGTAGGCGTTCGTAGCGCTGGTGAAGGTACGGTTAAACCAGTTGAAAAATCTCTTGAGCAAACCTCCGCGAGCCGTATCTTTGGGGCGCAAGAGCAATGCGGAAAGAGCAGGACTGAGCGTTAGGGCGTTGAAAGCGGAAAGGGCGACGGAGATGGCGATGGTGACGGCGAATTGTTGATAGAGACGACCGGTAATGCCAGGGATGAAGGCGGTGGGAATGAACACGGCAGAGAGAACGAGAGCAATGCCAACAACGGGGCCGGAGATCTCCGTCATGGCCTTGAGGGCGGCTTCCTTTGGCGAGAGACCATCTTCGATGTGGCGCTCGACGGCTTCGACCACGACGATGGCGTCATCGACGACCAGGCCAATGGCGAGAACCAAGCCAAAAAGAGAAAGCGTGTTAATGGAAAAGCCGAAGAGTGGAAAGAAGATAAAGGTGCCGACGAGAGATACCGGCACAGCTAGAAGTGGAATGAGAGTGGCACGCCATCCTTGGAGAAAAATGTATACGACGATGATGACCAGACCGATGGCGATCAACAACGTTTCGACGATTTCCTTGATGCCCTGGGTGACGGCCAGCGTAGTATCGAGGGAAATGACGTAATCGATATCGCCGGGGAAGCGGGATTTGGCCTCGACCATCAATTTTTTGAGGCCATCGGCGGCTTGCACGGCGTTGGAGCCGGGCAATTGATAAGCGGCGACGATGGCGCCGGGTTTTCCGTTGAGCCGGCCGAGGACGCTGTAGTTTTGTGCGCCAAGCTCGACACGCGCCACGTCTTTGACACGGACGACGCCGCCGAGAGGCTCTTCACGCACGACTATTTCGCCGAACTCTTCCGGGGAAGAGAGACGGCCGCGGGCGCGGACGGAATAGGTAAACTCCTGCCCCTTGGGAACTGGTTCGCTGCCCACCTGTCCCGCGGGATTCACGGAGTTTTGCGATTGGATGGCGTTGACGATTTCCGGAACTGTGATGGCCAGTTTGGCCAATTGGTCGGGCTTTACCCAGAGGCGCATGGCGTATTGGCCGGCGCCGAAAATCTGCACGGTGCCGATGCCGTAGAGACGCGTGATTTGGTCGCTGAGATTGATGTAGGCGAAGTTCGAGAGAAACTGGGCGTCGTAAGTGCCGTTAGGGGAATAGAGAGTGATGAGCATGAGCGGCGCGGTGACGGTTTTTTGAACAGTGATGCCGTAGTTGTTGACGTCGGCGGGCAACTGCGATGCAGCTTGCTGGGAACGCATCTGGGTAAGAATCAAATCGGTATTCGGATCGGTTTTCACGTCGTAATCGACGATCAGGCGCATGCCGCCATCGGCGGTGGAGTTCAGCGAATACATGTAGTTCATGTTGTCCACGCCGCTCATCTGCTGCTCGATGGGGGTGGCGACGGATTGCTCGATGGTGCCGGCGTCGGCGCCAACGTAGGTGGCAAGCACTTGAACTTCAGGCGGAACGATGTTGGGGAAGAGAGCGACGGGCAGAGTGAGAATGGTGATCGCGCCAATAATGACCATGACGATGGAGATGACCATGGCGACGATCGGACGATTGATAAAAAATTTTGACATGGTCAGTCCGCTCCCGCGGCCGCGGTCAGCGGCTTAGGATTGACGGAAACTCCATCCCGGACTTTTTGCACGCCTTCGACGACGACCATCTCTCCGGGCCGCACGCCGCTGTCGATGATCCATTCCGTACCGACGCGCTCGCCGACCTTGACCATGCGGACACTGACTTTGTTGTCGCTGCCGACGACTGCCAGTTGATAGCTGCCCTGCAGCTCGATGACAGCCCGCTGCGGAACGAGGAGCGCGCCAGTGCGGGTGTAGGTGGAGGCACGGACGCGACCGAATTGTCCGGGACGCAGGAAGTTTTTGGGGTTAGGAAACGCGGAAACGACGCGGATGGTGCCCGTGGTTATGTCCACCTGCCGGTCGGTATAGAGAACGCGGCCTTTGGATGGATAGACGGTTCCGTCAGCGAGAATCAACTCGAGCGGAGGAGCATCCTTGGGAACATCAACATGATCTTGTGGAGCGTTGATGCGATCGGCGAGACGCAAATACTCTTGCTCGCTTATAGGAAAATACGCTTTGATGGGATTGACCTGAGAGACGGAAGTGAGGACGGTGCTGGGGTTGACGAGGTTTCCGATCTGGACCGTGGCGATGCCGGCAATGCCGTCGAAGAGCGACGTGACATGAGTGAATCCCAGATTAAGCGCGGCTTGTTCCACTTGTGCTTCCGCGGACTGAACGGCGGCTCTTGCCGCAAGATTCGCCTGAATATCATTGTCCAACTGGCTTTGTGCGATGGCCCGCTCTTTGGCGAGGGGCGTGTCGCGGTCTACGTCCAGCTGGGTCTTACCCAATTGCGCTTGCGCTTCCGCTAGCTGCGCCTTGGCTTGATCGAGCAGAGCCTTGAAGGGGCGGGGGTCGATCTCGAACAAAACGTCACCGTTATGAACGGGGGATCCTTCCTTATAGGTTTGCTTGACGATATAACCAGTGACTTGTGGTTGGATCTGGGCATTGACGTAGCCGTCCAGCGTGGCTACCCACTCGCTTATGATGGGGACGTCTCTTTGGGCAACAGCGATGACTCTTACTTCTGGTGCAGCACCCGGGGGCGCCGCTGCTTTTCCGCCGCAGCCGGCAAGAAAAAAGACAACCGGAAGAACAGCGGCCATAAGGAGCGTGGCGAGTCCCGCAGAGTGAGCGGAGCGACAATTACGGCCTTGCTGCCTGTGGTGCAAACGGGGACCACTGGACCCAGCGAATTCTAACGACATGACTACTCCTTGCGCGACAAGCAAAGGCACACTCACGCCACATTTTGATGAATGGCATCCTGCTTCATCAAGAGCGGCAAATTTGCAGTGCGCGCAGCGCTCGCTTGAAAAAAACGTGAGTTCTCGACTCCGCCGTCTGCGACGCTTAGATGTAAATGGAGCGTGAGCGGATACAAGGGAAAATCGAGCGTGGACGGGCACACTATCATCCATCAAACGGCGCGGGGCCCGCGTCATGCAGAGCTTGGGCGGTGTGGCGTGAGCTGTGTTGATTGAGCTATGTCGCGTAAACCTCTACAAGTTCTTGAAGCCGGAGAAGCGTTTTGCGGCCGCTCAAAAAATTAGTCCAAAATAGGCGAAATCCGTAGGCACAGAACCGGCGGCCGGATGCTCGGCATTTCGAATTTTCAGAAATAGAGATAGAGATGAAGAATTCAATACCTATCGATCTAGGGGATTTGCGGAAGGCCATTAGATGCTGTTGGAGGAAATCTGGCGGAGAGGGGGGGATTCTGCCCGAGCATCCTAAGAAATTCTCATTGGTGATGGTAAAACTCAAGTCCTTTGCAGTCAACGAGCGAATTGTCGAAAAACCATTTTGCCAGTGTCATTGGAAAATCTGAGCTCTGCGATTTCGTCAGAAGTCTTAGGAAAAGCTTAGGAAGATCGGCGGCGACGCGGCGCTCGTGCAGCACCTCGCCGTGAGCTACGTCGCCATCAAGGACCACCGAAGATTCAAGTAAGACGTCCCGACGTACGTCCACGCCCTGGCCGCGCCGGCGGTGATGTCCACCTGGAACTGCAACCCGAGTTCGTCACAGAGATCATGCACTCACCCGACCCTCCCCGACTACAGGGGAGGAAACAGATTGCGAGCGCAACGACGGGAGCGCACTCCCATGACCGCGCGATCATTCACTCTTGCTCGTCTCCGACGGCATCGGGAAGCGTTTTTGAATCCACGCTTGCCAGAGCGGTGTCTCGCGGGCGACGGTCCCGGCCGCCTGATCGCCGTAAAGGTAGAAATTTAGCGTGACCATGCTCTGACCGCCGAAGTTGACGGCGCCTAGGGCGGCCGTGCCGGGCCCCGGCTTGTCGAGCCGCAGCAGGGCGTTGCACGGACTCTGGGTTACGTGCTCCACCGCGCCGCTGAGCGCCGGGACGCCCGCCGGGGCGGTCCAACGCTGCCCGGCGCTCACGTCTCTCAGCCCCAATGCCGCGGTCAGCGTTTCCCAGGCCTCCGCTTCGGTTCCCGCGGCGGGGGCCATCCACTGCATCATCGCGGAGCGTTGGCCGCGGAAGTGCGTGAGATAGATCCGCAGGATGCGGAAAAAGCCAGGCCAGCCGGATTCGGTGCCTTCCAGCTGGTTGTCCCAGTCGTCCGTGCTGGCGAAGAGGCTGTGCACCACGCGGACGACGCAGATGCCTCCCGCGCGCGCTTCGACGCTCCACTCGTCCGCGATGGTCGGCGAGCCAGGGGCCCAGCCAGGGGCCTCGGCGGCAAACCTCCGCGGCGGATCCCAGGCCGTCACGACGGAACGGGACTCCATGCCCGGGCCGAAGTCCAACTTGACCGCAACGGGCTTCCCGTCGCGCATCTCGAACTCAGTCGGCACGAACCAGGACGAAATACCAGGCCCGGTGGCGATGGCCTGCCAGACTTCCTCCGGCGTGCCGGGGACCTCGACTTCGACCTGGACTGAACGGCGTCCGGAGGCTTCTTTTTTCACGCTCATGATGGCTCCTTGTGATCGGATTTCTGCGGCAGAGGGTGCGCCACGACGACCAAGCGATGTGCGCGGCCGCCGGGGGCGGATGCATCGTGGTACTTCGCAACCAGTTTCGTGATGGCCTCGGTGAGTTCGTTGCTGAAAGCCGCCCGGTCCGTCGCCGACCTGAAGCGAACCTCGGTATCCACCGCCAGGGTCGCCAGGCGTTTGCCCGCCTCTTTCGCGCGACGAACAAGATCGCCCACCTCGCGGACGACCCGTGCGCCCAAGGCGATGAGATAGCTCGCGGACAGCCTATCGATTTCCCGATTCGGATCCGCGGCGACCGAACCCAAGGCGCTCGGCGAAACGACGTAGGAAGCGGCCGTCGCCACGAGCAGCCGTTCCGTCAGCCCGCCCCACTTGCGTTCCTGGGCCAGCCGCACCAGCCCGTGCGCCTCCAGCGCGTGCAGGTGGTAGTTGACTTTCTGCCGAGCTAGGCCAACCCGCGTGGCCAACGTCGCCGCCGAGGCGGGCACGACTAGCTCGGAGAGGAGGCGACTCCGCATGGGCTCTAAAGCCACGGTCGCCGCTGCCGGATCATCGATGACTTGAATGTCGAGCACGAGGAGATGCTAGCCTTGACAACTTTTGTTGTCAAGGATTTTTCAACGCTTTTTCCTTACGAATTATTTGAAAGAATCGTCAGTGTTTCTGCGGGTCCGAAAGAGTTCAAATCGACCGGAAGTAGTAGCAAGAGTAGTAGCAAAACAGCCTGTTGCTGGGGGGTGGCTTTTTCAAATCGGGGGAGCTTCAATATCGTCCCCCACGGCCACACAACGGGCGGAGGCTTGCGGTGAGCTCTATCCAGAGTACCACTGCCTTCTCGGGGCGTGCACTGAGCAATGGCGCTTCAAATGGGCTACAAAGAAATCGAATCAGCGAAAGACCGAAGGCAATCAAAGCGCACTCTCAAGTCACCATAGCTGCGGGTGAAAGCACGCTCCACATCGTGAGCGATGACGAGGTTGTCGCCTTCCGGATGTTGGTAACGGAATGCAACGAGGTTTGTGGGATCGAAATTGTTCGCAGACCACTTGCACTCGATGGCTACTGGTCTCTTTCGGTGGGTCGCGATTACAAAGTCAATCTCGTGCCCGCGCTTGTCTCGCCAATAGAACACTTCCCGACTCTGCGCGCGAGCCATAATTTCATTCAGTACGAAATGCTCCCAAAGCGTCCCAAGGTCGTCATCCCGCAAGTCCTGCCAGCCACGGTAGTAACAAATGAAACCGGTATCGAAGCCATAGACTTTAGGCGCGGCGACTATCTCCGTGGGCCCGCGAGTGCTGAATGGCCGAACGACATGTGCGACAAACGTTGCCTCAAGAACGCGGAGGTAGTTTGTAATGGTTGGCCGGCTTACTTCGCAAGGGCGGGCAAATCGAGTCAGCATTTTTCGAAAGGCCGGGCCGCAGCCGCTTGCGGAACAACTGCGGGGAGATCCGCTGCGCACGCAGTTTGGGCGAGCCTTGCACGAACTGGGGATCGAATGGATCGCAGCCCACAGTCCGCAAGTGAAAGGGCGTATCGAGAGGTTGTTTGAAACGCTACAGGATCGTCTGGTGAAAGAGATGCGCTTGGCGGGAATCGACAGCATCCTGGGAGCGAATCATTTCCTGGAGACGCGCTTTCTTCCTGAGTGGGAGCAGCGTTTTACCGTGACACCGCGGAATGCCCGCAATGCCCATCGACAACTGGGGCGGGAACAGCACCTGGAAGAGATCCTGAGTGTGCGCGTGGCCCGTAGGGTGGCCGAGGATCACACCGTCAGCTGGGATGGAAATCGCTGGGGAGTACTGCGGGAAGAAGTTTGTGCGGGGCTTCGCGGAGCGGCGGTGGAGATCGAACGGCGGTTAGACGGAAGTCACTGGTTGCGCTACCGCGGCCGCTATCTGCACCTGCGGGCCTGCCCCGAAGCGGTGCGGCCGCCCGCAAGTCCTTCCGGCCTACGGCCTCCAGGACTTGCGGAACAAAGACCGAAACCCCAAAACAAAATCAAACCCAAATACCATGTGCCTGCAGAACACCCCTGGAGAAGACCGTGGAAGCGGACATTTCTATCTTGCTAGAAACCGGACATTTCTACTTTGCGTTGACATTCGTGTCAAATTCGTTGTGTCGTGGGCAGGAGGAGCGTACGATGCACGAAACAGATGTCCAAATCGGAAATTCCCGCCTAGATGAGGAGAAATCGAATATGAAAATGTTCCGGGCGCTTACGATTCTGTTTGCTGCCACGGTGGTCTCGATGGGAGTCAGCTCGCTGGCCGTGCCCTGCCTCGCCCAAGACGCAAAGACCGGCAACGTTATGTCGTTCGCTGACACAAAACAAGTCCTCGGACTCGAGGGTTTGAAGCATAACGTCACCGGAACTCTCGCCGTCGAAAATGCGTCTCTCGTGTTCACGAAGGGGAAGAAAAAAGTAGTTGTGCCGGCCGCCACGATCCAGGAAGTGATGACAGGCAAGGACACCGAGCGCACCATCGGTGGAACCGTTGGCACGCTCACGATGTTCGCGCCGTACGGAGCCGGAAGGTTCCTAAGCCTGTTCCGAACCAAGATTGACACCCTCTCGATCGAGTATCTCGATCCATCCGGCGGCGTCCATGGGGCGATCTTCACTCTGCCGGAAGGCAATGCGCTCGATGCAAAGAAGGCCCTACTGAGCCAGGGTGCAAAAACGAGCGTTCCCGTTGAAGTGGAAGCGGAGGCGCAGGCAAAGCCGAAGGAGAAAAAGCAATGAAGTTGATCGGCTATTTGAGCGCCCTGCTGCCACTCGCCCTAGTGCTCCACTTCACGGGGAGCACGGCATTGGCGCAAGACAAGGCGCAGGCAAAGATTCAAGCGTCCTCGATCCAGATTCTGATGGTCCAGTCCGACGAAGTAAAGCTTCCCGTTGAATTTCAACTGGCGCTCTATGAGAACCTGATCGAACAGGTGCAAAAGACCAACAAGTTTCAGCACGTGTACCGCGACGGAGACACGGCTGCAGCCAACGCTGCCGACCTCGTGATCCTTCACAGCAACGTGTACGGGTTCAAGAAGGGCAGCGAGGGAAAGCGACAGGTGACCACAGTTGCCGGTGCCACTCAGATCAAGGTGCACTGCCTGTTTACGGAAAAGGCCGGCAAATCCGAGCTCGCTCAAGATGTCACGGGCAACGTGCGGTTTATCGGCGGCAACCTGAGAGCCACGTTCGACTTCGCGAAGAAAGTGGCGCAAATCGTTGTCACAAACTTCCAGTAAGTGCGGTGTTGAGCCGACGTGTACGACCGTCTTGATCTCGTTCTTAGCCTATAGGAGCGGGAAAAGTGATACACCCCTAGTGCTAAAGCTTCTTCACGTCACCCTGGCACCCGACCACGTCCTTTTGACTGATAGGGAACGTTCAAGCACCAACTGCTAATCGTGAATCGCTCCCGGCATCGATCGCCCAACCTGCCCTCGTCGGACCGCATCCTTGCCGGCTTGCTGGCTCTCTGGGTGCATCCAACTCGTCTGCTCCGTGCCGCAATTGTACTGAAGCCTTCGACACTACTAGCCCTTCACAAAGCCATGAGCAAGCGAAAGTACCGGATGCTGTTCTGCCCGAAACGTCGTCGGAAGCCCGGCCCGAAACGACCGAGCGCAGAGCTTATCCAGGTGGTCAAATGCCCTCAAATGCTATTTCCAGACCACCAAGGATCAAGACAAAAAGACAACCGGCAGGATACTCGGATCTGCGTGCACCGCGCGCTCTAGGAGGTTCGTTTTTCTCTGCCTCATACTGTCCATCGGCTTGTCTGCCTGTAGCAATCGCAATAAGCTCCCCGATAGGTCTTCGAAGGAATATGCAGCAGCTGTTTCGCGGTTTTACATCGGACTTGGCGCGCTCCAGGTCGGCGACGATGTTCATGCCGATAGCAAATTCGCGAAACAGCGCGTACGGCATAGCGGAAAGGACCGGCCGTGAGTTAGGGAAGTTGGCGCTTATGGCAGTCGGCGAACGGGATCACAACGCCATCCGGCGCGAGATTGGTCAGGCCAGAGAGCGGATAGGTGGCGAAGCTGGGTTTGGTTTGTTCACCGTTGGTGATAACTGGGGAGCCGGTTTGTTCGAAGAGGGAGATGGTGTCGCGCAAGGCAGAGTCTTGTGCGGATTCGAATCGCTCGGGAGACATATGGCCGGCGGAGAAATCGGCTGCGGCGGCTGAGAGTTGAGATGGGCGAGGGATGCTGCCGATGGGTTCGGTTGGTATGGGCATGGTGGAGAACTCTAAATGGGGTCGCGCCCTACGATGGCCGCCATCCCGAAGGAATGCCACGATTTGTTGCCGCTCCCGCTGGAGGGGCTATTATGCTCGTGAAGTTATTTCGCTTATCGAAGGTGCATCGATGGACCCGCTTACCGATTCGCGCAGACGCCACAGTCGCAGAGATATCCTGAAATCGAGCGCGTTGGCCATATTCCCACTTGCAGTACGTTCCGGGAATTCTTCGTTGCTTGATCAACAAGCGATGACTGCGAACGGCGGCACCGATCCCTACCCAATTCCTTGGCTAGACAAGAATGGCAGCCACAATCAGCCGGCAGGCGCAAACCTCGAGCCTTCGCATATCTATCATTTCAAAGGTCGAGTCGCCCGGTGCAGCACCTTCACCGGGGTGGGCACCGACAACCAAGGAAACCGTATCGCTTTTGGCAGTCCTACGACCGACTACGGCGTGATGCAGGGAGAGTTTTGGGGCGCGCGAGCTGCACAACAAGGCGTCTTCACACATATATGACTAACGTTGTTCCGGGGACCGGCGGTCCCCGCCAATCAGATACACGATTTTCACCCCCCCATTGCGCCGTCTGGACTCTATTGGGTCGTTCCCGTTCCGGAGCGTGGTCTGACGATTAGTCCGGATGGCAACACCTTCACACTGGAAATGCAGAACGTCCCCGTTGTCGATCAGCCACGCTGGCCGGCGTTGGATTCAATAGCCACTCCCGCACGAATGACGTTCAAAATGGTCTGGAAATCAACGGGCGAGCCGGTGAGATATGAGGACCCATCCAAGCACTTCCGGTTCATTGGCACTCGAGCCTCGTGTCAACTCGAGGCACAAGTCGAGGTGCCGTCTGTCGGGTTTTCCTGGAAGTCCGATTCGCTGAACACCTCAAAGTCCGACTTCGCCGTCATCGGAGAGGAAGTTAACGGCCGTTACTACGACAGTTGATCGTGTATCGCGTCTGACACCACAAAATATAGCGGTATGCAAAAATCCAGATGAACTACCACGAGTTCGAGTCCGGTCTGCGACCCACTGCGAAACAGGGGGGAGGTCCAACTCAAAGTGATTGAAGTGGGGTGAGGGAGCGGATTCTGAGGGTCGACCGTCACAGTCTGAGACTCTAACCAACGACAGGGCGGCTTGTTCTATTCAATCCAAAGATGTCAAAGATGTTGTCAATCGTACCCAATATAGGTACAGTTGTACCTGGAATGGGTACACAGGTCCTATCGCTGTCGAAAGTCCTCTTCGGCCAAAGCCGAAGGTCGATCCTTGCCCTGCTCTATGGCCACGCTGACGAACAATTCTATCTGCGCGAAATTGCACGTCGCGCCGGAACAGGGATTGGAGCCACGCAGCGAGAACTCGGACAATTGACGGACGCCGGGCTTCTCCACAGGCTTCGCCGCGGGAACCAGGTTTATTACCGCGCGAATCGTGAGAATCCGATTTTCGAAGAATTGAAAAGCATTCTCGCGAAGACGTCCGGAATACGAGACACTCTGCAGGAAGGACTCGCTCGATTGGCGGACCGAGTTAAACTTGCGTTTGTGTACGGTTCGATTGCGCGAGGCGAGGAAAAGGCATCGAGCGACGTGGATCTGATGGTCGTGGGCAACGTGAGTTTCCAGGACGTGGTGGCCGCCCTCAGCGAGATCGAACGGAAACTGGGCCGGGAGGTGAATCCAACCGTCTTCGGTCCCCGCGAATTTCGCGAAAAGCTCGCAGCCAAGAATCACTTTCTTTCAAGCGTGGCGAAGGAAAAGAAACTCTTTGTGATTGGAGACGAGCGTGAGTTTCGCCGACTGGGTCAATAACGGCTGGCTCGTCGCGCACAAGAGCAGCAAGCAGGAGATCGGCAACCTGCTCGGAATTGTGGCGCGGGACCTGAAAGACAGCCAAGCGAAAGACGTGTCGGACGATTGGCGGTTCGCGATCGCTTACAACGCGACATTGCAGGCCGCGACGGCGGCCCTTGCGGCCGCTGGGTATCGCGCGTCCCGCGAGGATCATCACTACCGGGTCATTCAATCACTGGAACTGACCTTAGGGAAAGATGCGAAGTTCATCCGCGCCTTCGATGCGTTCCGGAAAAAGAGAAACGTGAGCAGCTACGACATTGGCGGCGGAATCTCCCATCGCGAAGTCGGTGAGATGATCGGGATTGCGCAGAGTTTGCAGCAAGACGTTGAGCAGTGGATACGCACAAACCACGCGTCACTTCTTTAGCGAAATGACGAGCGGGGGGAGGGAATTGGCCGTGACAGTGTGGGATTCTAACCAACTGACTGTCCCCTGAGTTGCCTCCCATAGCAGTTTTTTTGGAAGAAGCGCCCGTAAACCGCCAGTAAGAATCAGTGCGCTGATGCGGAACCGGTACAAAGGTAGAGTGCTGCGAGAGACGAACTAGGAAGAGAGCGGCGGTGCCTGTGTCATTGTTCCGGTATTTCGACTTCCGTGTAACTGCCCGGCCTCGCCGCGTTCACGGCAGTGACGACACTGTCCACATGCAGGCGCAGTATTGGCCATTGTGGATTGCCCTCAAAGAGGCGAACGACCAGTCTGAAGGTTCGGTCGTGCACCCGCGAGCAAATCTCGGCTGCCCGAAGAGAGTGCTATACTGTCCGTTATGGAGATCTTATGAGTTCCGGGGACAGCGTGATCGTCAAAAATCCAAATATCCTGAGCGGAACTCCGGTTTTTCGTGGGACGCGAGTACCCCTCCAACTTTTGTTCGATTCCCTGGAGCGCGGCCACACGCTTGAAGAATTTGTCGAAGGGTATCCGACCGTTTCACGCGAGATGGCCGTCGCCGCGCTGGAGGAAGCTCAACAGCTGCTGTCGGCCCAGGCATGAAATGCGCGTCCTCCTCGACGAGTGTGTGAGCGAAGTACTGCGCAACTATCTCGCCGGGCACGAATGTCAAACCGCCCGGTATGCTGGCTTCGCGGGACTTGAGAACGGTCAGCTCTTGACCGCAGCTGAGACCGCGAAGTTCGACGTTCTCCTGACTGTGGATCGCGGATTTGAATACCAGCAGAACCTCGGACATCGGAAGATTGCGGTGATTATTTTCTGTGGTAAATCCGTCCTCTTGGAAGACCTCGTTCCTCTCATGCCCGCTTGCCTCGCTCACCTCGAGTCCATCGAGCCCGGCCAGGTCGTCAGAATCGAAAGCGGCGGAAGTGAAGCGAGAAGCTAACTTGGCGGTTGGCACCTCACTTAGAGCACATGCTCCGTGCAAGGGAGTTTCGAACTTGGGCGGATTAACCGAGTGGGATAACGGAGAGCCAGGAATGAGTCGGAAGTGACGAACATTGAGTAAGTATGGTAACGGAATATGAAGAGATCGGGCAAAGCAGTGACAATGCGCCTGGCTGCTTGCTTGCCTCCGCGTCCGGCAAGCCCAGCGATCAGACCCGGGCTTCACTCGGCCGTGACAGTGTGGGACTCTAACCAGCGACAGGGCAGCGTTCTAACCAACTGAACTACGTCCCCAGCCGTGGAATCAACGACTTACCGTAAAACCTTGCAAACAATGCCTTTGCAAGTTTCGCATACAGCGCACAGTTCGCCTGGATTGCCTACGATAGCAGTTCTTCCTGGAAGAACCGCCCATAAACCGCCCATAAAAATCAGCGCGCTCATGCGAGATTTATCCTAACACAGATGCATCAAAGAGGCGAACCACCATTCTGAAGCTCGTAGAGGCGGCCGATTCGTGCCAAGCATTCGGTTGAAGCCCAAAGGTCGTGGTGTTATTCGGCTCAATCTGCATCGATTGCTGTCGTGCTGTCACAACAATGTCAACGCAGATGAAGGCCAGTCGCAGCGAACAATTGGGCTAGGCTCTTCGCAAATTCGCTACAACGGTCTTGGAAACCGTCGTCCAACAGTGACGACCGGGAGCTATTTCCCCTGCTTCTGAATCTGTGCGAGTTTTTTCAAAAGGCCGGACATCGAAAAACAGCTCGACGGATGTAACAAGACCGTTCTCCACGGTGACCAACTCCGGCGTTCGGCACACTCCGATGGGCTCGGCACAGAGAACTAGCCGAACTTCCAGGTTCAGACCTAGCCATTCGGTTGATGTAGACGCCGGCTCTTCTGTGGGATCTTGAGCCTGGAGGATGGAACATGTCTAAAGAACTTATCGAGCTTTCAAACGCTCTGGCGCTGGCAACAGAACGCGCCGCAGCCAGCGTGGTGGCTATCCACACTGAGACGAGCGGCTCTTCCAGCGGAATCGTGTGGCGTGCCGGAGTGATCGTCACGTCCGAGCACGCACTGCGCCGCGACGAAGAAATTCAGGTGACCCTGCCGAATGGCCGCGTCGTGCCGGCAACCCTTGCTGGCCGCGACCCCTCAACAGATCTGGCAGTCCTGCAGTGCGAGGAGGCCGATTCCGCGGTAACGGAATTCGGTGAGGTGGCCGTGGTGAAGGCGGGGAGTCTCGCTCTGGTTGTGGGCCGGACGCGTGTGAGTGGGCCCGTAGCTGCACTCGGAGTCGTCAGCCTTGTTGCCACGGAGCGGCGCTCTTGGACTGGGGCGTCGCTCTCTCCCTACGTCCGACTCGACATCGGGTTGCAGCCCACCGCGGTAGGCGGCGTTGTGATCGACGCCCATGGTAAGGCAGTCGGTTTGGCGACTCCACGCTTTGCGCGTTTCGGTGCGATTGCGGTTCCAGTTTCGGTCATTGACAAGATTACTGACACGCTTCTGAAGAAAGGGCGCATTCCCCAAGGATATCTTGGTGTCGGCTTGCAGTCGGTGCGCTTACCGAATGCCCTTCGTGAAACATTGCAGCGAAACGAGAAGAGCGCCGTAATCGTTCTCGAACTACACCCTGACGGCCCCGCCGACAAGGCTGGGATCGTCATCGGGGATATTCTCGTGTCACTCGGCGGCCACACTCTAACTCGGCTTGAAGACGTTCAGGCTCTTCTTACTGGAGACGCGATCGGCAAATCACTCCCGCTGAAATACGTTCGTGGCGGCTCCGTTCAGGAGCGGAGCATCATAGTAGCGGAACGCCCGCACGGAGGAGCATAAGATGGCGATTATCGGATTCGGCGAAATCGCGGAGAAACTCCGCCGCTCTACTGTGCTCATTCACGCTGGAGGCCGTGGCAGCGGTTCCGGCGTCATCTTGTCGAGCGACGGCAGGATTATCACCAATGCTCATGTGGCGAGGGGCCCGCGCCTCGGTCTTCAACTTTGGGACGGACGCGAGTTTGATGCGACGGTCGCATCACGAGATCCTCGGCGGGACCTTGCTGTCCTTTCCATCGAGGCAACGAACCTCCCCTCAGCATTAGTGGGGGACTCATCACAGGTTCACCCTGGCGAACTCGCGATCGCCGTCGGCAATCCCTTGGGATTCATCGGCGCTCTCACAACCGGAGTAATTCATGCGGTCGGCCCTCTGCGAGGGCTCGGTTCACAATGCTGGGTGCAGGCCGATGTCCGCCTGGCCCCGGGCAACTCCGGCGGGCCCCTTGCGGACGCTCGTGGGCACTTGATTGGGATCAACACCATGGTCGCGGGGCGCCTCGCGCTAGCGATTCCAAGTAACATTATTCGGGATTTTCTTTCCTCTGGTCCGTCAGACGCCTGGCTTGGAGTGACCATTCATCCGGTGAAAATTCCCCGACCTAACTCGGCCGGCGACAACGGGCAAACCTTTGGCCTGGTGCTCCTGGAAGTCGAACCCCGCAGTGCGGCTTCTGCTGCGTCTCTTTTGCCAGGCGATATTTTGCTGGGCACTTCACAAAAAGCCTTCAGATCACCTGGTGACCTCTCGCAAGCCCTCGAAGGTTCTGGTCCGCGCCTGCTTCGACTTGAATTTCTGCGTGGTGATTATTCGCGTGTCCGCCGCGTGACGGTGCAGCTGGGTGGTCAGACCGCACGGAGGAGTTCCGTGGCAGCGTGATTCGTGTGTTCATCGTCGCGGCTTCCCCGCTCGCTCGTGCGGGCCTGCACAGTCTACTCGCGGACCGGAATGTGGAGGTAGTCGGCAGTGCAGCCGATGTCGAGTCGCTTGCCGGTCAATGGTCTGACACCGCAGTGGACATTGTTCTCGTCGAGGCATCCGGAGAACAGTTAGAAGCGGTGATTGATTCTCTCGCGGGATCCGAGCTTGCCTCCGACGCCACTATCGTAGTTCTTTCAGATCGTTCTGAGCCCCGATGGTTGGCCGAAGTGCTGCGAGCGGGCATCCGCGCTCTCCTGCCCAGCACTATAACCTCGGAACAACTAGTCGCTGCCCTTGTGGCCGCGTCCGCGGGACTCATTGTCATGCATCCTACGGAAGTCGCCGGTGTGTTCCAGGAAGCAGAGACGAGGTCTCGCCCAATCGCAGAACTCGCTGAGCCGCTTACTCCTCGCGAGAACGAAGTGTTTCAAATGCTCGCAAGTGGTCTGGCGAATAAGGAAATCGCCGGGCGGCTATCAATCTCTGAGCACACTGTCAAATTTCACGTGGCCTCAATTCTGGGCAAGCTCGGCGCGGGGAGCCGCACCGAAGCTGTCTCTATCGGAATTCGCCGTGGTCTCGTTCTTCTCTGAGGGAGCCTATCGGCATTCCCGCATGCACGGCTAACCGCGTGGCCGGCGAGCAACTGTCGGTAGAAACGATTCATGAGCAATTGTGTTGCTTCCGAGTCAACGTTCCAGCGACTGGCGACAACGTTTGGAACGCCGGCTCGGAGCAACGCTTCGCTTAGGGTCTCAGTGCCTGAGGCGCTAGGCCCAAGTTCGGTACCCGTTGCACAAGCGGAAAGCACAGCCAACGGTAGCTCTTGCAACTGTCCCTCCCGAGAATGCTATCTGGCGCGAATGCCTTTGAAATCATCAACATTCAAGAAGCCGAGACGGAGGGCCCACTAACCTGGTCAGCAGGATGTAACAATGTTGCATTACGTTGAAAATCGCCCGGATGGAGTTTTTGCGTAGCACAGGCTGCTTTTCGAAAATTTGCTGCAACGGTCTAGGGAACCGTCGTTTGGGATTAGGAAGCCATTATGGATGAGAACTCGGCGGGTCGAACGGGCACAGGAACTGAGCTTTCCTAGCGTCCTTTGAGAAGAGTGTCGGAGAAAGTGGTATTGTCTGGCAGAAACTTCGAAAACGCGGCAAGAACAAAGGAACCCGTGCTTTTCCAGTTGGTTGGCGCCCGGCGCTTTCAATTGCTGATAGCTGCTTTTGGCCCTTAGAAAGGCCGGCTTCGACAACCTTTAGTAAAAGTAGTAAAAAGAAAACAAACCTTGAAGTCAACAGACTTGGGCTTGACCCTGTCGTCACCGAAAAGGACTCCCGGGCGCTTCGAGTGGGGTGGATTGTTGCGCGTTATCATGAACCAACGCGCCATTCCGCCCAGAGCCAAACCACGGAACTAGCGAACTTCGACGATGACCAGGGACACATCGTCGGCGAGAGGGCCATGCCTCCAGGCAGCCACGCCGTCGAGGACCGCTTGCCGCATTTCCGGCAATGGAAGCTTTGCCGAATCGAGGACCAATCGTGCAAAGCCGTCGACGCCCAGCATATCGTCGCGATTATTAAAGACCTCGACGAGGCCGTCGGTGTAGAGAACCAGACGGTCGCCGGGCTCGAGGCTAATCTCGTCCACGGAGTTGGATGGTGCTGTCTCGGAAAGACAGCCAAGGATGCCGTTTTGCGAATCGAGCAGACGGACGTGCCCTTTCGAAGCGAGCATTGCGGGTGGATGGCCTGCGGCAGCAAAAGCCATGCGCCGCCCACGCTGACTGAAACGTACCGCAGCCATTGTGAAATAAAAACCGTCCGTCGCAATACGGTCATGCACAAAGTCGTGGACGTGCCGCAGCAATGTACCCGGCCCCACCTTTCGTTCGAGCTGATGCAATGTTTCGGAGTAAATCCGGTTGGCCATCAGCGCCGCACCGATGCCGTGGCCCGACACGTCGCACATGAGGACGGTTAGAACCTCATCGCTGTGTGGAAAAACCACGCCGAAGTCACCGCCAATGGTGCGCGCGGGATTGTAGTAAGTCTCGACCGAGACATTGTTCCAAACCAGGCTTTGTGGTGCAAGCGATTGTTGAACACGAGCAGCGAGTGAGAGTTCGGCCTCAATTTCCATCTGCCGCTGTTCGAGTTGGGCGTTGGATTCGCGAAGTTGCTCCTCGACGCGCTTCTGTGCGCTGATGTCGGTCACGATAAGCAGGACGTATTCCTGTCCGTCCGGGGCCTGAATTACTCGCCCGCTGAAGATGGCCGGGATCTTCTCGCCGTTTTTGCGAGGCAGGTAGAACTCACTTCGACTGCGCCCGTAGCGGTGGCCTGATTCATGCTGTCGCATGATGTACGGAATATCTGTCGCCGGGAAGATCGCTTCCGGAGTTCGGCCTTCGATCTCCCCACGTTGGTACTGTCCCATCCGGATCAGTGCTTCGTTGGCGAAAACTACACGAAGCTGATCATCGACAATGACCACTCCCTCGTTGAGCTCTTCAAGGATGCTTTCCATCTGGCGAAGCCAATCCGGAGTCTTGATATTGACGTTAGGCATGGCTTTGTCCAGTTGAATTCGTAAGCGAAGATGGTGTGTCTCGATCGAGCAACCGGGTGACGAGAGCAAACAGAACACTGACCGATATTCCAGACATTAACACACCGGTGATCGCCTCCAGAGGCCCTAAGAGTCGCCAGTTAGATGGGAGAATCAGATCACCATATCCCACAGTGGAATAGCTGCTCGCGGAGAAGTAAAAGGCGAGCTCCCACGACGGGAAGCAACGCGTCCGGTAGAAACTGGCCCACAGAAGAATCACGAGCCCGTGCAGAATTATAATTGCGACCGTCGATTTCACTACCAGAGTGGCCGAGTAAACTGGCCCATGCTTGTGAATGTCCTTGGTCAGAACACGCTTTAGCCACTCGATGAGCGTAGTTACGCCGGCGCACTGCAAGCAGAGTGTAAGACTCAGCAGAAGAACAGCCGCGGCCACTTGATTGAAAAGAATCATCGCAAAAGCCTTCAACGAACTAAACATGCTCACTGTTTCATTCGAGCGTCTTTCCCATGGCCGTTATACCCCAGTCGAGCGAGCAAAGCTTGACAAACCAACTGACCTTTGTCATCAGCTGGTGTGTGGCGCCATTTCAGGGGCTGGGCGAGCTTCAGTCTCAGCCGCGGGTTGCTTCGTTTCCCAGCGAATGATTTTCAGGTCGAGTACGAAGATGCTGTAAAGGACGGGCACCAGAAGCAACGTGATGAACGTTGCCACGGCAAGCCCGCCTATCTGTGCATAACAAAGAGGCTTCCACAGGGGCCCTCCTTCAAGCGCCAGTGGGCAAAGCGCCAAGATGGTCGCTAGTACAGTGATCATTACGGGCCGGATACGCTGGATGCCTGCGTCCGGAAGGGCCTGCTCCAGAGGCTCCCCTTTCTCATGCATTTCCTCGATGAAATCGAAGAGTACGATGACGTGGCTTACGATCACTCCGATTAAGCTGGCAATGCCCAGAAAGGCCATAAATCCAAACGGCGTATGCATTACCGAGAGGGCGATCAGAGAGCCAATCACTCCGTAGGGAGCAGCGGCGAATACCAGAAGAGGTTTCACCGCATTATTGAATTGAACGAGCAGCGCCAGGTAAATGCCAAGTAAAGAGATCAACAGGACGAGTTTGAGATTGTCGAATCCGTCGATTTGTTTGGCCCGTTCGCCACCAATGCGGAGCTGATAACCCGGCGGGAGATTTTTCTGAAATTCCTGTATTTTTGGAAGGATCTGGTTAAGCACCTCAGATGCGAGAACTCCAGGCTGGGGATAACACAG
>DATFZQ010000071.1:0-36287 GCA_035314345.1 Candidatus Acidiferrum sp.
CGCTCCGGGATGGGTCGCGACGGACATGTCGAATCCCGTCATTCAGACGAAAGCCGGAGTGAAAGCGGTCGCCGCGGCGATTCCGCTGGGGCGACCCGCTACCGCGGAGGAAATCGCTGGTCCAATTCTCTTTCTGGCGTCAGACCTGGCCAACTTCCTCACGGGAGAGATCATCAATGTAAACGGAGGATCGGTCTTGTGCGGTTGAAGCTTGTTCAGTTTGCGGTTGCAGGATTGCTTGTCAGCGCAGCATTTGCGTTGCGCGCTGTCGCGCAGAATCCCGACTCGCTGATGCCGGAGCAGAGCGCCGCGAAAGCCAAACAGATTCTTAGCGACCTGATCAATGCCCGCGGGGGCGCAGGCTACACCCAAGCCGTCGAAGGCGAGTGCCAAGGCACGCGCGCCCAATTCGGCCATAACGGAGCGGTCATGGGATATGTGGGCTTCACTGAAGCGCGCCGCTGGCCGGATAAAGAGCGCTTGGAGTATTCGGCGAAGAGCCACAATCTGAAGAGCATCCTAAACACGGTGATCGGCGTGGAAGGCCTGGACTGGTCGCATGGCGGCGCCATCATTGTGTTGTATAACGGCGATCGCGGCTGGACGCTCGACCGCGGCGGGATCACGGAACTGCCGGTTACTTCCATGTCTGAGTTTCAGGAACAGGTCAAACGCAACATCGACAACGTGTTGAGAGTGCGACTCAAGGAGCCGGGTTGGCTTTACCGCTTTGGGGGCAGCGATACCGTCGATTTGAAAGAAGTGGAATGGGTGGAATTGACCGACAGCGAGGAACGGAAGTTTCGACTCGCCGTGGACCACAACACGCGCCTTCTAGTGCGAAGTGAGGTGATCACCAAGAACGAAGAAACCCAGGAACGCGATGAGGACGTTACCATCTATACGAACTACCAGTTGAAAGATACTGTGTGGACTCCGATGCAAATCACGAAGGATCACAACGGCCGCAGAGCGTCGCAATTTTTTTACAATACCTGCAGATACAATCCCGGATTCCCGAGCGACTACTTCGACAGGTCCTCTCTCCAGAAGAAGAGCGCCGACGCCGGTGCCAATAAGTCTAAGAACTTTAATAACTAAGGCACAGCCAACCCCGCCTGACTGCTTAGGTCGGTCGAGCCGAAGGAACTGGCGACAGGCTGCTGTTTTCGCGCCACTGCGGATGCCGGACGGCGTGCGCAGCCTTTTTTTCTGCGTGAGACAAGTTTGATAAGCGTTTTATTTGTAAGGGGATAGCGGGAAAGAAGGACGCTGTGAAGGATTTACCCTGCGTGGTTGTCGGAGGGGCCGAGGCGGTTCCCTGCAGCCCATCACTGGGCTTTTACTCGGGCCGGGAGGGCAGTACTGCCATTAACTAGTGCTATGGTTGCTCCGATTTGGGTACCCACGCTCTATGGGATTTTGTTGATAAAATGTAATAGTCTTAGTAGGTTAGGCGTGCTCTCAGGCAGCGGCCGGAGCGGGTCTGACGGGTGTCGTTCCAAAATGATACTGAATGCCAAGTTCGTGTCCCCACGTCGAAGCCCACGAAATGGCTTTAGTTTAGTGGAGCTCGTGCTGTCTTTGGCCGTGCTCCTTGTAATTACAACTCTAGCCATACCTGTAGTAGTGCGCTCGTTGCAAGCCTATCAGCTCAATTCCAGTGCTTCGCAGTTGGCGGGGATGCTCAAATTTGCGAAATTCGATGCCATTCGGCAGAACACGAAGGTGAGCTGCCAGATCGCGCAGAGCGGTGCCAATTGGTTGGTTTGGGTGGATTCAAATGGCAACGGAATACCCGACGGTGGGGAACCGCAAATGTTCATCGGCGGGAGCTTCACTCTTTTGCCTGCCGGCTCGGTCCCCAATCCTGCCCCGATCACGGCCACTTTGGGGCCTGGTTTTTCGGGCTACTCCTGGGTGGTTCTCTCGGGATCCAACACGAGCATTACGTACGACCAACGCGGCGTCATAGACGCGGGATCGGCGGTCTACGCGCTCTACATCGGCAACCCCAACGACGCAAACTCCGGTTACCGAGCAATTATTACGATGCCTTCCGGCGCCGTGCAGGTGTGGACTTCGTCATCCGCCGGAAATTGGCAACGAGTCAGTTGATGTATCTTGCAGGATAAAGCGATGAAGAATCCTCATGATCGAAAGAGGTGTCGGAAGGATTGGGGGAATCAGCGCGGATTCACGCTTACGGAAGTTCTCATCGCCATTGTCATTATGTTAGTGGGCATTGTGGCCGTCGCGCAATTGGTGCCCGCTTCGATTGGTTCCAACTCGGCGAATCGTAACGACTCTTCGGCTCTGGTGTTCGCGCAACGCCAGATGGACCAATTCCTGAGCCAGCCGCTCAATATGTCGATTAGCCCGCCGGCCTTCACCGAAACCATCGACGCGCAAACCTTCACTTGTTATCTCGGAGACCCGACACAGCCATCAAACACAGTCATCGGCAATCCCGTCGTGGTGTACTACAACCAGCTTGTAATCGATTTTAGCCCGTCGACTGGGGTGGCGAACTACAGCTTCATCTATCAGGATCCGAACGATCCATTTGGCTTGGTTTACGACGTCCGGTGGGCGGTGATCACCACGACGAACTCAGGCGGCATGGTCACCTCCAAACGGTTCATCTTGGGAGCAAGGAAAAAAGGTGGCAACGGAATCTATAGGCCGGTCACGCTTGACACGATACTTTCGAAATGAAACGCGCTCATCAAACGCGGTGTGAACAGGGCTTCTCGCTCATCGAGATGATGATCGCGGCGGTGATATTTATCTTGCTTTGCAGCGCCGCGTTCGCGCTTCTCTCTCTAGCGCAGCAACGCTATCAGACGGAATCCCAGGTGTTGAATTCCTTTCAAGAAGCGCGCTTCGGTCTGGATGAAATGGTTCGAGATGTGAATGGCTCGGCTTATCCTTCGCAAAACATGTTTTCGTTCAACCCCAATGTCCCGGCGAAGAATCTATATGCAATCACTCCGGTCGCCTGGGACCCCGGCTATCTCTCCAGCTCGCCATGCCTGATCGGAACGGGAGGCGGCGGGACGTGCACCACACCCGGAGATTTTGATTTGATCGTCGAAAGGGACGTGGACTATTGGCACACCGATGGCGTCGAATGGACTCGCTATCGGCTGCAGGGGAACATCTTGTCCCGTAGCCAGACTTATAAAGTTGTCTCCGCGGACCCTGAGACGACCACGGCGCTCTCTTTCGTTCCCTACGTTCAGAATGTGATGAACAATGTATCATCGGCACAAATTGCGGCTTTCCAGGCAGTCTACCCGAACATGTTTCCCGGCGGGAATCCCGTGCCGGTTTTCAACTACTTTTGTTACACGCCATTCGGAACTCAGCAGTGCGCTTCGGCGGGATCGTACAATTCACCGCTCAACATCACGGATGTAGAGATTACGCTGATCGTCATGGCTCCCACAAAGGATGCGCAGACGGGCCAGGTTCGGCTCATCGAATTGCATGGACGAGGCCACAGCCTCAATCCGATTCAATAAGGGCCGATTCAAAAAGGGCCCATGCAGCGAGGGCAAAGAGCAAGGATGAAGAAGGATCGCAAAACGCACCGCAGTTCCGAAGATGGAATCGCACTGCTGATCGCCATCTTCGTCCTGCTATTGATTAGTGTCGTGGCGATCGCTTTGCTAGTTTCGTCCGGGACGGAAACAGCGCTCGGCGTGAACTACCGGACATCTTCCACCGTGTACTATGCGGCCATCGCAGGCCTGGAGGAAGCGCGTGGACGCTTGCTTCCGAAGAACCCGAATTACTTTGGTGCTTCCTACATTTCTCCGACCACAACTTTCCCGTTGGGCCAGACCATTTACGTCATCAATCGCGGATCGGGAGATAACATCGTCCCCTGGGACTCAAGTAACACTTATTATGACAACGAGTACCAGACTGAGTTTGGGACGGCCGCCTCGAGTGCGTCCTGGCAATCCGTCAATTCCGTCTGGGACAACAATATTCAGGGCATACCGGGGCCGATGTTCAAGTGGGTCCGCATCAATGCCGCGACCGAGCAGTCTCTCTTCTTGCAGGTGAACGCCAGCGGATCCTATAACAACAGCACACCGATTTTTTATGATCCAGCCCACATCAATACTTCCGGCAACCCGTGGCCCAGCTTGATCGTTAATATGAGTCCACCTTCCAGTGCGGTGCAAGCGCTGGAAATTACGGCGCTCGCCGCTTTGCCTAACGGAACCCAGAAAATCTTGCAGTATCTTGTGGCCCCAGTATCTGTGAATCTTACTTTCCCTGCAGCGCTGATTTTGGACGGGTACTCGGACGTTTTCAACAGCCCTGATCATTCTGCGTGGGTGGTTCAGGGGAGCAGCGATGGAGGCGACGGCGCTTGCGCTCCCTCGGGTCCGGTACCTTACCCTGTGCATGCTGTTGGTGTCCCCGATAACCCTGACGTTGGCAATGTAATGAGCGGAATTCCTTCAAGTCCAAACGAATCCGTGAACTTCACTGGAACGGGCTCTACTCCCAGCATCGCCCGCGTCACACTCGCTACAAGTCTGCAAACCGTGCAGGGTCTGAACCAAATTGCTCAGACCATTATTCAAAACGCGGACGCTGTCATCGCGGGGCCTGCGACCGAGGCAGATCTGCCTTCGGCGATGTCCAGCGCGAATCCGATGACCGTGGCGGTCCAAGGCGATTTCAGTTTGGGTACGAGTATTCCGGCGGGCTACGGACTGCTTCTTGTAACCGGTAATTTCACTTATGCCTCGGGCTCCAATTGGAACGGAATTGTCTTGGTCATCGGGAAGGGGACGATGACCACAAGCGAAAACGGCGCCGGTGGCACGTTTAACGGAGCAACGCTGATTGCGCAAACCCTCGATTCATCCGGGAATCTGCTGCCGGGTCCACACCCGGGGCCCGCGACTTTTAACGATACACTGTCTGGGAGTGTGGGCAGGGGCTTTGTTTACAACTGTGGTTGGATCCAGCGGGCGCAAGCCCCGTTGACATACAAAATTCTGTCCTTCCACGAAATTCGACAGTAAAAATAGGATATCGAATGAATCTCAATATGCCCTCTCGGAAGCTTGGTGCATCCTGTCTTGCTCTCGGTGCTGCGCTTCTTTTGGCTCAATTGAGGTGCGAGGCCGTTATTGCCCAACAGCAAGAACAGCAGCAATCGCAGCCACAACAGCAGCCCCCGCCGCCTCCTCCTTCTACGACACCTCCACCGAGCTCGCAACCTGCTTCCGACTCAGCGCCACCAATCGGCGCACTGCCCGTCAAGAGGCGCAAAGTTTGGACGAACGATGAGGTGGTAGTGCTGCGAACACCCGCCGACAGCTATCAGGTGGAAAAGGAGGCAAAGGAGGCTGAGGAAGCAGAAGCGGCTGCAAAGGAGGCCGCTCGTAAAGCGGCCGGGAAATCCGAGAAGGACACACCCCTGGATATCAAACTGCCTGCCACACCCGAAGAAACCCAGAAAATGCTGAAGAGCGCACAGGATGATATTCAGGAAGAAACCGTGGTTCTTACTAAGTTGCAAAAGGAGTTGCTGGATGCTCCGGCGGAGCAGCAAGCAGAAAAACAAAAGGAAGTCGACCGCCTAACTGCAAGCCTTGAGACATTGCGAAGGGATGTAAAAGCCCTTCAGGATCATCTTCAGACCTTCCACGAAAAACCTCAGGGAGAGAATCCTCCCGCGGCGACCCAGCCACCCCCCGCTTAGAAGCTGGGAAATATTGCACAAAAAAGCGAAGTGCAGGCGTTTCGCTGTCCCGGAGTGCTTCGCATGGTTTGGCACGCCCCGGCGGTGCACAATGCCGCCAGCGCGGTATAATGAATGGATGCGTAACAGCAAGGGAAGTGCGCAGATGCATGGCACTACGGTTTTGTGCGTGCGCAAAGACAATAAGGCCGTGTTGATTGCCGATGGCCAGGTGACCATGGGCGATCATGTGATGAAGCATACGGCGCGGAAGACCAGGCGGCTCTACAACGACAAAGTTATCGCGGGTTTTGCCGGCTCGACTGCTGACGCAATTTCGCTCTTCGAGCGATTTGAGGGCAAACTCCAGGAACACTCCGGCAATTTACAGAAGGGCGCCGTCGAGCTGGCCAAGGAGTGGCGCAAGGATCGCGCGCTGCGGCATCTCGAGGCGCTGCTTATTGTCGCCGATTCGAAATCCACATTTCTGCTTTCCGGGAACGGCGATGTAATTGAGCCGGATGATGGTTTGTGCGCCATCGGCTCCGGCGGAACTTATGCACTGGCCGCGGCGCGCGCCTTGATCAAACATTCGAAGCTGGGCGCGAAAGACCTGGCCATGGAAGCGATGCGCATCGCCAGCGAGATTTGTATTTATACCAATGCGAACTTTACCGTCGAAGAACTCTAGAGGTCGCGCGATAATACGCCGGGCCGTTTTCGCGCATCAAACGAATTGCGCAACAGTGGATCGCACACAAGAAGTTTGTAGACAAAGAGATTGGACATTTCATGAGCAGCAAGACCGATAAAGAAGTTGTTTTCATGCCGGGCGGGAACGGCGCCGCGCCCGCAGAAGAAGAGCAGCTTCTCCCGGCGCTCGACGACATGACTCCGCGCGAAATTGTCGTGGAGCTCGATAAATACATCGTCGGGCAAAACGCGGCCAAGCGCGCTGTCGCTGTAGCCTTGCGCAATCGCGTCCGCCGCCAGAAACTTCCGCCGGAAATCGCCGAGGACGTGCTTCCCAAGAATATTTTGATGATTGGTCCGACGGGCGTCGGCAAGACAGAAATTGCACGCCGGCTTGCGCGTCTGGCCGGGTGCCCCTTTGTCAAAGTCGAAGCCTCGAAATACACGGAAGTCGGCTACGTGGGCCGCGATGTGGAATCGATGGTTCGCGATCTCGTCGAGACTTCCATCGACATGGTTCGCGAAGAAAAGCTCGATGAAGTCGCTGACCGCGCAGAACAGGCCGCGGAAGAACGCGTTCTGGATCTCTTGCTTCCGCCATCACCGCCGCCCGCGCCCGGCACGACGGAAGCGGAAGCCGCGGCGCAGCGCGAGCAAACGCAGCGCACACGAGAAAAGCTCCGCGCCCAGCTTCGGGAAGGCAAACTCGATCAACGCATGGTCGACCTTGAAGTCCGGGAACGTTCCATGCCTTCGTTTGAAATCATTTCGAATCAAGGCGTCGAGGACATGGACGTGAATATGAAGGACATGTTCTCCAACCTCTCCGGCCTTTTTGGGCAGCAGAAAAAAAAGCGCAAGATGTCCGTCGCCGACGCGTTCGAATATCTAATCCAAGAGGAAGAGAACAAGCTGCTCGACATGGATCAAGTGACGCGTATTGCCGTCGAGCGCGCCGAGCAGATGGGCATCATCTTTATCGACGAGATCGACAAAGTCGCCGGGCGCGAATCCGGCCACGGACCGGATGTTTCACGGGAGGGCGTTCAACGGGATATTCTGCCGATCATAGAAGGCACTACCGTCAACACACGCTATGGGATGATTCGCACCGATCACATTTTGTTCATCGCCGCGGGTGCTTTCCACGTTACAAAACCGTCGGACCTCATCCCCGAACTGCAAGGCCGCCTGCCGATTCGCGTGGAACTGCAATCGTTAAAAGAAGAAGATTTCATACGTATTCTCACGGAACCGAAGAACGCTCTCATCAAGCAGTACGTGGCTCTCTTGGAGACTGAAGGCGTGAAGCTGAACATTACCGAGGACGCCGTCGCGGCGATCGCACGTTTTGCCACCAGCGTAAACGAGTCTACCGAAAACATCGGCGCGCGGCGCCTCCATACCATCCTCGAAAAAGTTCTTGATGAACTTTCCTTTGAAGCGCCAGATCTGAAGAAAAAGAATGTGAAGGTTGATGCCGCGTACGTGACCAAACAGCTTGCGGATATCGTCAAGAATCAGGATTTGAGCCGCTATATCCTGTAAACTCCGAAAATCGAAAATGGAAATTCGAAACTTGCGGAACGCCGTATCGCGCGACAAGGAGCACGCCCGCTTTGCGAGTTTCGCTTTTCGAGTTGCAGGGCTCGCATTTCTCCTCGCTGCCGGTTGTGGTGCGCCCGGCGCGCCTACTCCACCTACTCCACCGATTCCCGCTGCGGTGACCGATCTTGCCGCGCGTCAGGCCGGCGATGGCGTGCAACTTATTTTCACATTGCCCACGAAGACGGTCACTGGCGATCGGCTGGTATCGACGCCTGCAATCGAAATTGTCCGGGGCACTCCGAAGCCCGACGGTTCGCCCGACGCAAAGTCATTGCGTGTCGTTTACACGGTTCCGGGTTCGCTTGTGGAGAATTACGTCGCGGAAGGGCACGTGAAATTCATCGACCCTATCGCGCCCGTGGAAACCCGTGCGCACCCCGGGGGAACGCTCGTCTACGTCATCCGGGCGCGAGCCTCCAAAAAGCGCGCTTCGGGAGATTCCAACGCCGTTTCTGTCCGCGTTTATCCCGTGCCGGAGCCAATCGCGAAGCTGGAGGCGCGCGTCACCGAGCCCGCGATTGAGTTGAGCTGGACAGCTCCCACGCGCACGTCCGGGGGTGATCCGCTCACCGCATTTTCCGGCTACCGAATTTATCGTGGCGAACTCCTTCCTGCCTGGGCGGAAGCGGCCGCAGCCGACTTCTCGAAAGCCAAATGGAAGTCGTCGCTCACTTTGCTCGCACCGTCGGACGAAGCCACTTACCGCGACACTCTTTTCGACTTCGGCAAGACGTACGCCTATATCGTCAAAAGCGTCGTGCTCGTGGATGGCAACGCACTGGAGTCCTCGGATTCTGTCCCCGCGATCGTTTCCCCGCGCGATACTTTTCCTCCCGCTGCTCCACAAAATCTGGTGGCCGTTGTGCTCCCCGGCGCCACGCCCGGTTCCGTCCTCGTGGACCTCTCGTGGTCCATAAATCTTGAAACCGACCTAGCCGGCTACCGCGTCTATCGAAGTGAGCAACAAGACACGCGCGGCGTGCTTATCACGCCCGAGTTGTTGCTTGCACCGGCGTATCGTGATACGTCTGTAGAGCCCGGCCACCGCTACTGGTACTCCGTGACTGCCGTCGATCGTGCTGGCAATGAAAGTGAAGCCAGCGCGGCCGTCGCCGTAGATGTGGTGAAACCTTCTCCGTAGGTCCCGGGTTTTATATCGCATCTATCTTGGGAGCGCATCGCTTGATGACCGTTCGTGCACACTGGCCCGCGTACGAGTCGTTCCAGGTTTTACGAAATGCATCGGTTCGCACGGGTGTCTATGTCGGGATCATTCTCTCGATTGTATTCAGCGGATGGGTGATCGTCGCGAATCATGTTCCGTCCCTTGACCGATTTGCACTCGCGCGCAATCTGGCCGCGGTGGTTCTTCTTGGTCTCGTGGCATTGATTCCGATTCTCCGGTTTTGGAGTATGCCGGGTAATTTGCTGGCCTCGAGCCTAGTAGCATGGGGCCTTTTCAGCATGGCCTATCGCGTTCTGTGCATGGATTTCAGAGGCCTTGCGGAGCGCTTCAGCGCCGTTCAGATCTTTATGCTCGGCGCTGTACTCTACATGCTCGTGGTTTCTCTTTCTTGGATTTGGACTATCATCCGGCGCGCTCGCGCGTCGCACGTATCTCATCCCAATCATCATCCGAGCTGATTCCGAATGAAATTCTGCCGGTTCGTTCCAACTGGTTCATCTGTTCAGCCGCCAGCTTCTGCGTTTTATGGCGTGATCGAGGGCGATCACATCCGCGAGATTTCCGGACCTCCGTGGAGTTCGTGGTCGCACGGTTCGAGCACGTGGCCGATTGCGGAGGTCCGACTGTTGGCTCCTGTCGATCCTGGAAAAATTGTTTGCGTCGGGCGCAATTACGCGGCGCACGCCGCTGAACTTGGCAATGAGGTGCCCAAGGAGCCGCTTATCTTTCTTAAGCCTCCTTCAGCGATTATTGGTCCAGGCGAGGCAATCGTTCTTACGCCGCAATCCCAGCGTGTGGAACACGAAGGCGAGCTTGCGCTTATCGTTGGGCGGCGCTGTTCGCAGTTAAAGGACTCTGGCGACGCGCTCTCGTATCTCCTCGGCTACAGTTGCCTCAACGACGTTACCGCGCGCGACCTGCAGAAGAGCGACGTGCAGTTCACTCGTGCGAAAGGATTTGATACGTTTTGCCCCGTTGGCCCGCACATCGAGACGCAGCTCGATCCAACCGAAGTCTTGGTGGAGACGCATGTCAATGGGGCTCTTCGGCAATCGGGGAGTACTTCTCTAATGGCGTATCCGGTCGCGTTTCTTGTCCGCTGGATCTCCCGTGTGATGACTCTGTTCCCCGGCGATTTGATTGCTACCGGCACGCCCGCCGGCGTCGGCCCGCTTGTAGCCGGGGACGTTGTCGAAGTCAGCGTCAGTGGTGTTGGCGTGTTGCGCAATCCAGTGCAAGCCCCGCACAGGTAGTTTCACTACCCAGCCGCTGTTTCGGTAAAATACACAACTGTGGGGCGATCCTGGAGGGCAGCCTATTTCTTGCGTGTCCTCAACTTCGGTGTGCCGCGGCTCGGGCGTATATCACTCCACAATTCATTTGCAGCTATGGAGATTTTTAGTTGAAAGCTCTGTTCGCGGATTGGAAAGTGGTTCTCGCCATGGCCGGTGCTGCCATTGCAGCGATCATGATGATCGCCTACGCATTCTTTCACCCGGCCGAAGAGCCCGAGGACGTTGAGCGCAGGCGGCGCCTCCACTTGAATCAGATCGGACGCATCGCGGAAGGGCAAGTCGTCGAGCTTGCCGAACATCCTCCCGAGCCGCGCGAAGCTCAAAGAAAACTCTTCGGTTCTCGTGCCCGCCCTATCGTTGATTTGAGGCCCAGACACCTAGTCACTTATAGTTACGCGATTTCCGGCGTTACCTATCACACGGCGCAGGATATCACTGGACTCGAAGGGCAGATTCGTTTCGAACGGCTCGTTGCTGGCCAACCTGCGAGCGTAAAGTATGATCCCTCGAATCCGAGCGACTCGATACTCGTCGCTGACGATTGGTCTGGTTTACGCTGAGCTTCGAAGCGCTCGCGCTGGACTTCGACGTGCTTGCCTGAAGCCTATAAGCGTTTACGGTGAAGTTCCAAGCCCCCATTTCCGCCTCGCTCCGCCTCGCTGCGCATTCTGCTTTTCGCCCAGTTGAGCTATCCTTCCATCTGCGGTTTTGGTGCGCCGCGCAAATCTTATGAAGATGGTCATTGCATCAATCTTGACTACTGTTCTCATCGTTGCCATGACTCTTGGCGCGATGTTCATTCTGGTGCAAGCCACGGATTACGTCACGTCTCGCGAGTCGCCCTTCCAGCGAGCCGTTGCGATCTGTGCGGAACTGGTTCTCGGCGTTGTCCTGCTTCTCGGCACAGTTTGGCTTGCCACGCATCTGGCCGTTCGCATCTTTTCTAAAAATGAGCCCGCTGCTGCCGGAGGAAAACTTGCCTGAGAAAAATGCCGCCGCGAGCGCAAAAGAGAAGCACCACGGACGCATGGAGGAGCTGCGCCGCCACTCCGCGGAAGCGGAAGCCGGCGGTGGCGCCGAACGCCGCGGGCGCGAACACAAAGCCGGCAAGCTTGCCGCGCGCGAACGAATACATCTGCTCCTCGATGAAGGCACCTTCGAAGAGCTGGACAAATTCGTCCGCCACGGCTGCGTGGATTTTGGAATGCAGGAGCAGCGCCCTGCCGGCGATGGTTTCGTCACCGGTTTTGGGCGCATCGAGGGCCGCCTCGTCTACGTTTTCGCACAAGACTTCACTGTATTCGGCGGTTCGCTCTCCGAGGCTAACGCGCGGAAAATCTGCAAGATCATGGATCTCGCCATGCGCGTCGGCGCGCCGGTCATTGGCCTCAACGATTCCGGCGGCGCGCGCATCCAGGAAGGGGTCGCTTCCCTGGCTGGTTATGCGGATATTTTTCTGCGCAACACGCTGGCCAGCGGCGTGATCCCTCAGATTAGCGCCATTATGGGTCCGTGCGCGGGCGGCGCGGTCTACTCGCCCGCGATCACCGATTTTATTTTCATGACGCGTGAGACTTCCTACATGTTTGTCACCGGGCCCGACGTCATCAAGACCGTCACCCACGAAGAAGTCACCAAGCAAGATCTCGGCGGCGCCATGACTCATAACGAAAAAAGTGGCGTGGCGCACTTTGTTTCCGTGGACGATGCCGATTGTCTCGCCATGATTCGCGAGCTGTTGAGTTTCCTCCCGTCGAATAATGTCGACGATCCTCCGCGACGCCAGTCTGCGGATCCACCAGACCGCCGCGAAGAATCCTTGAACTCGCTCGTTCCGGACGAGCCTCATAAGCCTTACGACATGAAGGACGCCATCCACGCCATAGTCGATGACGGCTACTTATTCGAAGTCCATGAGCACTTCGCAAAAAATATCGTCGTGGCTTTTGCACGCCTGGATGGCCGGCCTGTCGGCATTGTCGCTAATCAACCTGCCTTTCTTGCCGGCGTTCTTGATATCAACGCCTCGCTCAAAGGCGCCCGTTTTGTTCGCTTCTGCGACGCCTTCAATATTCCGCTCATCACTTTCGAAGACGTTCCCGGTTTTCTCCCCGGCACGCAGCAGGAGTTTGGCGGCATCATTAAACATGGCGCGAAATTGCTGTTCGCTTTCGCGGAGGCAACGGTTCCCAAAATCACTGTTATTACCCGCAAGGCCTACGGCGGCGCGTATTGCGTCATGTCCAGCAAGCACATCCGCACCGACGCCAACTTCGCCTGGCCCTCCGCGGAAATCGCCGTGATGGGCCCTGAAGGCGCTGTAAATATTGTTTACAAACGCGAACTGGACAAATCTCCCGAATCCGATCGCGAACGCCTCCGCCAGGAAAAAATCGCCGAATTTCGTGACCGCTTCGCGAACCCGTTCGTCGCCGCTGAGAAGGGCTACATCGACGCCATCATCGAGCCTTCTGAAACGCGCCCCCGAATCATCAACGCTCTTCGGGCACTGGAAAACAAGCGCGACACCAACCCACGCAAAAAGCACGGCAACATTCCTCTTTGAGCGTGGCCCGGGTCCGACGTTTGCTTAATTCGAGGTGAAAGTTACCCTCGGTAGTCAGCTCTCTCCGCCTTCACTGCAACTCAAGCGATTAGACACTGCGGGCGCGCTAGGCGATTGGCGGCGATATCCCTCGTGCTAAAATCCCGGAGCAACAAGAAAGGTCCATGTTCCGAAAAATCCTGATTGCTAATCGCGGCGAAATCGCCGTGCGCATCCTGCGCGCCTGCCGCGAGTTGGGCATTCGCTGCGTGGTGGTTTTCAGCGAAGTTGACCGCAAATCGCTCCACGTTCGTCTCGCCGACGAGGCGTATCCCATTGGCCCCGCGCCCTCGCGCGAAAGCTATCTTTGCATTGAAAAAATAATTGACGTCGCGCGCCGCTCTGGCTGCGATGCTGTCCATCCCGGTTACGGTTTCCTTGCGGAAAACGCGGCCCTGCCGCGTGCTTGTACAGAGGCGGGAATCACTTTTATCGGCCCGAGCGCCGAAGCCATGGAAGGCCTCGGCTCGAAAACCGCTGGCCGCCAACTCGCTCGCCGCTCCGATGTGCCAACCGTTCCAGGCGCAAACGAACCCATCGCAAGTCCAGATGATGCTCAGGCGCTCTCGCAAAACATGGGTTATCCCGTTTTGTTGAAGGCGGTCGCCGGAGGAGGCGGCAAAGGCATGCGTGTTGTCACGCGCGACGCCGAGTTTGCACCTGCCTGGCGGGATGCTTCTTCCGAAGCGCTAAACGCTTTCGGCGATGCGCGCCTCTATCTGGAAAAATATCTTGAAAAACCGCGACATATCGAAATTCAAATCCTGGCTGATGCCCACGGCCGCGTCGTTTCGCTCGGCGAGCGCGAATGCTCGGTTCAGCGGCGCCACCAAAAAGTGATTGAGGAAGCTCCTTCGCTCGTCATTACGCCGGAGCTGCGCAAGAAAATGGGCGATGCTGCCGTCCGCCTTGCGCGGGCTGGTGGGTACGTCAACGCTGGCACGGTGGAATTCCTCGTGGACGCTCATCTCAATTTTTATTTTTTGGAAGTGAACACGCGTCTTCAGGTCGAGCATCCCGTTACGGAGCAAGTCACGGGGCTCGATTTGGTCAAGCTGCAGATTGCCATCGCCGCTGGCCATCGCCTTCCCTTTGCCTGGGAGACGATTACGCCGCGCGGCCACGCGATGGAGGTGCGCCTCTATGCCGAAGATCCGGACAATAATTTTTTCCCGTCGCCGGGAAAAATTCTCTCGCAACATGCACCGAGTGGCCCCGGCATTCGTCTCGATGAGGGCGTCTACGAAGGCTGGACCGTTCCGATGGACTATGATCCCCTTCTGAGCAAGTTGATCGCCTGGGGCAACAGCCGCGAAGAAACCATCGCTCGCCTCCGGCGTGCTCTCGAGGAGTACACCATCACAGGCATCAAGACCAACGCTGGCCTTTTCCGCCGCATCCTCGCTGAGCCCGAATTTCTTCGCGGAGAAATCCACACCAAGTGGCTCGACGGATTGCTTCAGCGTTGGCCTTCCGTTGCGGCTTCGACAAACGAAAACGAGAAAGCGGACGGTGCCGCCGACGCCGTAAGCATCGCAGCCGCTCTCTGGCAAGCAAAGCACTTGGACAAGCCATCTGGTCCGTCCTCTTCAAATCAGGAGTCTTCGCAACCTTCCCGTTGGAAGCAGGAAGGCCGTCGCCAGCAATTGGATCGCCTGCCATGAAATTTGAAATCCATTTTACTGGCGCATCCGGAAGTATGTTGCGCAGCGTTGAGCTCGAACGCGACGCGGACCGCTGGAAAATCTCGCTCGATGGCCAACCTGTCGATGCCGATGCCGTCGAAATCGACGCCAATACGCTCTCCCTGCTTCTCGAAGGTCAATCGTACGAAGTTCGCATCACTCATTCGCCTGACGGCGTGCTCAAGCTCCAGACTGGCTTGCAGGAATTCACTGCCGAGGTCCTCGATCCTCGCGCATGGCGCGGCCGGCGTCATGGCGCACTCGAAGCCGAAGGCCGCCAGCAAGTTATCGCTCCCATGCCCGGCAAAGTCGTTCGCGTTCTCGTCCAAGCGGGAGAAAAAGTCGCAGCAGGCCAAGGGTTGCTCGTTGTGGAAGCAATGAAAATGCAGAACGAAATTCGTTCGCCCAAAGGTGGCATCGTCGAGCGGCTTAACGTCAAAGAAGGCCAGCCCGTCAACGCCGGTGAAGTGCTCTGCGTCGTTTCCTGAGCCGTCCGCCATGGGGAAGGGGATGCCGCTGGCTGGGTCGGCCTCGGCTACGCTTACGTAAGCATAGGGGATACTTCGGAAGGAATGGACCGGGAAGTGCTGCGCCGCACGATGGTTGGATGACGCGGAAAAAATACAGCGTAGATCGTTCGTCAGAGAATTAATGCCCAGATGACTTTGCGGGGAAATCCGTCTTAGCCGCATCCGGCAACTTGCCTGCAGCTTCGATCACTTGTTGTGCGAGATAGTTCGTCACGCGCGCGTCATCCCGCGCAATTGTCAGGTACGCGGCGCGCAGCAATTGTTCCTTGTGGTTGCGCAGCGTGTCGCGAATCGTTTGCTGGACTTGCGGGTCGTTAATGTTCCGTTGCCCGGGCGACTCGCGCGAGATAAGTTTCAAAATAACGATGCGCGGGCCTTCTTTGGACTGAATCGGAAGCGGCGGGCTCACCTGCCCCGGTTTCATTCCCATGACAATCCTCTTCAGAGTCGCATCAGACTGGTTCAGCGCCGATTCCGGCACGTATCCCAGGTCGCCGCCCATGGCCGAAGAGTTCATGTCCTCGGAATAGTCCATCGCCAGTTGTGCGAAGTCTGCGCCGCTGTTTAGCTTGTCCTCAAGCATTTTTACTTTGCGCTCTGCTTCAACCTCGTTCGTCGCGTCGTCATTCTTGAGATTGCGAATCTGCGGTTCCTTGCGCGGCGTCACAACGATCTCTGATATCCGGTAGCGAGGCTCCACGACGTTGAATTGCCCCTTATTCGCGTTATACGTGTCGGTGACGTCTTGGTCGGTGATCGATATTTTCGCGACCACTTCGCGGTTCAGCAGCTTCGTGATGGAGAGCTGTCTCCGCAGGTCGCGCTTCAAATCATCCACCGAGACCCCGCGATCCTTCAGCTGTCTCTGGAACTCGTCTTCGGTATAGGGGCTCTTCATCTCGGTGAATTTGTCTTCCACTTCACCATCACTTGCTTCCAGGTTCAGCTTCTTTGCCCGCTCCAGAAGAATCTCGTTGTTGATCAGCTCATCCAGAACATTCAGCTTGAGCGACAGCGATTCCTCCTGCGACGGCTCCTGCCCCTCCGGATTCACCCGCGTCCGGTAGTATTTATCCACGTCATCGCGTTTAATCTCTTGCCCGTTCACCACGGCCCACACGTCCGGCGATGGCTGCGACTTCTGTTTGCAGCCCGTGCCCATGGCAAGCGCGATAGCCGCGACGGGCAAAAACATCGCCGCGCGCGCCATCCCTTTCTTGGGGATGTGCGAGCGCACCGCCACGCTAATTTTGGCTTGCGAGGGGTTCAAGGTGTGATGTTCAGGCCGCTTTCTTGACGCGGCCCGCGCGGATGCAAGCCGTGCAAACTCGAACATGCTTTCTCGCGCCGCCCACCAACGCATGGACGCGCTTCAGGTTCGGATTCCACCGTCTACGCCTTGTGTTATTCGCGTGACTGATCACGTTGCCAAAGTGCGGCCCTTTGCCGCAAAGTTCACACTTCAGTGCCATTGTTTTTCCTACTTAGGCTGTCTGTAGCAGCCAGAAATTTGCTCTAGAAGTTACAATACTGAGCCTTTCATTCTAACAGACGACCTATCTTCAGCAAAGCATGCCTTTTGTCCGCCGCAAAACGACCGTGCCCAGGTTGGCGTAAAGCAGGAATGTCGGGCTTCTAGCGGTCTTGGCTTGCGAGGAGGACCTCTTTTGCGAGCCTCTCATCCCCCACCCAAGTCCGCCAGAGTGCTTCCCGCGGGGCCATCCCGGGCCAAAACATTTCCTCCCAATTTGGGTTAGTACCTGAGGGTGCTGACGAGGCTTTTCATCCTACACTATCCAGCGGTTGTTCTCCGTGGGGGGCCAGCGCCAGCAAGCATGGGAACAACCCTGCACCGTCCCCTGGGCCTCCTATTTGATGATAGATCGTTCCGTTTCAATGATTTATGGAAACGACACCTGTCCTTTAGTGCGGGCTTTTATTTGCCTAAAACACTATTAGCCCAGCCCCTACACCAATCCACCGATTCCTTCCGGTAGGCTAGACTTGTAGCTTAAGCCTTCGGCCAAAAGGAGACCGATCGCGGTGCCCAAGCTGACCACAATCCGCTCTTCCAGCGCATCGGCCAGACCGTTGTCTGCCCGGGTGGGGATTTTTGTCCGGCTGGAGATGGTTCTAGTACTTTTTCTCGGGTGCTTGGTCGCCTCTCCCGCCTATGCGGATGTTGGCGTCCTTCTAAACGAGTCCCTGGATACCAGCCTCGCCAGAATTACGGGGTCCGGCCATAGCGCCGTCTATTTCTCGCGGATCTGTGCAGAATCGCCCGTCAAGCTCCGTCTGTGCCGTCCTGACGAGCAAGGCTCGGTCATGAGCAACTACACGACTCTGGGCGAAGATCAGCCCTTCGAGTGGAATATCGTTCCCCTGTCCGTTTATTTATATGGCGTCGAAGATCCGCAGAACCGCCCGCTTTTCGGCTCGCATAAAATCAAGCATGCTCTCGAGGAAAGATACCGCACAAACTTTCTTGCCGGTCACTGTGACAGTCCCACTTGCCGCACGAGCAACAGGTCTGAATGGCGCGAGATGGTCGGCGCCACGCTTGAGCGCAGCATCTATATTTTTGTTGTGGCGACCTCTGTTGAGCAGGACCGAGCGCTCATAGCGGAATTCAATTCTCTTCCCAATCAGAACCACTTTAACGGCGTTACGAAGAATTGCGCTACATTCTCCCGCCGCGTCATAAACACCTACTATCCCCACGCCGCCAGGGCCGACTATTTGAACGACTTCGGCTTGATCACTCCGAAAGCTATTGCCCGTTCCTTTACCCACTTTGCCGAACGCCATCCGGAAGCGCATCTTCGAGTGTTGCATTTCGCGCAAATGCCCGGCACCATCAAGCGCAGCACCGAGTGCCGCAACGGAACCGAGCAGTTGTACCACTCCAAAAAACTTCTCGTGCCCATGATTCTTTTTGCCGACCACGAACTGCCCTTTATGGCCGCTTCCTATCTGCTTACGGGGCGCTTCAATCCCGAGCATGAATTGGAGCAGCATCCCACCGCAGAAGCGGCGGACATAACGCTGGAAATCCGCGAAGCGAAGGCAGAGAACGACGTGCCACGCGAAGAGCAACTTGAAGCCGTAGTTAATCAGGAAAGCGCGCAACTCGTGGGTACCGCGAAGGAATGGAAACAATACCGCGAGGCTTTTGGCTCGCTCACAAACGATGCCATCAGCCGCGAAATCATTCCGAACTACGAGTTTCTCGGCCGTCTATACAAATACCTGGATCGGACCGGCACGCTCTCTGTAGACGCCAATGGGAGCCTTTGGTTGGATCTCTCGCAAGGCGGTAAGCCCTCGAGGATCGGCCTAAGCGCAAACAACATTTTTGCTTCTGGCAGCGATTCCCAGTGGGCCTATGCGCTGACTCTTGCACGTGCCGACCATTATCTAAAGAGCCCCAAACATAGCCGTGAAATCATGCCGGAATTCAAGAGCGATTGGGCCCTCTTGGAGGCGGCCCGGGTCAATAGCGCAAGCTCCACGGCGGCCAACAATAATCTGCCTTCCAGTAGCGCGCGCGCCACCGCCATCTCCTTCAGTCAGATTGAATAACCCCGGTCCTAGGGCGGGTCCTGTGAGTACTAAGGCATTCCTCCCAGCTTTTTCCATCTCTCCGTACCATTTTCTTCCTTTCCATTTTGCGCAACTTTAGTCTTGTCTATCTCATCTGTATTCATGTAGGTTCCCTGTCGCGGTGCAGCGCATGCTTCCGTCGTTCCGGGTCTTGTTCTTGATTTTTTCTTTGGTCCTCGTCTCTGGTGAGGCTAGTTCAAAGTCTCCGGCTATACCTGCAACTGCCACTACCTCTTCACCCGTCATTGTCATCGGTTTTGTAGGTGGCTACGTTCGCCACGATGATCGCGTGCACACCGAAGTTCAGCTGGTCGAGCGGTTACGCGAAGAATTTGCTTCGAGCGTTTTTGTCCAGACATTTGAGAATCACCGCGGTAAGGATGCTCATCGGGCGGTGCTTCGCCTCCTGGATGTCAACGGCGATGGAAAACTTTCTCCCGAAGAAAAGCATAACGCGCGCATCATAATTTTTGGCCACAGCTGGGGCGCGTCAGAAACGGTCGAACTCGCGCGCCAGTTGGAAAAAGACGGCATCTCGGTGGTTCTAACTATCCAGGTCGATAGCGTCTCGAAGAGGGGCGAGAATGACGCCGTAATTCCCGCAAATGTCGGCCAGGCTGTTAATTTCTATCAGCTCGATGGCATGCTCCATGGCCAAGCTCAAATTCGCGCGGCCGATCCTGCGCGCACGCGCATCCTTGGAAATTTTCGTTCCGACTACAAAACAAAACCACTCAGCTGCGGCCAATATCCCTGGTGGGACCGCGTTTTCATGAAGTCTCACATTCAAATCGAGTGCGATCCCGCAGTCTGGAATCAAGTCGAATCGCTCATTCGCTCGAATCTGTCGCTGGAAGCGCGGCTGCCGTCACCTGGCGAAATCAAGTCCTCCGACTCGCCCCTTAACTAAGCGACTCGCCTTTCAAATAACATCGTCTCAATTTTTGATAACCGACGCCCGCATCCATCCGTCCATATTAGGTGTAACATCGCCGGAAGGACGTTTCTGAGGAGGCCCCTTGAAACGCCGCGAATTTCTCCTTCGCTCTGCCTGCACCGCGGGAGCAGCTTGGCTCCATTCCTCTGTATTCCCGCAGCGCACCAGCGCTTTAACCCTCAAGCCCCTCCCGCGCAAATTCAGCGCGTCTGACACCATCACTCTGGGCAAGACCGGCATCCAAACCAGTCGCCTCGCCATGGGCACCGGCACCGTCGGTTCCGGCCATCATTCTCATCAGACTGCCCTCGGCGTCCAGGGTCTCTCGGGTCTTCTTTTGAATGGCTACGAGCACGGCCTCCGCTTCTTCGATTCCGCCGACAGCTACGGCAGCCATCCGCACGTCGCCGAAGCCCTCAAGCATGTTCCGCGGGATAAAGTCACGGTCCTCACCAAGACCTGGGCCCGCGACGCAGCCTCTGCCCGTGCCGATCTCGATCGCTTCCGCCGCGAACTCGGCACCGATCACATTGACATCTGTCTCATGCACTGCCTCACCGAGCCCGACTGGACCGAACGCTACAAAGGCGTCATGGACGTCCTCGCCGAAGCCAAGGAAAAGGGCATCATCCGCGCCCACGGCTGTTCGTGCCATTCCATCGAAGCTCTCCGTACCGCTACCAATTCTCCTTGGGTCGAAGTCCATCTGGTGCGCATTAATCCCATCGGCGCGCTTATGGATTCCGATCCGGACACCATCGTCAGCGTCATCAAGGAAATGCGCGCCAAGGGGAAGGGCATCATCGGCATGAAAATACTCGGCCAGGGAGCTCTGCGCGACCGTCAGGATGAAGCGCTGAATTTCGCGCTGGGTCTGAATCTCTTCGACGCCTTCACCATCGGCGCCGAAAGCAAAGCCGAACAGGAAGATCTAATCCGCCGCATCGCTGCCGCTTAACAAGATCATTTTCTTAGGCCTCATCCCACTTGCACCAGCGCAGGCGAAGGGAGCCGAGCGACCGAACGAACGTTCCGACCTTGTCGGAAGGGATCTGCTTGTAATTCCTTGGTCCACACGTCGAATGAGTGCCAGGGTGGCCTATGTCTCCAACCCAATCAACCGCATCAATTCCAGCGCGTTGCTTTTCTCCACCACTCCCTCGCGCAACTTGTAATCAAACTGCATCTTCCCGTCCACCACCTGATCCTCGAAATGCATGTTCCGCAAAACATTCCCAACCGCAGCCGCGATTTCCGTCAAAGCCAAATCATGCGTTGTCACAATCCCAATCGCCCGCCGCTTCAGCAGCCCCCGGATCAATCCCTCCGCTCCAATCCTGCGATCCTTTGAATTCGTACCTTCCAGCAACTCATCGAACAAAAACACCATTGGCGCAGCTCCATTCGCTGCGTCAAACACTTTCCGTATATGCAAAATCTCCGTATAAAAGCTCGATCGACCCTCTTGCAACGAATCCATGCTGCGAATCCGCGTGCCAATCTTCAGCGGCGTTAACCGCAGCCGCGCGCCACGAATCGGCGCCCCGGCCATTGCCAGCACCGTGTTTATTCCAACCACGCGCAAAAATGTGCTCTTCCCGGACATGTTCGACCCACTCACCAGCACCACGCGCGTCTGCGCGTCCAGACGCACGCTGTTTCGCACACACTTCTCGGCTGCGATCAGCGGATGCCCCAACTCCTCGCCGTCAAAAAATCCTAGCCCCGCTTCCGTGTCAATAAATTCAGGAAACGGATCAGCAGGATGTTCGTAGGAATACCCAGCGAGCGAAAGTAGCGCCTCCATTTCCCCCGTCAACTCCGCCCATCGCCGGATCTTCGCGCCCCAGCACCTCCGCCACGACTCCGCCGCCATCCCGACCTGCACGCTATAGAGAAACGGCAGCTCGGACATTTTCGCAATCGCGCTGTCGCTGGCGTCAATCCAATTAACAATGCGCGAAAATTTTCGAATCGCCAGCGAAGCAGGCTCATTCCCCCGCTTCAGTTCCACCGCAAACCCTTGCAAGCGCGGCGACACAAACGGCTCTCGCTCCAGCCGTTCCAGGGTCTCGGAAAAAAGCAGTAACCCTTCCGCGTTGCAATTCACTCCCTCAATCACGGCGTGCGCTCTGCGCCGCAGCCACGCGAGGACCACGGCCTCAACGGCCATCACACTCAAAAGCGGCCAAAGCGTCCCAGTCTCAAACCAATAGATAATCCCCGCAGCCGCTCCCACCGCAAGCAAAGCCATTACCACGCGCCAGGGTCCGCGAGGCAGAATCGATGTCCCTTCCGCCCACTCCATCATCGATTCCGGATTCAACCGCGCCCTTAGATCCTCACCGGTCACCGCCAAGTCCTCGCGCAAATCCAGCTTCTCGCGCAGTTCCTCAATCAGTTTCTGCCGCTCCAGAATCGCGCCCCTCTCCGAACCTTCGCGCAGCCAACTCGCAAGCCGGCTTTCTCCCATCGGCAATCGCGCCGTCGAAAGAAATTCGAAGAGGCATCCGTGCCCAAAAAGATCCAAATCTTCTGCGTACACATGATTCGCATCGCGAAAGCGTTCTCCCGTTTGTCCGCTCCCGGCCCAACGGTCCTCGATGCGCGCAATCCCCTTGCGATAAAACTCCGCCGCTGTGTTAGCCCGGTTTTTCGCGCGCAGAACGCGCCCATGCAAAATCGTCAACAGCCCATAAGCAACGATGGGCGCGATCAGCCAATAGGCAGTCAGCAGATGCTTCGCAAAAACACTCCAAAGCAGCAACAATCCCATGGCTGTCACCGCCAACTTCGCGTAACCCACCAGCAAGTGGACACGATCCTTCTCAGCAATGACCTTCAGGTATCTTTCCAACCGCTTCTCGTACTCTGTCTTTGGCTCAACCACATTCCCTCTCAACACATCCCACCCGTAACCCACCGAGTCTATCTCTTATCGCGCGCGTCAGCACCGTCCACTGCGAATACGCAGCAGCGTGAGATTGCCCGCTTCGATTTTATCGAGTGATGCCAGGGATGGCCGAGACTCCTAGCGGAACCGCGCGCTCAGATAGGACTGTGATGGAGCCCAAACGGAATTACAGCGTTAACGCCGGAAAATATTTCACCGACGCCCGCAAGCAAGGACTACGCCCCAAACTAACTCTCTCTGTCCCGTCGTAACTTCTTTGCCTCGCTACCTCACTACTTCAAATTTTCACCCAGCTCCACTCCTTCGAGTACGGCACGCGGCTCATGCGGTAGCCAGACTTTACGCCGGTGACCACGTGATCGCTCCAGTTGAATCCGACTCCTGCTTTTGGATCGTAGAGCCCCGGCTCTTCGGAAAAACATATGTTCTTCTTCAGAACTGTGTAGTCGCCAAGCGAAAGATACGGCGGCTGGTGTCCCTCCGAGCCTTCGCCGTGGGCGGGCCGGTGGTAAATATAGTCCTGCATCCCCTGCGCCACCTGGTATTTGTGAATCTCGAACGCGACGCTCGAGCACGTTGCGCCTTCCTTCTGCAATTCCACCTGCATGTCGCATGTGTGCTGGCTGACTTCCCAGAGTTTTCGCATGTGCGCATCGAATTGGCCCGCATTGTCTGCGAGAATGTACATGCGGTAGTTTTCTCCGCCGTGCCCGCCGATGTAGGCGTCGCCATCGACCTGCAACGGCATATTCCTCTGGATGCGGTTGAACCTCGGCTGATTCGGATGCGGATAGGCGCAGAGACGGCCCACGCGGCAGTCGATCTCGACGGTCGCCGCAACGCCGTGATGCGGCAAGCCACCCGCAAGATCCAGATCCGCGAGCAACACATTGTTAATCCAAAATGTGCTCGCTATGCCCACTTCGTAATCGGTCACGTCCGTTCCGTAGGTCAAAATGTAGTCCCGCGCATAAGCGTGTGCGCGGTCAAAATAGGTGTACGCTCGCCGCGTCAGCGCAAGCTCCTCCGGCGTTTTTACTTCGCGCATAGTCAGGAGCGTGTCGCTGACGTCAACCCATTTCACCTTAGGCAGAACTTTCTTGGCCGTCGCCAACTCGTCCGCGTAGAGCTTGCCATCAATGCCAATTTTATTTCCCTGAATTCCCTTCGCTTTCATTCCTTCGAGAAGCATCTGGAACAAATCGACTGTCTTGCCTTGCACGACTTTCCCTTGCTCCGGAAATCCTCCTTCGGCGTGCTTCGTGTCGAAATATTCCCAGCCACCGCCAAACCACCAGCCCTTCACCAGGTCACGGTCCAGCGCGGGATACAAATACCAGGGATCGGCATCGTCCTTATTCATGAAGACACACTGCGGTCGCTCCGTGTGCGTATGCCAGTAGCCCGTCAGATAAATAATGTTGAGCTGGTCGCGCGCCACAAATGCATGAATGTCTTTTTGCGCCAGTTGCTCCTTGAATCGCGCAACGGTTTGCTTGTTCCAGTCCAGCGGCAGCCGGTCAGCTTTCGCCGGTTCCGGCGGCCCTTCTTCGCCAGGAGTCGGGCCAAGCAGCAACTTCTCGCTGGTACCAGAGCTGCGGCTCTTCACAATTTCCGCAAGCGAACCGCCTGCTCCTTGCGTTTGCATTCCATCAATCTTGTCCATGCGACGAAACAAACCGCCGCCCAGCAACGCAAGACTTCCGCTCTTCAAAATATCCCGGCGATTCCGATTCATCTCTCCTCCAATTTATTTTCCAGCCGGCCTGATCAGCTATCCGGCTTATTTCTGTCCTGCAACTTCGTCCCACTCGCGCTCGCCGCGGTCGAGCATTGCGGGCAAATCTTCTCGCAACAAAAACCGTTCGTGAATCAGCTTCATGGCGGCCTCCGCGAATTTGCCCAAGTATTGTTCGCGCGAAGCATATCGCTCGGCAATCGAGAGCCGCGGATCGCCGGATTTCTCGCGTTCCGCGGCGGTTCTTGCGAAGGGAATGAAGGAGCCATAGAAGCTCAGCCGCAAGTCGCCGGCGCCGATACTCGGATCGCGCAGATTCCAGCCCGTGTACGTGGCCAATGGAACTTGCAATTCCGGCAAGCTCACGCCGCCCAGATCGTTGCCATCGGCGTCCGATTGCGGAACCAGACCAGGGAATGGCTTGCCAACCTTGGGAGGCTCCAGACTTACGATGCCTTCTTTCCATTGCGGCCCAAAGTCCAGATGGTACGCCAGGTTCATTTCATGCGGCGTGTTGACGCCGGGTATCCTTGGAAAAATCCACTTGCTCAGTGGCACAAGCTTGGCGTCCGCAATTTTCGGATACGTGCTCACAGGCGGCGGCGTGCCGTCTTTCACCCACTGGTCCATGTCCGTAATCAGCGCGCGCCAGTACCACTGAATGGGATTGGGGTTGTAGCGCTGCTGCGCATTGGAGTCCGGCGAGCCGGGCATGGATTTCTGCGGAGGAAATGGTGCAGAAAAATGTTGCAAGCCTGCGAGCAAGTAGACGCGAACATTTTCGCCGATCTTCGCGTCACTCAAGCCGTCCGGGGAAATGTGAATCAAGGAGGCGGCGCGTCCCCAATATTCGTAAGAAGTATTGTTGAGAAATATCTTTGGGGCGGTTTTAGATTTGGTGGGAGCGTCGAGGAAGCCAGAGGTTGCGCCGCTTTCAGGATCGGTTTCCGGGAGATCGGTAAAGGGGAAGAGATCCGTGGGAAAAAAGATGCTAGAGAGTGGCTGAGCGTCGCGCGAAGGCTGCGCAAAACGATGATTGAAGCTGCCTCTGCCCGCGCCCGCGACGTGAGCGATAACGCCGTCCATAACTTGGCGCCCTTGTTCGTCGGCGTTGAAGTCCTGGTAGAGGAAATGACGGAGAAAGCGCCCGCTCTGCGAAATCCCGACGGCGTAAACGCGCTTTACGGGTGCGGTGGATTGCGGATCGTATTTCAGATACGAAAGAAAATCGCGAACAGCCGCGAGGCCGAGACCAGCGACGACGGGATCTTTTGCTTCGTAAACGACTTCATAAATTTTCCCGGCCTGGAATCCTCCATCCAAGTGAATAAAGTGAGGATCGGCGGCAAGTTTGCCGTCCACGGCGTGGGCAAAACTCCACTGGCTGCGAGGAATCGTTTGCCGCGGCCGGTTGGGCGTGTCGCGCGCCGTCAAAACATTTTTCACGCTTGCGGGATCGTCGACCGAATAGCTTTTACCACCCGTTGGCCCGAGGAGGAAATGGCCAAGCGGCATATCTTCCACTTTTTGACCGGGCGTGAAATCCGAACGCACCAGGCCGCGAATTTCTTTTCCTCCAGAATCATGAGCAACGGGAGCGTAGAGCTTGAGATTTTCGCCGTGATCGGCGACGTCAAATTCCCAGCCGACCCAGGCAACGGTGTAACCTTCGTGCATTAGAAATCCGTCGCCGAATTCCGCCTTTGGATCTGAGGAAGTCACGCCGTTCACGAGGCGCAGAATTCCTTTTCCACCACGGTTCGATACTTCGAACAGAACGGCGTTGTTTCCTTTGTTCATGTCCTTGGGTTTCAGGAGATAGAGGTCGGCGGAAAACTCAACTTCGCCCTGAGCGTTTCGTGGCGCTTTGTGGAGATCGACGATGAGCTGGTTGTGAAGGTTATCCGGATTCACCGCGAAATAGACGCGGCCGACGATTTTCTCATAAGCCCCGGCCAATCCGAAGGCGCGTCCATCCTGAATGTCGGTGCGAGAAATAATCTCGACCCGCGTGACATGCGCGTCAGCGCCTGCTGCGAGGAACACGAAAATGACAAACGACAAAATCCAAACGACACGCGCGCGCAAAGGATGCATGAGCAGCCTCCAGAGAGGCCACAGCTTACATCATTGCTTGCCGAAACCAATTGCACTGATACAGATTTTATACATCGGAGTGCGATCGAACTTCAGCCGCACTTTGATGAGTTTGGCGGGGTCGAATCGTTTGGAGCTGTCCGTAGACTGAAAATCGGAAAGCGGAACGCGCACGGACTGGAAGACCGCTTCCCAATCTTGGTTGTATCCTGCGTCGTCAAGCACCGTGAGTTTTGTAAATTTCTCCTTGAAAGGAGGCGGGATGGAGATGAACCGGCTCACGGGAGCACTGGCCGTCACGTTGTCTGTGGTTACAAGCTCGATCGTGAAATCAGGCGATTCGCGCTCTTTCTTTTTGGATTTGTCCTCTTCCTTTTTCCTTTCCTCGGCTTTTTTCTTATCTTTATCGTCGTCCTTTTTCCTTCCTGGCAGCGATACGTCTTCGTCCATGGGAGCTACTGAAAGTTCGAGGGTCGATTCTGGACCGAGATGCCAATTCGCGGCGGCGCCTGCGGGCAATGTGACTGTATAGGTCGCAGCAGGTGCGTCTTTGGCGCGGTTCCAACCGAGAAACACGCCGTTGTAGCCTCGATCGCCGTCGCGAAACGGAATTTTGCCCTCGTTCCAGACGGACAGGTTTTCGCCTTCGATGTGGCCACCGGGTGCCGTGGTTGTAGTGAGATCGGCGTCCTCGTCGAACGCTGCGAGAGAAACGTAAGAGGCGTCCTGATACCGGTTGAAGTACAGTGTGTCCGGCAACCAGGCGCGAGCGACGCGCCAGTCTTCAAACAGCGGCACATATTCGCGATGGTCCTTAAGCGTTGCTTCGAGAAATGCGGAGATATACGTTTTCGAGATGCGGCGCTGTTCCTCGCCGGGCATCAGTGGCTTGAGATTGAGCAGCCAACCGAGCGGCTTGCCGGCATCGTCGTTGCCCCAGACGGTGTTGAACTGGCCGTGATTCGCGCGGTAAGCGTAAATCTCGGCCTTGAACCAGGGGCCGGGCTGCGTGTAGCGGACGTGATCCCACTGTCGACTGCCGTCGAACGAGGCAACGTCCATGTCGTGCGCGCCTTGCAGAGTTAAGTAACTAACGTCCTCGATCCAGCGAGGTTGTCCAGCGGGCTTATATTGGCCGTCCGCAGGCGCAATTGCGACGACAGCTTTGATCGAAAAGCCGTAATCGAATTTGATGTTGGCGTCTTCTGGTGCGTACTTCATGCGATTGAAGGCCGCGGCAGTCGCTGCAGCTTCCCCACCGCGCGAATGGCCCATCAACGCGATGCGCGACATATCGACTTTGCCATGGAACGGGTTGCCTTCTGCCTGGTTCCACTCGCGCCACAGCTTGAGGTGTTCGAGGAGCATCCAGCCGCGAACGGCTTGTTGCTTATCTGGGTCATGAAATAGTCCGCTATTCAGGAAATTCTCGTCGATCGAAGCCAGGATAATACCGCGGCTGGCAAGCAATTCGCCCAAGTAGGCGTAACCCGGATCGGAAAAATTCGCCATGTTGTGATTTCCATGGACGATGAGAGCGAGCGGAAAAGGGCCGAGCCCTTCCGGATACCAAACGCGCGCGTTTAGCGGAAGTTTGTCGACATCGAAACCCCAATATTTTTTGCGCGACCAACGCTTCCATCCATCGAAATCCTTAAAGAAGTCGGAAGAGTCCACTGTGCGAGTCTTGATGGCTACGCTCGAGCCGTATTCGGAGCGGCGGATGTCGTTGCCCACGCCGTAGAAAAGTTGCAAGACGCGGAACAACCCCGTCGACGAAGGATCCGGCGCCGTCAGTTTCGCGGGCATGGAATCGGCCGGAGGCTTCCAGGAGATGAGCTTTTCCATTGACCCCGCGTGAGCGAAGAGCCAGACGAAATAGATGTTGCCGGCAAGAGCAAGCACGAAGAGCGATGCGACGACAATCTTCTTGCTCAGCGCAGCCTGGCCGAAATTGCCCCAGAAAAAAGTGGCAATTGTGGCGCCGAGAACTCCGGCAGCGAGGCCCATCAGAATCGCCATGAAAATGCCCAATTGCGGTGGACCCCATAACATCATGACGACCGTACACGAGCCGACGATGGCTCCTGTGGCATAGCGGGGCAATTTTCGGAAAATGCTGAGGAGCAGCATGACGAGGAGAGCGACCAGAGGAATTAAGATAGCGGCGAAGAGGATGCAAAACGCAAAATCGAAAACGTAGCCAAAGCCCGTCTGAATGTAGAGGCCGCCAATGATTACGCAAATAGCGGCTGCAGCTAGCGTTCCCCAGACTGCCCCGCGGCGCGCTTCGCGGCCGGGACGGATCGCTGCCCATTGCCGGGCGCCCCAATCGCGCAGCCTTCGCCAACGAGATTTGCTGCCGGGCGGCGTTTGTGTGCCGGTTGACTCCGATCCTGGAATCGGAGCGGCCAGTTCGTCAGTTTCCATCGATTGCTCCCGGACTACAGTGTTAGGAGTTGCGAACCGACGGCATTGTACATGGACTTGAGTGTCATGAGGCCATTGAGGCGCAGCTCCCACGATTAGATTGCGCTGAGAGGAGCACGTCTCAGGCGCCGTTCGAAGAAAGTTCGACTTCGCTGGCGATGGACAAGGGCAAGCTCGCGCATAAGCGAACGAGCTTTATTGAACCCGTTTACTGATCGTGGGACATACCTGCCATGTGATGGGCGGCGGTTGGCTTTCGGCGCAGGGCGGCCATAGCGGAGTCGTTGGCAGGGACGAAATAGCCGACGACGATGCCCATGGCGCCGTCACGCAGGAGTTTTTCGGTCGGATTGTCGTAGGTGGCGGAGATTTTCAGGAGATCACCTGCGTCGAATTTGTAGCCGCCACGATCGAGGAACAAAACGGTGGGCATGCTAAGAAGTTCGCCGTGGTCGTCGACTTTGGCGTCGAGGGTCGCGACGGTTTCTTTGCGCGTGACGTCTTCGAGCGTGAGCTGCTTCGCGTAGTCGTGCATGTGGCCGCCAACCCCAAGCAGAAACCCGGTGTATTTCACGGAGACGGTGCCTGTTTGTTCGCTTTTGCCCACGGGCAAATCGTATCCAGAATTCCCGCAGGACTTCACGTCCATCCAGGTTGGATATACGCTTTTTAGTTTTGCGCCGTCAGAGACTTGTTGATAGGGGATTGTAACTTCGAGATAGACGTTTTCGTAGGAAGTGTCGGTGGGATTGTGGACCATGGTCTCGATACGAATTTTGTCGCCCCTTTGGACGCGATAGCCGTAGCCGGGGACTTCGGCCCAATGAGTGAGTTCGCCGCCGGCGCCGAAAATGTGCTCCTCTTTGTTGGGGCAGAGAAAATCGGCGCGGTTTTCGTTCCAGAAAGCGGTGTGATGAAGCACGCGGCCAGGCACGACGTTGCCGTTGGCGTCGACGAGCTTTGGAGAGTAGGCAAGAAGCCAGCCGTCAATGGGAATTTGCCATTCGAGGTCGGGAGGTTGCGGCATTTTCATGTGACTTGTGTTTAGGGGCAGGTTCATCGGGCCGATGCGCACGACGATGGTGTGGCCGTCGATTTTCTGCTCGAGCTTCACGCCTTTGGCCATTGCGTGGTGCATGCCACCTTGCATGAAGCCGCCGTGCTGCATGTGCTCCATGTCGTGGGAAGCATCGGCCGGCTTGTCTTGCGCGAGGATGGAGCTGATGAGGAGCAAGCTTGTGAAGAAGAGATTTATTGCTCGCATGTTGGTACCCTCGTGCGGTTCTTAAGAACCGCACACCTTCATCATAGTCCTATCTGTGTTAGGAGGGCGCTTGCGGGCGGTGTCCGATGGAACGCATAGAATTTCCGGCGAGAAACGATAGAATGCGGAGCCACGACAGGGTCATACTTGCAACGATTGCGGCAAGCTGTGAAATGAGACGTCGCCGGTGCGAGTGGAGGATTTGATGATTCGAAGAACACCTTGGTGCGCGACGTGGTGCACGGTAATTGCTGCGACAGTCGTCATGTGTTCGATAGTTGCGCCCTCTGAAGCGCAAAAAGAGTCAGACATGAACCCGCGGCCTGTGCAGCAGGACGAATTTACAGTGGTTGGCATCTCCGTGCGGACCAGCAACGCGGAGCAAATGACGCCGGAGCGACACATCGGCAAGCAGTGGGAACGGCTATTCAAAGAAGGAGTACTGGCGGCCATTCCGAATAAAGCGGACGGGAATATTGTGGCGTTGTACACGGAATATGCAAGCGACAAGGATGGGGAGTATACCTACCTGCTGGGCGCGCGCGTGACGAAAGTGGAGAGCGTGCCAGCGGGAATGGTCGCGAAGAATGTGCTTGCGGGACGATATGCAGTGTTCACTTCGGAGAAGGGCCCCGTGCAAAAAGTCGTCATCGAAATGTGGCAAAAAGTTTGGGCGACGCCGAAGAGCGCGCTGGGTGGGGACCGAACCTACAAGGCAGACTTCGAAGTTTACGATCAGCGGGCCCAGAATCCGGCGGATTCCGTAGTGGATTTATATGTTTCGGTGCGGTAAGGCATTGCGCTTCGTTAGCTGTGCGATTGCGCGCGAGCCTGCTGATCGGCTAGAAATTCCAAGATTGCGCGATGCGCTGTAGTGGGCTGGTCAGTCTCGAAAATGTGGCTGGCATTAGGGATTAGCACGAGCTTCGCGCCTGGAATTCTCTCGGCGATCAAGCGGGCGTTCGCAACTGGAACGAGCCGGTCGGTTTCGCCGTGAATGACCAGTGTGGGAACGGTGATTTGCGCGATGCGGCTGTACGCCTCCCAGCCGAAGATGCCCTGAAGTTGCCCCATATACCCTTGCGCGGTCGGATACCACTTCATGCGGATAGCCATATCTTCGTCGATGTGCTCGCGCGGTGTAGCAGCGTCATAAATAAAGGGGATGATGGTTTCCTTGGATTCTTCGGGAGTAACGTCGCGGCGCAGAAGAGCTTGCAGCGCTGCCGGTTCGGCCTGTACGGCATGTGGACCACCGGCGGCAGTACAACCCAGAATCAGCGAGCGCACGCGATGCGGATATTGCAGGGCAAATTCCTGGGCAATCATACCTCCCATGGAGACGCCGAACACGTGTGCGCTCTCGGTGCCAGCGGCATCCAGCACGGCCGCCGCGTCGCCCGCCATCAGCGCCATGGAATAGACGCCCGGAGGCGCATCGCTTTGGCCCACGCCGCGATTATCGAGAGCGATGGTACGGAATCGTTTCGCGAGATCCGGACGGCTGCGATGCCACATGTACGAGGGATAGCTGAGGCCCATGATGAGCAAGAGAGGTTCGCCGGAGCCTTGTTCATCCCAATAAATCTTGGCCCCTTTATTTTCAACGAAGGGCATGACGCCTCTTGTTGCGACAGGCACTAGCGGTCAAGGGTTCTCTCGTCTAATGAATACAATTTCACGCGCTTTTCGCGGTGGTGCTGGCGGAATTGATCACCATGGAAGCGATGCGCTCGCGATGAAAAGTGGCATCACCAAACGCGGTTTCTGAGGCCTTCGCGCGGCGGTAGTAAAGGTGAAGATCGTTTTCCCAGGTGAAACCCATGCCGCCATGAATCTGGATGCCGCGGTTGCCAACGGTGCGCGCGGCATCGCTCGCGTACATTTTAGCGATGGAAACGGCGGTCGCTGCGTCGGGCGAATTTTCTTCCAGCGCCCAGCCGGCGTAGTACACGGCGGAGCGGGAGCTCTCGGTTTCGAGATACATGTCCGCGCACTGGTGCTGCACGGCTTGAAACATTCCGATGGGCTTGCCGAACTGTTTTCGAGTCTTGGCGTATTCGACGGCGATATCGAGTGTGCGTTGCATGCCGCCAACGAGTTCCGCAGAGAGCGCCGCGGTAGCGACGTCGAATGCCCGCGCCAGATTCGATTTAGAGCCGATTTCTTCCGCCGGAGTGTCGCTGAATTCAACGACGTAGAGTTTCCGCGTAAGATCCATTCCCACCATGGGAGATATTTTCAGGCCGCGAGCCTTTGAGTGGACAACGAAAACTCCGTCGCGTGCCACGACGATGAGGAAATCGGCGATGTCAGCATCCGAAACGAAAAATTTCTCGCCGGTCAGTTTTCCATTGGTCGTGGTCAATTGGACGTCGCGAGGGTTCCAGCTTGCGCTTGCTTCGAGAATGGCGACCGTGGCGCGAACTTCGCCGTGGCATATCGGCCCTAGATATTGTTTCTTGTGCGCAGGCGTAGCAACGGCGTCCAAAACGGATCCTGCAAGGACGACGGTCGAGAAAAACGGGCCAGGCAAAAGCGCGCGGCCCGCTTCTTCCATCAGCAGCATGAGCTCGACTTTGCCGAGGCCGACTCCGCCATACTCTTCGGGGAAAATAATGCCGGTGTAGCCCTGGTGAGTGAGCTTCGACCAAAGTGCGGCATCGTAGGCGGTATCCGTTTCCATCAGGCGCCGCATTTCGGCGCTGGGACACTCACCGGCGAAGAATTTGCGGGCGCTGTCTTTCAGAAATTCCTGGCTTTCACTCAAACCGAATTGCATCGCGCATCCCTTTCCTGGTTTCTGGCTTCGTGGATTCTGGCTTAGTAGCTTCTGGGCAGACCAAGGACGAAATGCCCAATGATGTTGCGTTGCACCTCGGAGGTGCCTGCTTCGATGGTGTTTCCGCGGGTGCGCAGGTAGGCGTAGGACCACTGCCCTTTGTCGATGGCGTGCGAATCACCTGCCGTGAGCTGACCGTAGGAACCGAGGATTTCCTGAGCGATTTGCTGCAGGCGCTGGTTAAGCTCGCTCCAAAAAATTTTCTGGATCGATCCCTCGGGGCCCGGGACGCCAGTGGCCGTAATGCGGCTGAAGGCGCGCATCTGGTTGAAGCGCATAATCTCGATTTCCGCGCTACATTGCGCGAGCTTTTGGCGAATGACGGGATCTTCGGAGGCGGGGCGGCCGTTGCGCTGGATGGTGCGCGCGAGCTCGATGAGGCGCGTGAAATAACGCTTGAAGATGAGATGCAGGCGCGCGCCGTAAGAGCCGCGCTCGTACATCAGCGTGCTCACCGCCACGTTCCACCCGTCGTTTACTTTTCCAAGGATATTTTCAACGGGCACGCGAACATCCCGGAAGAACAGCTCGTTGAACTCGGATTCCCCGGTCATTTGGCGCAAAGGTCGAACTTCGACGCCGGGCGATTTCATATCCACGAGGAGGACGGTAAGTCCCTTGTGTTTCGCTGCACTGACGTCGGTGCGAACGACGAGTTCGCACCAGTCACCCACCCAACCGTAGCTAGTCCAGACTTTTTGGCCATTCACAATGTAATGATCGTCCTCGAGGCGCGCTTCGGTTTGCAGACCAGCGAGATCAGAACCGGCGTTAGGCTCGGAGAAGCCCTGGCACCAGATCTCTTCTGCGCTCAGAATTTTTGGGATGTAGCGCTTTTTCTGCGCTTCGGTACCGTAGGCAATGATGGTTGGGCCGATGAGGCCCAAACCAAGCGAATTGGCCATGGGCGGCGCTTCGACGCGAGCCATCTCTTCCCAGAAAAGGGCCTGCTGCATCAGTGTGGCGCTGCGGCCTCCGTATTCCTTGGGCCAGGAAACTGCGGCCCAGCAGCCTTCCTGGAGTCTTTTTTGCCAGGCGCGCAGGTAAGGGAAGGACTCTTCCATGGGTTTTTCACGCCACTCGTCCCAGTCCTTCGGAACGTTGGAAGCAAGCCACGCGCGGAGTTCGTCGCGAAACGCCGACTCCTCGGCGGTTAAGTTTAGATCCATGAATCCGGCTCCTTCGGTTTTTGGAAAGTGATCTGCATCCCGTGCCTCTTGCTCGATTACCAATTGGCCCGCGGCAGGTGACGCGGAGCGAATGTTTATATCATATGTTAGAAACTAACGCTATTGTCCGAGAGCACTCCATTCTTCTCGAAGCGCGCGAGGATACGCCAAAAGCCTCGGTCGTCTAGTGTTGGTTGATCTGCAAAAATGGATTGCCGCACGGGAATCCGCGATCGCAATCTTCCGTGAAAGCGTCGAACGGGCGAAGATACGGGCTTGGCTCAAACTCGATGTAGGCCGGCGGCGTGGGAACAATGGCGCCTTGCGTTGTGACGTAAAGGTTGAACGCAGGACCCAGCGCCGTTGCAGCTTTGTTGAAGTCGCCGGCATCTACGTCGTGCCATCTCCCCGTATCCAAACGGCTGATGAGCGTTTCCACGGCGGCAATCGTCTCCGCCGGGGTGAAGGTGCAGTGGCCGGCGCGAGAGACAAAGGTGCGGCGCAGGAATTCTCCGTTGCCTGCTATATCGACAATTTGTTTGTAGGCGCTTTCGTTCTGAACCACCACCAATCCGTCGCCCTTGGTATGCAGAGTCAGCACGGGGATGTGGATTTTACCGTCGAAAATAATATTTCTCTCCAAGTAATGAACGGCCTCGGGATCGGCGCTGACTCGCGCGGTAGCGTTCAACGTGTCCAGATCGGCGTCGAGATCGAGGCCGGCTTGCTGGTAGAGCGCGCGAACCTGGTCGCGGCCGATCGAGCGATCCAACTGCCTTCGGTAATCGACTCCGGTGTTCCACGAGACGTTTCCCTGCGCCCGAGCTTCAAGCTCCGCGCGAAACGCGAAGACAAACGGAAAGTCCACCAGTTCATCCCACAGAAACTGGTTTGCTTCCTGCCCTGCAAAATCCGTTGGCGCCGGTTCCGGCGATAGGGGCGTGAACCAGCCGGGCGTATCGCCGAGAGCGCCAACAAGCGCTATTCGCGCTTGGCCTTGCACTGTGGCCTGGGCTTCCGCAAGCGCAACTTCCGCGATATCGAGATTTGCGGCGGGGTTAGCAATATTGACGAGCTGCAAGCCTGTCCCCGGCGCGAGCAGCGTTTTGAAGGCAAACTCGGAGTCCAGCGCGGTGTTCCAGGTGGCCACGCCACCGGAGAGCACTCCACACATGGGAAGCGCAGCATCAAAGCGCTCCGGGTTACGTTGGATAAGGCCAGCGGTGATGATGCCGCCGAGGGAGTGTCCCCAAGCGATGGTGCGTTTCGGATGCCCGAAGACCCGCTTGAACACATCAAGAACGGCGATCTGGTCCAGCAGGGCTTCGTGGATGGCCCACCCGGTGGTGGCGTAGGAGGATCCAGCCAATGCGTAGCCGCTGGAGAGCATAAAAAATCGCGTGAAGGGATCGCCCACATCTTGCGCGGGGTTCGCGCTGCCCGGAACGACGTAGCCGTGACTATAAAGAAATAAAGTGCCGTTCCAGTTTGCAGGCATCTCAATCAGGTAGGTAGCACCGTCTGGCAGGCTCCCGGCATGTGTCGTGACGCGTGCTTGGGCGTGTGCGCTGACCGCAACCAATAGAAGAAGGATTGCCGCTGACGCTAAGGAAAAAATTACCCTCTTTGTTTTCTGCCACATATCAATCTCCTCCTGCTCTTCCTACATGCAAACCTCGGAAAATCACTTTGTGCCGGCGCCATGGAAAATCCAGACCCCGGCTCACCTTTCGGAAGCGCGGCTTTGTGCGCCGCATCCTAGAGAATGGCGCCGTGAGCCGGTCACTGGAGAATTAGAAAATCAGCCGCAAGCCCAGCTGAATTTCACGCTTGGGAAAATCGGAAGTGAATCCTAGGGGCTGGCTCGGAGAGAGGGCTGCGCTCCCATGCACGTGAAACGTGGTATTTCCCAGCCCGGCCGGACAAGCGGGACACGCCGTATTGTCAGCGGCATTTGAAGGAAGACCAAAAAGCG
>DATFZQ010000072.1:0-99913 GCA_035314345.1 Candidatus Acidiferrum sp.
GGTGGCGGAGTAAGATAATCTTTTTCGGCCAGCAAATCTCTACAGCCAGACGGGCCGCGCAAGGGGCCCACGGCTGCCTCAATTTGAACAGTGCTTTAAAGCAATCCAGCTCACAATCAAGCTACGCCGACGCAAACCAATCCCTCTTACCCTTCCACGCCTCGCGCCCCGCGTGCGACTGGTCTGGCGGAACTCTAAGTACGTCCAACAATCATTACATGTGCAACAAATGTTACTAGCCCAGAACGCGCCAAAAAACGGATGCTGTCTATCGAAAAGCATCCTCTTGACACCAGCACTCTATGCGATTAGCCTCTCTCCAATCGGACAGCAACATATGTTGCGAAAGCCGCGCACTGGTGGGTGGCGGCATCAGCCGGGGATAGTCGTTCTAATCAGCAATCGAGTGGAGGACTGACGCATGGCCGCAAAGGAAACACTCATCTCTTCGATCGACATTCAGAAAAACCGCGCTTCCCACAGTTGCGCTCTACTACTCTGCGCAACGCTTGTTGCATTATTCCTCGGCGGAATTCCCGCGAATTCCGCAGCGCAAACCGCGGGTACCGGCGCTCTTTCCGGCACAGTGACGGATCAATCCGGCTCCAGCATCGCTGGCGCGCAAGTAAAAGTCACGAGCGAAGCTTCTGGCGAAGTGCGTACGGTCACCACCAACGCCACTGGCGCGTTCATCGTTCCCCTGCTTTTGCCCGGCACTTATCGCGTCGAAGTCTCCCAAACCGGCTTCCGCTCGGTAACCGTCCCGCGCGTTAAGATTACCGTCACGGAAACCAACGCGCTCACCCTCCGGCTCGAAGTCGGCCAGATTGCGGAGACTGTGGTCGTCGAAGCGCAGGTCGCACAGCTCCAAACCGAATCCAGCACACTCGGCCGCGTTACCTCCAGCGAGCAAGTCGAATCCCTGCCTCTCGCCATGCGCAACTTTACTCAGATCATCGCTCTCAACCCCGGCGTATCAGCCGAAATTTCTAACGCCGGCGAATTGGGTCGCGGCGGCGGTGGCAACAACCAGGATCCTACCGTGTCGGCCGGTAACTGGGCTTCCGACAACAATTTTCAGATGAACGGCGTGGGCGTCAACGACATCCAGCAGAGCGGCTATTTCAGCGCGGGCGTCGCCATCCCTAACCCCGATACCATTCAGGAATTCAAAGTCCAAACCGGTCAATACGACGCCTCGTATGGCCGGAACGCCGGCGCTAACGTGGACGTTGTCACCAAGGGCGGCACCAACGCATATCATGGCGCGGCCTGGGAATATTTCCGCAACAACGATATGAACGCCAACACCTTCTTCCTCAATTCCCATGAGCAGCCCCGAGCTATTCTCAAACAGAACCAGTTTGGCGGTGATTTTGGTGGTCCCATTAAGAAGGATAAGCTCCAGTTCTTCACCTCGTACCAGGGCACGCGCCAGCGTAACGGCCTTGACTTAAACTGCTCCTCGAATCTTAGCGAGGCGCCGCTAACCAACGATCGCTCGGCGGCCGCTCTTGGGGCTCTCTGGGCAGCCCACCCAGACGCTCAAACCGCAATCGGCGGCGTTCAGGTCGCCCCGAATGGGTCCAACATCAATCCCACCGCACTTGCCCTCCTGAACACAAAGCTGCCCAACGGCAGTTATCTCATCCCAACGCCTCAGTCCATCAACTCCAACCTTCCTTTTGACGCGCAGGGCTCCGCCGCCTTCAGCGAAGCCTGCCCCTTCACCGAAGACCAGTTCATGACCAACGCCGACTATGAGATGTCCCCCAAGAGCAAACTCAGCGGCCGCTTCTTCTTCGCGAATAGCGGAATCACCTACACCTTGCCACAAACGAACCTGACTGGCGGCGGCTCGCCTCCAGGAGCTCCCGTCAACCTCACGCAAGACTTCCGGAATTTTTCGCTGACCCACACCTATATTATTAGCCCCACGCTATTGAATGAAGCGGAAGTCGCCTACCACCGAATCTTTGCAACCTTTGCTCAGGCGATACCAGGCTTTACCTGGTCGCAGGTCGGCGTTAACGTTATACCCGCTGACAACGACATTCCTGCTGTCGCAATCGACTACCCGTCCGCTTCAGGGCTGGGCCTCGGTGGCAACGGCCAAAACGTCTTGATTGCCGAGAACACCTACACCTTTCAGGATTCCGTTTCCTGGACCAAAGGTAAGCACAACTTCCGCTTTGGCGCAGGCCTCTCCCGCGAGCAGAACAACCAGATCGGCTTTCACTATCTCGCGGGGGAAGCCTTCCTCACTTGGTCCGATTTCATGATCGGCTTACCGGCAGGGTCGGCGGCCAGTGGCGGCAATGGCTCTCCCACGGGGTTTAGCAATATGATTGCCTCCCTTGACTTGCTCGGCCTTTTCGATCGCGCCTACCGCGATTGGGAAATTTGGAGTTACGCGCAGGACGACTTTAAAGTCACCAAACGGCTGACCCTTAATTTGGGCCTCCGCTACGACCATATTGGTGACTTCGGGGATGCACTGGGCCGCAACTCCGGCTTCGATGTCTCGCTCGCCGATCCTAATCCACCAGCCACTGGCACCTTAGCCGGTACCACTGTCCCCAACAACTACACGGGCACCATCCCAGCCGGCGTCAAGCAGCTCAATAACGACTTTGGTATGAACGGCGTCGGCCAGAACACGTGGAATCCACGCCTCGGCCTTGCCTACCAAATGCCCTGGACTCACGATAAGGTCGTAATTCGCGGCGGCTACGGCGTTTACCATTCGCGGTCGACTGGCCAGCCATTTCTTCAATTGATTTCCGCTCCACCGTACGGCCAGTTCCGGATTTTTTCCGCCGGTTCTGCGGGCCCCTTCTCCGAGCAGCAGCCCCTGCCCCTTTCGTCGCCAGCCTTCCCGACTTTCATCCCTTATTCCCCGACAACTTCAAATGCGATCACCACGTTCGATCCTGTGTATCGACCACCCCTCGTTCAGGAGTACAGCCTCGGTGCCCAGACGCAGATTACTCCCAGCTTGGTTCTCGAAGTCGGGTATTCCGGCGCCCGCGGCTTACATCTCCTGGACGTGCGTTCGGTCAACCAGGCGGCCCTGGCCAGCGCAGCTGACCCGATTCGCGGCGAGACGACAAATACGCTTGCGAATCTGCCCCTTCGCGTTGCTTTCGAAGGCTTCTCACCCTATTCCATGACGCAAATCGAATCCGATGGCGCGTCGTGGTACAACGCTCTTTTGGTCAGCTTGAACAAACGATTTAGCCACGGCTTGCAGGCGCAAGTTTCCTACACTTGGGCTAAAGATCTGTCTACCACCTTCGGCTCGACAACGGGACCTAACGGAGGTCAGGTAACCGGAAATCAGAACAATCTCGCAGCAGGATACGGCCCGGACAACTTTGTCCGTCCTCAGCGCCTGGTGATCAATTATTCCTATCAACTTCCCAAGCCTCATTGGAACAGTGCTTTCGCTCAGCAAGCTCTTGGAGGTTGGTCGGTTCAAGGTGTGACGGTATACCAAACTGGGCATTACCTTACGGTTACTTACAGTAACCAAACCAGCGTCTATGGAACTACAACGGACCGTGCATCACTCTCCGGCACCTGCACGCCAGGACAATACGTGACAAGTGGCTCGACTACGTCCAAATTGAGCAACTACGTCAAAACGAGCTGCTTTACGACCCCCGCTGTGGTGGGCAACGACGGCGTAGCCACCGGATTCGGCAACACTGGCGTCGGCATTCTCCGCGGCCCCAGTGAGCTTAACTTCGACTTCTCCCTGTTCAAGGATTTCCCGATCCACAAGATCAGGGATAGCGCTAACCTCCAGTTTCGTTCCGAGTTCTTCAACGTCTTTAACCATCCTTTGTTTCAGGATCCGGACACGAACTTCGGCGACCCGACCTTCGGCCAAATTACCAACACCTACGGCAACCCACGAATCGTTCAGTTGGCTCTGAAACTGAGTTTCTAGCTGGAGGTCTGACCAGAAAGTATTTAAACGCGGGCAGACCGCAACCCAAATCATCGACAGGCTCAGAGCAATCGCAGCCGGTTGCCCTGAGCCTGTCTCCTTTTTCTGCCTTACCGCAACTCCATCTGCCCTATGTAACTCCCATTTCCGCGAAGCAGAAAAACTGGTACCTTGCCTCCTGCATATTGAGAAACGCAAACTGCCTCACGCGTAGTATTTCTTGAGCTAGATGCAAGCGTGAGCGCATTACCAGGAGCGAGGGCGATGAAACATACGGCGGCAGTCATCGGTGTGGGATTTGTCGGCAGAGCGCACGTAGACGCTCTGCGGCGTCTGGGAATTCCCATACGCGGCATTCTTGGCAGCTCGAAAGAGCGCGGCGCGGAATCCAGCCAGGCTCTCGGCCTCGAACACGCCTACGCTTCGCTCGACGAGCTCGCCGCGGACCCAAACGTAACCTCGGTCCACATCTGCACGCCCAACCACGTGCACTTCGAGCAGGCCAGCAAATTGCTCCGCGCTGGCAAACACGTGCTGTGCGAAAAGCCGCTGGCCATGGATTCGCGCGAATCCGAAATGCTGGTGAAGCTCGCGCGCGAAGCGAATCGCGTTGGTGGCGTCGCTTACAATTTGCGCTACTACCCGCTTTGCCAGGAAGCGCGCTCTCTGATCCAGAAAGGCGAGATTGGCACGCCGCACACCGCGCACGGAAGCTTTCTGCAGGACTGGCTCCTGCATCCCACGGATTGGAACTGGCGCCTCGAACAAAAGCTCGGCGGCGAATTGCGCGCTGTCTCCGACATCGGCACGCACGCCATGGATTTGCTGATGTTCCTGACGGGCAAGAAAATCACGGAGGTATGCGCGGATCTAGCCACGGTTATTTCTGTTCGCCGCAAGCCACGCGGCCGCGTGGAAACCTTCAAGAAAGCCGACGCCACCGCCTATGACGAAATGCCTATGACCAGCGACGACTACGCCACCATGCTGCTTCATTTTCAGGACGGCTTGCGCGGCGTCGTCACTGTTTCCCAGGTCAGCGCCGGCCACAAAGCGAAGCTGAGCTTCGGCATCGACGGTTCGAAAGCTTCGCTGTGGTGGAATGCCGAAAATCCGAATGAAATGTGGATTGGCCGCCGCGACACGGCTAACGGCTCGATGCTCAAGGATCCTGCACTGATGACTGCCGAAGCGCGTCCATACGCTGTGTATCCCGGCGGGCACACCGAAGGCTATCCCGACACGTTTATGCAGCTCTTCCGCGACTTCTACGAATACATTGCGGCGGGCGATTGGAAAGCGCCGCGAAAATTTCCGACTTTTCAAACCGGCCACGACGAAATGCTGCTTTGCGACGCTATTCTGAAAAGCTCGCAATCCAGAGCCTGGGAACCCGTCCAATGGGACTAACTTGGAGTGCGGCAGCTCTGCTGCCGCTTTCTTCGGCGACGCCCACGACTCTGTAATTGGCAAAGCTCAATCAGTCAGGCCGTCCTCAGCGCCGACGACGCCTCCCTTCTGAGGCGGATAGCGATAACTCAAGCTCGGCGGCAGCCGGTCCGACCGCGACCGCGTGTTGTATTCCAGCTGGTACCCAAGATGCTGCGCATCATCCGGATATTCCTTGCCCGCGGGATACGGGTAGGGCAGCAGCGAGTGCCGCGGAAGCGGTTCGACGCTGAAAGCGTAGGCCGCGTAGAAATCGAGATCCTTCTCGAAGCCGTTGGCATAGAAGAAATAATCACGCACCCAACCGGCGGGAAGCGCAGGCAAGTTGCGCGGATCGAAATCGAGCTTGACGCCTTCGCCAGATCCGAACACGACGAAACGATCGTCCACAGCCGTGAGCAAATCCAATACATCGCCGAAGCGCGTGTAGTTGCCGGCCGCGCGCGCATACGGCCCGGTCATGCTACGGTTCGTGAAAGAATAAATTGTGTCGCTCGCAGGAGTAAGGCGAATTTCACGCGGGTAGCCGAGAAATTCCAGCGATGCTTTCGCGAGCGGAACTTCGGCGGTGCGAATTTCTTTTGCATCGGGAGTTTGATCGATGCGAATCGCGTCCCAATAAATTTTTAGATTGCTGACGATGCGAATCCGGCGCGTCCCCGGCGGAAGTTTGCCGGTGAGGTCTGTGACCATGGTGCGTTCGAGACCGGCGGGAAAGCCCATGTCTTCCACGACGCGGACCCATTTGTTATTTGCATCCTGTGCTTCGACATACGGAGCAATGACTTTGACGCCTGCTTGATCGGCGGCGTACATCGAAGTGGCCGTGAAATAGTCGGTGTAGCCGTCGATGATCATGCGCAACGGTTTTGCGGCGTTCCATTTGCCGAGATCGAGTTCGATCCAGTGGAGTTTTGCGAAACCAGTGAACGATAAACCTTCGAAGCCAGTGACGTACTTGCGATCACGCTGCGAGATCAGCGAGAGAACATCGTTGCCATGATCATCCCACGCGCCGAGCGGCGGATGAGCTTCCTGGCTAGCGATGACGCGAAACTCAGGGAAAGGCGGATTGGAAACAAACCGCTCGTTGGGAAACACTTCGTAAGCCGCAGGATGATCGATCGCGAGCAGACGCAGCTGATCCAGATAGACAGTCTCTTCCATCGGCTCCATGAAGCGGAAACTCAACATGCCGTGAAGTGGATGAACACTCTCAGCGCCGACTTTGAGGTATTCGTCCGGATCGGGAACGTCGCGCTCCGCGACATTGTTCTGGCCGGGGCCAACCCAATGGCCAACGACGCCTGGACCAATCATGTCCGCGATAAATTCATATTCCTTGCCATTCCAGGAAAATAAAACGGGACAAGAACTGCCGCGACGGTCGAGTTCGCCGATGGATTGAGTCTTTTTGGCGGTGAGATTTATTTCGTCCTGCGGAACTCCGGTGGGCCAAAGTAGACGAACGACTTCAGCGTTTTTTTCTTCGCCAAGGCCAGCGAGGATGCCAGGCGCATTTTGCCCGAGATACCCGCTCGCGCCTTGTACTTCCCACTTTTGATAGAGCGAGCCTGCATAAATTTCTACTTTCGTGCCGATGCTATTTTTGTTGTCGGCAAGAGGTTTGAGCTCGATGCTCATCCAGTTGTGCTGATTCGCCCCTTCGTTTTTCAGGAGGAGCGGTGCGTTGCCGAGCTGCGTAACGACAAGATCGGGGCTGCCGTTGCTGCTCAAGTCCGCGACGGCGATGGCGCGCGGCTGCGAAAGCTTTACCGCGTCCAAATGAACTTCTTTCGTGACATCGGCCCAGCCCTTCGCACCGAGATTGCGCAGCAGGCGCAATTCGCCGCCGCAGCTAGATTCACCGGCAGCGACGAGATCGAGCCAGCCATCATTGTCGTAATCAATCGCGGAAATTCCCCAGCCGCGTTGCCATCCGAAATCTGGAAGAGGTACGCGCTCAAGATGTTTGCCATCGACGTTGCGCCAGAGGCTGATCCCGGGAGCGCCAGCGTGCGTGAAAGCGAGATCCATCCAACCGTCTTTGTTGAAATCGAAAGCGACGACGCCGACGGCAGGTGGCAGATTTTCTTTTTTGAAATCAATTGCGGGAAGCGCAGTGAATTTTCCTTCACGCGGATTTAGATAAATGGATGCGCCGTCGTTGCCTCCGGCAAAAACAAAATCGATGGCGCGATCGTTGTTGAAATCTGTAGTGACCAAGCCTGCGCCGGTGGCGTCGAAGCCGAGACCGCTTTCGGCGGATACATCCGTGAAGGTGCTGTTGCCGTTGTTGCGCCATAGAAAATTGTGGGCGGCTGTTTCACGCGTAGCAGCCGCTGTGGGCTGCATGGTGATGTACAGATCGAGATCGCCGTCGTGGTCGTAGTCGACGAAAGTTGCGCCGACGCAGCCTTTTTCGCGGCGAATGCCAACCTTTTCCGTGACGTCTTCGAATTTTTCCGCGCCGTTATTGTGAAAAAGCCGGATGCCATCAGCGAAACAGACCGCCAGATCGGTGTGGCCGTCATTGTCGAAATCGCCTGCGGCGCAGCCGAAGCCAGCTTCGTTGATGTATAGGCCAGACTCCTGAGTGACATCGGAAAATTTGCCACCGCCGAGATTGCGGAGAAGGTGGCTGGCGTTGGCTTTGTCTGCGGTGACAAGGAAAAGATCGGGCTTGCCGTCGCCATCGTAATCGAAGATGCATGCGCCGACGCTGGGACCAGGCGGAAAATAATTTGCAGCTTGGCTTTGCACGATGGATGTGTACGGCAGCGGTGCGAAGTGAACGGGAATAGCGGGCGGCGCGTTTTGTACGGAGCTGCGCGGAAGTTCCGCGAGAGAGAAGCGACCTTGATCGCCGTAGCCGGCGCCAAACGGAGTGGCGACATGGTCGGCGGTCATCTTTTGGAATTTGGCGAGATGTTCTTTGGCCGCTTCGGGATTGCCGCTGCGCTGGTAGGCGCGAGCCAGCCCAAATTCGGCGGACGCGTGAAACGGAAGGATGGCGAGAGCTTTTTGAAATGCGGCGATAGCGAGATCGTAGCGCTGAAGCTGCGAATTCAAGTAGCCGACGAAATACCAAGGGTCGGCTTCGTCGGCGATTTGCGTGACGTGCGTGAAGGCGGCGACGCCTTTTTCCGCGTCGCCGAGATCTTTGTAGACGAGGCCGAGGTTGTACCAGGCGTAGGGATCCTGCGGAAGTTTCTCCGCGGCGGCGGCGAGAGCCGTGCGAGCGGCTTCGAGTTTTTGCTGCGCAAGGAGAGAGATGCCGAGATTGACGCGGGCGACTTCGAATTGGGGGTCGGCGGCGAGCGATTGTTCGAAGAGTTTTTGCGCGTCGGCTGGGCGCTGCTGATTCATATAGGCGACGCCCAAAGTGTTGAGCCGGTAGGCTTCGGCGGGATCGATATGAGGCGCAGTTTTCTGCGCAGCCGGGGAGGATGGGGTTTGAGCGGCGCGCGAATGGAGAAACGATGCGGCGACACAAACGACGGATAAGCAAACTATGACGACAGCGGCACGCCGAGGGGAAGCTTGCATCAGGGTCTTTGTCCTGTCCGCGAAGCGCAGCAAATCGTGGAAGGCTGCGGTGCGGGGCAGTAAAGATTCTGTGTGCAGAGGGGGATAGCGTCAACCGTTTTTGTAGAGGCCATCTGAAGGCGAGCCGAATGTTGACACATTCACGCGGGATGCGAGAATTGCCGCCGAGGAAGATATACCTATGGACGATTTCCCGGAGTTCATGAAGTGTGCCGAGAACAGGATTGCAACGAGTATTCAGGCGACGCCCGGAGTAGAGGGTTACGTGTTTGATGGTGCGGCGGGGAGTCAAATGGCGTTTTGGACTTGCCGCGAAACCGCGAGTTCCGCGCCGCATGCGCATGACTTCGACGAATACATGGCCGTTGTGCAGGGATGCTATACCCTCATCATCGAGGGCAGACGGATTCCCATCAAGGCGGGAGAGGAATATTTCATTCCGAAGGGCGTTTCGCACGGCGGTGAGGTTATGGCTGGAACCCGGACGATTCACGCTTTCGGTGGGCGGCGAGCTGAGAGAGTTCGTAAGTAGATTGTAGGTAATGCGGCAAATGGATTCAGGCACGATGTATCGTGCCCCTACAAAGCAGGGGATAAAGCACGGAGTAAAGAGCACAGCCAGGAGTGGCTGTGCTACTTGGCGGCTCGTGGTCATGACGGTTTTTTTGTGGGGTCGGGTTCTGGAATGGATGGATCCCAGGTCGGAGCCGTTTGAGTCGAAGTGTCCGTTGCCGTAGTGGCGACGGGGGGTGCGTCGGTGGAAGTTGTATCGGGAGTGTCATCGGCAGGAGTTGTTTCGAGTTCCACTGGGGCGGTGGGGTCGGTGATGCCGGCTTCGTGGTCGGCGTCGATGGCGGAGAGAGTGCGGAGCTGGAGACTGTTGATGAAGGCGAGGACAGCGGCGCGGCGGGGAGAGAGGTATCCAGCAGCAAGAAGCTTATAAAGGGTGCCGAGCGAGTTGTTGATGCCCTGTGCGGTTTGAATGGACGAAGCCAATTATCGTGAAAATGGAAGTCTTTTGCGGTAATCCTAAACCGGAGGTAGTTATTTTTCACATAGAAAAGAAATAGGAACCCCTCTGGGCGGGTGGCCCTAACACTCAGCTGAGAGATGGCGGGTGGCAGCGTTTTAACTCCTCGGTGGCCTACCGTCTTCGGTTTTGCTTGTTGCCGGGTGCACCGGCTGACCGCGAACTGTCCTGAGATTTCGCTCAATTCGCTGCTAACCAGGGCGATTCTGTGCTGTATGGAACTGCGCTCGATAAGAACTCTGCGAGAGAATCCTTGCGCGTGCTTCTTGTCTCCCTGAAACCTCTCGGCGCGCTCTGGTAGCTAACGCCAGGGGGATTCGCCAGTATCAGATGCACTCCTTTGCCTCCCTGAAAAGCGCGACGCTTATTTGAGTCCGTCGCGCTTTTCCACCCACGAAACGCAACACTGCGCTCAGGCCAGCGAGCCACGGCGACGGCGTAAAGCCTTTGTGTGCGGAGAGCGGCGCGGCGAGAACGCAACGGTTCGAGTGAAGTGTTGCGTTATAGCTTCCGGGGCGATGCGCGTCGATCGTCGAGAGTGACGATACTTCGCAGCCGCGAGCGCAAGACGCGGATGAGGTACCTGCGTTGCCGGTCGTTAAGTTCAAGCTTCGCTATCGCGAGTTCGGTTCGTAGGAGTAGCGCATCAGCCAGCCTGTCGAAGTCGGGATCCACAGAGCTTTTCTTGGGGCGGCCGCGTTTCGGTAACCCATGCTTTCGAATCTGTGCCGCGATCCATTCCCACGTCTCTTTTTCCGGGAGTTCTTTTCTCATCTGTTGGCCTCAGTACTTCGCCATGGGAACGGCGCTGGCAACCTCGGACCCCCGCTGATCGCTCGTCCCCGTGTTGAGCAACGTGGACGAGATGGACGCATGGCCGAACTGGTGTTTTATCAGCGCCAGGTTGCAGTTGCCGGCAACCCGGTACGATGCCAGGCTATTTTGAAACATGCGCGTGTCGTTTGTCTGTGGGCAACCCACAGACTCGGCAATCGCAGTCCACGCAGCAATACAGGCGGACGATAATTTGGCCTAGATCGGATTCAAGAATTGCTTTTGTGCTTGACCTGTGGAGCTGATGGCTTTGGGCCGCAGGGGCAACGAATCGGCACAGCGGCCCTCAAGGAGAGCAGAAAAGACGGCCCAGCCCGCCATTTCGATTGCTCGACGGCCTTCGTCTCCCTGCTCTCCCCACTAGGCCTGAACCCTAGCCATAGAAAGAAGTTGCTGTCTCAGGGTATCTAAAACTGGCGGGTGGCAGCGCCTTTACTCTGGGGTGGCCCATCGTTTGCGGTTTTGTTTCTTGCAAACGGTGGAGCACTCCTCTCCCTCTTTCGTCCTTCTATTCACTGCCCACTATTCACTATTTTCTTTCTCGCAGGATGGCAGCCAGGACGCGGGGATTGCGGCGACCGTGGGGCAGTTCTCGCTGCGCGGGCGATAAGATAAGAGAAGAGAGATCTCATCTTCAAAAACCAAACCCGGAAGGGAGGGTACCCCGACAGAAAAAGATAAAGTCAAAATCGTCTCGGCGAGTTAAGAATGTCCCCCGCCACGGATGGGACATCGGCTGGGTGAAACGATATGCGTACGAGATTCACATTCTCTCGTAGGAGGAACACCTCATGGCAGGACCTTGGAAAGCCCTAACGAACACCCCTTCTTTCAGTGTGGACACAATGCTTCTTCTCACCGATGGCACGGTGATGTGCCACGAATATGAGACCGCCAATTGGCATAAGCTCGTTCCGGACGCCAAAGGTGACTATGTGAAAGGCACCTGGCATCCGATGAGCCCGATGGTGGCAAATGCGCCCTTGACGCAAAACGGACCTGTGAACGCGCCCCTGTACTACGCCTCGGCCGTGCTTAAGGATGGACGCGTGTTTGTGGCAGGCGGAGAGTACAACGGTGGCGTAAATCTCGATCTGGCAGCCGCAGAGATCTATGACCCCGTTGCGGATTCCTGGACTTCCGTGCCCGTGCCGTCAGGCTGGACCAATATTGGAGACGCACCCTCGTGCGTCCTGCCGGATGGCAAGCTTCTGCTGGGGAGCATCAAGACGAAAAAAACTGCGATCTTTCATCCCGCAACAAATACCTGGACTGCGGGCGGCCTAAAAAATGACACAAGCTCCGAAGAAGGCTGGACGCTCCTGCCCAACGATTTTATTCTCTGCCCGGAAGTTAACAATCATCCGAAGGCCGAGAAGTACAAAATAAAAACCAATAAGTGGGTGAGCGCAGGGGCGGTGCCTGCAGCTGCTGATCTCGTCCTGAACGCGCCTGTCTCGATTGAAATTGGTCCCGCGATTCTGATGCCTGATGACCGAGTGTTCTGCGCTGGCGCCACTGGCCACACCGCAGTGTACAAGGTCAAAACCGGAGCATGGTTCGCCGGACCCGATTTCCCCGTGGGGACGGGCGGAAAACTGATGCGCGCGTTTGATGCTCCGGCGTGTCTCCTACCTAACGGCCGCGTACTGTGCATGGCGGGAAGCGTCATCACGACCGGGGTCGATGCGGGTTGGGCCGGCCAACCTGTGAGCGTCTTCGAATACGATGGCACGGGGCTGAATCCGGTAGCGGGCCCTGCGAACGCTGCGACTACCGTCACTTTTAACTGCCGATTCCTGCTTTTGCCGACAGGGCAAGTTCTGTATTCCACCTGTACGTCGAAGCTGCAGGTCTTTACTCCCACCGGGGGACCTCACCACCACTGGCGCCCACACATTACTCATGTGCTTAAATCTTTGCGCCACGGACACACCTATCGGCTGACCGGACGCCAACTGAACGGCTTGTCGCAAGCCAATGCCTATGGCGACGATGCGCAAATGGCGACGAACTATCCTCTAGTTCGGCTGAAGCGTGTTGGCAGCAACAAGGTTTTCTTTGCCGCACCTTCGACCACTCGACGATGGCGGTCGCCACGGGGAAGAAAAAGCATCACACCCACTTCCACGTCCCACACACGATCCCGGTGGGCCACTACGAATTGGTAGTTATCGCAAACGGCATCCACTCGCAACACGTGAGAGTCCACGTAAAACCGTGAGTTCTCTTCGCCAGGAAAAGCAGATTCCTCGCTACGTTCGGAATGACACTTCGTTGTGCACGATCGTACGGGGCATGCGGCGATTGCTTAGAAGGTGAAAGTGGACGCTGACAAAGGCGTCCACCCTACGGAGTGTTTATTACTGCGAGCAGCTCTCGCTTACCATTTTCAGATCGGAAACGTCCAGCCGAGTGGTCGCCGACGCGGAAGAGCCGTCGGTGGAGTCAGTGGTGACAGCAGTACCGGTTACGGATACCGTGTGGCCCACATGTTTTGAGATGTCCACGGTCTTACTGCTGACATCCCAGCCTTTACCGTCTTTTGCAGTGAGAACGAACACGTCTGTGGTCGTGCCATTGTGGAGGCAACCAGCAACCGTGACCGTGGCGCTGGACCTTTCCTTTGCCTGGTGAGAAGTTGCGGTCGCAGCCAGAGCAGTGGAGCCTAGTGCAAACGCCAGTGCCAGAAGACCAGTGGTAAATTTGATTTTCATATTTATCTCACTCAATTCGAAGTTATTCGCCAGAATTCCCATTTTGGACTCGGGAGGCGATGGGTCTGCCCAAGAGCGTCCAGTTTGAAATCCCGTTTGAGCAAGGGGAGGAGAGATTTTGGGTAGCGTCTGTTCAAATTGGGGCACTCTGGCGGTTTGATGTTCGCTTTTGGAAGATAATTTTTGGCCAGTAGTGGCCGGGAGCTGCGACGGAAGCTCCTGGGATGAAAATGGTTGGATTAAGGTGCGGCCACCCGCCATCGGTGAGAAATATTGCAGCGATTTTGATCTTTGTTCTCGTTTGCACCAATTCGTTCAAGCGGCCCTTCAAAATAATAAGTGGTTCACGAAAAACCATCGTGACACTGGCTCTTCTGTTCGCTCCCTGGTATCTGATTACTGATTCGGATTATTTCTTCCTCCCTACTCCTTCACATGCGCCAACGGAATCTGCGAAAACAATTGTAAATCGACTATCATAGACAGGCGCCGATCCAATTGGAAAAACGTTGCCGCCTTCCTCCCCGGCAAGACCTGGGTCACCGTCGGCACATACTTTAGCCGCAACGCCTGCGCCTCCGCGTCCACCTCCATCCAATGCCGCACATAAATCAGCGCCTCCTGGTCCGACATCGTTTCCCACGTTTCCGCGTACTGCTTCAACAGTGCATATTTCGAGTTGTTCACCTCATGCAAGTCGTCCGCGTAGTGTTTGTAGATGGGCCAGAACTTCTCCGCCTCAGGATCCGACAGCGACATATTCTGCCCAATCACCTGCATTTTCATTGCCCGTATATCTTTCCGCAGCAAAGCAATGTCCTCGTCCGACACCGTTGGGCTGATGACCTTCTGCAGGATAACCTGTTGCCCCTGCACCGCCGCTCCCAGCGTCTTCGCCCCCGCCGCAGTCATTCCCCCACTCAGCGCCGTCGCCACCAGCATGCCCGCAACAAACGCCCCAGCCAATCCCGCCGCTCCCATCATTTTGCACTGCATAATCTTTCTCCTTACCTTTGTCCTCTTGCCACAAAGAACCACTGAGAACTGCAAGTCCGAGTGCATGTTAATACAGTTGGGCTGCTCATGGATTACTTGCATCCCTGTCAAAAATGACACTGTCGCCTAGCGGGGACTGCCGATATCCTGCAAGCGGGAGTCACTCTCAGGGGGCTGGCCAGCGATTCAGCGACATCGGGTGGCAGCCTAATCCGCGAACGCCCAATGAATGCCCGCGTCGGGAAAGTCAATCAGTGCTCACCGTGGTTTTCGCCCATTGTGGAACGGGAGGTCAAATGATCAAGAACAGCACGGCAGCAGTTCTGGTGCTGAGCGGGTTTCTATTCGCCGGGGATGCGTTGATCGCACAGAATCGCGCAGCCCAGACCGCGCAACCCGTGGCCGGCAGCGAGAACGCATCATCGATCGATCAAGAGATCGCCATGCTGAGGTCGGACCTGCGGTCCACCCGAAAGCAAGTTATCGCCGCCAATATGAAATTGACCGACACCGAAGCGGAGAAGTTCTGGCCGACCTACGACCAATACGTCGCCGAGTTGGTGAAGATCAACGACGCGAAATACGCTCTCATTAAAGAGTATCTGCAAAACACGAACATGACGGACGAGCAGGCCGATGGCCTCTCGAAGAGGTGGCTTGCGGTGGATGAATCCGTCATCCAACTCCGACTCAAATACATCCCCATCTTCCGTAGGGCGCTATCGGCCAAAGGCACCGCGCAGTTTTTTCAACTCGAGCGGCGCGTTCAAATTATGATCGATCTGCAACTGGTAAGCTCGATTCCGCTGATTGAGCCTTAGCTGCATGGGGTGCCAAACATGAGGTATGCGGTAGGCGATCCAATTACAGGATCGTGGCGATCAAGCGGGTAACCGCCTTCAAACCAGCTTGAACAAGGTCGCCCGAGCGAGCGTCCTCCCACCACTCGGCATCATGCTCCTGAAATACAGACGATATTTGCTCCTTTGCCATGGCCAGTTTCAGGGGCAGCGCCGGATCAACCGGCTTAGGCTCGGCAGCTTCCTTGAGCTGCGCCAGCATCTGTTGCTGCTGCTTCATGTCCAGCATGGAAATCGCGGAGTGGCAGTAGGGACAAACCGAGTTGGTTTGCAGGTCGATGGACGCGCCACAGTTGGAGCAGTTCACACTCTGTACGTTCAGCTTCAACTCCTGGATCTCTTGGGGGGAGAGCGTATGGATGAAGTTCTTTTCTTTCAGGAAGTCGAAAAAACCGATGAACTTCCCGTGTCCATTTGCACATACCCAATAGTTGAACCGCGTGCTATGGACCAGATCGTGCGCCAGCGACAGCGGGCCACCGCATCGGGGGCACCGGAGCACGTCCAACAAGGTTGGCTTAACCGTTGACGAGTGCTCACCGATGAATTTCATTAGCTTAAGCGTGGAGCCGGGAGAGAGTTGCAGGCTTTTGTGCGGATCGAACCAGAACGATTGGCAGGCTGTGCATACGTCGACGGTGACCTGCGTGCCCACGCGGCCGTCCAGCGTCCAGTCGGTCATATCCTTTCCACAATTGGGGCAGTTCATGACGGCGATTCTAGAGGATTGCTTGAATGAATGCCATCGTACGGGAAGAAACCTCCGGAACTGCTCTGGCAGACACCAAGGGGTTTTTCATCAGGTGTTTAGGCGATGAGAAAGTCTTTCGCTGGCAAACGGACGACGGCCGATTCATTCTGGCGTGGTCTGTCGCGAGATGGAGAGGACGCTTCGGAATTTCGGGGTGAGGCGAGTGTATGAAAGTTGCTCTTCGCGAACTGATTCAAAAATTTAATCGCAGGGCGAGTTGAATTTGGCGCGCCGGGGCCACAAAGCTGGGCGAGCCAAACGTCGGATTCGCCGGACTGGTGATGGCGTCTCCAGATCCCTGCGGGATCCGCCCCACGAAAGCTGCAGCTCCGTAGACGGTGTCGATGGCATTGACGTTCGGGCGGTTAAATAAGTTGAAGACTTCGGCACTGGCTTCCAGGTTGAACCGTTCGCCTACGTTGAAGACTCTTTGCAGGCGTATGTCGGTGGTGTAAGAAGGATCGCCTCGATACGTGTTGCGGCCGATGTTGCCTACACGATCAGAAAAAGGAAAACCGTCTCCGTTTACGTCGAATCCCGCGAAGATCGAGTAATGACGCGGACTTTGCAGGGTATTTAGCACTGAGAGTTTCCAATTCCGTAGCCCCTGGGTCCAGGAATTCGGAGATTCTCCCTGCAGTGCAAGCACGAAACGATGGCGGACGTCGTTGTCGCCTAAAGCGCGGTCCAACTGCGGTCGCAGATAATCCATCGGACTATCGGTCAGTTGAACGTCGGTCGCGAGATCGATGGATTTGGAGAACGTGTAGTTGCCCAGAATGCTGTAGTGGTGTACGAAGGGCTTGCGCACACTGAGAGTTCCCGCATTGTAGGTGGAAAAGCCCGTCGGAGAGGCCATCAGCGAGAATCCAAAATTAGGATCGGCCGGGGTGAAAGCCTGGACGCCCGTCGGAAGGGTGCCGCTCGGGAGCCCGTTGATGCTGAGATAGAGGGGTAGCTTGAGTGCGTGCACGAATTGGTATCCCACGGAGACGAAGAGGTCTCTCGCGATCTCGCTCTCGACCTCGAGGTTGGCTTCTTCGGCGTAGGCGTTCGGAAACTTTCTCTGCACGTAGCCGAGCGGGAATTGGAGCAGCGAGCTGGGGCTGGGATAAACGCCAGTGTGCGTAAAAGCGGAGAATGCCTGGCTGGCGAGAACGGGCCCGTTAACACCTACGATTCCGGATGGCCCCAGCCCAACCAAGCTAGCGGCGGGATTGGAAAACCCTGGCAGGAGGGGCTGATTCATGTAGGTAAAGGCCGACGCGCCTTGCCAAGAGACCATGATGTCGCTGTAGTCGAACGGGCCGGTGAACATGCCGAATCCCGCGCGAACAACTCCTTTTCCTTGGCGGAATGAATAGGCCAGGCCCGCGCGCGGCTGCACGTTTCCGTAATTTGTGGGATTCATCAGTCCATTCAGCCGGATGTCGGCGGAGGACGGAAGAAAATCGATGTCGTAGCGCAGACCGAGAGTCAGAGTAAGGCACGAGGCCGGCCTCCACTGGTCTTGCGCGTAAAAGCCAGAGGGCGTGTGGAGGAAATTCAGGTTCACGCTGTCGTTGAAGGCCGACGCGGCTGGTCCGGCAAAAAGGCCCGTCTCGAATGGCAGTGCGCGCTGGGGAATTTGTTGGCCGAAATAGGATCTCGGCTCGAGGAATAGAAACTCGACCGGAGTTCCAGGGCCGAACGGCGGGGCGTTGAACGGCGCCGCACCAAAGAAACTCTGAGGAGTGAAAATGCCTCCTCCCGGAGAGAAGAAAGACGTTTGTGCGCTGATCCACACGGGCTCAAAATCTCCGCCAAATTTGAATGAATGTTTGCTTCGTATGTAGGTGAGATTTTCGGAAGCCTGGAAATGCTGCTCGCGGTAATAAGGTACGCCGCCCTGGATGCCACCAGAATCAAACAGATCGGCAACCAGGAGCGCGGGCTCAAACCCAGCGCCTACGGGATCGAGGTGAAAGGTTCTTCGCCCGAAGTTGAGGATGGTTTCGGAAGTCCAGTGACGGCCGAACAGATGGAGTAGGTTCGCGTAAACGGTCTGATCCAGAATGGGGTTGTTGCGATAAAAGGAGGGCAATCCCTGACCCGGAGCAGCCCCCGGTACATGTTGATTCCGCTCATCGTTGAAGAGGTATCCGATGTTCAAAGTGCTTGTTTCACTTAGAACATGCGTCAGCTTTCCGAAGAATTTGTCATAGTCCTCGATTTGGAGGATCGATCCCAGGTTTTCAGGTTGCAAGCCGAGAATTTCCTTCACTTGGTTGATGCTGGGGGTTCCTGGCCCGAAGCAGCCGGGATTATCGGTGCAATGGAGGATGAAGGATGAATATAAAGGCGACTCGGCGCGTCGCTGGCCTTCGTATCCCAGGAAGTAAAAGATTTTTTCCCGCTTGATAGGGCCGCCAACATAGCCGCCAAATTGATTGAAGCGCAGCGTATTGAAGCCGGGGGCCGATAGCAGATTGTTGGCATCCAACTGGTTGTTGCGAAAGAACTCGTAGGCAGAGCCATGCACATTGTTACTTCCGGACTTCGTGACAGTGTTTACGACGGAACCGAGATTGCGGCCATTGTCGGCGGTGATTGGGCCGGCGGCCACACGAAACTCCAAGACCCAGTCCTGCGAGGGACTCACGCGCTGAACACCGGAAATACTTGTGGTGTAGTCCGTGCCATCAAGACCAAAAAATGTGCTGTGCGTCTCGCGCAGGCCGGCAAAGCTCAGTTCCAAAACGGTTTCCTGAAAGGGAGACTGCGCGCCGACAGCCGTGCTTCGTCCCACATTGGCATTGGGAGTTAAGAGGACAAAATCAATGAAGTCGCGGCCGGCGATCGGCAGGTTTGCAATTTTCTCTGTTTCTATCACTTGGCTTACTTCTGGCGTTTGCGCATCGATTCCCTGAGCCGTCTCGCGAACTTCGACCTGTTCTTTGACCGTGGTAACGTTCAGGACTACGGACAGGGAAGCAATCTGCCCCACGGAAAGCGTAAGTGCGCTCCGTGACGGGCTGAACTCGGCAGTCTCTACGGTCAATTCGTAGATGCCTGCAGGCAACCCGGGCAGAACTGCGAGCCCTGTGGCATCCGAAGTTGCGCTTCGCGTCACTCTCGTGGCGCTGGTCTTTAATATGACTCGCGCGAGCGGAATGTCGGCTCCAGACTGATCCGTGACTTTGACATTCAATGTGGCCAATTGTTGTGCGTGGAGATCAACCGTTTGGAAGAGAACTAGAAATAAAAAGGGCAGTACCCTGGGGAATACGCTTCGTTTCACTGTTTGGCCCTCGTATGGTCAATGCCAGGCGGCCGGCGAGACCGAATCAACCAGGGGCCCGCGATTCTCCGCTGCCAAGAAATTGAAGAGACTTTGAGTTGGAAAGCCGGGAACATCAATACTCCAAAAACACTACTGGTCTGGACAAGGCGACCCCGTCGTTATCCTTTTCCCCTTTTCGCTCCTGTACCTTATAACTCTCGAGTTTCGACTGTCGAGGGTCGCCCGTTCCATCTCGCTTGACCCCGGGAGAGCGGACACATACGCTCGAATGCTTGACCATGGACAAAATAATTTTTGGAACGATTGCGGAAATTGTTGCAGGGATACGCGAGAAGAAATTTTCGCCGGTGGAGGCAGTGGAGGCGCACCTCGAACGTGTCGCGGAGGTGCAGCCGAAGCTGAACGCGTTTGTGCACCTCGATGCGGAGGGCGCGTTGAAGCAAGCGCGCGCGGCGGAGGCTGAGGTGATGCGTGGGGATGCGGTGGGACCGCTGCATGGCGTTCCTTTAACGATCAAGAGTTGTATTGATGCGGCAGGCTGGCCGGCGCCTGCGGGGTCTTTACTGAGGAAGATTTATGTCGCGCAGGTGGATGCTCCGCTGGTGACGAGGATGCGAGCGGCGGGCGCGATCGTTCTGGGAAATACAAATACGCCGGAATATTTGATGGCGTATGAGACGGACAATTCTTTGAGCGGCAAGACGAGCAATCCTTGGAATTTGGAGCGGTCGGCGGGGGGATCGAGCGGAGGAGAGGCTGCGGCGATTGCATCGGGGTGCTCGGCGGGCGGAGTGGGAAGCGATGGCGGCGGATCGATTCGCGTGCCTGCACATTTTTGCGGGATTTGCGGGTTGAAGCCGACTCCGGGAAGGATTCCTGCTACAGGGCATTTTCCTGAAGGAGGAGGCGCGTTTGGTTGGATCGGCGTGGTTGGGCCGATGGCGCGGACGGTTGCGGACGTGCGTGCTTTGTTCGCAGTGATGGCGGGACCGGATGCCGGGGATGCGCTTTCGGTGCCTGTGCCGGTACTGGCAGTGAAAGTAGAAGATGCGAAGAAATTGCGGATTGGGATTTTGGAGAGTGCTGCGCTTGGCAAGGCCACACCAGAAACGTCGGCGGCGGTTGAACGAGCCGCGAAGATTTTGAGTGAGCAAGGATTTGTTGTCGAGAGAAAACAACTAACCGGGCTCGAACGGGTGATTGAAGTATGGTGGTATTTTTTTGGGCCGGTGATCGCGGACCTCATTCGAAAGGGTACGACGGGACACGAGGAGGAGTTGAGTCCGATGCTGCGTGAGTATATTGAGCTGGCCACTGCGGGGACGACCCTGACCTACGACGGGTTTCTGAGCGCTTGCGGGGAGCGCGACAGGTTGCGCTGGGACATTGTGCAACAGATGGAAGATGTGAGAATACTTCTGTCGCCGGTGTCGGCGGGGCCGGCATTTCGGCACGGAGAAGGGAATTGGCGTGCGGGCGAGAAGGAAAATTATCGGGAGACGATGCGGTATTCGCAGTGGTTGAATTTGGCGGGATTTCCGGGAGTGACGGTGCCGGTGGGAAAGTCCTGGGAGGGTTTGCCGATTGGAGTGCAGGTGATTGGGCGGCCCTATGAAGAGGAGATGGTTTTGGCGGTGGCAGAGGCGATTGAGCGGGGGCGGGGTGCGTGGGTAACGCCGAGCACTTAGGGTTGAGGGGGCGGGGGTTGTTTTAGTTCGGGATTGGGGATTGCTGCTTCGCCGTATTTTTCGCGTTGTTTGTTGAGGCTGGCATCGACCAGCTTTTTTGAGGTGGCAAGTTCGGTCTGGGCTTCTTCGCGGCGGCCTAGCTTCAGAAGGACTTGGCCGCGGACATAGTGAATATTCTGGTTGTCTGGGGCCCATTTTTCCGCCGAGTTAAGAAAGGTAAGGGCTTCGAGATTTTTTCCCTGACGCTGGTAGAGGCGGCCTAGCTCCAACAGAGAGAGAGGCATGCGCGGATTGTAGTGCAGAGCTTCGCGGAAAGAATGTTCGGCTTCGTCGTCTTTTTGCAGTTGTAGGTAGAGCAGGCCGAGTTGCTCGTAATTGTCGGGGAGATCGGGCTCGATGGCGATGTCTTTGCGGAATTCGGCTTCGGCGCGGTCGTGGTCTTGCTTCTTCATGTAAGCGAGTCCGAGACTAAAGTGCACGTAGGGTAAGTTGGAATTCGCGGAGGCGGCGATTTCCAACTCGGAGATGGCTTTGTCCAATTCTTCGCGGTTGAGATAAGCCTTACCGAGGATTAGGTGGAACTCGGGAGTTTGGCCGCCGACTTCAACGAGACGGCTTAGGACTTTTTCGTCGAGATCGTTTTTGTCTGCGTTGTGAGCAGCAATGTCGAGGACGTAGAGGTAGGTGAAATCGTTAGACATTTGCGGCCAGAGAGGCTCGAGGACGGTCACCGCGTCGGCGTAGTGTTCGGTGAAGACGTAGCAGAGGCCGAGGAGGTAGCGCGCTTGTTGGGAGTCGGGCTGATCGCGGACGACAGAGGCTAGGGGGGCGACGGCGCCGGCATAGTCGCCACGGCGGTATTTTACCAGGCCGATGTTAAGGCGAATGCCGGACATTTTGGGATCGAGCTTTTCGGCTTTTTGAAGGAGGGCAAGGGCGTGGTCCCACTCTTTGCGGCGCATGGCGATGACGCCGAGATTGGCGAAGGCGGCGCCGGACTGAGGATCGACGGTAAGGACGCGGCGGAAGGCGGCTTCGGCGGTGGCTAAGTCGCCGGATTGGAGGGCGGCTTGGCCTTGTGCGAAGGACGCCTTGGGATCAATGCCGGAGACGCGACTCGTGTCACCTGCGGAAGGTTGTTGAAAAAGCGGAAGAGAGGAGCTTCGCGAAAGTGGAAGCCACAGAAAGATACAGAAAGAGGCAACCAAAAGGATTGAGAGAGATTGCGGGAGACGGACGCGGAGCCTAAAGGACATCGCTCGGTAGTGTCCGGCAGAGAAGAGAAGAATTCAAGCGGTGAGGGACGAACGTGAACGTAAACGCGAAGCAGTAAGCGGGGCGGTTAAGATACTTGGGAAAATTGACCCGATTTTCGACTTGACACGGACGCGCGAATGCCGTATTAATCCGATTTAATAAGTGAGATTGGGTGCGTTTCTGAACGTCGAGTGGTGGGGGCTCTCTCGGATGAGTGGCCTTCTGCGAGCGGCAGATACCAGGGGTGCCCGCGGTAGCAGGAGTAATTGTGCCCACACCAGGCCGGTAATCCATTTCAAAAATTTGGGGAGGTAGCAAAGTGAAGGGACACGATCATAATTTTTATCCTGCCAGTATTGTGAAGAACCTGCCCAAGGCGGCGCGGCTGTTGGTTTGCGTGATGATCGCGATTTTGAGCACCGCATTTGTCGCAAAGGCGCAAGACACTGGTTATATCAGCGGGACGGTATCGGACAAGACGGGTGCGGCAGTCGCTGGAGCAGAAGTGGTGATTTCCAGCACGAACGGCAGCGCGACACACCCGACGACCACAAATGGGGACGGCCTGTTCGTTGTGGCCGGTTTGGCCGGTGGCACATATGACGTGGTCGTGACGGCAAAGGGCTTCCAGAAGTATACGGCGCAGGGAGTGGTGTTGGACGTGGCGCGGAAGTTGCACATGGATATTCAGCTTACCGTGGGCGCGATCACGCAAGAAGTGGTGGTCACGGGAGAGAGCGTAGCGCAAGTGGAGACACAATCCTCGGCGCTAGGCAGCACCATCACCGGCACGCAGGTCAATGAACTCGTCTTAAACGGTCGCAACTTTACCCAGCTTGTGAACCTCACCCCAGGTGTCGTCAGCCAGACCGGTTCGGATGAGGGCAAGGTTGGTGTGTACGGCAACGTAGCCTACGCAATTAACGGCGGGCGCACGGAGTACAACAACTGGGAGATGGATGGCGGCGACAACATGGATAACGGCAGCAACTCGACGCTGAACGTCTATCCAAACCCCGAAGCCATCGCCGAGGTCAAGGTTTTGACCTCGAATTACGGTGCGCAGTACGGCCGCAATGGATCGGGGACTGTGGAAGTGGAAACCAAATCGGGCGGCAGCTCCTTCCATGGCAGCGCCTTCGAATACAACAAGAATGACTTCTTTAAGGCGAGATCATGGGCGGAAGGAGCAACGCCAGACGCCCCGAAGGCCCCTTACAAGAAGAACGATTACGGGTATACCATCGGCGGCCCAGTGTATATCCCCAACCATTACAATAGCGACAAGAAGAAGACCTTTTTCTTCTGGTCGCAGGAATGGCGCAGTGAAAGCGCCTCCACCACGATTCTTCAAAACGTTCCTTCGGACGCCGAGCGAGGTGGAGACTTCTCGGACCTGTGCCCTGGCGTCGATTGCCCGTCTGGTGCGCAGGTCGTAGGCAACAAGGTGGTCCCGACGGCGACCGGCACGGCGCTGTTAGCTCTGATACCCCACGCCAACACAACGAACGGGGGCTTCCCGGCTGTTTCAGAAACGGTGGCAAGTCCGACCACTTGGAGGGAAGAGTTGATTCGCGTAGATCACAACCTCACCGACAAGTATCGATTGACGTTCCGCTATATTCACGACTCCTGGCAGACTGTGGTACCCAACCCCCTTTGGGGAAATAGCACCGCCAGTTTCCAGAACGTGACCACAAACTTCGTGGGCCCGGGTACCAGTTTCGTGGCGCGGCTCAACGCAAACATCACACCCACGTTGCTCAACGAATTCGTAGCCAGCTATACCGCCGACCACATCTCTTTGACGACCGGAGGTCCAGTTGGGCTGCCCTCTGGGTTCTCGATGGGTTCCATATTCAACAATGGCTTCGGCGATAAGCTACCAGCCATCGCACTCAGCTCTAACGTAGCTTATGGCGGAGGAACCTGGGGCATGGACAGCGGGTACTTCCCGTGGCATAACGCCAACCCGACTTACACCTACCGGGACAACGTAACAAAAATCGTGGGCACCCACACGATGCAGTTTGGGGCGTATGCGGCGTTCGCGCAGAAAAACGAAGCCAACTCCCCCAACGTGCAAGGTATTCTTACATTCAGTTCTGGGAATTCAGCCGTCTCGACTGGCAATGCCTTCGCGGATCTTCTGCTAGGAAACGTCTCAAGTTACCAGCAGTGGAGCCAAGAACTCCAGTATTACAACCGCTACAAGATCGCCGAGCCGTATTTTCAGGATGACTGGCGAATCACCAAACGGCTCACTTTGAATCTTGGTTTGCGCGTGAGCATGTTTGGGACGTACCGCGAGCGTTACCAGCATGCCTTCAATCTCGATCCTAGCGCGTTCAATCCGGCCAACGCCCCTGTGTTTAACCCCGCTGACGGATCCTTAACCCCTACTACGACAGGAAGCGGCAATCCGCTAAACGGCGTGGTCCAGTGCGGAGGAAAAGGAGGTACCTTTCCTCTCGTCCCAGGATCCCTGTTTCCCACCGTCAGCATTGGTCCAGCGTCGAATGCCGGTTGTCTCTCAGGGCACCTCTTCAACCCTGCGCCTCGTATAGGGTTTGCGTTTGACCCGAAGGGAGACGGCAAGATGGCCATTCGCGGGGGCTACGGCATCTTCTACGAACACACCAACGGAAACGAAGGCAACACCGAGTCTCTCGAAGGCTCGGCTCCACTAGTGCTTAACGCGACGCAGTCCAACATCATCGGTTATCAAAACATCGGCGGCGGTGGCGGGCAAATTCCGATTTTTCCGTTTTCCGTTGTCAGTATTCCGGACAAGGTTCTTTGGCCCTACGTCCAGCAATGGAACTTGAACGTCCAGAAAGAGCTGCCGGACCACTTCATCGTTTCCGTTGCCTACGTGGGAAGCAAAGGCACGCATCTGACCCTGGAAAACAATGGTAACCAGCTGCTGCCAGTGCCTGCTGCGGACAATCCTTACTTGGCGGCCAAAATGCCGATTACCCCTCCTAACCCCGCAAGCGATCCAACTTATGCAGGCGACTGCACAACGATGACGGTTGGTCCGGGTGGTCCGGCGGTAACTGGCCAGGCTTTGGTAAATCTCGGCGTGGCCTGTGGCGCTAATCCGAACCCGCTTCGCACCAATTTCCCGGGGTATGCCACTATCACGGAACTCCGGGACGCGGCCAACTCCATCTACCACTCGCTGCAGGTGAGTGCGCAGCGCACCGTTGGCGACCTGAACGTGAGCGTTGCTTACACCTACAGCCATTCTATAGACGATTCCTCGGACCGATCCGACGGCTATCTCGTCAATGCGTATGACGTAGCCGCCAATCGGGCCAGTTCCAATTTCGACCTTCGACACAACTTCGTGATCAATTACTTTTATAACGTGCCGCTCTTCAAGAGCGCGACAGGTCTGTCGCATACACTGCTGGGTGGATGGCAATTCTCGGGCACCACCGTGGCGCAGAGCGGCACTCCGTTCAGCGTTACGAACGGATCGACCTATGGCGATAACGCGGGCGTCGCCAACTCTATAGCGATCAACAATGCTAGCGGGTCTCGGCCCGATCTGGCCGGCAATCCCCAATCTGGTTTCACTGCCAATCAGGATCCATCCAACCGCGGGCCGCTGGAATACAACCCGGCTGCATTTGCCGTGCCTATCGGCCTGACATTTGGAGATGTGGGGCGCAACACGCTCACTTTACCCGGGCGCATTAACTTCAACTTCGGAACTTTCAAGCGCTTCGCCATCAACGAGAAGACCGGTTTCGAATTTCGCTGGGAGAACTACAACCTCTTCAACCACACCCAGTACAACGGCATAAGCTCCTCTCTCGGAGGAGGAACATTCCTGCACCTGAATGCGACACACGACCCGCGCATCATGCAGTTCGGTTTGCGGTTCTACTTCTAACGGAAACGAGAAAGTGGAGGGCGGTCCGACCTGGTCGGACCGCCTTTTTTTCTGATAATGGCCATCGCTTTTTTGTATACTCCCACCGCCCGTCCTGGAGGAGAGAAAAACGCCATGAAACGTCGAACATTTATAGAGACTTCGATTGCAACAGTGGCAGTGTTTGCGGCGCGGCCGTCGTGGACCGCTGCGGGCGAACACGAGATCAAGAAGCTGGGACTACAGCTGTATACCGTTCGCACGGAAATGCCGAAGGATTTTGATGGGACGATCGCCAAGGTGGCGGCGACGGGCTACAAAGAAGTGGAGTTCGCAGGCTATTTCGATCATTCGCCGAAAGATGTGCGTGCGGTGATTGACAAGAATGGTCTCACCGCACCTTCCGCGCACATACCTTACGATGTGGTGGAAAAGAAATGGCCTGAGACGCTCGACGCGGCGCATGTTGTGGGGCACAAATATATTGTTTGTCCGTGGCTCGACGAAAAACAGCGAAATGCGGATGGCTGGAAGCGCGCGGCGGAGCTCTTCAACAAGGCAGGCGAGGCGAGCGCGAAGGCTGGAATCCAGTTCTGCTATCACAATCACTCGTTCGAATTTACTCCCGTCGAAGGCTTGGACGGGCAGTTAGCGTACGATTTTCTGCTGACGAAAACAGATCCCAAGTTTGTGAAGATGGAAATGGATTTGTGCTGGATCAGCGTGGCGGGGAAAGATCCGCTGAGCTACTTCAACAAATACCCCGGGCGCTTCCCGCTGGTTCACGTAAAGGATTATGTGAACGATCCGAACGCCACCAGCAGCTACGCCGGAGCGACCGGCTCAGTCGAGTTTAAGGGGCGCCTTGCCGACGTCGGCAAGGGGACGATCGACTTCAAGCGAATCTTCGCGGAGTCGGACAAGGGCGGCATCAAGCATTATTTTGTCGAGAATGACGACGCGAAAACGCCGTTCGAAGACATCAAGATCAGCTACGACTATCTGAGCGCCCTGAGCTTCTAGTTGCGGGCGATTCGGCATCGGGGAGGGAGCATCGTGCGCAAAGTGGGTATCGGTCTGGCCTGCGTTCTGAGCACAACTTTGCTATTGGTCGCGGCGCGGGCGCAAACGCCTGCGTGGAAGCAACTTTTTAACGGCAAGGACTTGACGGGTTGGAAACACGTCGGACCGGGGGATATGACCGTCGAGGACGGCTTAATCCGCACGCACGGCGGCATGGGGCTTCTTTATTGGACCGGTGGCAAGCTGGGGAATTGCCGCATCCACGTGGTCTACAAGATGCGAGATTTCAATGACAATTCCGGCGTGTTCATTCGCATTCCCATCGAGCCGCGGGAGCCGTGGATGCCCGTGAACTATGGATACGAAGTCCAGATTGACAATCATCCAGAGACATCGAACGAGGACGAGTATCACATTACGGCGGCGCTTTATTCGTTGACCAAGCCGCTCGCCAAGCCAGGCAAGCCAGGGCCAGAGTGGAACACGATGGATATCACACTCGATGGGCCGCGTACGATTGTGGTTCTGAACGATATAAAGGTCACTGATTACACCGAGGGGCAGCCTGTTCCGGAGCGGAAGTTTGATTTTGAGCCGCAGCGGGGCAGGCGGCCTGACGAAGGCTACATCGGGTTGCAGAACCATAGTGACAACGACATCGTGTTTTTCAAAGAAGTCAGCGTTCAGGCATTGAAGTAACTGCTTTAGGAAGAAGAAAAGGTCCAAACCAGGAGGGTGAGATGGGCAAGAAAGGTTTCTCGCGTCGTGAGTTCCTGCAGAGCACGGCTGGGGCTACGGGTGCGTTGGCAGCGGCTCCGAGCATCTTCCTAAAGCCCGAGTACATTCCGTCGGCTCTCGAAAGAGTGGCCCCGAGCGACACACTGCGCTTTGGAATTATCGGGATTGGAATGCAGGGCTCCGGGTTGCTGACCGCAGCCGTGCAATTGCCGGGTGTGGAGTGCGTGGCGGCTTGCGATCTATACGACGGGCGGCACCTGTTGGCGCAAGAAATTGTCGGAAAGAAAATTCCGACGACGCGGCGCTACCAGGATTTGCTGGATAACAAGAACATCGATTGCCTCATCGCGGCGGTGCCGGACCACTGGCACAAGCAGGTGGTAGTGGACGCGGTGAATGCGGGCAAGGATATTTATTGCGAAAAGCCGATGTCGCATTCTGCGGCGGATGGTCTCGCGATGGTGGCTGCGGCGCAGAAGACAGGGCGCATCGTGCAGATTGGTTCGCAGCGCGTGAGTTCGGTGATTTGCGCGAAAGCGAAGGAAATGATTGCGCAGGGCACCATTGGGACCTTGACGCTTGTGGAGGGATCGCTCGGGCGCAACGATCCTACGGGTGCCTGGGAGTATCCGCCTCCGCCGGATCTTTCGCCTTCGAATCTGGATTGGGATACGTGGCAGGGCACCGTGCCTAAGGTGCCGTTTAATCCGAATATTTTTGCGCGTTGGCGCTGCTGGAAGGAATACGGGACCGGGCTTGCGGGCGACCTCCTCGTGCATTTGGTCAGCGGCATGAATTTCATGCTGGGTTGGAATGCGCCGCCGAAAAAGGCGATGTCTCTGGGCGCGATTTTGCGCTTCCCCGATGGGCGCAACATGCCGGACGTGCATGCCACGTTGTTTGATTACGGCAGCGCGCCGGTGTACTTGCGCCTGAATCTCGGTTGCGAGACTCCGGAAATTTACCGCTTCCAGGGCTCGAAGGGCATTCTGGAAGTTACCGAGTTTGCGATCACCTATTATCCGCAGACGGGCGAGGACTCGGCGCCCAGTTATTACACTTCGGGCTATCCGCAGAAGATGCGGGATGCTTACGTTGCCCAATGGCACGCAGAGCATGATCCGGTTCCTGGCAAGGAGCCGGTTCTGGAAGGGTTCACCTATCGCGGCGATTCCTGGGATGACGAAAAACCGCATCTTTGGAGATATTTCCAGGGAGTCAAGAATCGCCAGCAGGTTACCGAAGACGCCGTATTCGGTAATAACGCTGCATTGGCGTGCCACATGTCCAACGAATCGTACTTTCGCAAGAGCGCCGTGGTATGGGACGCGGCATCGGGAACGATTAAATCTGCCTAGCAGCGCCCCTAAACGGGCCGACCATCCGACCAGTTACGATTGAGCCACAGCGCAACTTCCGCTGGAGCACTGGGTTTTATACTGAAGGTGTTTCATCGAGGAGCGTCGCAAATGCGCAAAAGTTACATAATTGGATTAGTTTTGCTGAGCCTAGTGATGGTGTTTATGCCGGCTCGTTCGTCAGCGCAGATCAGCGTTGGCGTCGCGGTGCACATAGGTCCTCCAGCGCTGCCTGTGTATGAGCAGCCGATCTGTCCAGGAGCAGGATACCTGTGGACGCCTGGATATTGGGCGTATGGCCCGGATGGATACTATTGGGTGCCGGGAACTTGGGTTATGGCGCCAACGGTCGGCTTCCTTTGGACGCCCGGATATTGGGGCTGGGGCGGCGGCGGATATTTTTGGCACGCCGGGTATTGGGGACCGCACGTTGGATTCTACGGCGGCATTAACTATGGATTTGGGTACGGAGGCGTTGGGTTCGTTGGCGGACGCTGGAACGGCGGAGTGTTCGCGTACAACACCGCGGTAATGCACGTGAATACCACGGTGATTCACACCACCTACGTGGATCGCACGGTCATCAACAATGTCACTGTGAATCGCGTGAGCTACAACGGCGGAACAGGCGGAATTACGGCGCGGGCGACCGCTTCAGAGACGGCGGCGGAACACGAGCATCACATCGCTCCAACGGAGATGCAGACGCAGCACGAACACGCTGCGAGTACGAACCGCGCGCTGCTGGCTTCCGAGAATCATGGTAGGCCGGCTATTGCGGCTACCGCGCGGCCAGGCGAGTTTTCAGGCCATGGCGTCGTGGCGGCACATGAAGCTTCCCACTCCGGTTCGCCAACCGGTGGCGGCGGACATCCGAACAACGCGGCCGATCTGCACAAGTCCGACCGTCCGCCTTCGAATACGGGAGGCTCCGCGTCCAACGGTTCGCACACGAACCCGAATACTTCGAACGCTTCGCATGTGAACAATGGCGCGAACAATCCACCGAAGAACCAGTCGCATCCGCAGAACAAGCCTCCGGCGCAAAACAAGCCGCCTAAGGAAGAAGGCAAACCGCACAACAAGTAGTATCTGCAAACAGCGAAGAGAATTGCTCCAGGCGCGACTCGGCTCCTGGAGCAATTTTAATTTAGGCCCCGGGAAGCGGAGGGCAGCCGGGGAATTCGCGCAGAGCTGTATTTCCGATGTATTGCAGGTCCTCGATGCCGATTTTGCTCGTGTAGAAGCCGTCGCAGGTGAACCTGCGCAGGAAGGCGAAAAAGGCTACCCCCTGGCTCAGAGATGGGTCCTGTTTCGCGTTCTTGCGGAATGCGATCAGGTCCAGCAACTCTTTGCGCTGTTCCGGAGTGCAATCCAGAAACACACTGGAATAACGGTCGGAGCAGAAACTGTCCAGCCATTGTAGCCCGCCACCGAGGGCGAGCTGATACTCCTCGTTCTCACTCGTGAGGAGATCGATGAATTCCGGGGCGCCGGCTTCCACTGCGCCCCCAGACTTTTCGTCTTTCGGGATGATGGTTTCGCAGAGCGTGAGGAGCATCTCGTACTGGTGGGGAGAGAAATACTTCGGCGCATATTTTCCCGCGGCCGACGCGGCTTTTTCGGTGTGAACCAGTTGATGAGCGTATTCCGCTGCTTTGGCAGGGATCACTTGCAGCGCGGAGCCGCTGACGGCGCCAACCGCCAGCGTTCTCAGGATGTCGCGACGCGTTACGGAGTTTTCGGTCATTGTTCGTCTCCCCGAGGTTCTTTCACTAGCTCTGGCACCCCGCTACAAATTGCCTTTCTTTGCTTCGTCGAGCAGGTATTCCGAGGCACGCCACGCCAAGGCCATGATCGTAAGAGTGGGATTCTTATCGGGGTTGGTGACGAGCGACGCGCCATCCATGACGAAAACATTTTTCACGTCATGCGCTTGGCAAAAGCCATTCAGAACAGAACTCTTGGGGTCGGCGCCCATGCGCGCGGTGCCAACTTCGTGGATGATTTTTCCGCCTTCCGCGATGCCGAACGGGCGTTCACCGCTAATGGGGGTCTTGGTTTTATACTCGCCGCCGGCGGCTTCGATGATGGCGCGAAATGTCTCCTGCATGTCCTTTGCCTGGCGTATTTCGTACTCGCTCCATTTGAAATGGAAGCGCAGGACGGGAATGCCCCATTTATCGACAACGTTCGGGTCGATCTCGCAGTAGGTGTCTGGATTGGGAATCATTTCGCCGCGCCCGGCCATGCCAATGCCGGTGCCGTAGACTTGTCGTGCGCGCTTTTTCACGCTGACGCCGTAGCCTTCTTCTTCATGCAAGAGATGATTAAACTCGCCGATGCCGGGCATATCGCGGCCGCCGCCAAACTCGATGTGATAGCCGCGAGGGAAATCGTTCTTGCGGTCGAATTTCCACCAGGGGATGTACATGTGCATGCCGCCGACACCATCGTGATTGTGCGGGGGCATTTTTTCGAGCTGCGGGATGATGCCCCAGCCATCGCTACCAACGGAATCGGTGAGGTGTCTGCCGACGGCGCCGGAGGAATTGGCGAGACCGTTGGAGAATTGCGGGGACTTGGAGTTCAAGAGCAATCGTGCAGACTCGCAGGCGCTGGCCGCGAGAACCACGGCGCGAGCGTTCACGCGTTTCTCTGTGCGTGTGGCTTTGTCGATGTACGAGACGCCCTCGGCTTTGCCGTCTTTGCCGAGAATCACCTCGCGCGCCATCGCGCCGGTAATCATCGTGAGCTTGCCGGTCTTCATCGCCGGCGGAATCATCACTTGGCTGGAGCTGAAGTTTGAGGCGGTGACGCAACCGCGCCCGCATTGGCCGCAATAGTGGCAGGGAAGTCGGCCATTTACGGATTTAGTGAGGATCGCAAGCCGCGAGGGAATGCAAATAACTCCGATCTTGTCGCAGGCTTTCTTAACTATGAGATCGGTGCAGCGCGGTTTCGGCGGCGGAAGGAACATGCCGTCAGGCGCGCTAGAAACGTTCTCGCGAGTTCCGAAGACGCCGATGTAAGATTCTACATTGTCGTAGTACGGCGAGAGCTCGTCATAAGTGATTGGCCAATCATCGCCCAGGCCGTCCCGCGTGGCGGATTTGAAATCGATAGGGGCAAAACGCAGCGCAATGCGCCCCCAATGATTCGTGCGGCCGCCCACGATCCGCGAACGGAACCACTGAAAATTTGAGCCGGGTGCCGACGTATATGGTTCGCCTTCGATATTCCAAGCGCCATTGGGAGCAAGGAATTCGCTAAAATTTTCTTCCGCACGGCCGCCCACACCGGCCCCGCGGTGCGGCAATTCGTAAGGCCACATCAGCATCTTGAAATCTTTTTCGGGGTAGACGGGAGGGCCGGCTTCGAGCAACGCGACGCTAAGGCCGCCTTCTGTCAAAATTTTTGCGGCCGTGCCGCCTCCGGCGCCGGACCCAATGACGCACACGTCATACATCTTCGGCGAGCGAATCACTTGAGACATTTCGTGGACCTCGAGTTACAGCTCGTTTTGCTTCATTTGAGTCACAGCGTAATCACAAGCGCGCGCCGTCAAAGCCATATAGGTCAACGAAGGATTTACGCAGGCGCTCGAAACCATGCTAGCGCCGTCGGGGAGGAAAAGATTCTTTACGTCGTGCGCCTGATTATGTGCATTCAGGACGGAGGTCTTCGGATCGCGGCCCATGCGGGCTGTCCCCATTTCGTGGATGCCGAGTCCTGGCGGCGAAGGCTTCTGAAACACGGAAATCTCCGTGGCGCCTGAGGCGGCGAGAATTTCAGCGGCTTGGACGGCAATGTCCTTGGACATAGTCAGTTCGTTCTCGCCCCAAGCGCAGTGAATCTTCAAAGTGGGGATGCCCCAGGCATCGACCTTGCCCTTTTCAATTTCAACGTAATTGCCGTGGTTCGGCAGACACTCGCCGAAACCGCCGAGACTCATACGCCACGGACCGGGCATTTTCAGAGAGTTCTTGAATTCGGGGCCTAGACCGACCATTGACGCGCCGCGCGACCATCCGTCGCGGCTTCCCCCGCCCTGGTAGCCGTAGCCGCGCAGAAAATCCGGCTGCTTGGTTTTTACGTTTCTGAAGCGCGGAACGTAGATGCCATTGGGGCGATTGCCGAAGGGCATTTTGTCTTCGTGGCCGGGCATCCTTCCGCTTGCGCCGGCACCCATGTGGTGGTCCATAAGGTTGTGGCCGAGCTCGCCGCTGCTGTTGGCGAGACCGTTGGGAAACTCCGGAGTCGCGGAATTGAGAAGGATGCGCGTGGACTCGAGAGTCGATGCGCAAACGAAGAAGACGCGCGCTTTGAACTCGATTTCGTTCTTCGTTTGCGAATCAACAACGTTCACGCCGGTGACGCGGCCCGTCGCCGAATCAAAATTCAAGCTGCGAACCACGCTGTAAGGCCGGATCGTAAATTTGCCAGTTTTTATCGCCGCCGGGAGAGTCGAACTCAAGCTGCTGAAATAGGACCCCGTAATGCAGCCACGGTGGCAAACGCCGCAGTAGTGGCAGGCGGCGCGTCCCTTGTGCACTCGCGTAAGCACGGCGGAGCGGCCGATGGTCATCATGCGGTCATCAAAATGTTTGGCGAGTGCGGCGCGGACATCTTGCTCGACGCAGGTCATTTCCATCGGCGGAAGAAATTTTCCGTCAGGCAATTGCGGCAAGCCTTCGGCCTGGCCGCTGATGCCGGCGAACTCTTCGACGTAGTCGTACCAGGGCGCGATGTCCGCATAACGGATCGGCCAGTCAACAGCGACGCCTTCTTTTAAGTTGGCTTCAAAATCGAGATCGCTCCAACGGTAGCTCTGGCGTCCCCAGGTGAGCGACTTTCCGCCGACCTGGCGGCCGCGAATCCAGGCAAAGTGCTTGCCCTCCTCGCAGGTATAGGGATTGTCTGCGTCATTGACGAAAAACTTGTTGGAGTATTCGTCGCAGGCGTAATAGCACTCGCGCTGAATGGGCTGAATCTTCATGCGGGTAACGTGGTCATCCCAGCCACGATACTTAAGCTCCCAAACCGGAACGTGCTCGACGTAGTCGCGTTCCGGAACGATGCTGCGCCCTGCTTCCAGCACAAGGGTATTGAGGCCTTTTTCCGTGAGCTCTTTTGCTGCCCATCCTCCGGTAATTCCAGAGCCGATAACGATTGCGTCGTATGTATTGGCCGCCATGCGCGTCTCCCTTAAGCCTTTTTCTCTGCCGCTACCGGAGCGCAACCATGCTGGGCGCCGGGGATAATTTGCAATCCGAGTTCGCGGCTAAAACCGACTTCAGAGGTGTAGTAGCCGTGGAGGGTGATGCCTTTAAATACGGTAAAGAAATTGCCTTTTAGTTGCGTGTCCCATTCGGGCACGGTGTTGCCGTGACGGGCAGGCCGGCCGGCAAGCATGCCAACGGCCTCGTCCAGGGCGCGGAGAAGAGCGAGTTGTTGCGCGGGAGAAGCATCAACGAAGTCCTTCCCATACAGTTCGTCGCTTTGCTTGTCGACACTGGCGAGCCCATCGAGAAAATGGTTGCGGTCGTCTTCGGTCGCCCATTCGGTGAGAATTACGTCGATGAATTCGTTCACGCGCGCGCCCTTGGCGCCCGGCGTGTCGGTCTCTGGAATGATGATTTCGCTCATGAGAACCACCGTGGCGTTTTGGTGCAGATTGAGCGTGCGCAGCGCATATCCCGAGGCGGGGTGCGCTTCCTGAAAAAAGGCGAAGAGCTCCGGTGCGGCACCTGTGGCAAGAGCACCCGTGGCAAGAAATTTCAAGGCATCACGCCGTTGCATAAAACCTCCCTAATTCGTTTCCTTCCGATGCATCAACCTTCGAGAATTTCTTTGCGCACGTTTTTCAGAACATAGGCAGCGCGTTCGACGCCCACCTCGCCCGAAAGGATGGGATCTTCATTCTCAATGCTGAGAATACCTTCGTAGCCGATGTCCATATACGCTTGCACGACCGACTTCCACAGACTCGCGCTATGGCCGTATCCAACGGCGCGGAAAGTCTCCGAGGCATTGCCGAGATCGCTGGTTGCGAACGCAAAATTCAAGACGCCATACTTTGCGACGTTTTCTGGATAAAAGGTCGTGTCCTTCATGTGAGCGTGATAAATCGCGCCTTGTTTGCCCAGGAAATGAATCACTTCGACGGGGTCGCAGCCTTGCCAAAATAAGTGGCTCAAATCGCAGTTCGCACCGATCTCTTCACCGACCGCCTCACGGAGTTTCAGAAGTGTCCGCGGATTGTAGACGACGAAATTAGGATGCATTTCGAGAGCGATACGATGTATGCCATGCTCGCGAGCGAATTTTGCGGCTTCCTGCCAATACGGAATGACCTTTTCTTTCCACTGCCAATCCTGCATCTGCGCATACTCAGGAGGCCAGCGATAGGTGATCCAGTTTGGCTGGGCATCTGTTGGCGTGCCACCGGGGCAGCCGGAAAAACCGACGATTACTTTTACGCCCAGCCGCTCGGCAAGTAACACCGTTCTGCGAAAACTTTCGCGATCCCGCTCGGCATGTTTTTCGTCCGGGTGAACGGGATTGCCGTGGCAGCTCAGCGTGGCCACCTGAATGCCACGGTCCGTAAATTTTTTCTGCCAGGCCTTGGCCTTGGCGGCGTCTTCAAGAAGTTCCGCCACGGGGCAATGTTTCGTGCCCGGGTAGCCGCCCGTGCCTATCTCCATCGCTTCGAGGCCGAGGGCGCTCACCTTGTCGAGCATTTCGTCGAGAGAAAATTTGTCGTAGACAGGATCGAAAACGCCGATGGGAATCTTGCGCTTCCCGGTCGGAGAAGCCGTCGATTGCTGCCTCGACGCGTGAGCAGCGTCGGTGCCTGCACGGGCAATGGTGTCGCTCATACCGGCTCCTCCCGGAACCGCCGCAGCCAGCAGACCTCCGCCGGTCGCAGCGAGAAATTGCCTTCGGTCAACCGATTTACTAACTCGCGAGCTGCGCATGCCAACCCCCCAGAAGTATCCCTCTCACCCCGGCCGAATTACGGCCCGCGGCATTATACGCTTCCTGAGCGGTGGAGGAAGTCACAAAATCGTTTTTGGAGGGATGAACAACAGAGGGCACGTTAAGTGCGGTAGTTCGTTGAAAAGACGAGCGAACGCACCCACGCCCACAGGGAGCAAACCGGGGCAATCTTGGACCTAGGCCTTCTTACGCGTCAGCGCATCCAGGGCGGGGATAGATACAGCGGCTGTCACTACTCGTTCAGGCGGCATCTTTTTATTTTGAATCGCGTCGACGAGCATTTCGATTGCCTGGCCTGCGTTGGGCGGAACAAAGACTGTGGCGGCGAGCAAGCCGCTGCGCACCCACGCTTGTCCTGTCTTCGGCAGACCATCGCAGCCGGTGAACGGCAACTTGAGCCATCGTTCGCGCTCGTCCTCGTTCGTAAGTTCTTTGAAGGCATCCCGCGCACCCATGGCCATGGAATCATCTTGCGCGCAAATGAGGTCGATGGCCGCGCGCTGAGAAGTCGTCAGCTTGAGCCACGATCGTACGGATTTTTGTGCGCTTTCCTGAGTCCACTGAGCCTTGAGCATGGTGACCTGCACGCTCGCTGGTTTCGTTTCTTGCATGCCTGAGGTACGTTCTTTGGCTGCGGAATTTTCCGATGGCCCCTGAATATAGAGGACGGAACCTCCGCCTCGGAGCAACGCCGCCATCTGGCGCCCCTGGATACGCCCAATTTCGACATGGTCGGAACTAATGGAGAAGAGCGGCGCGGTTGAAGTCTTGCGCAGTTCCTCGATGTAGTTCGCATCGCGATTCAGAATCACCCAGCCGATGCCGGCGCTGACCGCAGCCTTCGCGACCTGCGGGAGTGCAGTGCCCCCGACGGGCTCAAAAATAATGGCGTCCGGGCGCAACTCTTTCGGCGCCTGGATGGCCTTCAAGACTTGCGTGCTCTGGTTGATAGCGTCGTTTTGCGCGTGGATGATTTGCACGTCCACGCCAGTTTTGCGCGCGGCCTGCTCCGCGGATTCCTTCTGCTCGATTTGGTAGTCGTTATCGTCGGTGGTAAGAGAAACCACGAATTTAAGTTTTTTCATTCTCGTCTCAATATAGATGAGTCTATTCCACCACAAAGGACGACCTGAAAGGAACAGAGGCTGCAGGATTCGTGCTCAGCCTGCTATCAGTTATGAGCTAGTTACATTCGCCGGTACGATGGCCTGGAAGGTTATTGCTTTGCGAAGGCATCGAGCGCAGCGCTCAGACGATCGAGGCCGGCGCTCAGGCCTGCAGTCTCGCCGCCAATGCCGATCCGGAAGTGTTGCGGCATTTCAAAGAACGTCCCCGGTACAACGGTCGTTTCGTACTTTTCGCGCAACAACTTGAAAAATGCGTCGGGACCTCCATGGATAAGCCGGGGGAAAAACACTGTCCCGGCGGGCGGGCGGAAGCATTCGAGATCGCTCCGCGAATCGAGAAAGGAATCGATCACGACACGATTGGCAGTAAGCAGCGCCCGCGCCCGCTTGCGAAACTGTTCCAGATGATCGAAAGCGATCACGGACATGCGCTCGGCGGGGTGCGCCGCGACAGCTCCATACAAATCATTGAGAAGCCACATGCGCTTGGCTAGTGGGGGAGACGCGAGCACCCATCCGCAGCGCAACCCGCTCAAGCCATAGACTTTCGTCAGGCTGCTGGTAACGATAAAAGGATTGTCACCCGAGTGTGCGATGGATTGGCCGATGCTAAAAGAATAGGGTGCACCGGGGTCAAAGAGCATATCGAGGTAGACTTCATCCACGAGCACGCGGGCGCCAACACGCTGAGCCATCTCGCCAATCGCGCGCAACGTCGTTGCCGGTATCAGCGCGCCGCTCGGGTTGTGCAGGTTGCTTAGGACGATAAGGCGCGTTTCGCTTGTGATTGCGCGCTCGATTTCCGAGAGTTCCAGTGCGAATCCTGTTTCAAAACGCCGAGGGATTCGCTTCACTCGCGCTTGCAGGTATTGCGCGACGTCGAGCAGCGGCCCATATACGGGCTCCTCGATCAACACTTCATCACCTGCATCAAGCGTCGCGGCCATAGCCAGGTGATTCGCCATCGATGTGCCGGTTGCCGCGACTACGCATTCCTCGGGCACGCCATTGTGGCGCGCCAGCCGCTGCTGGAGCGGTCCGTTGCCGTAAGCTCCGGGCGCGGTAATTTCCAAATCTGCGAGGCGCACAGGAAACTCGGACAGGGGCACGCTGATCAAACCGCTGGTGGCCAGATTAAAACGGGCATGCGAACGCGTTTTCGCCCATTCCATGTACAGTGAACGCTTTGTTTGTCCCGAACCGCTCATGTTTCCGTTACTCCCTTGTTTTTCGCGCGCCATAGGTAGTATGCAGGCAAACCCGCGATCGCGATGCCGAGGCCAATAAAAGAACGTTTGGGATCGTGCGCGAACGTACTCGCCACCACAATCCATTCCGCGGCAATGAACAGCAATGTAGTCCACGGGTGTCCCGGCACGCGATATTCGACCGCGGGCAAGCCTTGAGCCACCGCGCGCCGCCGCAAAACAAGTAAGCAGACCGCCGTCAGCCCGAAGAACATGCAGTCCATCGCGACAACGTAGTTAACGACCTGAGCGTAAGTTCCTGTGAGCGCGATAACAATCGCCCACACGCCCTGCAGCAGGATGGCGACTACCGGCACGTGTGTCCGCGGATCGATCCACGCCACGCTGCGGAAAAAGACGCGGTCTTCGGCCATCGCGAAATAGACACGCGGGGCGGTCAACATCGATTGCCCGAGAAATCCGAACGCGGAGAATGCAATCCCTGCGGCTATCAGCGAACCTCCCCGCGGCCCCAACAGAGTGCGCATCACGGTTGATGCAGGCGTCATTGTGGCGGCGAGTCCAGCGGGTCCCAGAACGCGCACGTAAACGAAATTCACCGAGGTGTACACCGCGATCACACCAAGAACACCCAGAACGAGGCCACGTGGAAGAGTTTTAAGCGGGTCGCGTACTTCGCCGGCAAGAAAGCTGGAAGTCTGCCAGCCTCCGTAAGCGAACAATACCGGCGTCATGGCGGCTCCAAAGGTGAAGATGAGGCTCATCGACAGCGGTCGGTCCAGAACCGGGCGCCACGAAATTTGCGATGGTCCGCCACGAAACAAGCTGAATAACTCGAGCATCCCGATGGAGGCAATGGCTGCCAGAGTCATGGCCGATTGCACGCGGCTTCCGGCGCGAACACCCAGGCAGTTAATCACAGTGAGCAGAGCGAGAGCGCAAGCCGCAATGAGCGAGGCACTGACCTGCCAGCGCGTTAGCTCGAGAAAATACCGTGCAAAAGTTACAGCAACTGCGGCCATTCCGCCTGTCTGGATCACAAGCAGCAAAACCCAGCCGTAAAGAAATGCCACGGCGGGATGAAGGGCCTCGCGAAGATAGGCGTATTGGCCGCCCACAACCGGCAACCTGGCCGCCAACTCCGCGTAAATGAAGCTGCCGAGCAGCGCAATTAGGCCCCCTGCGATCCACGCGCTGAGGATCAGCGTGGAGGTATGCACCCTGTCAGCTACGATGTAAGGATTGATGAAAATCCCCGCGCCGATAATCCCGCCCATTACGGCCATGGTTGTGCCAAACAAGCCAAGCTGGCGGACGAGTCCGCCTCCTTGGTCAGCTTGTTTGCTGGGGCTTTCGGTCATTTTCATCGAATCTGACTTGTGCTTCACGCCGCGGAATTGCCCCTCTAGGCCATTCGCAATTGGGGCGTACTCTACCACCGCAGCCTCCGGCCACAAAATTGGACGTCGAAAGAGCCTGGCTTTTGGGAGGGAGCGGTATTATTTACGATTGAAGTCGCTGCATCATCTATGCGACAAAGGCGTCGTCGACGTGCTGCCCGGTGTGATTCGAACGGAAAGCCTTTAAAGTCTCGGAGTTGCGAGATGTTCGGTTACCTCTAGCCGATGCGCCATCGTTAGGAGTATTATGAGCGCAGATTTCCGGTCCCCTAACCAGGCCATCGACGGGTGGGTTATGTCTCAAAGTGTCATGAAGCATTTCCGGGTCATCCTTATTGTAAGTTGCGGGTTTTTGCTTCCGATCGAAGTGTGGGCAGGGAGGCCAGCCCTGGAGCCAGGCGGGCAAGTCCCTTACTCCAGTAGCCCTACCATGGCTTCGGGTCAAGCCCACATGGAAGATGTAGAGAAGCAGGGGGACATTGACGTTTTTCTGAAAGGACCAAACGGAGCGCCACTGGATGGTTCAGCGGTGCTCACGTTGACGAAACTAGACGGTTCATTTATTGACCAGAAAACCGCGAAAAACGGCTATGCCAGGTTTAATGGCGTGCGCGCGACAGAGTACAAGATTCAAGTGCTGGCTCCCAAGTACGAAGCAGCTGTACGGCAACTCGAGGTTCATGAGCAGTCCCTCGCCAAGATCACCATCGAGGTGACACCGCTCTCCGTGGAAGACGCCGCGGCTTCGGTGGGACTCTATGCCCTTGCCCCCAAAACGCAAAGGGAAGTGGCAAAGGCGGTGGAGGATCTGCGGGCGAACAAGTCCAACGATGCGCGCAAGCATCTTGAGACGGCGCAAAAGGCTGCTCCCACAAGTGCGGAGATCGTATATCTCTTTGGCATGTATTCGTCGCAGGTGAAAGACCTGCCCCAAGCCAGGGTGTACTGGATGAAGACGCTTGAGCTGAATCCCAAACACTTGAGCGCCTTGATCGCGGTGGGCCAGGACTTCTTGCAGCAGAACAAAACGACCGAAGCGATGCCGTATCTGACCCGGGCTGTCGAAGCCGAACCGGCTTCCTGGCGCGCGCATGCGCTGCTCGCGGAAGGATTGGTATTGCAACACCAGTACGATGAAGCTGTCAAACAAGCCGAACGCGCGATCCAGTTGGGGCACGAGCAAGCCGCAGTTATTCAGCCGGTATTGGCCCGGGCGTTGGCCGCTCGCGGAGACCGGGAAGAGGCGACAAAGATTTTGCAAGCCTACGTCCAGGCGCACGCTGTAGACACCGCGGCGAGTAAGGACCTTGAAACGCTAAAAAACCCCCAGACAGCGGACGCATCTAGCGACGCGGCGACGGCAGCCAGCGAGATGGCGGCGATAAACAAGGACGCCACTGCTTTGCCGATGCTTTCCAAATGGATGCCACCTGACGTGGACGAAAAAGTGCCGCCGGTGGAAGCTGGCGCGTCTTGCGCAGTGGACGACGTGGTGAGCAAGGCGGGGCAGCAACTCATAACCCTTATCAGCGATGTGGACCGGTTTGCGGCAACGGAATCGCTTACTCATGAATCGATCAACAAGAATGGGCTCGCTTCCACTCCGGAAAAGCGCAAGTTCGCCTATGTGGTTTCCATTCAGGAAGTGCAGCATGGATACCTGAATGTGGAAGAGTATCGGAACGGTACTGGCGGTTCCACGGCTGATTTTCCGGATGGAGTAGCAACAAATGGGCTTCCTGCTCTTGTGTTGATTTTCCATCCATATAACGCCGCAAACTTTGAGATGACGTGTGAAGGATTGGCGCGATGGAACGGGGGGCTTGCCTGGCAAGTCCACTTCAAACAAAGGACTGATAAGCCGAACACAATTAAGAGGTACAGAGTCGGCGCAGACGGACCATCCTATCCAGTGGCGTTGAAGGGCCGCGCCTGGATTTCGGCAGACAGTTATCAGATCGTGAGGCTCGAGACGGATTTGGTCGCGCCTCTGCCGCAAATCCGATTGCTGGCCGATCATACGGCAATCGAATACGGCCCGGTGAAATTCAGCAAAGCCAATGTGAATATGTGGCTGCCGCAGAGCGCGGAAGTGTATTACGACTGGAAAGGACGACGCATTCATCGGCGGCACAGTTTCAGCGACTACATGCTCTTCGGCGTTGAAGATAAGCAGAAGATCTCAGTGCCGAAGGTCGATGACTCGACTGCGGACGTTGCGCCCGCCGAAGCGCCAAAACAAAAGCCACAGCAATAGCGTGTTTTTCAACCGCATTAGAACAACAACGTGCAGTAAGACCTAAATCCAAAACTTTGAAATATCTCACTTGATCGTATTGTGCGTTTGGCGGCGAAGGAACTGGCCTGCACCGGGGTGGCCGACAAATTTTCCGGCGTCGATGACGGCGCGGCCACGCGAGAAGACTGTTTTCGGCGCGCCTTTTATTTGGATGCCCTCGAACATCGAGTAATCGACGCGCATGTGATGTGTTTTTGCGCTGATGACTTGTTCCAGGTTCGGATCAAAGATTACGAGGTCGGCGTCGGAGCCAACCGCAATGGTTCCTTTGCGAGGGTAAAGACCGAATAGTTTCGCGGGAGCTGTCGACACGAGTTCGACGAAGCGGTTGGCAGAGAATCGCTTTCCGTGGACGCCGCCGGTGTAGATGAGGCTGAGGCGGTGTTCGATGCCTGGGCCGCCGTTCGGAATTTTCGTGAAGTCGTCTTTGCCTAATTCCTTTTGCTCCTTGAAGCAAAAAGGGCAGTGGTCGGTGGAGACCACTTGCAGCGTGTCTTTCGCGAGGCCTTGCCAGAGTTTTTCCTGGTGCCATTTCTCGCGCAGTGGCGGCGTGAACACATATTTCGCGCCCTCAAAGCCGGGGGCGTCCATATTTTCCAGCGAAAGATACAAATATTGAGGGCAAGTCTCTGCATAGGCGGGGAGGCCACGATCGCGCGCCTCGCGGACTTTTTCCAGCGCGTCGTTGCAGGAGAGGTGAACGATGTAGACCGGTGCACCGGCCATTTCCGCCAGCGCAATGGCGCGCGAGGTGGCTTCCGCTTCGGCGGTCGTCGGCCGAGTGAGCGCATGATACTTCGGCGCGCGCTTGCCTTCCGCCAGCGCCTGCTGAACGATCACGTCAATCGCGCCGCCATTTTCCGCGTGCATGCAGATCAAGCCGTTGTACTTGGCCGCCTGGCGCATGGCGCGAAAAATTGCGGCGTCATCGAGCATGAAAACGCCAGGATAGGCCATGAAAAGTTTAAAACTAGTGACGCCCTCGTGAACAAGTTGGCCCATTTCTTCGAGCTGTGCAGCGCCGAGGTCAGTGATGATGCAGTGGAAGGCGTAGTCGGTGACGGCTTTGTCGTGTGCTTTTTTCATCCAGGTGTCAAAAGCCTGACGAAGAGTTTGTCCTTTGTACTGGATCGCGAAATCGATCAGCGTGGTGGTGCCACCAAAGGCCGCGGCAATCGTACCGGTTTGGAAGTCGTCGGCGCTGGTGGTGCCGCCGAAGGGCATGTCCAGATGGGTGTGAACGTCGATGCCGCCGGGAATAACGAGCTGGCCAGCGGCATCGACGACACGGCCGGCGTTCTCGATCGGGAGCTGAGAGGCTATCGCCGTGATTTTGTCACCGTTGATGCCGATGTCCGCAACACACGTGTCCGACGCCGTGACGATCGTGCCGTTGCGGATGACGGTATCAAAACGCATGGGCAGGTTTCACTGGGCGGTTCTCTGTGTTGATATGCGAGTAAAAGGCCATGGACGAGGCATCCCTCTCCCCGGGTTTTTCGTAAGCGTTCATTCTAAAGGATTTTAAGTTATCCACAATCAACACTTGTAGAAGTACGGATTCTAAAGGACTTGGAGATTTTGGGTTATGGCAAAGTAGTGACGGGGGAGGGTGGGAGCGTGCCGGAGGATTGTGAGGGTCCGGCCAGTGGGCGGTCATGGCATCTCGGCGCAAGAGAGCGGCGCCATATCAGAATCGAAACAAATTATAGCATATCGGTATTAGTCGTCAAGTAATAAACAGAAAGCCGTTTGTTTTCCGCGAGTTAGCGGGGCCGTAGGGGACTCAGGAGAACGGCGTTGGCTGATAGTGGGGGAGGACGTCACGGGCGTAGATGTCGAGGGTGTTTTCTTCTTCGCCGCACATCAGATAGATGTTGAATTGCGTGACGCCGACTTTGCGCAGAGCTTCGAGCTTTTTGCGGTGGGCTTCCACTGGCCCAATGATGCAAAAACGGTCGATGACTTCATCGCTGACGAAATCGGCGTTGTCGCTGCCGACCTCGCAGTGATGGTGATAATCATATCCGCCGCGGTTTTTGACGAACGATGTCAGCGCAGGAGGCAGTTCTTCGGGCTTGTATTTCGAAATCAGGTCCATCACGTGGTTGGAGACGAGCGCGGGAAACCAACGGACATGGTCTCTGGCAGTCTTCAAATCATCGGACGGCCAAACCGGCGCTGCAGCCATCACTTCGAACTTGCTGAAGTCGCGGCCGGCTTCTTTCGCGCCCTCGCGCACGAACCCGAGGCACCAGTCGATCAAATCGGGGTCGGCAAATTGAAGGATCACTCCGTCGCCAATTCTTCCGGCGGTGCGCAACGCTTTCGGGCCGTATCCGGCAATCCAAACACCCGGCACTTCGCCGCTGGCCCAAGGGAAATTCGTGGGGACGCCATCGAGGTCCACTGTTTTTCCGGCATTTAAATCGCGGAAGACGCGGACAAAGGATTCGAGATTCTCGAGCGTTGTTGGTTTTTTTCCGAGTACGCGCCGTGAGCTGTCACCGCGGCCAATGCCGAGCTGCATGCGTCCGCGCGAAGCCAAGTTCAGCGTCGCAAAGAGGCTCGCTGAAACCGTCACATCTCGCACGGCTGGATTTGTAACGCACGTTCCCAGGCGCATGGTCTGCGTGCTTGCGGCCATGAGCGTCAGCAGCGGAAACGGCTCTTTCCAAATTACATGCGAGTCGAAAATCCATCCGTAAGAGAAGCCACCCCCTTCGGCCCGTTGTGTGAGGCTTACGATGCGATCGATGTGAATGTCGGGTTTGATGGTGATGCCGAAATCCATGGAAGTAGGTCCTCCTCAGTGCGCCGCCTCGGCGGCCGGCTCCACTTGGCTCATTAGAACGAAATAGACAAGAAAGCTGACGGCAAAGCCGACAAACCACGCGTAGTTGTATAGCATCCGGAGAGCGGGAACAAAGAGCCCCACAAAGGCGACGCCTGCGCCGGCCGCCAGCGCGACGATGGCCTGCCAATTCACGCCTCGCGAGTATTCATAAAGTCCGCCGCGCTGGTAGAGATCCTGCGTCGAGAGGTTTTTGTGACGAATCACAAAGTAATCGCAGATTAAGACTCCCGCGATGGGGCCGAGAAAGCCGGAATAGCCGACCAGCCAGACGAAAATATAGTTGCCGTAGCTCGACATCAGCTTCCACGGCTGCATGGCGATGCCCATAACGCAGGTGATCAAGCCACCTGTGCGGAAGCTGATGCGGCGCGGAGAAAGGTTGGAGAAGTCGTTGGCAGGCGAGACGACGTTGGCGGCAACGTTGACGTTCAGCGTGGCCATGAGCAGTGCGATCATGGCAATAACGACAGCCAGCGGATTACCGAGGCGTGAAAGAACATCAACGGGATTCCAGAGGGCTTGGCCGAAAATAATCAGAGTCGCTGAGGTTACGGCGATGCCGATGAAAGAGTAAAACGTCATCGTCGCGGGAAGACCCAAGGCCTGGCCAAGCATTTGATCGCGCTGGCTGCGCGCGTAACGCGTGAAGTCTGGAATGTTAAGCGAAACGGTAGCCCAAAATCCCACCACGCCCGTTAGAGAAGGAATGAAGAAGCGAAAAAATTCCCCGAAGCTATGAAACTTCGAGGGCGTTGCCAGCATTGGACCGAAGCCACCGGCTTTTCCTTTTGCCCAGAGGAGAAGAGCGAGGCCGATGAGCAACAAGAACGGCGCCGAGACGCCTTGCAAAAAACGGATGGTCTCGATGCCGCGCAGAATGACCAGAACATTCAGAAGCCAGAAGAAACCGAAGCAGACGGCCGGGCCGAACGGAAAATGCTGCCAGCTGGGAGCCAGTGCGATGAGCATAGCGTTGATGGCTTCTCCGCCGATCCAGGTTTGGATGCCGAACCAGCCACAGGCTACGAGCGCGCGCAAGATGGCGGGCAAGTTGGCGCCCAGCACGCCAAACGAGGCGCGCGCAAAAACAGGGAAGGGAATGCCGTAGCGCGTCCCTGCATGCGCGTTTAGCAACATGGGAATCAGAACGAGCACGTTGCCAAGAAAAACGGTAAAAAGGGCCTGCTTCCAGCTCATGCCGCCGGCAATCATGCCGCTGGCCAGCAAATACGTGGGAATGTTCACGCTCATGGAGATCCATAGCGCGGCGTAATTGTAGGTGCCCCAGGTGCGGCGTTCTGGCGGGACGGGAGCCAGGTCTTCGTTATAAAGCGAGCTGGTGCGAATGGTTTCGGTGGCGAGAGAAGCTGCGTGCGAGTCATTCATTGAATGCGCGCACCTCGGGCAGCGTCAGCGGAAAGAAAAAGCAGATTCCTCGCTACGCTCGGAATGACGATTTTTATTTTTTCCGTCGAGGTGACGGCGGCTGTTTTGCTGGGTGGCATAGAAGATTCAGTCGGCGGCTTCGGAACTTGAAGCTGCGCGAGTGCGGGTAATTTCGCCATAGGATTCCGGCCGGCGGTCGCGATAAAACTGCCAGGTATCGCGCACCTTTTGAATTTCGTCGAGGTTCAGTTCCGCAACGAGCAGTTCGTCTTTGTCGCGGCTCGCCTGCGCAATAATTTTTCCTCGCGGATCACAGAAATAGCTTTTCCCATAAAATTCGCCGATTTTCCAGGGGGCTTCCGTGCCGACGCGATTGATGGCGGCAACAAAATAGGCATTGGCCACGGCATGGGCGGGCTGCTCCAACTCCCACAGATATTCGGAAAGTCCAGCAACGGTTGCGGACGGATTGTAGACAATTTCCGCACCGTTCAATCCGAGGATGCGTGCGCCTTCTGGAAAATGGCGGTCGTAACAAATGTAGACACCAACGCGCGCATAGCGCGTTTCGAAAACGGGATAGCCGGCATTGCCAGGCGTGAAATAAAACTTCTCCCAAAAACCTGGGTGGCAGTGAGGAATATGATGCTTGCGATATTTTCCCAGGTAGCGGCCGTCGGCGTCGATCACCGCTGCCGTATTGAAATAAACTCCGGTCATTTCCACTTCATAGATCGGGATCACGAGTACCATTTGGTGCTGTTTCGCGAGCTTCTGCATGCGCGCGATGGTGGGGCCATTCGGCACGGGCTCAGTCAATTCGTACCAGCGGGTCTGCTGCTCCGCGCAAAAATAAGGGCCGTAAAAAAGTTCCTGCAGCCCGAGTACTTGGACTTTTTTCTTGGCGGCGCTGGCGATCAAGTCCTCGTGCTTCGCCATCATTTTTTGTTTGATCTGCGCGAGAGAAAACTTCTCTGGTGACCATTCACAGCTGGCCTGGATGAGGCCGCAGCGGACAACTCGGGCCATGAGTACCTCCCCACGAACTTCTTCCGAAATGCTGGCGAAAGTTTACCCCGTGCCCGGCAACCTCACAAGGATTACGCGGCTAAAGGTGCGGAGACGGCGTCGGAGGCGAGATGCCGCTCTTCCGCTAGCAGGGGCAGCGGGCCGCACCCTCTTCGATGCATTCGGCGGAGGCGCATTGAGTTTTCTCGCGATTGGGTTCATAGTTCTGCCCGGCGCTTGCCTTCGTAAATTAGTACTCGTTGCGGATGGAACACTGTCTTCGGCATATCGGAGCCGCAGGCGATTCGTTCTCTGCTGCGCCATTCAAAATTTTTCTATGAGGTGCTACGTGCTTCGAATGAAACTACTCTCGATAGTTGCGCTTGTCTGGCTCGGCCTATTTCCCGTCGCGAAGATTACTAAAGCGCAGCAATATCCTGAGAGCACGTATCAGGAACTTCGCTGGCGTATGATCGGTCCTACTCGTGGTGGACGCACTCGCGCGTCTGCTGGTGTGCCGGGCCAACCGAATGTTTTCTACGTGGGCGCGGTGAATGGCGGCGTCTGGAAAACAGACGATTCGGGGCGCACCTGGACGCCCATTTTCGACGATCAGCCTTCGCAAGCGGTCGGAGCGATCGCGGTCGCACCTTCAGACCCGAACATCGTCTACGTATCCAGCGGGGAAGGTCTCGCGCGTCCCGATCTTGCTGTTGGCGACGGAATTTACAAATCGACCGACGCGGGCAAGACATGGACTCATCTTGGGCTGCGCAACAGCCAGGGCATTCCGTCTCTAGCTGTTGATCCGCGCGATCCGAACCGCGTTTTCGCGGCCGCGCTGGGCCATCCCTACGGGCCGAACGAAGAGCGCGGGATTTATCTTTCGACGGACGGCGGCCAAAATTGGCAGAAGGTTCTTTCCAATAGTGAAAACGTGGGCGGCTCGGACGTGGAAATCGATCAGGCAAATCCGGATGTCGTCTATGCAGCACTTTGGGAGTTGCGCCTCGGTCCTTGGGAAGACGGAAATCAATACAACGGACCAGGCGGTGGCCTTTTCAAATCAACCGACGGTGGCAAGACCTGGCATCCGCTGACCAACGGACTTCCCAAAGTCGTCATTCAAGTCAATCTCACGATTGCGCCAAGCCAGCCAAGCAGGCTTTACGCCAGCGTGGCCGGCTCGCGCGATGCAAATGTTCCCGGAAACGAGGTCGGAATTTATCGGTCCGAGGACGCTGGAGAAAACTGGCAACGCATCACCACTGACCCGCGGCCAGCGGGACGCATCGGCGGCGGCGATTTGCCGATGCCGAGAGTCGACCCGAAAAATCCAGACACCATCTATAGCACCAGCACTGTGACGATGAAATCGACGGACGGCGGGAAAACGTGGATCAGTTTCCGCGGCGCTCCTGGCGGCGACGACTATCAAAATATGTGGATCAATCCGAATGATCCGAACATTATTTTGCTGGTCGGCGACCAAGGAGCGCTTGTAAGCGTCAACGGCGGGAAGACGTGGAGCACCTGGTACAACCAACCAACAGCGCAGCTGTATCACGTTGCCACCAGCACCTCGTTTCCTTATCTCGTTTGCGGTGGACAGCAGGAGAGCGGCTCGGTCTGCGTTTCAAGCCGGGGTAACGATGGCGAAATCACGTTTCGTGACTGGCATCCAGTCGGCGTCATCGAATACGGCTATGCCGCGCCGGACCCGCTTAACCCTGACATTATTTATGGAGCCGGTCGGCGCGAAGTTTCGAAGTATTCATTGAAAACGGGCCAGGTGCAAAATGTCGCGCCCATTCCCGTTGCCGATCCCAAGTACCGAGCCGATCGCACGCAGCCGATTATTTTCTCGCCAGTCGATCCGCACACGATGTACTACGCGGCGAATTTTCTTTTCAAAACCATGGATGGCGGGAATACCTGGAAGACCATCAGCCCGGATCTCACGCGCGAACATCCCGGCATTCCCCCGGGCGTTGGCAGCGCTGCGAGCAAAGATCCAAACGCCGACAAACAACGCGGTGTTATTTATTCGCTGGCGCCATCTTTTAAGTCCCTGAACACGATTTGGGCGGGAACCGACGACGGCCAGATTTGGACCACGCGCGACGCCGGCGCCAATTGGAAAAACATCACTCCGCCGGAACTGACACCGTGGAGCAAAGTGTCGCAGCTCGTTGCCTCACATTTCGATGACGAGACCGCGTACGCGTCAGTGAGCCGTTTTCGCATTGATGATCAGCATCCTTACATCTACCGGACCCACGACGGCGGAAAGACCTGGAAGCTCATTGTCGCCGGCCTTCCCGACAATTCGCCCGTCGACACCGTGCGCGAAGACTCCGTTCGCAAAGGTCTTTTGTTTGCGGGCACGGAAACTAGCGTGTGGGTCTCGTTCGATGACGGCGATCACTGGCAAAGCCTCGAACTCAATTTGCCGCACTCTTCGATGCGAGACCTCTGGATTCATGAGGACGATTTGATCGTGGCAACGCATGGCCGCTCGTTCTGGATTTTGGACGATATCACTCCGCTGCGTCAGATTACGGAATCGTTGCAGAAGTCGCCTGCGTTTCTTTTCAAGCCGGGCGCGGCCTACCGCGTCATGCGCGATACCAATACGGATACGCCGATTCCACCAGACGAGCCCACGGCGAAAAATCCACCCGATGGCGCTATCGTCGATTATTTTCTCGCGCAATCTGCGGACGGCCCCGTCAAGATCGAGATTCTTGACGCGCAGTCCAAAGTCGTGAGGCGGTACTCCAGCACGGACAAACCGGATATCACCGCGGAAGACCTCGCCAAACAATTGATTCCGCCGTACTGGGTGCGTATGCCGAAAATACTCGCGACCACCGCGGGCATGCATCGATGGGTGTGGGATCTGCATTACGCCACGCCAGTTTCGACGCGCTATGACTACCCGATCGCGGCGGTCCCGGGAGACACGCCGCGCTTACCGCAAGGCCCGAGCGCACTCCCCGGACAATACACAGTCAGGCTCACCGTCGGTGGTCATACTTTTACGGAGCCGCTGACCGTAAAGATGGATCCGCGCGTAAAGACTGCTCGCGAAGGGCTGATGCAGATGTTTCAGCTCCAGGTGCGGCTGGCAGCCAGGATGACGGCAAGCTCGGAGGCACTCCTTGAGGCACGCCCCGCGCACGAACAATTGCAGAAGCTTGCGGGGCGGGCAAGCGGTCCAGTGGCTGATGCCGTTTCCGCCTTCGACAAAAAACTCTCGGCGCTTCTCGGCGGAGGCGGCTTCTTCGCTCCGCCATCGCCCAACCCAACGCTCGGGCGCGTCAACGGCAACGCGAGCACGCTCTACGGTGAGATAGGACGAGCGGACGCCACGCCGACCGCCGCGCAACTGAGTGCCACGGACGAAACCGAAAAGGTCTTCGCGGAAGTGTCAAAGCTTTGGAAACAACTGAAGACCGTCGATCTCCCGGAGCTTAACAGGCAGCTTCGCGGAGCAAATCTTCCTGAGATTCATCTGGAACCCGAGAAGCCGGAACAAGACGATTCGGATGACATTGACTGACAACTGAAGCTTCATACACAGGCTCGGAGTGCCCAACAGAAAACAATTTCGCTGGGTGGATTGAGGGTGTATTTCCGGTAAGTGCCTAAGAAAAATGGCGCGCCCGGTGAGGGTCGAACTCACGACCTACAGCTTCGGAGGCTGTCGCTCTATCCATCTGAGCTACGGGCGCACGGTTGCGTTTCACCAGACGGCGGTGGGAACGCTCTCAAGGTAAGACTGCCGCTTGCGTCATCATTTTAACGCTTGCTCGCATTCCGCGCCAGAGAGCTTTCCGCCCATCTCCTAATGCGTGCCCGCGGACAAAAGTTCTCTGATTTAACCCTTTGCCCGCGTCTTAATTTCGTGGGCTAGTTTCTCAATTTCCTCCGCTTTCTTCAGCATTGCCAGCGAAAGCACTTGGGAGGAGTCCGTTTTCTCCACTTCCGTTTTCAGGTCCATCGCGAGCTGGTAGAGCTTCTCGATGTTTTTCTTGATATCCTTTTCGTTGGCTTCGAGGATCGCCTTCGTCGGCGATTTCGCTGGCGTCGGGTCAGAACTCTCAGGTTCCTGACTGGGGTCGGAAGCTGGTGGCCGGCCTGTAGGCTTGGCTTGCCCGCCTAAACTCTCCGTACGCATGATTACAAACGTCCCTGCGCCCGCCAACATGGTCAAAAACCTTCGTCTCGCGTCAAACATAACCACCTCGCCCCAGATGCGTGCAGTAGATTGAACTTGCCCCCGACGCGCATCCCCGCTCGTCCAATGTTATACTTTCACTCCCGAAAAAACGATGACCAGTCTCCCCATTCACTGGCCCGAAATCACGTTAAGTACCATACTTGACCTCGTAGCCATTTTCCTCATTGCGCTGCTCATCAACCGCTTTCTCCGCGTGATGACCAATCTGATGATCAAGCCGGCCGCTACGCAGAGCCGGGCCGCGCAAGTCCGCGAACAGCAAACCCGTACGCTCGCCACTGTGCTCTATGGTTCTTTAAGCAAGGTTGTCTGGTTCGTGGCGTTGCTGACGGCGTTGGATAAAGTCGGCATTAATCCCATCCCGGCGTTGACGCTTGCAGGCTTGGCCAGCGTCGCCGTGGGTTTTGGCGCGCAGAATCTTGTCCGCGACCTGATTACCGGCTTCTATATCGTGCTCGAAGACCAATACGTGATAGGTGATACAATTCAGGTTGGAGATGCGACCGGACGCGTCGAACACTTGACGTTGCGGCGCACCGTTTTGCGCGACGCCCGCGGGGCGCTAGTGACCATCGCCAACGGCGAAATTCGCACCGTAAGCAATCTCAACCGTGACTGGTCGCAGGCATTTGTGGACATATCCATCGCGCCCGAAATATCCCTCGAAAAAACCATGCATGCGTTGGAAGCCGCTGCCGCGGAGATGCGCGGCGATCCGTCGTGGTCTCAGGCGCTCGTGGATGGCCCGCGTATTCTGGGCGTTCAAGCCTTTGACCGGTCGGCCTCCACCGTACGGTTACAAGTGCGCACAGCGCCAACACGGCAGGATGAAGTCTCTCGCGAACTTCGCCGCCGTATCCAAATCGAATTTCAACGCCAAGGCCTTCCGCTTTCCACGGTGCAACGCGTCGAACTGGCGAGCGCCTCTCCTTCTCCGCAAGAGACACCCAAGCCAGAGCGCCAAAGTTAGAGCAAGGAGAACCCGAAATGAGCCAAGTTACGTATGAAGAAGTAAATCTGATGCTAAAGCTGTATGAGATGAGACGTGAACCGAGGCTGCGACAAGCGCGCGGCTGGTTCCTAGAAAACTTTCATCCCACGTCGCCCGAGGACATGATCCAGAAATTTCCGCAGGGCGGCGAAGAAAACACGTTCATACGCATGGTCATCAGCTATTGGGATATGGTGGCCAGCATCGTCAATCGCGGTTTGATCAACGATGAGCTTTTCTTCGAGAGCAATGGAGAAATCTGGGTGGTGTGGGACCGCATGCACACCATCGTGCCCATTTGGCGATCAGCGTTCAAGAATCCGCAGTTGTTTTCCAACATTGAGGACACCTGCAAACGGCTGGAAGCCTGGCGCGAGAAGAAGGCGCCAGGATCGAGCGCCGCCATGCGGCAAATGATGGATCAAGCCCGGCAAAAAGCCAGCGGCGCTTGAGTTTTTCTGCACAGCGAATGGTGCATCACTGAGAGCTTCCTCAACGCCTGCTCCGCACGGCTTGCGGCACCATATCGTGTGGCGCTTCCACCTTAGCTCCTGGCTGGGCCATCCGAAGACAGTCGCGGCCGGCTGCTTTTGCTTCGTAGAGCGCGACATCCACCTCGTGCAACAATTCCTCTACAGGTCTCTGTCCCCATTCGGAGCTCAAAAGCACGCCAAAACTCATGGTAAGAATCAGCGGGCCCTTACCGGTTTGTAGAGGACGATTCGAGATGTACTTGCGAATCTCTTCCGCTCGCCCGGGCGCGTAGGATGGATTGCAAATTACTTAGGACAACGAGGAATTCTTCCCCTCCATACCGGCCCACGAAACCACAGGAACGCACCGACTTGAGGAGGCGGCCAGCAATTTCTATAAGGACTTCGTCACCCACGACGTGACCCAATGTGTCGTTCACACGCTTAAAGTGATCTACGTCGCCCAGCAGGATGGCGGTGGATTTTTGCTCGCGATGCGAGCGGTGCAACTCCCGCACGAGCAAATCCATAACAGCGCCACGGTTGAGCAGGGAAGGTAACTGATCGTGGGTGGCTCTAAATCGCATGTTCTCCCGGGCTTCCACCAGGCGGTCTTCCAAAAGGAGAATGCGCTCTCCCACGCGCAGCCGAGCGCGTAATTCCTCGGCATTAAACGGCTTTGCCAAATAGTCGTCGGCTCCGGATTCGAGGCCCAGCACGGTTTCTTCTTTGGAGCCCTTGGAGGTTAGCAGCACCATATAGGCGTAGGGCTGCTCGGTACGTGTCCGAACCGCGCGGCACACGCCGGGCCCGTCCAGCTCCGGCATGATCCAGTCGAGCAAAGCGAGTCGCGGTCCGTTCGGTTTGCAAAGTTGTTCCAGGGCTTGCTTGCCGTTCTCCACTGCGATGACTTCGTAGCCCGCGCGATCCCGCGTTTTTTCGAGCAATCGACGCGAGAGCGCCTCATCGTCAGCAATCAAAATCTTCAACGTTGCACCCCCGTCACATACGCATCTAGTTCCGGCAAGAGACTCTCGGCTTCGCTCTCCAGGGCCTTGAGGGCGCTTTGCAGCGAGGCTGTTTCTCCAGCGGAAGATAGGGCCTCAAGTTTTGCCGACGCGGCTGCTGCGCGTATTGCGCCCAGACTGGAGAGCATTCCCTTCAGGGTGTGACTCAATCTAGCGCAGCTCTTCAAGTCCAGGGCTGTTACAGCTATCTCCAAGGACTGCATCGTTCGGGGAAAGTCCTCTTTAAAGATGGTGAGGAGCTCTCGCAGCAGAACCTGGTCATTGTCGACTCGCGAAAGAAATTCATCCACGTTCCAACCGGTTCCGAATGACCTAGTTCTTTTTCATTCATCGTTACACTTTCCTGTTGGCGAGCGGGGCCAAACCAAACGAAGCACAAATCAATTGGTCCATCTAGAGGTATCCGCTTCGGCCTTGGATGGGCAGCAGGCGTTGGCGCATAACACAACGACCCCATGTCTTTGGGCAAGACTGAGGCCAGACATGTTCGACGCGGCTAAGGTCAAGCTATTGAAAAAAGATACGTTACGGAGTTCAAGGCTAGCGGGAGGAACAATGGAATTCCCAGGTTGGGACAAACGGAACGAACCATTTCACACTGGAACAGACTGGTAGTCTTTCGTTCCGCGCTTCTACGCCCACCCCGGCTTCAAGCTTTTGTGGGAGGCAGGCCGTTCGGGATTAGGGGAAGTCCACGAAGCCGGATCCCAGTGGCGTTGAAGATGGCATTGCCGACGGCTGGAGCAACCGCCGTAATCGGCGTTTCACCAGCCCCCGCCGACGGAAAATCCTTGCGATCGAGAAGGACGGCTTCGACATCCGGGACGTCGCGGAAACGCGGAACGCGATAGCGCGAAAAACGAGGGTTTGTGATGCGGCCATTCTCGAATTCAATCGCCTCGAAAAGCGCACCACCGAGCCCCTGAATATTTGCGCCGATCACTTGATTGCGCAATCCGTCGGGATTTACGATCGCGCCGCATTCGAAGGCTGTGGTAACCCGCACGACGCGCACTGCGTCTGAAGAGCGGTCTACCGCAACTTCGGCACACGTCGCCACGTACCCCCCTTTTTCGAAACCGCCCGCAATGCCGAATCCCTGCCCCTCCTGTGTTTTCTTGCGCGGCCAGCCAAACGACTTTGCCGCTGCTTCTAAAACGGCGCTCAGCCGGGGATCAGACAGATTTTTCAGGCGGAAATCGAGCGGATCCATCTGCGCGGCGCTGGCCAACTCGTCCATGTGGCTTTCCCTCGCGAAAAAGTTCGCGGTCGCGGCGAGGCCGCGATAGGAGCCGCTTCGCAAAGGGCACTGCGTGGAGTGAAATTCGATGTGCTGGTTGGGAACGATGTACGGCGTTTCAATGGCGGACATTCCCGAATTGTAGTTGTGAAATTCCCACGCCGTCAGCGCGCCGTCCGCCGCAATTCCGCTTTTAATTTCCATCACCCCAGCCGGACGAAAGTAAGCCCAGGTGAACTCTTCTTCTCGCGTCCAAACCACCTGCACAGGGCGCCCCGCAGCGCGCGCCAGCCGAGCGGCTTCCAGCGCGGCGTCTCCCGTGTGTTTGCCTCCGTAAGCGGAGCCCGTGTCCGGCACGATGACCCGCACGTTAGACTCTGCAATGTGAAATACATCGGCCAACTCATCGCGCACCGCAAAAGGACGCTGCGAACCCGTCCAAACCGTGAGCTTTCCATCTGACCATTCAGCCACAGCCGCGCGCGGCTCGAGTGGAGCGTGAGCGATGAACGCGACAGTGTAGGTCGCATTCAAACGGCGCGCAGCCGCCGCCAGGCCGTCCTCGACGGATCCTTTTATTCTTCGAGAGCGATCATCGCTCTTGGCGGTTGCGTTCTGCTTAAGGTAAGAGAAAAGCTCCTTGCTCGAAATCTGGGGCACTTCCTTCCATTCGGTGTGGATAGCTTCGAGAGCTTTGCTTGCGTCTCGTTCATTGCCTGCGGCAGCGCCGATGAAGTCGCCGTCGTGTACGATGACCACCCCGCTCATCGCTTGCGCAGCCTTCGCATCGTACGAAATGAGTGTTGCCCCAAATGACGGCGGGCGAAGCACTTTGCCATACAACTGGCTTGGCCGCCGGAGATCGGGCGTGTACTGATGTTTGCCGGTAACAAACGTTCGGCCATCTTTTTTCGGAATAGGTTTCCCCGCAACCGTCCATTCATTTGGCGGAGTAACGGGATCTTCTGCCGGAAGGTTTTGCGCCAGCGTCTTGCCGCGGGCTAACTCCGCGTAACGAAGCGAACGGCCCGTCGCTGGATTCGTAATTTTTCCGTCCGCCGCAGTGAGACCTTCCACTGCGACGTTCCATTCTCTCGCGGCTGCGCCGACAAGCAGGTCGCGGGCGGCGGCAGCCGCGCGGCGAAGCTGCGGCGACATCGTGGGCATGGAGCGGCTACCCACGGTGCCGAAATCGAACGGCGTCAATGCGGTGTCCGCCGTGACCATGCGCACGCTTTCAAACGGCACGCGCAGCTCGTCGGCAACCGTCTGCGCCAGCGATGTGCGGATGTTCTGCCCAATCTCGACTTTGCCAGTGAACGCGGTGACGGTTCCGTCTTCGCCGATATGCAACCACGCGGCGATGTCCTTAGGAAGCTCTTCCTGGTGAAAGCCATGCGTGGGGGCCGTCTCCTGCCTGGCCAGCGAATCTTTTGCCACTGCGAAAACGGCGATTCCCGCGCCGAGAAACTTGAAGAAGTCCCGGCGCGCCAATTCGAAATGATGCATCGGGCCTGCGCTGAATTCGTAGCGCTCGGGCTCCGGCACGAATTTAACGGAAGTGTCGCTCATCATCCTTGTCCGAGCTCCAGTATCGTCATGGCCGCCTGTCGGACTGCTTCAATGACGCGCGGATGCGTCCCGCATCGGCAAATATTCCCCTGCAAGGATTGAATGATCTCCGCGGAAGTAGGACGTGGATTCGCCTTGAGAAAGGCCACACTGCTCATGATCATCCCGGAGGTGCAGTAAGCGCATTGAAACGCTCCCGCATCCAGGAATGCCTGCTGCACCGGATGCAGTTGTCCGTCTCTCTCGAGGCCTTCAATTGTCGTAATGGATTTCTTCGCGGCTGCGCTAACCGGGATCTGGCAAGATCGGCGCGGCGCTCCGTCCATCAAAACCGTGCACGCGCCGCATTGGCCTTCGCCACAGCCGTATTTGGTCCCGGTAAGTCCCAGCTCCTCGCGCAACGCCGTGAGAAGCGGTGTTTCCGGATCGGAGCTAACCAGGTAACGCTTGTAGTTGATTTCTAGTTCGATCGGCTTCGTCATCCTTACTCCTCCGGCCCGGGAAATCGTGCAGGCCGCGCCGCCGTCGACAACATCTTACCACCGCCTCCTCTCTAGCCAGAATCTCTTGCCCGGCGCCGAGAAGGATTCTCCGTTGTCTTCCGGCAGTGCTGCTTGCAGCCCAATTCAGCTTTTCTCGTGCAGCAGCGACTCGCGCACGCTCTCTAGTTCCTTCTTTTTCTCTTTGTCCACGTCGGGGAAGGAGAGATCGAGCTCTTCCAGCGTGGCAATGATCGCGGAGGCCACGATCAGCTGGGTGTACCATTTGTTGTCCGCAGGGACCACATACCAGGGCGCATGTTTCGCGGCCGTATTCTGGATCATCTCTTCGTATGCTTCCTGATAGTCGTTCCAGAAGCCGCGCTCTTTGACGTCGGCCATGGAAAATTTCCAATTCTTTTTTGAATCTTCCAGGCGCTCAAGAAAACGTTTCTTTTGCTCTTTCTTTGAGATGCTCAGGAAAAACTTGCGGATGACCACGCCGTTGTGCGTCAGATAACGTTCAAACGCGTTGATGTCCTCGTAGCGCTGCTCCCAGATGTGCTTGGTAACCAAAGAATCCGGCAGTTTCTCGGCTCGCAAGAAAGTGGGGTGCACTTGCACAACCAGAACTTCTTCGTAATACGAGCGGTTGAAGATACCAATCATGCCGCGCTCGGGAACGCATCTGTGCGCACGCCACAAGTAATCGTGATTGAGCTCTTCGGTGCTTGGAGCCTTGAAGGCATGGACGTTGCATCCCTGCGGGTTCACACCGGACATGACGTGCTTGATCACGCCGTCCTTGCCGGCGGCGTCCATCCCTTGAAGAACCAACAGTAGCGCCCAGCGGTCTTGTGCATAAAGCTTTTCCTGTAAATTGCTTAGCAGGCCGGCGCGGTTTTCGATGATTTTTTCGCTCTGCTCCTTGCTCTTCACCTTACCTGTGTCGCTGGTGTCGTAATCTTTCAAGCGAAATTTTTCGCCCTTTGAGACGCGGTAAGCTTCAGCAAGCCGCGCGGCTTCCTTGATCTGTTTTTGGAATTTCATGGTGCTGGGAGTTTAGTACAGAGAAGGCCGCTCAGAACAGCGTTCCAAGCGCCCATCCGAAGGCAAATAACTTGTTATGCAAGTGGAACAGCGAACCGTCCGTTAATTGCAGGAAGCGGTTCAAGCGCAAGACGTTGACTGCATAGTAGGCGCGCACGGGAACTTGAATCTCCGGCACCGTCCACCTTAGCTCGATTCCTATGGAACCATGAAGAATGCCGTTCGTCGAATCTAGTAGCGTTGGGCGCGTAGGACCCAGCCAGTTGGGAAGAAGCAAGCCCGATCCCAGATCAAAAAAGCCCGCCGCTTGCGCGCCTCCGCCAAGCCGAATGCGATATTCAGCATTCGCGGCAGTCACTACATTGGCCCCCGCCGGGAGCGCAGAATAAGTTTGGGTACCGGACTTCGTGGCCGACGGGACTGCAGCATAAGGTCCCAGTTCGCCCGAGTTGAGGCCGCGCACTTGGGCATCGCCGGAAAAGAGCAGCGCGTAGAGCGGCATGTTGCCCTGATAGCTCCCCGCGCCGCTGAATGTCGTTCGAAAAGCCCAGGCGTTCTGGTGGTTGAAAAACGGATCGGGAAAGATTCGCGCGTACACCTCATTCGTACGAATCACACTTTCGCTTCCGCCCAGAATTCCGCCTGAAATGGAATTCGCGATGGAAATGCGTTCACTCCCCGTATCGTGCGTCCAACCCAATCCGACCACGCTGCTGGAAGTCTCCGCGCGAAGATCGCTCGAGGACAAACCTGTGGAGGAAGGTGGAAGGGCGAACGAATAATCGGTGTTTGTATGCGACAGGCCGTAGTTCACTGTCAGGGAATCAGTTTTGGTTAAGGGGTAGCTCCAACCCGCGTTCAGCCCCTCGCTCTGCGAAGTGTAGAATGGGCCCTTCACGCTGCTTGCAAAGCGCGGGCGCAACACATTGTCGAAGACGGAGATGGCCAGCGAGCTGCGCGAGCCGAGAAAACCTTCCATCACCAGGCCAAGCACGATTTGCAGGCTGTCCGGTCCGCCGTCAAGTTGTGCGGACAGCAATTCCTCTCGCTGGAGCAGATCGAACAGTGTGTAAGCGATCCCCAAAGTATTGCCAAACTGGCCGTGCCCTCCTGAGAATAGCGTGCGTTGCTGGCCCGCTTCCGAAACGCGAATCGTCACATCTGCGGAGTGAGTGATGCCGTCGATGCGGACGCGAATGTCCTCCTTTTTAATTGGATGGAAGTAGCCTGTCTTGGCGAGCCGCGCGAGCCCGTTTTCGAGTGCACGCTCATCAAATGGGTGTCCTTCAACCAAACCGATGCGCCGGCGCAAGTAGCGATCACTGAATCGGTGAAGACCGACGAAATCAATTCGCCGGACGAGATAGGGCGGCTCGTCGCTAAATCCGATTCGCTCGTGCACCAAGCACGTTTCCGGATCAAACGTGCGCGACGTTTCGACGCTACGATCTGCCGCTGCCTCTTCGCGCGCACGCTTTGGCTGAATGCTTGCCACCCATGCATGCCGCAAGTCTTCGAGTGCCTTCACAGAGTACTCCGAGCCGGCTTCCGACTTTGAATGTGCCAGGAGTTTTCCACGGTGCTTTCCGCTTGCCGTGGCGAGTTCTGGATTGATGTCAACAGCTTCGATCCGATACGCGGGACCAGCTTCGATGGGCACGGAGACTGCGAGACGCCTTCCAGTCGAACGGAATGGCCACGGCCTCCAGCGGCCAGCCGCTTTTTCGTAGACCGAAGTGCGAACTGTGCCGATACGCGCCTCCGGGTATCCGTGATCTTGGTAGTAGATCAGGATTCTCGCGCGATCTTCTTCGAATCCCTCCTGCGTATACGCATCTTTGCTGCGCCAGGAAGCAAAGAGCGCACCAGGAGCGGTTCGCCGCATTTCGCGCCGCAGCAATTTTGGCGAAATTTCTGGATGTCCTTCGAAATTGATCCAACCCACGGGGATGTGAGGCCCATCTTCGATTTCGTAACGTACGCGTACAGTACCCTTTGCGGAATCCTCGCGGCGAATCTGTACTTGTGGCTGAGGGTGGCCCAACTCATCGAGCGCCGAACGAATTGCATTCGCGATGCGTGCAAGATTTGCCGGAGAAGTGGGCTCACCCAGCCGCGGCGTCAGTTGTTTTTCGCCAAGAATCTTTTCGATTTCCGCAGGCGAGAGCAGCCGCGATCCTGCGTATTCAACTTTCGCAAGATAGGGAAACTCCTCCACGCGGAAAATAAGTCGCACGCGTTGAGTTGCAGGACTGCCGGCTGACGACGGATCGTTGACGGGTTGCGTTTCCACCGCAATCTCGCCGAACCATCCGAGGCGGCCAAGCGCTTTTACATCAGACTCGATGAGTTTCAGGTCAAGTCTCGCACCTGCGCGGGACGAAATCTGCGCTTGGACCGCGTCCCAAGGTATGTGGCGCAGTCCTACGAACAAGACTTCATCTATGAAGGGAGCCGAGGTTTCGAGAAGCAAAGAAGCCCCATCACGATTCGCTGAGCCAGCTTCGTTTCCGAAAGCCGCTGACGATCCGCTCCAGACAAACAACACTCCGCCAACGCCCGCTACAATGAGCCAACGCACGATCATCCCTCCTTGCACCAGGAGGATGAGTTAACGGATGAGCGCTATTTGCAAGGGGTTGTCTTGCGCGAGGAAATTCTCAGCGAAATGTGGCTTCGCCATGGATTTCAGTCGCGCCCGCGCTATTTCGGCGGAAGTACGTCGTACGGCCGCATCATTTCGTTGTCTTCGTGTTCCAGAATGTGGCAGTGCCAGACGTACCGGCCGGGGTAACCTTCGAACCGCGCGATGATCCTTGTGACCATACCCGGGTCAGCGCGCACCGTGTCCTTCCACCCTGCTTCCGCGGGGTCGGGCGGAACCGGCGGTCCAAGAAATCGCAGTTCCTGTCGCGTCAAATATCCAAACGTTTCGAATTTTCGCCGATCCAGAATCTGAAATCGCACCAGATGAAGATGAATTGGATGAGAATCGTCGGTCGGATTGACGAAACTCCAAATCTCGGTCGAGTTGAACGCCGGATTTTCCGTCACCGCGTCATGCCAGCTCCTGCCGTTCAATAGCATTTTTATAGGATTGGCCACAGGATCATCCACCTCATCCAGCGAAAGCATGCGCGTCTTGACCGCGGCGGACTCTTGCAACTTTTCGATGGTCCTAAACTTCGCCGGCAGAATACTGTCGTCCCTGACGCCAGCCTCCGAAACACGAAATTGCAGGACTGTGACGAAGCCGTCGTTGAGAATGATCTTGCTTCCCGCAGCGTCCTTGAAATCGACGATCAGGTCGAGCCGCTCGCCTGGCGCGATCATTATTTTCTGCACCGGTACAGGGGCGGCCAGCAGCCCTTGATCCGTGCCGATCTGATGAAATGTCTGTTTGTTCGAAAGAGCCAGCCGGTAGAATCGGCCGTTCGAAGCGTTGAGAACGCGGAAACGATACTTGCGCGGCTCAACCTCGAGAAACGGGAACAATTTTCCGTTCACTAAATTGGCGTTACCAAAAAATTCCGGAACCCACGGCGACTCCGGTTTGTCCGAGACTGGATAATAGAGTTGGCCATCCTTGTCGAACATCCGGTCGGTAATCACTAAGGGAACTTCATATTTTCCGCTGGGCAAATGAAGCGCTTCTTCAGCTTGATCCCGCACAATGTAGACCCCCGCGAGCCCCGCAAAAATATTCAGGCGGTTAATTCCCATCGCGTGGTCGTGATACCAGAGCATCGCCGCGTCCTGCTGATTTGGATAGTGATACACGACTGATTTTCCTGACACGATCCAATCCTCGGGAAAGCCGTCGCTTTCAGGTGGCACCTTCGCGCCATGAAGATGCGAGACCGCGCGAACTTCCGGTTTGTCCCTCTCGGCTCCCTGGAGACTATGATCGATCGGAAAAAAATGTTCACGCGGAAGATCGTTAGCCCATTCGACCAGCACTTCTCGTCCGCTATATAAGTCAAATTTTGGGCCCGGAAATATTCCGCCAAATCCCCACATGCGCGTCGGCTTCACGTCGCGGTGCACTTTCGCTTCAAAGGACTGCATCGCGATGCGGTAAAACGGTATTTGAACAGCGCGATTCGTCGGGCTAGGGCGCGTCCCCGTGCTCTTCGCGGCACTTGGAATCGGCAGAGGATCGACGAAAGGCGCGAGCGTGGTGGGATCGAGCGCGGGACGGGCCTGTGCACCGGGTGCTTTATGGCCCGATTGATGAGTCAGCATCGCTCCCGTCATCAGACTGCTCTTCTGTAAGAACTCCCGTCGAGTGATCGGCACGCCAGCTCCCCGCGAAAGGAAAAGTCATTGTATGATACCTGCAACAAAAACAGCGGGCGTGCGAATAGCTCTTCGCACGCCCGTCGCAACCTGTATTTACCTCAGATGAGATAGGTATTCCTGCTCTCACCCGGTTGGTATCGTACCTTTAGTGATGATCTGCTCTTTCGCCCGTCGTGGGATCGAGGATGAGGACGCCATCCTCGCGGCAACGATCGAAGTCAAACATACCCGTGATCGAGCCCGCGATCGCGTCGAAGGATCCGGTAATGCGCTCGCCGCCAAGCCAGTTATCCTCAATAAACCGGACGACCGAGCTTTGATCCGTGATGCTGTGATCGACGAAGTTCTTCCTGGCAAACGGTGAAATCACCAGGAAAGGCTGCCGCGGTCCATACCCGCAACGCCCCTGTGCATGCGCTGCGCTGATACCTGGCAGAGCTGTTGCCGTTGCGCTTGCAACGGAGCCGCACATGTATGCGCCCGCGCTATTCTGGTCAGCCGCCGTTGCCGACTGGTTCAAAAGCGGGCTCGTCACGTGGTCATACCACCCGTCGGAATCGTCATACGCGATAATGACCGCGGTACTCTCCCACTCGCGGGTCTTCTCCAGGAAGTTGATCGTGTTGACGATGAATGTCTGTTCGTCAATCGGGTCGGAATATCCGGCATGCCCATCCTGGAAGCCAGGGGCTTTCAAATAGCTGACTGCAGGGAAGTTTCCCGCGCTCACCGCGGCAAAAAAGTCCTGAATGTCATATTGATGATTCGCTGGGCCATTATGCCCAATTTCGGCGATCGAAGCGGGACGCGTGTGCAGCGGATTCGCCGTACTCGGGTAATACTGAAACGGCTGATGATGCGGGATGTAATCGGCCTTCTTCGACAGAGTGATTGTCGAAGTTGTCGAGCGCGCGCACCCCGTCGTCCCGTTTGCGTTCAAAATACCGAGGTTAAACCCACCCGAAAAGAAGCCCCAGCTGATGCCCTTTGCGTTGAGAAGGTCGCCAATACTCTGGCCGCTCATGCTGAAGGTCTCGCCGGTAGTAGTCGAGCACACGTCGCCTGCTGGGTCGGCATCGCCAGTGTCGGAGAAGCCGCCGTTCCCGTCTGCGGTGATCGCGCCGCTGCCGTTGGTGTTGTCAATCACCCCGTTGGTCTGCCCGGAAATCACGTTGAGGGCTCCTGGCGTCGAAGGCCCAAAGTTCGTGTCGTAGGAGTTATCGCTCATCGCAAAATGCTGCGCGTAATTCCACAGCGCAGTGACGGTGTTGCCGTCGTAATAGCCCATGACCAGCCCTTTCGTATCGGCGATGGGCGGAGTTCCGGGGGGAGGGCCAGCCGTGCCTGTAAACTTGGGAAACAAGTCCATCAGCCCTCCGTCGTACGCTTCCTGCTCCGGCGTGTAGTTATGATCCTGATCGTTCGTCGCGGCCTTCGCCGGGCTCAACCGGAAGGGATTCGTCGCCGCAGTTCCGTTTGCGGGGTTAAGGTTGGGGTTACTGGTCAAAAGTGCAGGACTGAAGCCATTGATAGTGGGCGTGTCCGACTTGGCATAAAAGGCATTTTCGCCGGGAAGATTCAAAGCATTCGGATAGGTTCCGAAGTAGTGGTCGAACGAAACGTTTTCCTGGAAGATGATGACCAGATGCTTGATCGGTGTGGCGGTGTCTCCGAAGCCGTGATCGTGATGCTCTGGAACGGCAACGATCATGCCTGGGTTGAGCAACACTCCCGCTAGTAATGTCGCGAAAACTCTGCGCATTTTCTTGTAGATCCTCCATGGATTTCAGGATTAGTTGGCCGGACAGCAGTCAACAGAAGCGGTTTGATGCTAACGGTGAAAAGTTACGCGATTGTGAATGCCGCGTACAGGCAAGGTAAACTCCACCACCCCGGTACCATCAGTACGGGGATGCCCGCCTGATTCTTACGCTGCCAACCCAGCAGCCCTTGCGCACGCCCTTGCACACGTCCTTGCACCACGTTGACTTCCTTCGCTCCGCGAAACTAAGATGCCTCGCCGTGCCTAAGCCCCGCCGCGCTTTCCGTTTGCCTCACCCCCAACCGCTCGACGCCCTTAGCTTCGCCCGCTTCACGGGCATCCCGACTTTTATGCGACTGCCCCACATCGCGCAGCCCGAGGAACTGGAGGTAGCCATCATCGGCGTCCCCTTTGATGGGGGCACAACATATCGCCCTGGCCCGCGCTTCGGGCCGCGCCATGTCCGCGTGCAGTCCGCGATTATCCGTCCGTGGAATCCAATGCTGCATGTGAATCCCTTTGCCAAGCATCGCATCGCTGACTTTGGGGATCTCCCCGTGAATCCGCTATCCATCGAAGACACGTTTTCGCGCATTGAGCAGGGAATTGCGTCTCTTCTCAAAGCCAATGTGCGCTGCGTTTGCGTGGGTGGCGATCACTCCATCAGCCTGCCCATTCTCCGCGCCATCGCAAAAAAGCACGGCCCCGTTTCACTCATTCAATTTGACGCTCACAGCGATTTGTGGGACGAGTATTTCGGCAGCAAGTATTCTCACGGCACGCCTTTCCGCCGGGCCTTTGAAGAAGGCCTCCTGCTCGATGGCGGTGTCTTGCAGGTTGGGCTTCGTGGACAGGTCTACGGCGAAGAAGATTTCGACTTTGCCCGGGCTCACAAAGTGAGAATGGTCACCGCGGAGGAATTTCACAAAAAAGGCCTCGCAATCGTTCAGCGTCATCTGCGCGCCTTCCGTGGCAAGCCCGTCTACATCACGCTCGATATCGACGCGGTGGATCCCGCTTACGCTCCCGGCACGGGAACTCCACAAGTGGGCGGGCTAACTAGCATCCAAATTCTCGAACTCGTTCGCACCTTGCGCGGCCTCGACATCATCGGCTGCGACCTCGTCGAGGTCTCTCCGCCCTACGACACCGGCGAAATCACTTCTCTCCTCGCCGCCAATCTCCTTTACGAATTGCTCTGCGTCCTCTAGATGCCAGTACTCGCGCGCAAACTTCGCCTGCACGATTATTTCGCGCTCGCCTTCGGTACCATGATCGGCACCGGCTGGCTTGTCCTCATGGACGACTGGCTCGGTCGCGGCGGTCCCGCCGGAGCCGCACTCGGCTTTGCCATCGGCGGAGTCATTCTGCTTCCCGTCGGCTATGTCTACGGCCAATGGGTCAAGCGCCTTCCGGACGCCGCCGGCGAAGCCGCCTACACCGCCCAAGTTTTCCCGCCCATTGTCAGCTACTTCACCGGCTGGATGATGCTTCTTGCTTACTTCATCGTCTGCCCGTGGGAGGCTGTCGCCCTCGGAAAAATCGCCGCCTACATTTTCCCATGGCTCGATTCCTTCGAGCTTTATCGCGTCGCGGGCCAGCCGGTCTTTCTCCCTCGGCTCATCCTGGGTATCGCGCTCACGTTGCTCCTGGCGACCATCAACTACCGTGGCATCCGCCTTAGCGCCAACTTCCAGAAAGCCATGTCCTCCATGGTTCTGCTCATTTTCCTGATTCTTGTCTGCATCAGTGGCGTCCGCGGCGCGCCCGCGAATTTTTATCCTGCTTTTCATACAACTCCCTTCCTCTCCATCCTTCTCACGCTGCAAATCGTTCCGTATTTCCTAACTGGCTTCGAGTCTGCCCCTAAGTACGCGGAGGAAGCCAATCCCGATTTCCGCCAAACGAGCTACATGAAGGCTATTGGCCTCGCCCTTGGCGTGGGGGCACTTTTCTATGCACTCTCCATTGCCGCGGTCGCTTACATTGCGCCGTGGCAAGCCCTCTTGGGCAAACGCTTCGCCACTGCGATTGCTTTTGAGCGCGGCATCGGCAGGCACTGGCCCGTCCAGCTCATTCTCGTCATGGCGCTCTTCGGACTCTTCCAGTGTTTCAACGGGAATTTTGCCGCATCAACACGCCTGCTTTTTGCCTATGCGCGCCGCGGGACCATCGCTCCGCGCTTTGCCACCATCCACGATAAATTCTCCACGCCGTCCGTCGCCGTCATTGGCATCACAGTGGGTACTCTCATCGCGCTGCTTCTCGGCGATTACATCCTTGTTCCCGTCACCGAAGTTGGGTCGATGGCCTCGGCGCTGGGCTGGCTAGCTGCCTGTCTTTCCTTCTGGCAAGTCGACGCGCGCCCCCGCATGCGCACAATCACCACCCTCGGCATCATCGTCTCCTTCCTTTTCGTCCTCATGAAACTAATCCCCGCCTTCCCCGGTCACTTCACGCACGCCGAATGGATCGCCCTTGCCATTTGGCTCATCCTCGGCGCCATCCTTCACCGGCGTTCCGCTTGCGTCACGCCGTCGGATGCTAAATGAGTGCTCCGTTTTGCACTCCGACAGTTTTTAGACATTGGCGACTCCAAGCGCTCTCGTGCTGTCATGTATACTCTCGAAGGAGTCGGACGCGCGTGCATTCATGATCCCTTTTCTGCATCTCGGACCTTTAGCTATTCCCACCTTTGGGTTGATGGTTGCCCTCGGTATGCTTGCCGCGGCTTACGTCTTACAGGCCGATTTCAATCGCCGCAGATCGCAGCTCCAGAGCATTTCCGCCAGAAACGAAAAAGACGAAGGATTTCTGATCATCGGAATCGCCGGACTTGCAGGCTTGATGGGCGCGAGGCTTTACCATGTTCTAGAGAGTCCGCATGAGTTTTTCGCGGATCCTTGGCCGCAGCTCATCAGCCGCTACGGTTTCGCCTGGTTTGGCGGATTTCTCGGCGGATTCATCGCTTTAGTGATTTTAGCGCGGTGGTGGAAAATTCCCGTTCTTGAATTTCTGGACATTTGCGCGCCCGCTGCATGCGTAGGCTACGCCATTGGGCGTATCGGCTGCTTGCTCTCCGGCGATGGAGACTATGGCATTCCTACTTCGCTTCCTTGGGGGATGAGTTTTCCAAACGGACTCGTCCCGACAGCACAGCGAGTGCATCCCACTCCGCTTTACGAGTTTTTCATCTGGCTCGCGATTGCGGCGTTTCTTTGGCACATGGGAACGAAGTCTCTCAAGGGTCCCAAAGCGAAAGGCGAAATTTTTTGCAATTACCTGATTCTCACCGGCATTGCCCGATTCCTAATCGAATTTATCCGCATCAATCCGCGTTCGTTTTTCGGCATGTCTAATGCCCAAACGGCAAGCGTCGTTTCTATCCTTCTTGGCGCGGTGTTACTTTGGCGTATTAAGAGCCAATTCCACAGACAGAAAAAAGAACACCGCATCGTAGAGCATATCGCCTCGCGCGGAGACGTTCTCCAGCCGGAATATCACCGTCCGACGCCGGAGTGTCCGCATCCCGAGCGCTGGCACATGTACGATTCGATGAGCGCCGAGGTCGAAGTGCTCGATTTCTTGAGAGCGATTGTTACCACGATCAAGCCTGAGCTTGTCGTGGAGACAGGCACATTTTCAGGGCTGAGCACCCTGCGCATCGCGGAGGGACTCAAGACCAACGGTTTCGGCCGCGTCATCACCTGCGAGTACGATGCGAAAGTTTTCGCGCTCGCACAGCAGCGCTTCGACTCTTCCGGCTTGGGCGAGTGGATTGACGCGCGCAACGAATCCAGCCTGGACATGAAAGTCGAAGGCCGCATCGATCTGCTTTTCTGCGACAGCGATGCGCCCCTTCGCGAGCAGGAAGTCCGCAAATTTCTTCCGCAAATGAACCCGCACGGCCTCATCCTCATGCACGACGCAAGTTCATTGATGAAAACGGTTCGAGAAGGCGCCCTAAAGCTGGAAGCGGAGGGGCTGCTTTCCGTTCTGCTATTGCCTACGCCTCGGGGTTTGGTTGTTGCGCAAAAGCGCGAGGGGCGCAGCTAGAGATACCGTAAGACGGAAACGGTGCTTGGGGAATCAGAGCATCTGGCGTAGAACGTACTGCAAGATCCCGCCGTGATGGTAGTAGGAAACTTCCTCCGGCGTATCGACACGGGCAATCGCGGTGAAAGTCTTCGTTGAGCCATCGTCGGACTTGGCCCGTAAAGTGATCGCTTTCTTTGGCGAAAGCGACGCCACTCCTTCTATTTCAAATACCTCTTGTCCTGTCAGTCCAAGCTTCTCGCGATTTTCGCCAGTTTTAAATTCGAGCGGCAGCACGCCCATTCCAACCAAATTGCTTCGATGGATGCGTTCGTAGCTCTCTGCAATCACGGCGCGCACGCCGAGAAGACGAGTCCCTTTCGCCGCCCAGTCCCGCGATGATCCCGAGCCGTACTCTTTTCCCGCAAGCACGACCAGCGGCACGCCCGCTTCGCGATACTTCACCGCGGCATCATAAATCGTCATTTTCTCATTACCAGGCAGGAAGTGCGTCCAGCAGCCCTCGGTTCCGGGCGCGAGCTGGTTGCGCAGCCGAATATTCGCAAACGTGCCGCGCATCATCACTTCATGATTCCCGCGTCGCGCGCCATAGGAATTGAACTCGTGCGGTTTGACGCCGTTCGCGATCAAATATTTTCCGGCGGGTGAATCGACCGGGATCGACCCCGCGGGCGAAATGTGATCCGTTGTGACGCTGTCGCCGAGAATCGCGAGGACGCGCGCACCGTGAATATCCGCGAGAGCCGGCGGCGTCTTCGGCATATTTTCAAAAAATGGCGGCTGCTTAATGTACGTGGACTTCGGATCCCACTTGTATAAGTCGCCTTCCGGAACAGGCATGGACTTCCAATGTGCGTCGCCCTCGAACACATTGGCGTATTCTTTGCTGTACATCTCGCTTGTCACCGAATCGCGCACCATTGACTCAATTTCCTGTGGCGTCGGCCAAATGTCCCGAAGATATACCGGTTTCCCCGCGGAGTCCGAGCCCAGAGATTCAGTAGTCAAATCCATGCCCATATGCCCAGCAAGAGCGTAGGCCACGACCAGCGGCGGCGAAGCCAAATAGTTTGCACGGACCAAAGGGTGAATTCGTCCTTCAAAATTTCGATTTCCGCTAAGCACTGCCACGGCCACAAGGTTGTTGTCCTTGATCGCAGCCCCAATCGCTTCGGGTAGCGGTCCGCTGTTGCCGATGCACGTTGTGCATCCGTAGCCGACTAGGTGAAAATTCAGTTTTTCGAGATACGGCGTCAGTCCGGAAGCATCCAGATAATCCGTCACCACTTTCGAACCCGGCGCCAGACTGGTCTTGACCCATGGTTTCACATGCAGCCCGCGCTCGACTGCTTTCTTCGCGAGCAATCCCGCGCCCAGCATTAGCGAAGGATTCGATGTGTTCGTACAACTCGTGATCGCCGCGATTACCACCGCGCCGCTCGATAGATCAAACGAATCACCGTTGTTTCGCACGGCCACGTGTTTGTCCGGCGTTCCTTCCATAACTTTGGTGAAAGAACTCTTGGCGTTGCGCAAAGATACGCGATCCTGTGGCCGCTTCGGCCCCGCGACTGTTGGTTCCACTGTGCCTAGATCAAGCTCCAGTTTGTCGCTGAAGATCGGATCCGCCATATCATCCGTGCGGAACAACATCTGCTCCTTGCAATACGCTTCAACGAGCGCAATTTGTTCCGCTCCGCGCGCCGTGAATTGCAAATAGGCGAGCGTTTCTTCATCGACAGGGAAGAAGCCCATCGTCGCGCCATACTCCGGCGCCATGTTTGCGATTGTCGCACGGTCCGGCACGCTCAAGCTGGAAAGTCCCGTCCCGCAGAACTCCACGAATTTGCCGACCACACCTTTCTTCCGCAGCATTTCCGTCACGGTCAACACCAAATCCGTCGCTGTAGCCCCTTCGCTGAGTTTCCCGTGCAAGCGGAACCCAACGACGTCGGGGATGAGCATCGAAGACGGCTGCCCAAGCATCGCCGCTTCTGCCTCGATGCCTCCCACGCCCCAGCCAAAAACCCCGAGCGCGTTGACCATCGTAGTGTGAGAATCCGTGCCCACCACGGAATCCGGATAAGCCTCAACCCTGCTTCCCGAAGGCATCGCGCAAACCACCCGCGCGAGATATTCCAGATTCACCTGATGGCAGATTCCGGTGTCAGGCGGCACCACTTTGAAATTTTGAAACGCAGTCTGCCCCCAGCGCAGAAAAGCGTAGCGCTCAATGTTGCGCTGGAATTCCAGCTCGGCATTCAAACCAAATGCGTTCGCGCTCCCAAAACTGTCTACTTGCACGGAATGGTCGATGACCAGCTCGGCGGGGAACAGAGGATTGATCAGCCGTGGATTGCCGCCCATGCGCTTGATGGCCTCGCGCATCGTGGCGAGATCAACTACGGCGGGCACGCCGGTAAAGTCCTGAAGCAGCACGCGCGCGGGCATAAATGCGATTTCTTTTTCTGCCGCTTCGGGCGTCCAGCTCGCGAGCGCGCGAATATCATCGGGCCGCACAAAACGCCCGTCCTCGCAGCGCAAAAGATTCTCGAGAAGGATGCGGAGGGAAAACGGCAGCTTCGCCAATTGGCAGGAGATCTTCTTTTCAAGGAACTCGAGCCGGTGAATATCAAACGATTGCGCGCCAACGTTCAGCTTGTCGCGCGTTCCGAAGGAATTCCCTGCGGCAATAGCCATTCTCGCCGTCCTTTCCGTCAGTTCATCAGCCCTTTATCATAACCGAAAACGATTCTTTACGGCGGACGGCCAGCTATACTGTTGAGGACGTGAACATCGTTCTAATTTCGACCTACGAGTTGGGACGGCAGCCATTTGGGCTTGCATCGCCGGCGGCCTGGCTCCGCAAGCGGAGGCACAACCTTGTGTGCCTTGATCTTTCCCGTCAGTCGCTGAATGAATCCGCGATTCGCGCCGCCGAACTGATCGCGATCTACTTGCCAATGCACACGGCCGCACGTCTCGCTGCAAAACTCATCCCGACGTTACGCGAACTGAATCCGCTCGCTCATCTTTGTTGCTATGGCCTATACGCGCCGATGAATGCGGATTACCTGCGAACGCTTGGCGTCGCTACTATCCTCGGCGGTGAATTCGAGCACGAACTCACGCAACTCGCTGAACGCTTGCAAACACGCTTGCAAAACGATGATCGCCCGAGGTTTTCGCCACAACCAGAACCGCTCGTCTCGCTCGAACGCCTCGCCTTTGAAGTGCCAGACCGTTCGGACATGCTGCCCTTCGGCAACTATGCCCATCTTGTTGTTCCCGGCGGCGGATTCCGCCTCGTCGGCTCAACGGAAGCCAGCCGGGGCTGCAAACATCTTTGCCGCCATTGCCCGATCGTTCCCGTTTACAAAGGCGTTTTTCGCATCGTTAGCCGCGACATTGTGATGCAAGACATCCGCCAACAAGTCGCCGCGGGCGCACAGCACATTTCGTTCGGCGACCCGGACTTCTTCAACGGCATTCGTCACGCGATGGAACTTGTCGAAGAATTCCACCGCGAATTTCCGAACGTAACCTACGACGTCACGATAAAAATCGAGCATCTGAAAAAATATGAAGCGTACTTGCCAAAACTAAAGAAAACTGGCTGCCTCTTCGTCATCAGCGCCGTGGAATATCTCGATGACGCCGTGCTCCGGGCCCTCGACAAAGGCCATACACGCGAGGATTTCCTGCACGTCGTCCACGTTTTCCGCTCTCTCGGCATGACACTCCACCCTACGTTCGTCCCCTTCACTCAATGGACCACGATGGAGAGTTATCTCGGTTTGCTGCGCGTGATCCGCGCTGAATCCCTGATGGAGAATGTTGCGCCCATCCAGCTTGGTATTCGCCTCCTCATTCCCGAGGGTTCGCGTCTCCTGGAATTGGACGAAGTGCGGCGCAACGTTGAGCCGTTTGATCCGCAATTGCTCTTTTATCCATGGAAGCATGCCGACCCTCGAGTCGATGCGCTCAGCGAAACCTTGCAAGCGATCGCAGCGGAGGGTGATCGCAGAAAAGAATCTCGCAGCACTGTCTTCGGACGCATCTGGAAAGCCGCCCACGCCGCCGCAGGACTCGATGCTCCAATCATTCAACCATTGCAAGCGATCGCAGCCGCAATCCCTTTTTTGAGCGAGCCGTGGTACTGCTGCGCCGAGCCAACCCGCGAACAGTTTGTGTCGATCGGCCAAGTCTCGAAGAAAATGGAAGGCCCGATACCAGCCACCGGCAGTTACGTTTAGCGACGACCCCGGCGAGCCTTCCTAAATAAAAAATGCCGCGACTCCTCATCTTCACCGCCAAACTCGGCTACCAAACGCGCAGCTTCGACGAAGCCGCTCGGAAGCTCGGAGTCGACCTCCTCTTTGTCACCGATCGTTGCCACCAATTGGACGATCCTTGGGGAGATCGCGCGATTCCAGTCCATTTCGAATCACCAGACGCGGCTGCCTATGCGGTCCTGGAAGCGACGCGCGGCCAAGATGTCGGCGGGATTCTCGCTTTCGGCGACCGTCCTGCCATTGCAGCTTCCTATGTTGCGCGCGGCCTGGGAATTCTCTACAACCATCCCGCCGCCGTCGAGGCCTGTCGCAGCAAACTCCGAATGCGCGAAATCTTTCGCGAAGCGGGCCTGCGCGTGCCCTGGTTTCGCGCCGTTTCCGTCAATCCCACGCCGGAGCCTGCTCTTCTGGGTATCTCTTATCCTTGCGTCGCAAAGCCGCTCTCGCTCTCGGCCAGCCAAGGCGTGGTCCGTGCAAATTCCCGCGAAGAATTTGTTGCCGCCGCCCTGCGAATCCGCCGCCTGCTGGAATCGCCGGAAATTCGCGCGACCCGCGAGCCCCATCTCGATCAAATCCTCGTCGAAGGATACATACCGGGCAGGGAAGTAGCTGTCGAAGGCTTGCTGACAGATGGCAAGCTGCGCATCCTCGCCATTTTTGACAAACCGGATCCTCTTGAAGGCCCCTATTTCGAAGAGACCATCTACATCACGCCCTCGCGCCTTCCCGATTCACAACAACGCGAAATAGAACGTTGTGCAGTTGATGCGGTTCGCGCGCTCGGACTTTCGCAGGGCCCGGTCCACGCAGAGTTTCGCATAAAAGAAGACGGCGTCTGGCCGCTGGAGGTTGCGCCGCGGCCCATCGGTGGTCTCTGCGCGCGGGCGTTACGATTCGCGCCGGATGCGGCAAGCCAACCCATCGGCCTCGAAGAATTGCTGCTGCGCCACGCACTTGGTCTGCCCGGCAGCGATTGGCCCCGCGAGCGATGCGCCAGCGGCGTAATGATGATTCCCGTTCCCAAGAGTGGAGTCCTCGAAAAAATCGAAGGCGCGGACGCCGCGCGAGGTGTACCTGGAATTACCTCGCTCGAAATCACCGCGCGCTTGCACGACTACATCGCCACCTGGCCGGAAGGTTCCAGCTATTTAGGATTTTTGTTTGCAACAGGAAATTCCGCCGAAGAAGTCGAAGAAGCGATCCGCGAGGCGCACGCCAAGCTGCATTTTGATTTGACGCCGCGCTTGCCCGTCGAGCACCCCGCAACGGGCCGCCTACCCGCCGCCGGGAACTAGCCCTTAGCTTTGGGAGCCACGTAGCCTTCAGGAAGTCGTGCGCCTTCGCCAAAGAAAAATTGTTCCAACTGCTCTCCCATAATTTTCTGCGAATTGGGGTCCATCGGATTGAGCCGATACTCGTTCATGATCATCTTCGAATGCTCGATCCACAGCTTCCACGCATCCTTCGACACATTCTCGTAAACGCGCTTCCCCAACTCGCCCGCCCACGGTATGCGGTCCAGGCCCGGCAACTCCTTGCCGAACTTCACACACATCACCAACCGTGCCCCAGGCTTCGCCGGCTCACTCGGAGCCGGAACGGGATCGCAAGACTCATTCGCCATTCGAATCACCTCATCGAAATTGCCAATCCTCAACATACTGCAACTTCAGGGAATTGCCTAGTGTGGCCGCCATTTGGAGAGCGTTCGCGCCTCGTTCATCAACCATTCGTACGTTGTAACCGCACAAACGCGGTTTGCAGAGATATCGAACCAGTGTGACAATACAACAATGCGAAAACCACTCACTTTAGCGGTAACAGCAGTTGCGGCGGGCATAATTGTACTTGGCTACGCGCAAGCCCAGCAGACACCTCCCGCAAGCACTCCAAAGACTCCCCCGGCGAGCGCAACACAAACTCCGGGGACAACGACTCCCAACGCCACTGCAGCGAAGCCCGGCACCACGGTGGCAAGAAAACCAACCGTTCTGACACTCAAGACCCAGAAAGAAAAGGCTAGCTACGCAATCGGTTTGAATATCGGCAAGAGTATGCACAAGGACTCCGTCGACGTTGACCCCAACATTCTGCTGCGCGGCATGAAAGATGGATTGGCCGGCAACAAGCCGCTCCTGACCGACGACGAAGCCCGAGCCGCGATGGTTGCACTACAGGCCGACCTGCGCAAGAAGCAGGAAGAGAAAATGCTTGTGCAGGGAGAGGCCAACAAGAAAGAAGGCGATGCTTTTCTAGCCGAAAACAAAACGAAAGACGGCGTTGTCGCCCTCCCCAGTGGCCTGCAGTACAAAATCCTGAAGGAAGGAACCGGCCCCAAGCCCGCAGCGACCGACACGGTCGTCTGCAACTACAAAGGCACGCTCCTCGACAATACGGAATTCGATAGTTCCTACAAGCGCGGCCAGCCGGCCACATTTCCTGTTAGCGGCGTGATCAAGGGTTGGACGGAAGCGCTGCAACTCATGCCCGTCGGCTCAAAGTGGCAGCTTTTTATTCCATCTGATCTTGCCTATGGCGCGCGCGGTGGCCCCGGCGGCGGCATCGGTCCCAACGCGACCCTTGTCTTCGAAGTCGAGCTGATGTCCATCCAGCCCAAGGCGGAAATCCAGGCTCCGAAGCCGCCCCCGACTCCAAGCGAAAAACCAAACCAGTAAGAATCCTCTTCAATTTGTCCAACGCCTCGCCGGCGGCATTTCACCCTGGCGAGGCTTCCAATTTTAGGCATTTGCTTCAGGCGAGACTTGTCCCGGCTTCCGCCATCCCCAGAGTTGAACCGTTTGAAATACGCCATTAACGTGTTTTCTTACCGCGAAACGATTATCATGGATGCCTTTGCTGCCCGGCCGGAGGTGCCGCGCATTTGGCTGCGATCACTACGCTCTTCTGGGACATCGGCGGAGTCATCCTTACCAACGGCTGGGACCGCGGCGCTCGCCGCGAAGCCGCCACAATTTTCAACTTTGACTATGAAGAATTTCAAGATCGCCACGATCTTTCTTTTCCCGCCTTTGATTCCGGCCAAATTTCGCTGAACGAATATCTCGATCGCACTCTCTTTTACCGCACGCGTTCGTTCACACGTGAAGAGTTCACCGCTTTCATGTTTGCCCAGTCCAAAGAATATCCCGAAACCCGCGCCGTTCTCGCCGACGCCGCCAGCACTGGCAAGTACTTCATTGGTTCCATCAACAACGAACCGTTTGAGCTCAACCAATACCGCATCGAAGCATTCAATCTGCGCCGCGATTTTCTCGTCTTTTTCAGTTCCTGCTATGTACGCTCGCGCAAGCCGGAGGAGACCATCTTCCGCATCGCTCTCGAAGTCACGCAACGCCCACCGGAGCAATGTGTCTTCATCGACGACCGGCCGCTCAATCTCGAGAGTCCCCGCCGTCTGGGGTTTAACGTGATTCACCACCAAAATCCGGAGCAATTGCGTTCCGAGCTGCGAAATCACGGCGTTGAGGTATAGTTTTCTGCGCCGCTTTTTGGCGCGGCAATTGGGCACACGAGCTGAGGGAACCAATGGCTGAGGATACCAACCGATCTGTAAGTCTCTATGGCGGCACGGCAGAACCCTGCGCCGTCGTGTTGTTTGGGGCGTCAGGCGATCTCGCCAAGCGCAAAGTCATTCCGGCGATGTTCGATCTCGCCAACCACAATTCCCTTGGCTCTCGTTACGTCATCGTCGGTTTCGCCCGCACTCCCATGAGCGACGAAAATTTTCGCGCCACTACCGGCGAAGCTACGAAGACCATGTCCGAGATCGGGCCGGTTGATCCGAAGCAATGGGCAGACTTTGCCTCCTCTTTGTATTACAGTTCCGGCGATTACTCCGATCCGCAGGCCTACCAGCAACTCATCAAACGTCTCACGGAACTCGAAGCCGAAAAAGACCTGGGCGGTAACCGGCTCTTCTATCTTTCCACCCCGCCAGAAGTCTACCCTCACATTGTCGAGCAGCTCGGCCGCGCCGGTCTCGCGCGCTCATCTTCTCCAAACTCCTGGGTGCGCATCATTATTGAGAAGCCCTTTGGCCGTGATCTTGCCACTGCCAAAGAACTCAACAGAACCGTTCTCAATGTCTTCGAGGAAAAGCAGGTCTACCGCATCGATCACTATCTCGGTAAAGACACCGTGCAGAATTTGCTCGTTCTTCGCTTCAGCAATGGCATTTTCGAGCCGCTTTGGAACCGCAACTATGTTGACTGCGTCCAAATCACCGCCGCGGAAACACTCGGTGTTGAGCGGCGCGGCGGGTTCTATGAAACTACCGGCGCGCTTCGCGACATGATCCAAAGCCACGTACTTCAGCTCACTTCCCTCGTCGCCGTCGAGCCGCCCGCCTCCTTTGACGCCACGTCAGTCCAAAACGAAAAACTGAAGGTCCTCCAATCCATCCGTCCGTTTAATCTCGAAATGGTCGCGCAATCCGTCGTTCGCGGGCAATATGCTCCGGGCCAGATTGATGGCAAGCGCGTGCCCGGGTATCGCGAGGAACCCGGTGTTAGCCAGACTTCTCGCACCGAAACATTTGTCGCCGCGCGTTTGTTGATCGACAATTGGCGCTGGGCTGGCGTCCCTTTTTACTTGCGTACGGGAAAGCGCCTGGCCAAGCGCAGCACGGAAATCATGATCCAGTTCCGCTGCGCCCCTCACATTGTCTTTCGCGATCGCGAAATCGAGCCGAACCGCCTCATTCTCAACATCCAGCCCGAAGAAGGCATCTCCGTTTCCTTTGGCGCCAAGCGCCCCGGAACCGAAATGCGCATTGGAAACGTCAACATGAACTTTAGCTACAAGGAAGGTTTTGGCGAAGTATCGCGCAGCGCATACGCCACACTCGTGAACGATTGTCTGCGCGGCGATGCCACGCTCTTCGATCGCGGCGATAACGTCGAAGCCGCCTGGGCGCTTGTCGACCCGATTCTCGACGTTTGGAGCGCCGCAAAAAGTGCCAAAGTCCCCGAATATCCCGCGGGTAGCTGGGGCCCGCGCGAATCCGATCTGCTTCTCGAACGCGACGGAAAAAAGTGGCTCAATCCATGATTTCGGGTTTGGGTAGTGCTATCGAATGGCAGTATGACGGGGGGAATAGGTGATTCTTGCGGGCGATGTTGGCGGCACGAAATGCAATCTGGCGCTCTTCTCTGAAAAAGGCGGCAAGCTCACTTCCGTCTTCAAGCAGCGCTTTGCCAGCAAAGACTTTGCGCAATTTGATCTGATTGTTCGCGAGTTTTCGCTGCAAGCTGCGCCGCACCTCGCCAAAGAACGCGTGCGCGCGGCAGGCTTCGGAGTCGCCGGCCCAGTCATTAACAATCGCGTGCGTGCCACCAATCTTCCGTGGACCGTCGACGCCTCAACGCTGGCAAGCGAACTAAATCTCCCCGACGTCGTGCTGATGAACGATCTCGGCGCCACCGGTCACAGCATCGAGCATCTCGCTCCCGAAGAATACTGCGTCCTCAATCCCGGCGAGCCAGAATATGGCGGAACGCGCGCTCTTCTCGCTGCCGGCACTGGCCTCGGCCAGTCCATCCTCGTTTGGGACGGTGCCCGCTATCGCGTCGTTCCTTCGGAAGGCGGCCATTCCGATTTCGCACCGCACACTGAACAGCAGATCGAACTCCTCCGCTACATGCGCCGCCGCTATCCGCAAGTGAGTTGGGAACTCATCCTGAGCGGCCGCGGGTTCCGCACCATCCACGAGTTCCTCAATCCCAGCGTCATACATCATTCCTTCGAGGATCCCGGCATGGATCCAGCTCCCGAAATCACTAAACTCGGTCTCTCCAAAGCGTGCCCCGTCTGCTCCGATACTTTGGATCTTTGGACCGCCATCTATGGCGCCGAAGCAGGCAACCTCGCTCTTAAGGTTCTCGCCCTCGGCGGCGTGTACGTTGCTGGCGGCATCGCCGTCAAAATCATCGAAAAGATTAAGGACGGCACTTTCTTCGAAGCCTTCCGCGACAAATGGAAATTCGAGAGTCTTCTGAGCAACATTCCCGTCTCCGTCGTGCTCAATGAATCCGCGCCGCTGCTCGGTGCGGCCTACGAAGCACTTGCTTCGCTCCCGCCACGGTAGGTTTCCGTTTCCTATCTCCCCTGTCTCTCAATAGGAAACTCCGATTCGCGCTCTGCTTCTGCGCCTCAAAAATGCTTGTTAATCTGCAACCATGCCTCTGTTTGGTGATGATTTCCCTGAGATGAAGCCCGTCTTCCGCCCTTTTGGCATCGCTTGGCTGGTGTTCTACTGCCTTTTCCTTCTCTACGCCGCTACGAACACCACCGGTTTCCTTATCATCGATTACGTAAATCTCATGATTCATGAAGGCGGACATTTTTTCTTCAGTTGGTTCGGCGACACCATCAGAATACTCGGAGGCACGCTCGGCGAATTGATCGTGCCGCTTCTCTGCTTCGCGTATTTCTGGTGGAAGCGCGAAACGACCGCCGTCGCTTTCTGCAGTTTCTGGTTCTTCGAGAATTTCCTCTACATTGGCACGTACATGTCCGACGCCCGGGCTTCCGCCATGCCTCTGGTGGGCTCGGACGAGAGCGACTGGACGATTCTCTTCACGCAATGGGGCATCCTGATTCACGATCAGCAAATCGGCCACACCATGCGCGCCCTCGGCTGGCTAGGCATGCTGGCCACCGTTGCCTGGCTCGCCTACCGCGTCTACTATGACGCCAAGCAAAATAGACCATCGCCCTTCTGACAGTGCTTGCAAATGAATCTGAGCTTTCTGTTTGCAAGCACGTGAGAGTGCTTGAACGAGCTGGGCTCGTCCGGCGCACCCGCCGTGGCCGCGAAAACACTCTTGAGTTGCGTCCAGAACCGTTGCGCGAAGTCGCACGGTGGATTCTGAACTACGAGCAGTTTTGGAATGGGCGTCTTGATCGATTACAGCAATTCTTTGCCAGTCACAAGGAGAAATCACGATGAATCTTACTGAACTGACCGTTTCGCGCACGATTTCGGCGCCAGCCGAAAGCATCTTCGACGTCTGGATGAATCCGAAGAGTCCCGGCGGACCGTGGTTCGGAGCAGGCCGTGTAATCCTGAATCCCGTGGTTGACGGCCTCTTCTATTTTGCTGTGAAGCATGAAGGCCGGACTTGGGCCCATTATGGCCGCTTCCTTCACGTCGAACGCCCTCGCCTAGTCGAGTACACCTGGATGTCAGAAGCCACCAAGGGTGCCGAATGCATCGTCACCGTCACCATGGAAGCGCGAGGAGATCAGACGGAGGTCACACTCCGCCACTCCGGTGTGCCGGACGACGAAAGGGGGCGGCAGCACAAGGATGGCTGGGCATGGGTTCTTTCTGCTCTAGCTGAAGCTTTTGCCTCGCGACGTTCGGCATCCTCATAAACTCGATTGGTCAACTGCTGCGACCGCCCTTCGCCACTCACGCTCACCATTCTTTGGTAAACTACCAAGACGCAAAGATTCTCGATGATTGCCGTTGTGAGCAGCGTCTTTCCAAAGCGAGTGCCAAGGAGCAAGTCATGAGCAGTGCCGTAACCACCCAGGTCACCGAGCTGCAAAACTACATCAACGGCGCCTGGCGCCGTCCCTCGTCCGACGAATTCTTCGACGTCACTAATCCCGCGACCGCCGAACTTCTGGCTCGCACCCCGATGTCCTCCCCTGCTGACGTGGATGCCGCCGTGCAGGCCGCTGCCGACGCTTTTCCCGCCTGGCGCCGTACTCCTCCCGGCGAGCGCGTGCAATATCTCTTCAAACTGAAGAGTCTTCTCGAAGAGCACATCGACGAACTCTCCCGCCTCATCACTCTCGAAAACGGCAAGACTTTCGCCGAAGCCAAAGCCGAATTACGCCGTGGTATCGAAAATGTCGAAGTCGCCTGCGGCATTCCCATGATGATGCAGGGCTACAACCTCGAAGACGTCACGCCTGGCGTCGACGAAATGCAAATCCGCCAGCCGCTTGGCGTCGTCGCCGCCATTGTTCCCTTCAATTTTCCTGCGATGATCTCCTACTGGTTCCTGCCGTACGCCATCGCCTGCGGCAACACCTTCGTCCTCAAGCCCTCCGAGCGCGTCCCTCTAAGCATGATCCGCGCGTTCGAACTCCTCGAAAAAACTGGTCTGCCCAAAGGTGTCGTGAATCTTGTGAACGGCGGCAAAGACGTCGTCAATGCGCTATGCGATCATCCGCAAGTTCGGGCCATCAGTTTTGTCGGTTCCACTCCCGTCGCCAAACATGTTTATATGCGCTCAGCCGCCAGCGGCAAGCGCATGCAATGCCAGGGCGGCGCGAAGAATCACGTTATCGTTCTTCCCGATGCGGACATGGAACTCGCCACGCAAATCATCAGCGACAGCGCCTTCGGCTGCGCCGGACAACGCTGCCTGGCCGTGAGCGTTGCCGTTACCATTGGCGACGCACAAAAATCGTTCCGCGATTCCATCGCGCATTCCGCCTCCACTCTCAAGGTGGGCAACGGTCTCGAATCCGGCGTTCAGATGGGACCGGTTATTTCAGGCGATAGCAAAAGGCGCATCGAATCTCTGATCTCCGCCGGCGAAGCCGAAGGCGCCAAAGCCATCCTCGATGGCCGTAACACGAAAATCCCCAATCACGAATCCGGCAGCTTCCTCACTCCCACAGTTCTCGATGGCCTCCCATCCACAAGCCAGCTCGCCAACACAGAAATTTTCGGCCCCGTCCTCAGCCTCGTCCACGTTGATTCCATGGACGAAGCCATGGACTTCCTCCGCCGCAGCCCCTACGGCAATCAAGCCTCTCTCTTTACGACCAGCGGTTCCGCTGCGCGCCGCTTTCGCTACGAAGCGCCCGCCGGAAACATTGGCATCAACATCGGTGTCGCCGCTCCCATGGCCTATTTCCCCTTCAGCGGCTGGAAAGAAAGTTTCTTCGGCATTCTTCACGGCCAAGGGCGCGACGCCGTCGAGTTCTACACCGAATCCAAAATCGTAGTCGAGCGCTGGTCGCGCCAAGAAACCCGCAAGTTCTGATGACAAGCGCATCCCGGCGACGCGATGAACGAAGCTGAGAAAATCTGTGACGAAATACAAAAGGCGTTGCCGAAAATCAGCCCTGGAACCTTGCGCTTTTGGGGAGTGTGGTTTGGCAGACCCTACGACAAGGCCCATCGAATTGTAGCCTCTGAACATGATCGCGGTGTTCTGCGGCTTCGTTTTAACGAGGACGAGCGGTTAACGGTGTGGTCTCCGGCTGGTTTGACGTTGGATAGTTCTGTGTTTCAAATCAATGATGCCGAACGGGTCTTGTGGGAATGTTTTTCTTACGTGCGTCCGAAAACGCGGGAGAATCCCTACTACTATGATTTCGTGAAGACTCCTGAAACTATAGTTGCGAGCTCAAATGTGGACTGGTTCACGCCTAACATGAAAACGGATTCCACGCTGCCCGCGGCCGAAATCCTTTCGATACGTATCAACGTCAAGTCGCCGTAGATGAAGTTGACTCTTGCTCCGCCATTCTTTTCAGGATTTTCTCAATGACTACTAAGCCTTTGCACCTCGACGTCCACGAACAAATCGAATCCGCGCACACCCTCGCGTCGAAGTTCTACACCGACCCCACGATCCTCGACGCCGAAAAAGCCAGCATCTTCCGCCGCACCTGGCAATTCGTGGGCACTCTCAACACTCCCTGTGGCGTGGTCAACGACACAAGACGCACCATCGTCGATCCCGAAACCTTCTTCACGGCCGATGTTATCGGCGAACCCATAGTCGTTGTTCGCGACAAGCAAGGCACGCTCCGTGCCTTCAGCAACGTCTGCCGCCACCGCGCCGGCCCCATCGCTCAAGGCAGAGGCTGTAAAAATGTTCTCCGTTGCGGCTATCACGGCTGGACCTACACGCTCGATGGCCGCCTAATCGGCACGCCCGACGTCGAAGGCGTCGAATTTTTCGACCGTAGCACCATGGGCATGGTGCCTCTACGCCTAGAAACCTGGGAACAACTCATCTTCGTCAACTTCGATCAAAACGCCGAACCGCTTTCCACCTATCTCGGCAAAATTCCCGAACGGGCCAGCGGCTTCCAATTCGAAGGCCTGCAGTCCGTCGAGCGCCGCGACTACATCATCGATTGCAACTGGAAGGTCTACGTCGACAACTATCTCGAGGGCTACCACATCCCCATTGCGCACCCCGGCCTGATGCGCGAAATCGACTATGCGCAATATCGCACCGACACGTATCGCTACTACTCGCAGCAGTTCGCTCCCATCCGCGCGATGAAGCCGGAAGACGGAGGCGAACGCTTCTATCCGCCGGGCACTGGCCTTCAAGAAGCTCTCTATTTCTGGATTTTTCCCAATCTCATGCTCAACATATATCCCGACAATCTTTCCACCAATCTCATCGTTCCCCTGTCACACGACAAAACCCTCACCATCTTCGAATGGTTCTTCCACGACGCGCATTCCGAAAAAGTTCGTGAGCGCATTAAACGCGCCGTGGCTTTTAGCGATGAAGTTCAGCAGGAAGACATCGACCTTTGTAGAAATGTCCAGCGAGGGTTAAATTCTTCGACCTACGACCGCGGTCGCTATTCCGTGAAGCGCGAAAACGGCGTCCATCACTTCCACATGCTTCTCAGCGAATTTCTCTCCAAGCCGTGAAAGGAAGGGAAGAGGCAGCGGTAAAAGTTCTGAAGTGCGCTGTGTTCTCTTAGATTCTTGAACTCAGCGCCCGTGCCTGCGCCAAACGTGCCGTTGAATCTCTTTTCACGAACTCCGGCTCGATAGCAATCTCCGGAAGATATTCCTCGCGCCCCTCAATCTGACTGACCAGCGTTTGCGCTGCGATCTCTCCCATCCGCACCAGCGGCTGCCGCACGGTCGTCAACCCCGGATTCGCAAATGCGGCTCCAGGAATATCATCAAACCCCACGACAGACACATCTTGCGGCACCCGCAACCCAGCTTCGCGCAGCGCCCAGATCGCCCCAATCGCGGAAATATCGTTATACGCAAAGAGCGCCGTGAAAGGTTCTCGTCTCGCGAGCAGCTCCTTCGTCACCGGAAATCCCACTTCCGGCGTAGAAACCTTGCTCTCGATCCGTATCGTCAACTCCGGTCGAATGCGAATCCCCAACTCCGCTGCCACCTCGCAAATCGCATTCCACCTCTCCTCGGAGTCCGAGCTGAAAACCTGCCCCTGCAAAAACGCAATCTCTCTGTGCCCTAAATCCTTCAGATGCTCCAGCGCGAATCTCGCCGCGCGTTTGTGGTCCAGCACAATATTCGTCACTCCGGCGATCTGCCTGTGCCCAGCAACAGCAACCGTCGGCAGCGAGGGCTCCGCCATAATAGAAGTGTCCACCGTGATGAATCCTTCGACGCCTCGTTCCACAAGCATCTGCGAGTACGTTTGCAGCAGTTTTGGATCGTGCCGGTGTACCACCGTCAGGAAAAAATAGTTCTGCCCCGTCAGGTATTTCTCAATTCCGCTGATCACTTGTGACCCGTAAGCATCTCCGATCTCTTCTGCGATCACTCCGATCGTAAATGTCCGTCTCATCCGCAAAGTGCGCGCAAAAAAGTCCGGCCGGTAATTCAGCTCTTGCGCCGCGGCAAGAATTCGTTTTTTTGTGTGATCGGGAATTGACCGCGCCGCTGGAGAATTGTTTAGCGTCGCGGAAACGGTTCCGGCGGCGAGGCCCAGATGCCTCGCCACAGTTTTCAAAGTAACTTTTTTGTTCTCTCTACGCGGACCGGCGTTCTTCTTCGTCGGTGTCATGGGCACGCCCTCGATTATTTCTCGCAGCGCTCGACTCGCACTGCTGCACCCGCTGGACCGCGTCCTGTACCCGAGCCCAGCAAAATTTCTTCCCGCGAGTATAGCAGGGACGAGCCCCAATTCGCTCTTGCTGCGGCCTCTCCAACAGCCCCCGCCTCAAAACGCACATTCGCTCGCGGAAAGGGTCTCTTACGCTAGAATGCTTTCAATGCTTGGTCACTTCTCTCGCCTCTCCGCTCTACCTATCTTTTCCGTCCTTCTGCTCCTAAGTTCCTCATCCCCACAACCCTTGCGCGCCCAGAGCACCGCCGTCCCGCTTCCGCCCTCCGCAAAATTGCCGGAGCCGAAAGTCGACCGCCCCGGCTTCCCCCCAGTCCCGAAATTCAAAGACATCGCCCAAGCCGTGGGCCTGACCGCCTCCCACATCTCCACCAACGAAAAACGCTACATCATCGAATCCATGAGCGGCGGCGCAGGCCTCTTCGATTGCGACGACGACGGCCGCCTCGACATCGTCACTGTCAACGGTTCCACAGTCGATCGCTACCTAAAAGGCGGCGACCCCATGGTCACGCTCTATCATCAAGAGCCCGACGGCACCTTCAAGGACATCACCAAGCAAGCCGGCCTCACTCGCCTAGGCTGGGGCATGGGCGTAGCCGTCGCCGATTACGACAACGACGGCAAGCTCGATCTCTTCGTCACCGGCTACGGCGGCAACGTTCTCTACCGCAACCTCGGCAACTGCAAATTCGAAGATGTCACCGAAAGAGCTGGCGTGCGCGGCGGTGGCTTCAGCACAGGCGCCGCCTGGGGTGATTACGATCGCGACGGCAACGTCGACCTCTTCGTCTCCCGCTACGTTCACGTCGACACCGCTCACATGCCCGTGCCCGGCAGCAACAAATTCTGCCTATATAAAGGACTGCAAGTGCAGTGCGGTCCCTGGGGCCTCGAAGGCGAAAGCGATCTTCTTTACCATAATCGCGGCGACGGCACTTTCGAAGAAGTCTCCGTGAAAGCCGGCGTCCACAACCAAATCGGCTACTACGGCCTCGGCGCAATGTGGTCCGATTACGACAACGACGGCTGGCTCGATCTCATCGTCGCCAACGATTCCGTCCCCAACTATCTCTATCACAACAATCGCAACGGCACTTTTTCTGAAGTCGGCATGCTCTCCGGAATTTCCCTCAGCGGCGACGGCACGCAGCTTGGCAACATGGGCGTCGACTTCGCCGACTACGACCACTCCGGCCGCTTGAGCCTCTTCATCACCACGTTCCAGGAGCAGCCCAAAGCTCTCTGGCGCAACATGGGCGCCAACGGCTTCGAGGACGTAAGCTGGCCCTCCGGTGTTGGACGGCCAAGCTATCAGGACGTCTGCTGGGGCACCAGCTTTTTCGACATGGCCAACACCGGCTGGCTCGATCTCCTGATCGCCTGCGGCCACGTCTATCCTCAGATTGATTCGCTCGATAACAGCCCGCACTATCGCCAACCGATTTTCCTGGAGCGCAACAATCGTGACGGGACCTTCGACGAAGTCGCGAAAGAAGCCGGCCTCGCCGACCTCCCGCTAAAATCCCGCCGCGGCGCAGCCTTCGGCGACATCTTCAACACCGGCAACATCGACGTAGTCCTGGTCAACGTCGGCGAACCTCCCACTCTTCTCCTCAACCAAAACACCGCCCCCAATCATCGCGTCCTCTTCAAACTTGTCGGCACAAAAAGTAATCGTGCCGCCATCGGCGCGCGCGTCACCATCCGCGCCTCAGGCGTCCGCCAAATCGCCGAAGTCCGCGGCGGCGGAAGCTACCTCTCCCAAAACGACCTTCGTCTCCACTTCGGCCTCGGCAATTCCACCAAAATCGATTCAGTAGAAATCCGCTGGCCCAGCGGCAAACTCGAAACGCTTGAAAATGTAGGGGCGGATTCCATTTATACGGTTGTTGAAGGAACTGGCATCCGCGACGCGAAATCGCTGCCTCTTGTGCCGAAGGCGCATTGAGGGTGTAAGGGAGCGGCAGGGGACAGGCGCCAGGCATTTTTTTGTCGCTGACGGTGCGTCAATGTGGTATGACGGTGATGAGCCCCCGCCCGCAACTCAGCCCAGAAACTAAACTGAGGAGATTCGCAAATGAAGATCGGAAGAATATTTGGAGGATTGGTGTCATTGGGCATGGTCGCGGTGCTGGCCATACCCTTGGCTCTAGCGAAATCACAGACAGCGCCCGCGCCCCAAACCGCAGGTAAAGAAATGGGAATGCGGGGCGGACTACAGGTCGCAGTGGAGAGCTTGAATCTCACTGACGACCAGAAGGCAAAGGTGAAGGATATCTTTGCGGATGCGAAGACCAAGCGTCAGGCGGTGACCAGTGATACTTCGCTCAGCGATGACCAGAAAAAGGCGAAGATGAAGGAACTCCACGAGGGCACGATGGCCAAGCTGAACGAGGTGCTAACACCTGATCAGCAGGCCGAGCTAAAGAGCAAGCTGGAAGCGGCAAAGGCCAAATCGCCTTCGCAGCCGTGATCTAAAGACTCGATCAACTAAGAATACGAGAAAAAGTGCGCGGCTCGGAAGAGCCGGGCACTTCACTGCAGATTGGCGGGTGGGCCAAGCTATTGACTTGGGTGGCGCACCCTTTGGGTTTTGGTTTTGCAAAGGGTGCGGGTTTTGACCCTCTCAAACCAGCTCGATCATCACCCGCCGCCCAACCATTGCCGCCGCTCGTTGCAGGCTGGAAAGCGTAATGTCGCTCTTCGGATTGAGTAGCCGATCGACCTGAGTGCGGCTTGTTTTGAGCAGCGTGGCCATTTTGTTTTTTGAGATTTTCCGTTTCTTCATGGCCTCGTCGAGCTGCCATGCCACGACCTCTTTGATGGCCTGCGCTTGCGCCTCTTCGAAGATACCCTCGTGCTTCAGGAAATCATCGATGCTCGAACCCATATGCTTCTTGCCCGTCCCGCGCTTCTTGCTCATCGTTGCAGCTCCTTCTGCCGCTTGCGTGCCAATGCCAAATCTTCATCCGGCGTCGTGCGCGTTTTCTTGATAAACCCGTGCAGCGCTACCAGGTGCTCCTCGTGAAGACAAAGCAGCACGCGCGCTGTCCGGCGCGTTGGCAGATCCGTTCGGATCTCCCACAAGCCGCCTCCCATGGGCCTGCATAGCGGCATTCCCACCGGCCATCGCCATTGCGCACGCAACAGAATCTTTGCCTATGGCGTGCCGTTCGGCTTCCGGCAATCCCTTCAGCCACTCCCGTACCGGCTCGCCCCCCGCCCCCGCGCGATAAAAAATCAGTGGAATCTTTCGCGGCGTTCGGTCTTCTGGCACCCTGCACCTTATATGGTACTACTGTGCCGCACAATGTACAATCGGCTGGTGCAACAGGCAACCGCTGAAACCTGTCAGCCTGTGCCCTTGAGCGATTCCTTAAGAAGCGGAGCCGGGGCCGCCAGACGACCCGCACTCTTTCCACAGCTTTTCCCAATTCCAGATCCCCGACGCCACTTCAATCGGCAACGGGAATCCGAGCTGATGCGCGAGCATACACACCTGCCCGCGATGGTGGGCTTCGTGTGAAAGCATGTAGCACAGCATTTCCGGGCCGACGGGCCAAGGCCGAGCCCAGCCGTCTCTGAGAAACTTCTCGACGCCGCCCCCACCACCTCCGAGCGCTTCCGCGAGCATCTCCGCGCAGCGAGCGGCGCTCTCGGCCAATCCCGCACGGGCCTGCCGCGGCGTACAGTGCGCGCGGGCAAGCTGTCGTGGAACCTTAAGGTGCGGAGCGGTAAGCCTCACCCACTTCGCGCGGACGTTGTGCATGTGCGTGAAGATCGCCACAATGGTGCGGACCTTGCAGGGTGGTTTGGCTCTCCAAGCGCGCGGGTCAAGATGTTCGATAAGAATCTGGTTCATGCGCTCATTGGCGGCAAAGATCTGGACTGCGGCTCGGCTCAGTTGCGTATGGACCTGTCGCGTGTGAGCTTGTCTCGTGTGAACCTTCTGTTGACGCGTGGTCACGGCTCGCTACTCCTTGACCTATAATACTTCCGGGCTGGGTGCCCCAGGTGCTGGTTTTACACCTGGGTCTTCCGTCTGAGGGCCGGTAGCGACTACCGCCACTCGTTCACATGCAGGCCCTTGACACCAACCCTGTGTGTACCTAGTCTAAGAAATTATGGAAGTGCATCTACCTCCCGAGCTTCAGGCGAAAGTAGACCGAGCCGCCGCAGAGAACAACAGCGGGGCCGAGGAATACGTTAAGCAGCTTGTGGAACACTACCTGGACCATGACGCGTGGTTCCGCCAGCAGGTGAAGAAGGGTTTGGACCAACTCGATAGGGAAAAATTTCTGACTCACGAAGAAGTTGGGGACCGCATCGACAAAATGTTTCGCTCGTAAATGCAGATTCGTTGGTCACCCGCCGCTGCCGAAGACTTTGTCCGCATCATAGAATACGTCCGACAGGAGAATCCGCCTGCCGCGCTGCGCATCGCCAAAACAATTTACGAGAGCGCTGGTTCATTCAAGTCTTTCCCCTACAAAGGCAGAACGGGCCGCGTGGAAGGCGCGCGGGAGCTTCCCCTGCCGCCACTCCCTTTCGTGGTGGTTTACCGTATCCTGAAAGACACGGTGGAAATCGCGAACGTCGTTCACGGCGCGCAGAGATGGCCGCCAAAAGATTGAAACGGTACCGGTGGTTCTTCCAACTGGGTACGTCCAGCCCAGAGATGCCGCAAGAGCTTCAAGTTGGTTTGCCGTATCTTCCAAGTTCGAGATCACACTCGAAATTCTGCAAAGTGATCCGTCACCCAGTCCGCGAAGGCTCGCGCCGGCGCTCCCGTAATGTCTGCAACCGTTGATGTGACAAACGCGGGCTGGCCGATGGCGGCAGCCCATGCATTCAGTAGCATACTCACGATGGCCAGAGGCATCAGAGGAAGCAGTTCCTGACGCGCCTCGTCTGGAGAAATCTCTTCGATACGCAGCAAGCGGCCAATCACGCGACCGATTGTGGACACCTGCTCGTATTGGGTCAGCGATTGAGGCCCGGTCAGAACATATTCCGCTCCGGCGTGCCCCTCCTCACACAACACGGGGACCGCGACTGCGGCTATGTCTCGCTCGTCAATCGGTGCGGTCGGTGTGGAAAGATACGGCCAGCGCACAACATCGCCGGCGCGAATCTGCGGACCCCACCAGCTCAGAGCATTTGCAGCGAACATTCCCGGCCGCAGAATCGTCCACTGAAGTCCTGAGGTCTCGATCAACTGCTCGAGAGAGCCGCGTTCATCCATCAATTCGATTTCGTCCGGATTTTCCCGCTAGCCGCCAGCCGCTCGAGCCACCGCCGAGCAGTAACCGCCTCGCGCCGATCTCCGTGATCCTTCAGAAATTCGCGCAGCACCTGCGCCGCATCCTCATAGCGACCCACTGCGGTCAGCGATTGCGCCACCAGCAGTCCGATCTCTGGCGCCTTCCCCTGAGATGCGGTCAACGCCTCCTGCGACATTTTTAGCGCGTCGTCATATTTTTCGCGCTGGTAGTACGCTTTCGCCAGCGTCCAGCGCGTCTCCCACGCGCCCGTAGCATCCAGTTGCAACGACTTCTCGAGCGGCTCGATCGCCGTGTCATATTTCCCCTGATCGCAAAGCGCCATCCCCAGCGCCGCAAAAGCCCGCGCATGATTCGGGTCGATCTGCGTGGCCTTTTCCAGTGCCTTTTGCGCCTGTGCCCAGTTGCGTTGTTTCAGCCAAACCACCCCTTGCACGTACAACACGTCCGGATGCCCGGGCGCCAGCCGCATCGCTTCGCCCACATACTTCTCTGCCTCACCGGGCTTGTCCGCGCTAAGCGCTTGCAATCCCTTTTCGAGCGCTTGCTTCGCTTTCGGTGCGAGCACCGGATTGCCCGGAACTCCCGCGGCACTTCCCGCATCTGAAATTCGCCGCAAGTAAACATCCACCTGCGTTCTTCCCGTTACTTGAACCGACACTTGCTTTTGCGCGCTCTCGTATCCTGCTGCCTCCACAATCACGGTAAACTCACCCAAATTGTTCACCACCAGCACGGCGCTACCACGCGACGTTTCTCCCTGCCTGCTGAGAGTTGTCCCGTCCCGGTAGAGTTTCACCATGGCCGACGTAGATATGGGCTCTCCTGATCTATCGCGTACAGTCACGGTGATTTCCGATCCCTTCCCGTGGAACTCATTTGCTTCGCTACCGTTGTCTTGGCACCAAGCTGGCAGGGCAAACAAAGCGGAAGACACCAGCAGCAGAAGAAACCGCGCGAGGCACAAATACGTTCGTGGGATGCATAGGTGCGCGCATCCCCGTGCTCGCACCCGAGTCCGCATCCGCGCCAATTTCTGGGCCCCTTCGTAGGAACAAGGCATGAAGGCCCCCCGACCAATTGGCGCGAGCCTAGTCCCCGCCAGCAATCGCGTCAAGCAAAACATTTATTCTCCCCCTTTCTCTCGCGGGCCAGGAGCAGTTAGGACCGTCGGCTCGTTCACGAGCTAGCCTTTGACACTATGCGCAAACCTTGTCTTGGAAAATTCTGAAAGTACATCTGCCTTTCAAATTCAGGCGAAGATGGACCGAGGGACCACAATAGCCATCCGATAAAGATCAACTTGCGGGATTATTTCTGGGAGTTTTTTCAAAGACTCTCAGGGGGATCTCCACCGAACCAATGCGGTCCGTCGAAAGATCATGGACGGCGATGCGAAGATAGACCTCACCGACGGGCAAATCGAGCTCCTGATGCAGCGGCAATCCAGTCTGCATGATCTGGCTGTATTGCGCCGGTTGCAAATTCAATTTAAAAGAGCGGTTTGCAACATTGAGGATTTTGCCGTCGCGATCGTACGCGATGGCAGCAAATTCGAGAGAGCAGCGAAACAGGCTGTCGCTTCCCACGATCACGGAGACCTGGTGCAGATCGGTCGCATAATCAATCCAGTAGCGCTTTACGGCACCGCGCAGCTTATCGGCCATCACGCCGGCCGGACCCGCCTGAGACTCCAGTCCTTTCAGTGCGTCATCGTCCGAGGGCAAAACACGTACCTTGAACAGAATCTGCGAAGACGGTGGAGCGCCTCGTTGTATCGCGGCGGCAGTGGGACTCAGCGGAGCATTCGGGCTGTGCGCGCTGGGCGCATCGGCAAAGTAACCTTGGCGGTAGGCAAGTTGGTGGTTCTGTTCAGGGAGCTTGACTTGAATCTTTCGAAATTTTCCGTCAAATTTTGTGTCGTCCGGAATGTACGCCAGCGTGTAGTAGTTCCCGCCGTTCTCGATCGCTTTGGCCAAGGCCTCTTTGATGCCGTTCGTGTCGAAGAAGGCTTTTCCCCCGGTGTCCAGGGCGAGTTCTTGCATCGTGGCGTGCTCGGCCGCAGTTGTCTGAAAGAACTTGGAATTATCGCGCGTGAATGAGTTTGGATCGCTGGCGTTACCGTTGGCCGGATTCCTGGAGTGCGCGCCTCCCCCGGCGCCAGTGCCTGGATTTGACGCGCCTGCTGTGCTGGACGTGGCGTGCGAAACTCCCGAATAATTTGTGCCCTGGTTGGCCGCACTAAACATCGGCGCGGTGAACAATCCGCGGGCATCCACGGGATAGACTGCCACGCGGCTTATGGTCAGCAAATCACTCGTCGCTTTAAGCTGATCATCGTAGTTCCGCACTGCCGATAATTCATTGCTCAGCGAAACATCCGGATCGAGACTGAGCGGAAAAGAGCCAGAGAACCAGATCAGGTTCTTGCGCCCCGGGATTCCACCCAGATAGGCCGCCAATTGCTTCAAGGCGTCCAGAGTGAACTGTACCCGCAAGTCCAGTTGGAAGGAGGCTTCATCGGCTTGGAATTGTTGAAGACTGGCTGTCGCTTGCGCGGACGCGCCGACGTCCTGCATTCCGGTGGAAAGATTTGTGAGCGTCGTATCGTCCGGATCTGGAAGCAGAGGTGAGACGCCCGGGGCGTTCCGTTTATCGCTTAAGGCTGCGAGCAAGGGTGCTCGATCGGAAGTAAAGCCTTGCACGATGCGAAGCTTCGAGGCCAGGGTGAAAATGGCGATGCGCGTGCCCGCAGGAATATTTCTTAGGTACTCCGCCATCTGCTTGCGGACGTACATCTGGTCCTTCATTGGAGTATTCAGGGCGTCAAGAAGGAGGACGTTGGCAGCGCTAGTCACGGTGGTTTCGGGGAAGTTGCTGTAGGTATACGGGGGCAATACTGGAAGGCGCTGAACCTGTGACGCGTCCGCGGAATTGTGTTGCTCGAAAACCTTGATGGATTGTTCGCGGCCATCCTCGAAGATGTGGAATGCCGAACGCTCAAGACCTTTTACGGGCTTGCCGTCGTCGCTCACAACAACATCCACGACAACCAGATTGGAAGCGGTGCGAATGGCTGGACCGCTGGATTGTGGAGCCGCTTCCTTAGATTGCGGGGACGGGGCTTTGGCAGGCTGCGGTGCTGGTGGCGCGGGGTCCTGCGCAGACATGGCGATGGCAAACACCAGACATTGCGCAAGTGCCATGCGTAAGAAGGAGCGAGAGAATCTCATGCCGAGAACACCTACCATGGAGGATGGAGGGAAGAATCGATCAAAAGGTTGCGTCAGAAATACACGAAACTTACTTCAATCGTGTGCCGCGAAAAAACAGGATCATTTATTGACGCAATAGATAGACAGGCACTTGTATCTTATTTTTTTGACGCAATGAACCTTCAGCGTAGCGTTGCTTGCGCGAACGACAGATCGTAACTCGGACAAGGATTGAATAGCCAATCCTTGCCCAAGTCTGAAGATCCAGCCGCTTTAGAAGGTCAGATGCAATGCCATCTGGATCAAGCGCGGGCTGCCGAGTGTGCTCTGGATGAAGCCGGCTCCGAAAGGAGCCGTGCCGTCGCCAAATGCAGTTGTTGAGGGCGGCACCTTCGGAATTGTGCCCTGCCACTGGCACCCAAACGCCGGACTAGTTTGCAGGTTCGGGCCGAAGCAGGGATCCAAGCTGATGTTGTTGCTCGGCGCGTCGAAACTGGGATGATTGAAAAGGTTGAAGAACTGCGCATCGTAACGCAGGCTGAACCGTTCGTTGATCTTAAAAATTTTGAAGACGCTGAAGTCGAAACGGACCTGGAAAGGTCCGCGGAACAAATTGCGTCCGGTGTCGGAAAAGCCCGTTTCCGAGAAATCGCACGCAGTTCCGCCGTCCGTTGTCGGACCGCAGGGAGGCACACCGTTGGTGCCAGGCGCATTGACGTTGATGCCGAACGCGCCTCCGTTCAACACCGGGTTGCCAGGATTCACGCCGGTTGTGCCTTGAAGTAGGGTGTTTTTGGGCGACCCGATGAGCAAAGGATTGGTGATGAAATCGTCGCCGGCGCCGAAGTACTGGCTGGCCACGGTCCCGGAAAAGTCGTACACGCTGTAAGGTAGGCCGCTCTCTGCGATGGTGACTCCCGTGACCCCCCAACCGTTGACGACGTACTTAAGGAATCCTTGGGACTTCTTGGTGAGATTAGGGATCTGATAGGTGTAGTTGATGGTGAAAACGTGAGTGCGGTCGAAACCAGCGTCGCCATAGGCGCTCCTGGGATTGAGCGGATTGTTGCCATTAAAAAAGAGTCCCTCGGAAAGGCCGCTGCCTTCATCCAGCGTGTGGGACCAAGTGTAGGATGCGTTGACCGTGAGACCGTGGCTCAGCCGCTTCTTCACACTAACTTGGAGTGCGTTATAGTTGGAGACTCCTTCGGCTTCCCAGAAATCGGAATTGGGGTTGTAGCCAATGAACGGGACACGTAGTGCGGTGTTTCCGTCGGCACCCGTAAACTCACCGATCGTGGTCGCAACCTGTTCCGTCTCGAGCGTGCCAAAACCTCCATTGGAGTCCGTTGCCTGATACCCATAGGAGTAGATCTGCCCGTTAATCGGGTTCGTCGGTGTGGCAATGCCCGGCTGGTTGAACGGGATGGGGAGAAGTTGGTGCTGCCCGTGATTGCCGACGTAGCCGACGTCGATGAGCATCGAATTGATAGGCTGCCACTGGACGTCGATGGTCCAGTTCTCGGAATACGGCAGCGTATTTTGGGGATCATAACCGCCAAAGAGAAACGCAAACAGGGGCGTTCCCGTAGGAGTGCAGGTCGGCGTTACCGGTGGAGGGCAGCCGCTCAACGCCGACTGGTTATGAACGAGCGCTTCGATCCCGGAAAGATTGCTGGGGGGAGGAGGAGGGGCCGTAGTACCGAACGGATTGTTGCTAAGGCACTTAACGCCGGTGCAAGAGGTGTTGAACGGCACGGTGAAAGGTTGCTGAGTGGTCACGCCGAAGGGCCCGCTGATTCCGAGTCCTGCGCTGGCTGAGAGTTCCGTAAAGAATTCGCCGCGGTCTGCGTAAAGGCCATAACCGGCCCGAACGACGACGTTCTTGAGGAAGTGGGGAGACCACGCCACGCCGATGCGGGGCTCAAATATCCACTGCCGCCCGGTAAGGGTCGAATTGTTTACGCAGAAACTCGACTTGGTCCCGCAGAACTGCTTGTTGTTGCCCGCGATGACCAGCCCAATGTTGTTAATCGTGTCCGTACCGAGATCGTAGGAATAATTCTGCGGATAGAAGTTGGTCAGAAGCCCATTTTTCTCGGTAAGCGGGCCGTCCCAGTCCCAACGCAGGCCGGCGGTTACGGTCAGATTGGACATTAATTTGTAATTGTCCTGGACGAAGAGGCCGACCTGTTTTGCTCGAAAGTAACGGTTGGTTTCACCATTTAGAATCTGGCCACCGCCGTTTCTGCCGCCGAGATTTCCAGTCAAGAAGTTGGCGAAGTTACGGAAAGTGAAGGTGGCTACCTCGTTTTCCTTATTGAGGACGTTCAACTGGCCATAGTCACTGTTGAACCCGAAGGAAATGGTGTGGCGACCAACGGTCCAATTGTAATTGGTGCCTGCCTGAAAGTGATTTTGGAAGACGCCGGCATTGGCAAAGTTGTTGGCAGGGCCGATGCGCAGCCCATTGAAGTTTCCCGAGCCTGCGTTGGTAATGCTAAAGCCCGGAAAAAACTGGCTGCCGAGAAGATTGATGTTCACATCGCTGGGAGTAAGTTGTTGGGTGGTACTGGCATTAGCGAACTGACGAATGAAACCAAACCTCATCTCCCAAGTGGTATTGGGGGTCAGGCTTAGGGTGTTGTCGAGCGAGAACACCTGGCTGCCCGCGTGGAGCGTCTGAGGAAAGCCCAAGACCTGGCTGACGGCATAAGGGCTGGTAGAGGGATCGTTCTGAAAGTAGTACTTTCCCGCAAGGCGGTCTTTGGTGCTGAACAGGTAGTCAACGTTTCCGTTGACCTGGTCTGCACTAAAGGTGCTAGGGGGTCCTACCTCGAGAGCATTCCCACCCAGGACGTTAATTTGGTTGGGATCTGTGACGGTGGCCGAGGGAACAATGAACTTCCCGTTGGATCCTTTGGCATTCAGGATGGCCAGCGAAACACTGTCCACATTGCCCACGGGGACCCCGGCAAGCGCGGCAAGCGTCGCTGGGCTGCGATCATCGGTCAGACCGGTGGGAACGTTAGCAAATTGCGTCGAGCCGTTGGCTGAATCTGACACTCTCTGGCCCTGGTAGGAACCGAAGAAAAACAGTTTGTTTTGCTTGATAGGACCGCCGATCGTGCCGCCAAAAGTGTTGCGGTGGAGCGGCGGGCGAGAAAGCCCTGCTGCGTTGAGGAAGAACTGGTTAGCATCCCAGCCCGCAGTCTGATGATATTCATAGGCGCTGCCGTGGAAATCGTTGGTGCCGGACTTTGTGGCAACGGCAACATGTGCGCCACTATTCGCGCCCTGTGAAACGTCGTACATGGAGGTGTTCACGTGGATTTCTTCGATGGTTTCCGGTGGAGGTGCGGGCATGCCCTGGCCGATCGCGTCAAACACCGAAGTATTGGTTTGAATCTGTCCACCGGCGAGGAATTGTTCGTTGGTGTTCAGCACGAAGCGGCTCTCGCCGATTGCGCTGGCAGATAGTCCGTTAAACAGGTTGTTCGATTCCACGGCATTGAAGGAAAAGCTGTTGCTTGTATCGCGCTGGCCATTGGCAAAGATATCTTGATTTCCCAAACCGGCGTTCGTGCCCGCACCTGCGAGAAGGTCCGCGTTGACGCCAGGCGCCAGGAGCGCAAGTTGTGTAAAGCTACCGGTTCCGAGAGGGATATTCTCGATAAGCTCGCTCCCCAACGTATAACCGTTGGTCGTGTCGGTCTGATTGAGCAAGGGAGTGCCACTGACAGTGACCGTCACGTTTACTTCGCCAGGTTGCAGAGAGCCGTTCACCGTGGTGGTGCGATTCCCTTGAACGAGGATTTGCGAGTGGGCCTCAGTCTTGAAACCTTCGCGAGAGAAAGTGACGCTGTACGTGCCGATCGGGAGATCGGCAGCATGGAACGAGCCGTCCGAGTTTGTAGTGACGGTTTGTTCCAAGCCAGTGGCCAGGTTATGGATCTTAACGGTTGCGCCCTGGATCACCGCGCCGGAGCTGTCTGTAACCGTGCCATTGATGGAGCCGAGAGTTTGTTGAGCTTGCGAAGGCCAAGTACACAAACAGAGGACAGCCAGACCAATCAGGACAAGCCGTGTGATTCTCTTCATCTCAATACACCCCTCACTTTAGATTCGACCGACCTGGCTCTTGCCATGGATGTATCACATCCGCGGCACGTAAATCGAGTGCCCCCCTGTGGATATCCAGTGGCCCCCGAACAAGTTGGCGAGAGTATGGCGGCGAGATAAACGGGAGTAAAATCCAAAATTACAATGCTGTGAATTTGGATTAAGCCATCTGCTTCTTAGGAGCAAGCGCGAACTTTCTTTTGCTCGGAGCGAAAGGCGGCTTGCTCTGGCACATTCACACACAAAGAAGCGGCCATAAGGGGAGAAGACCGGTGGGGGCTTGAGACTAAATCCGCTGAAGCAGATCGAATTCATCGCGAATGTCCCGAATGAATTCGACGCCGATTGTGCCGCTGATGGCGTATGAAGCAAAATTAGCCAAAGATGAAGATCCTTGAAGAATTTACTTGATAAGAGACGGGTGGTGAATCGCCGTCATTGGATTATGGCTGTACCGTGACTCTCTTTCCCGAGTATTCAACGATTTTGTCCGCATTTTCTGCAGGGCCGCCGCCGGTTCCATGATTTTCGGTGACAAAGATGACGCGGAAGGTGCGTTTTTCAAGCATGCCGGGAAATGATCCGGCGCGATCGCCGATGGTTAGCGCGTGGGCGGTGTCGTCCCACGAGAAGGGAATCGTCGCGTGGACGCCCTTTTCGTAGTCGTAGGTGTCGTTTTCGTCTTCGTAGAGAGTGAAGACGCCGTTTGCGCCGCGATAAACGCGAAGTTCGATGGGATCGGCGGATTTTTCGGCGGCGTATTGGAGGTTGGGGCCGAGGGGGAGGATGGAGCCGGCGCGGATATAAAGAGGCATGCGGTCGATAGGAGATGGTGCGTCGAGTGTGCGGCCGCCTTGGATTGCGGCGCCGGTCCAAAAGTCATACCACTTGGCATTGGGAAGATAAAGACAGCGAGTGGCCGCGCCAGGCTCGGTAACGGGATTTACGAGAATCGCTGGGCCAAAAAGAAATTGGTCGCCGATATTTTGCGCGTGGGCGTCCTCGCGGAAGTCCATGACGAGCGGGCGCATGATGGTGTAGCCCTCGCTGGTGGTTCTCCAGGCTAGCGAATAAATGTAAGGCATCAGGCGGTAGCGAAGATTGTCGTAGGCGACTAGAGTTTTCTGAGCATCGGGGCCATAGGACCAAATTTCATTTTGATTTGTTGTGCGCGTGCCGTGAGCGCGAAAGATGGGGCAGAACGTGCCGAACTGGAACCAGCGGATGTAGAGCTCGCGGTACGCGGGGTCATCGGGATTCGCGGAGACGAAGCCGCCGATATCGGTGGTCCAGTAGGGAAGGCCGGAGACGGAGTAGTTCAGGCCGGCAGGAATCTGGCGGCGAAAGGTCTCCCAGTTGGGATCAATGTCGCCGGACCAGACGGCAGCGGCGTTGCGTTGAGATCCGGCGTATGCCGAGCGCGACAGAATAAAGACACGCTTTTTGTCGGAGGCTTCGCGCTGGCCTTGGTAGACGGCGGTGGTGGTCATGAGCGGAAATTCGTTGGCGTAGCGCGCGCCGTTTTGGCCGTGGTTAATTTTGTTGGTGACGAGAATGTTGGTTTCGCGGCCTTCGGTTTCGGCTTCCGTGGTGTCGAGCCACCAGGCGTCCGCGCCGATCTTGAAAAGCGCATTATTCATGAGGTTCCAATAGTATTTGCGGGCTTCCGGATTGAACGGATCGTAGAGAGCCTGCGCGACGGGATGGAAACTGGGCGCGATGGTTTTGTCGATGAAGAAGCCGCGCTTGTCCATGTCGTCGTAGACGGGAGAGCCAGGGCGGAAATAGGGCCACACGGAAATCATGAGGTGGACATTGTTTTTGTGGAGCGCATCGATCAGGCCTTTGGGATCAGGATAGTTTTTGTTGAAGACGGGCTCGCCCATGGTGTTCCACCAGAACCAGTCCTGGACGATGTTATCGAGAGGGATGCGCAGGTTGCGATATTTTTGCGCGATGGCTAGGAGCTCTTGCTGCGAGTCGTAGCGGTTTTTGCATTGCCAGTAGCCGTAGGCCCATTTGCCGAACAGAGGGGCGGCGCCGGTGAGTTCGCGATAGTCGGCGATGAGATGGTCGAAGTCGGGGCCGTAAAAAAAGTAATAGTCCATCGAATAGGAAACTTCAGAGCTTAAGTAAAAGGCGTGAACGAAGCGGTTCGTGAATTTGCTGCGCGAGCCGTTGTTCCAGAAGATGCCGTAACCATTGCTGGAAAGAAGAAATGGAATGGAGATGTTTGTGTTGTCTTGCGAGATGTCGACGGATTCACCGCGATAGTTCCACACGCCGGCTT
>DATFZQ010000073.1:0-31787 GCA_035314345.1 Candidatus Acidiferrum sp.
TGCTCAACATTGTGAAGCTGGCTGAGGGGCTGAAGATTCGGACGGCTAAACTCTTTGAGACCACGCGCTGATTACTCTGGTCCGATCAATTCCTACAAACTTCCTGCGCGACACTGTGCGCCCAGGTCGCCCCGCCGAGGGACTGGCATGCTAAACCATTTGTTCCGATTACCCGTGCTAATCAGACTTAGCCAAGGAGCAAAGCAGGAATCACTTTCCTTGGTGCCATTCAGTTGCTTGCAGGTTGGACTTCGGAAGCCTACCACTTCCATGAAGGGATGACAGGGCGGCTCGTTTAGTCCGAAACTCTGGTGCTCATGGCTGTGCCTCGCCAAAACTAGGAGCACCTGTGAAATGAATGACATACGAGGAGGGCCTTTAACAAGTTACATGGACGACATTCAGCCGTAGCGGAGTTCAGTGGAGCACTGGTCCCCGGTTCGAGTAAACTTGGTCACCGCCCTAATGGCGGCGAGCTGGGAGATCATCACGCGTAGCGATTCGCATTTCACTCGAACGGAGCGTCCACAACCTTGCTATCAGACATTCCCAACCATTTCAGTCCAACTTCAGTCCAATTCAAGAGCGAGATAAATGGCGCGTTCCCCTGTAAGCGACACCAAAAGCAGCACTTAGAGTTTTTCACTGCGTACCTTCGAACCAGAGCGTCGGGAGTTCGAGTCTCTCCGGGCGCGCCACCTTTCGCAAAGAATTTAATCCGAACATCTCAGCCGCGCGCTCTCTACGTCCTCGCGTCTCCGTTACTTCCTTACTTCCTTACCTCATTACGTCCTTACCTCTTCGGATTCACTAGCGCCTGATAAATCGCCGGCCGGCTCTGATACTCCACAGCAGGGCTGTCAGGTCCCAGCACCCGCTGCACCATTCCGATAAAGACGACATCGTTTGTCGGGTCTATCCAGAACCACGTCCCCGCAGCTCCGTCCCAAAAAAACGTACCGCGCCCATCAGGCAGATTGGCCTCTAATGGATCGTACTCCACGGCGCAGTCGTATCCATATCCCAAGCCCGGCCTCATCACTTGCGCGCCTATTCCAAACTCACCCGTCAAAAGATTTGGCGCCAGATGGTTCGCGCTCATCAATTGCACCGAGGCCGGCGATAAAATCCTCACGCCATTCAACTCGCCTCCGCCCCCCAGCATCTCTGCAAACCGAAAATAATCCTCCGCCGTGGTCACCATTCCGCCGCCTCCCGACGGCATCCCCGGCTGCTCCGCGTATTCGCCGCCGAACCCCGGCGCCGGAATCACTTCGCCTTTTTCATTGCTGCGGTAGATCGTTACAAAGCGCCCCCGCTTGTCCGAAGGCACAAAAAATCCGCTGTCTTTCATGCCCAGCGGCTTAAAAACATGCTCCTGCATGAAATCCGGCAGCGTTTGCCCGGACAGCTTTTCAACGAGGTAACCCTGAATGTCCATCGAAGCGCTGTACGCCCACTTTGTGCCCGGCTGGTAGGCCAACGGAATCTTCGCCAGCTTCTCAATAAACTCCCGCAGCGACTTCGACTGCATCACTCCCACTCTCTGATATTCCTTGTCCACCGGCGTGTTGCCGAAAAAGCCGTACACAAAGCCCGCCGTGTGCGTCATCAGTTCTTGCATCGTCGGCGGATGAACAGGCTCCTCCAAAATCATGTTTCCCGCCGCGTCCACCCCTGTGCACACTTTCAAGTGCGCGAATTCCGGAATATATTTCGCGATCGGATCCGACGGCAGCCATTTCCCCTGCTCGTAAAGCAGCATCATGGCCACGCCGGTCACCGGCTTGGTCATCGAAAACGCACGAAAGATCGTGTTGCGCGTCATCGGCGCTCCGCTAGCCGCATCCCGCATTCCATACGTGCGGTAGTCCACGACCTTGCCGTGCCGCGCCAGCAGCGTCACCGCGCCGGGAAGCTGCTTCTGATCCACCACCTGCTGCATTAGCGCGTGCAGCCGCTCCAACCGCTCCGAAGAGAATCCTACAGATTCCGGCTTCGTCAGTGTCATATCGACTGTCGCAGGCCCGTTGCCAGCGGCTTGTTGCCCAGCAACCAGCGCCTCCCCACTCGCAAAAAACAGAACGCATACCACCGCCACTGCATAGTGTGAAGTGCGTGCCATCATCGTGATCTTTCTCCTCTTCAGTCGTCCCCGCGATTTACCCCCCAGATCCTTGCGCACGGCCGGCCATTATCGCCCCATTTGCCGCAGAAGCGCCACCCGTCTTCAAACCAGAGAGGCAGGAGTTCGAGTCTTTCCAAAAGCACGGCTGTCCGCTCGCGGCTCGCCAAGCTCGAAGCGGGGTCTCTTGTTGAGCACCCCCACCCGCACACCTCCTTGAAAAGTCCAGCAATTACGGCAATTCTTCGAGAAAGCAGTCGCCCACACCATGGCTAAACCAGATCCTGTCGTAAGCAAGATTCGCAAAGCCTTGGAAAGTTACTCCGCTGTCGAGATCCCCGGCGGCCCAGTGGAGACGTCTCTCCGCGCGCTCGACACTCTCTGGCTGCTTTCGTTTTTTTGTAATCCTGCGATTCGCGCAGGCATGCAGATCACTCCCAAGGGGCAAAAGAAGCCCAAAGCGCTTTATGCGTTGCCGGGTAACGGTCGTCCCGAGTTCTTGCTCAATGAATTCACCCTAGCTGCGAAGGACGCCGCCGAGGGCGACGTCCTCGAAGTTCTATGCGCCAGCGAAGCGGACGTCTACCAAACCAAAGATGACCTCGACGATTACGGCACCGGCCGAAGCAAGGCAGAGATTGCCGCGATCAAAACCTCTCTGCGCGACGCCGCCAAACAACGTTATGTCGGAACCGTTGGTACCAATCAGAGATGGCAAATCACGCATGCCTGGCCGGCGCTTGATGCAGCCTCGTTGAACAACGCCCTGGAGGTACTCGCCAAGATCAAGACCGACCGCATGGATTGGGCCCGCGGGCCTGAAGAGATGCAAGCGCTGCTTGATCTGGCTAAATTGAGCAACCAATTTCCGCTTCGTAACCCGGTTCAGTTGCGTGAAAACACCATCGAGATCAACAAGCGGGACATAATCGTAAAGGGGCACCGCCGGCCATTTCTGGCCATGCTGCTCTGCCGCCACCGTTTCCCCAGCGGTCCGTGGAATTTCAAAACCAACCAGCTTGAAGATGCATTCTGGGTCCACGTCGAAGACGAAAACGAACGGCGCATTCGAGAACGTATGCGCCAGATGTCTTTAGCCGGCTCGCAAACCCCATCGAACAAGTAGCCGAGCAGCAGGGAGGTAGTGCTGATGGAGCAAGCTTACAGCGATATCGGCGGCAAGTTCGCCGGGAGAATCATCGAAGGTGACTACGCTGCCGCCCGCGAGTTCCTGGCCCCGTGGCTGCACGATTCCATTTCTGAAAAAGAGTTGCAATCGATCATCCAGAACGCGACGCAGGAGCTGCCCCCTCCTGGAGCGTTCTCACTCGATGGCAACAGCTGTACGTTTGACGAGCTTGAAGTGGATGAATATTCTCCGCCGACAAAGCCGCTCGCGCCGCAAATTACAGCTGAAAATTTCCGCAAGTGGATGGTCATTGAATTCCAGCCTGACCCGGAGTTGGAAACCGGCTACTAGGCCTGTTTCGACCTCTGGATGGCCTTGGTGGAGATCGATGGCGCTATGAAGATCGGCTACTTGGAACCCACCGGCGCAGACTAATCCGTGCAACCGAAGATCATCGCCCTATCTGTGGCGGGCGCTTCCGACTCCTCCGATTTTTATCCATGGAGTGCGCCAGGCCAGCTGGCGCTTTCGGTTTGCAGGAAGTCGCCTCTACTCCCGCAACGTTAGGATGATTTGTGACCGAGAAAAATTGTGTGGCGCGGACCGCCCATTTTCAAACGACCACGCACGCGCTGCACCTGAACGTTGAATCCGCCTTCGCGCAAGCGCAGCTCGTAGCTTCGATCCTCTTTGGCCGCCCAGACAGCCAGCACCCCCTCCATTTTCAGAGCCGCACGGGCGGCCGCTATTCCGCGCTTGTCATAGAGCCCGGCGTTCTTCGAGGCGGTAAATGCGGCCGGACCATTGTCCACATCCAGTAGCAGGGCATCGAATTGGCCGCGGCCGGAACGGAGTGTGGCGGCAACGTCCCCCGTTTCCACCCGCACCCGCTTATCCTTCAGCGGGTGTCCCGCCAACGGCCCAAGCGCGCCACGATTCCACTCCACCACTGCGGGCACCAGCTCAGCGACGACAACCGTCGCATCCGGTGGCAGAAGATCCAGCGCCGCGCGAAGCGAAAAACCCATTCCAAGACCGCCAATGAGCACGCAAGGTTGCCTCAGCCTCCGTATCCCTTCGCACGCGAGCGCGGCCAGCGCCTCTTCTGAGCCGTGCATGCGGCTTGACATGAGAATCGCCCCGTCGGCCAATATGAGGTACTCGTCGCCGCGGCGGATCAGCTTCAGCTCCGTGCCGTCTAGTGAAAGCGTCTGGCCGAGCAACTCGAAAGGTTTCACGATGGCGATGTTACAGGAGAGAAAACTCTAAGTAAAAACGCGGTGCAGCAAGGAGGAGCCAGCCGTCGCCAGTCTCTCTCTTACTCTCACTTGGCCCGCGCACGGCGCCGTTGATCGCGGGCCCGCGCGGACCTCTTGCGCGGCTGTTGCGGGGAAGCCGCGGCCGCTTTATCCGGGAGGCCGCGGGAGAGATTCTCGGGAGCGGCGAGTTGCCAGGCCGCCGCCAAAGCACGGCGCATCGTGGTTTTTTTTGCGGCTTTGAGGTTGACGCTTGTGCAGCCCTGGCGTCCCCAAGCGCCGTTTACTGGAGAGAATATCGATGGCTCATCGCGCACAAGCATTTCCTGCTCGACAGGTGTGACTTTGACCATGGCCCGGTCGGTGTTCGGGTAACCGAGTGTCGCGAAGATCTTGCCGGCCACGCGGAAGTCGGGATGGTTCATGTGGGCCCGTTCTTCGGTTTCTGGAAAGCTCAAAGCCAGCTTGCGAAAATCATTGGGAGTCATGGCGCGCCTCCGAAGGGCGAAGTCTGATATGACAACATACAGAATTGTTTCGAGCAACGTGGGGGCTCGGCCTGGCGCTCTCTCCAGCCATAAATGAAGTCCGCCAAATTCCCCGTAGGGGCACGGCACGTTTACCCTGAGCCTCGAAGCGCGTGCCCGTTCTTGCCCGCACGTGCTGATCAACGCCCAATCCCAAACAATGGCATACTGCGATGCAAATCGCAGTGCATGCCAGCTCTGAAACATATCCGAACCCGAGCGATCTGCGAGAAAACGAGAACCAGCATGAAAGCAGCCGTACTACACGAGCTTGGCAAACCTCCGCACTGCGAGGAATTTTCCGAGCCGACCGCGGGGGTGGGCGAAGCACTTGTGCGCGTACTGGCCGCGTCGCTAAAGCCGATTGATAAGCAACTCGCTGCCGGATCGCACTACGCGAGTCCGCGCCAGCTTCCGGTGGTATGCGGGGCTGACGGCGTTGGCGAACTTGCGGATGGAAGGCGAGTGTTCTTTGGAGGCCCGCGCCGGCCGTATGGCGCGATGGCGGAGCGCACAGTCGTCCCTGCAGGATTTTGTTTTCCGGTGCCTAAGGAAATGGACGACGCTACAGCCGCGGCCCTCCCCAATCCTGGCGTGTCGGCTCTGCTTTCTCTGAACAGCCGCGCGAAGGTTGCGAAAGGCGAGACGGTTCTTATCTTGGGCGCCACGGGAATCACAGGGACCATCGCTGTTCAGATTGCGAAATTGCTCGGGGCTGGGCGGGTAATCGGTGCGGGACGAAATCCCGAAGCGCTAGAAAAACTCCGCGGCCTGGGAGTGGACGCGACGATTCAACTCGATCAGCCCGATGAAGATTTGAAGAAACAATTTGCACGCGAAGCCGGCGAGACCGGATTCAACGTAATCATTGACTACGTCTGGGGCCGCCCAACAGAAGTTCTCCTTGCCGCAATCACGCGCAATGAATTCGCCTCTTTGAATCCCGAGACTCGCCTGCTGCAAGTAGGAGAAAGCGCAGGACCAAATATCTCACTTCCAGCGGCCGTGCTCCGGAGCACGGCTCTAACAATCTTGGGAACCGCCGGAATGCCAGCGCGAGAAGTGCTCGTCGCCGCGATGCAGCAAATCCTGGCGTGGGGAGCCGCAGGTACGCTACGAATCGAGACGGAGCAAGTTCCGCTTGCAGATATCGAGCAAGCCTGGGCGCGCACCGAACGCAGCCGCAGACTTGTCGTCATTCCTTAGACCGCCCGTCGTCGTTCTTAACTCCTCGCCAAGAGACGTTGTGTTCTTTGAGGAGAGCGATAGCGTATTGGATGGGGATGGCGGCTCCAGGGATGGGGCCAGTTTGCGCGGAAGACTTGGCGACGGACACAGGCGTACCGCGCAGCCAGAGGCCTTCCACGAGGCCGACGACGGCGTGCCAGTCGAGTGCCATCACCGGCGAGCCACTCTGGCCTTTCACAACTGGATGGCTGAGAAGAAAAACATCCGCGACGGGAGCGGACTTTTCAAGTTGCGTGGACTCGTAGCTCAAGACGATGCCGGGAGATGAGTCTTCGCGAGTGGAATCGAAGCTGTACGCATTCTGGAGTCTTTGCGGGTGCAGCGAAAGGGCAAGTACGGACTGTCCTTTTACGGCTGGTTTGGAGGCCAGCGGGAGAGAAGCGACTTGGTATTTGCCGGCGAAGGGATTCGGCGTGGCACGAAGGATCGCTACGTCATGTTGCAGATCTTTGGCGATCACGGTGACTTTCAACAACTGGGGTGGCGAGTTCGGGCGGTTCACGAGGATGTAGGGCTGGCCGCCGTCGCGAAACGTCTCGAGAACGTGTGCAACGGTGAGGAGATAGCCTTCGTCGTTGATGAAGAATGCGTTGCCGAAAAATGTGTAGTGGTAGCCGCGTGAGGCGGGAGTCTGGTCGTCGGGGTAGACGACTGGGCATACAGAGGAAATAGCCGAATCGTCGGCAGAGTTGGCCTGTGCTTGCGTTTGGCGGGCCGCGATAGGGCTTAACACGCAGACTAGTGCGGCCAGCGCTCCGAGCGCTACGATAGCGGCTTTTCGATGGTGCGTTGCTGCGAAGTTCAAGGACACGGCATCCTCGCTTGCATACTTTGACAAAGGGGAATGCGGGAGTAAATGAAGGAAAAGACCGGAAAAGGGACAGGTGTGCGGACCCGCTGCACTGCTTTTGCTTATGTGAATCGCGCAGATATCAGGAAAAAGGGCTTGACAAACAGCCGTCTTTACGGTAATTTCTGTACAGAGAGAAATTACAGAAATGACAGACACTACAAAAGCAACTCTTTCGCCCGTAGCTCAGAAATTCATCCTGCACTGGGGTGAGATGGGCACCCGGTGGGGCATTAACCGCACCGTGGCGCAGGTGCATGCGCTGCTGTTTCTCTCACCGGTGCCGGTGCCCGCGGATGAGATCTCCACCACTTTGGCGGTGGCGCGATCGAACGTGAGCACCTGTTTGCGCGAGCTGCAGGGATGGGGGATTGTGCGGGTCGTGCATGTGTTGGGCGACCGGCGCGACCATTTCGAGTCCTTGAAGGATGTCTGGGAGATTTTCCGGATTGTGTCGGAGGAGCGCAAGCGGCGGGAGATCGATCCGACTTTGCGGGTCTTGGCGGAGTGTGTGGCGGAGTCAAAGGCGAACGCGCAGGGCGATCCGTATACGCGGGAGCGGCTGGAGAGCATGCTGGAGTTTTTGACAGTGATGACAGGGTTGTTTGACGAAGTGCTGCGCATGCCGACTACGGCGCTGAAGGGCGTGGGCAAGTTGCGCGGTAAGGTCTTCACGTTGCTGGGCAAAAAGGCAGCGAACGCCTGAAAAAGACCAAGGTGCTTACGCAGAGTTCGCTTAGAGCGCTGGGCACACAGAGAAGAGAACCATGATTTCGCTGACATCGGAATTTACGGACGGAAAAGGGCGGCACGCGCAGGGGTGGTTGTTTTTTGATGCGGAGTGCGCGTTTTGCACGCGGACTGCGCGATGGCTGGCGCCGATTCTGGAACGCAGAGGACTTGCGGTGGCGCCCTTGCAGGATTCGCGCGTGGGGGCTTTGCTGGGAATGTCGCGGGAAGAACTTTTGCGCGAGATACGGCTTTTGCTTTCGGATGGACGGCAGTTTGGGGGAGCGGACGCGGCGGTGGCTCTGGCGCGCGAAATTTGGTGGGCGCGGCCGCTGGTGTGGTTCAGCAAGATGCCAGGGGGGATGGGGGCGCTGAGGAGTTGGTATCGCTCGATCGCGATGCATCGGAGTTGTGCCGCGGTGAGCTGTCCGGTTCCAGAAGTCGCGAAGCGAGCTTAACACTCGAAACACGAAACGAGCTTGACGCTCGATACACAAATCGAGCTTAACGCTCGATAGGAGACCAACATGAACGCTCTGCTGCTGCTCCTGTGGTTGGCTGGTCTGGTACAAATCCTCATTGCGGCCTCTAATTTTTTCCTTCCTCGGAAATTGCATTACGAAGAAAACCTCGGACGCGTTGCGCCGATTATCCGGCAGATTTTCGTGGTGCATTCCGTTTACATCGTTGGTGTGTTGCTGCTCTTTGCGGCGTTGACGCTTGGATTTGCTCCTGACTTGGCGAGCGGTCACGGGTTGGGGCGATTTCTGGCTGCAGGCATCGCGGTCTTCTGGTTGTTCCGCGCGCCGGTGCAACTGCTTTATTACGATGCTTCCTTGCGGCGGACGAACCGGCCGGGCGACATTGCGTTTACTGCGGCTGCGATATTTCTGACTGTGGCGTATGGGGCGGCGGCGTTTCTGCCGCACGCCTGAGCAGGCGCCATGATTCAGGAATTCCAGGATCGTGGGGTTATTCGTCCGCCCATTCTTCTTGGCTTCGCGGTTTGGTTTGCTCTCGCGCTTGCTAGTTTCGCGCCTCGCGTTCACCTCGGCATCATTGAAATCCTGTTTCTGCTTGGGCCATGGGTCGTGGTGCCGCTCGGCGCCGATTTGGTGCGAGGCGTAGGAGCCTCCAAGAGCAGCGCGGTGCGGCATGGGGCGCTGATCGCAGCGGCCGCGTTGACCTCTGTTTCATTTTTCCTCGACAACCGAACCGCGGCGGCCTGGTTCGCGAGTTCCTGGCTTCTGGTATGTGCTTTATTTGCGGGCGATGGCTTGCGACGGTTCTGGGTTGCGGGAACGAAGTCCTTCGCGCAATTTTGTTTCGCTGTCGGCGAGGGATACTTGCTCGTCGCCGGGGTGTGGCTGGTCGCGTCGCGGGCCGGTGTGCAACTTTTGGCGTTTCACGAACCAATCGTTTTGCTAACGGCCGTGCACTTTCATTTTGCGGGGTTCGCTTCGGCTGTGCTTGCCGGGTTGGCGGATAAGGCGTTCGCTGGGTTTAGAGGGCGTCGATTCCTCCGGGCCGCTTTGCTAGCAGTCGTTTTGGGGCCGGGGGTTTTGGGGTTGGCGTTTTTGCTTGGGCCGAAGGTGAAGTTGGCCGGGGCGCTGCTGATCGCGTTGGGTCAACTTGGGCTGGCGGGCGGCATGGCGCGTGTTGGCATGGCGTCGAAGAACAGCGGTGGGCGCTGGCTGTTGTTTGTTGCAGGCGCATCGGTGGCAGCGGGGATGATTCTGGCAGCGGTTTGGGCTATTGGTGAGTATCCCTTGCAGGCGTTTGTGAATATTCGGCAGATGGCGGAGTTTCATGGCGTGTTGAATGCGGTTGGGTTTGTGGTTTGCGGGTTGGTTGGGTGGAGAGTTTTGAGTAGTGAGTAGTGGGTGGACTGATTGTTGCAATCGTTGCAATCCTGCTGAGTTGAAGACAGACTAAAGTCTGTCCCACCATTGGTTAATGTATGGCCGGGGGCATCCCTGACACTTTAGACCGGGCGCATATGTGACACTTTCTGGTCCTGTTCGACGAGGGGACTAGGGGAGAGCGGAGGGGACGCGTCCCCTTCGCTCTCCCCTAGTTTAGAGTTTGTGAGCAGAGGCGCCACCCGCAGTTGCTGGCTGTCGAATAGCGCGATGGGATGCTGCGCGAAGTAGACCGTGAACCAGCGGTCGTCCTCCTGCAACAGGCCTACTCGCTCGCCCCACAGAACCTCACTCAAAAACACCTCGTCCTGCTTCCAACGAAAATGGCCTTTCCGCCGCACGCTGCGCACCAGCATATACCCCGGATACTCCGGTTCACGCACCTGCTCAGGGAATTTTTGCGCTGACGGCTCATAGACTTCCGCTGGCGTGCGCATGCCCAGCGCTTCGTGCGGACGCACCTCATTGTATTCCTGGCGAAAGCGGTCCGCAGCGCGTTGCTGCTTACGCCGGTTGGCGGCGGGCGGATCGGCCACCTCCTCTTTCATCGTGCGATGCATCCGTTCGTGCCGGCCATTCTGCTCCGGATGCCCGGCTTCGATGCGCTCCGGCACGATGCCCAGCTTGATCCACCACACCGCCAACCGCGACAGTCCGGCCAGCGCACGGCTCGCAAACGGCGCGCCGTTATCGGTGCGTATCGCTGCGGGCATGCCGTATTCGCGGAAGGCTGCTTCAAAAATCGCCTGCACTCTCCCCGTGTCGGTCTTCTCCACGGACTGGCAGCGTAACAAATACCGGCTGTGCGCGTCGGAGATGGTCAGCGCATCGATGCGCTCGCCGTCGGCGGTGCGGAACCAGCCTTTGAAGTCCGCACACCACACGCGGTTGGGTCCATCCGCATGCGCTGGGGACCTCGGAAGCTCAAGCGCATTCTGGAGCGGGACGAGCCGGGGCGAAGCTGGCCGGCGGCCAGCACCATCGGAGCGCTGCTACAGCGCGAAGGATTGGTGGTGCCTCGCAAGAAGCGCATGCGCACCGCTCCCTACAGCGAGCCGCTGGCGCATATGCGCCTGCCGCAGCCCCAGCACCCGCTGTTCGAGCTCCTCCGGCGTCTGGTTACGATGCCGGTGCGCCGCGCGGCTCTGGGTTGTCAGCCCGTCCACTCCCGCCTCGCGATAGCGCCGTAACCACACATACCCGGTCTGGCGCGTGATCTCGTACCGTTCGCAGAGTTCGCTCATGGTGCGTTCCTGCAACTCGTGCTCGAAGATAAATCGAAGTTTTTCTTCCATAACACTGCTCGTTTTCCATGGCATGCGCTTGTTGTACACGCTTTGGCCAAAATTCCAGCAGTGTCAGCGATGCTCCCGGTCTGTTCTGTCAGGGATGTGCCCGGTCTGTACCATGTGTTGATATTACGGGGGTTACACAGGCTCGAAACCGGCTGTAAGTCTCTCGGCCCGGCGGGCGAGACTACCCTGGTTCAAGCGTTTGTCACGCTTAGCACGTTGCCATCAGGGTCTTTGAACCATGCCACGTACACTGATCCCCCGGGGGCTGTCCAGATGCCAAGGTCGTCCTGACGGAAGCGTGGATAGAGGTTGAAGGTTACGCCTTTTTCGCGCAGGGCTTGTACGGTGGCGGGCACATCGGGGACGTGGAAGCCAAGGATGGTGTGATCGTGAGGCGTGAAATCGGCCACCACGGAGACGCGCAGGGTGACTCCACCTGTGTTGAAAACGGCGGCGAAGTTGTCCTCGTGGGAGAGGGACAGGCCCAGCGTGTCGCGATAGAAGGCGGTGGCGCGGGCGCGGTCTCTTGTGCAGATAACGATTGCAGGTGTTGCAGATTTCAGGATTCCCATAGGTTCCTTTCTTTCTTTTTATTTGGAGCTTTTTCTTTGGACGGAATCGGTTTTAACGCGGGTGGTTCTTGATGCGGCTAAGGGCGGTGGAGAAATCGCAAGCAGAGAGGTCGTCGCCGAGTTCATCGGCGGCCCTGGCTTGGGCTTCCTTCCGAGCCTGGAAGAAACAGAAGTGCGGATGGTTCCTGGAGCGGGGAGTGCGGCAACGGCGGCCATCCGCGAATGTGAATGTACACACGGCCACGCGGTCCTGGGCGCGAGAGGACATGGAAGTCTCCTAAAAGTTGAATTGGAATAAAAAAGCCTCGCGGGAAGCGAGGCGCGGTGTTACCCAAAGCAAGAATAACTGAATGGGTTAGAACTTGGCAAGAGCAATTTGGGTGGGTGGATATGTGGAATGGGGATTTTAACGCAGAGGGTACAAAGGGCGTAGAGAAGGAGACGAGAGGTGGGCTAGCGAACGCGGACAGTTCGCTGGGGCTTGAGCACGACAAAGGTGAGCGCTGCGACGGTGAGGCCTGCTTCAATCCAGTAGAGAGCCGGATTGCCTTTGAATAAGAAGGCTGAGGCGATCATAGCGAACGCAAAAACGAGCGACCAAAGAATGGACTTTTTGTAGTTCGGGCTCATAGAAAGACATTACCATGGATTCGGCGGTCAAAACCCGTACCTTTGAGACGAAGGATGCAGCGCCCGTTTGGCTCTCTGTGGCACCCACCAGGGACTTGCACGGTACTACTTCCTAGTTTTCCTAACGATATGCAGCTTCACTTCTTTGCCGTTGACGTCGAGAACGTACGCGTGTTTCCCCTCGATGGCGATTTTCGTTACCTCATTTACGGGAATATCGCGTGCGTGACTATCGCTGTGCGGGCCCGGTTTGTAGGTATAGTCCGCAAAATAAACCATATCCTCGGTCTCAATCGTGAAGTGGATGGTGTTTTTTTCGCCAAACAGTTTCCAGGAAACATCGGTTTCCGAAGCAGCTTCTATCTTCGCTGGTTTCCAATCCCGCGTCTTCGCCAGAGACGTAGTCGCGATCAACAGCGCCAGCATCAGAAGGCAGAGCTTTTTCATTAGGACTCCTCTGCGGAGTATAACGCCATTCCTATCTCCAGCCGCCCAGCCTCGCAAAACAAATCGCAAGGATGATAAACCGGCCCATCAGATACCTTGTGTGATACTTCATTCTATTGTAGTCTCACTTTCAGTAAAAACTTACCACAAATGCCATTTGCAGACGCAAACCAAAGAGCCATTTATTTCTTGAAACACGGCCGCGAGTTTGGTGCAGCAGATGAACTACAATATGAACAGATGGCCGATGGTTTTCTGGGTGGGCCGATGACGATCGCCATGAGAGAATGCGTCAGACCGAATGGAACCGATCGCCCCGAGCGAACATCGCGAACAATCATTTCGGAGTTGCGATAGTCTCGTGTCCGATTATAAGAACGTACTATATCGTGCCACCGCACCAGATCGTTCGACGGACGGGAACCATCGCCAAGTTTTTCAACTACGAGTGCGCCAGGACGGATATATGAAATACTATGAAATACAGATGCCCGGTTTGTATGTATGAATCGATGCCGTACCCGGCGTCGGACTACAACATCTGTCCATGCTGCAGCACAGAGTTTGGAAACGATGATTCTGCTTTCTCTCATCGCCAGCTAAGAGAGATATGGATCGCGAGCGGGGCTAACTGGTTTTTTGGTGCGCCGCCAGAACATTGGAATCCATGGATGCAGCTGCTTCGCGCGGATGTGCACGTACCGCGTCTATTTACCGCTTTGCGCTTCGACAATAATGCGGTCGTCGACGGCACTAAGATTAACTGGCGTGCCGAGAAGTTTGAACTCCGCCCTGCGGCATAGAGCCATGCTCAAACCATACGTTTGCGTGGCATGCGAAAAGGTCATCATAGCAAAGGAGGGCGATGTTCCCTCCCTCATAGGTCTGATGAGCAAGATTGTCCTCACGGTTCCCGCAGAATTAGAAATTCCAAGGGACGCTGTGGCCCCGAAAGAATGGTTTGTTTTTTCTATATGGGACGGGTAGTCAGGCGACGAACAGAGAGAATATGTTCTGTGCACGCAGGTGGTCTATCCAGATCAAACTCAATTTGCGCGAATTCTGAAACTAAGGATCCCCGTAGAACCCAGAAAGCGTTCTCAGATGCTGGTTCAGTTTCAAGGTTTTCCCATTGGGCAGGTGGGATTTTTGATGGTACGTACTTGGATTGAAGAAAAAGAGCAACAAGTTGTCGGTCCGGTCGAATTCAAGATCGAGCTTGAAATAGTCAGAGATGTTGAGCAGAAAGCTGCTCCTGCCCCTACGGTCTAACGGGGCCGCCGGAAAAGTTCTCCTGCTCCGCCCGCAGAACACTTCGGTGCCAGATTTCGCTTCTCCGCTAACTCGACTTGCTAGGTAAACCGGCGCCACGGTGGTCACGTGTCGGGGTCAGTTTGGGGGTCGGCGTCTGGGATTTCGTCGCCTTCAGCTGGCGGAGCCAGCACTTCGCGTGCATCGTGACGTCTCCCTCGCGCACCAGAATTTTGAAGCCCGCCCCGGACCACGCGAGGTGTTCCCGCATTCCTCCCACGGAGTCAGACTGAATCATTGCCGGGATGCCGCCAGCTTCGAGGGCACCCTTGGCCAAGTCCGCCTCAGGGTGGCTAGCGTACGACTGGACGACGACCAGATTAGGGTGCTGCATAAGTCAAAGTATATGCCCGGATGAGCGGGAGCGCTCGCTTAGCCATGCTCTCCGCCAGACATTCCAGTAGACGGATTTCTGATTTATACTCTGGTCCGTGCCGAATCCCAATCCACTCGCCGGCATCGTTCCGCAGGTCGTCCATCCGGTAAACGACGGCGAAACCACCATCAGCGAATACGTTGAGAAGATCGAGGGCGAAGTTGCACTCGATACCTACGTCAAGGCGCAGATCTCTGCGCCCGAGGTCGTGAAGCGGCTCACCGAATTGGAGAACTGCGTATGGCGTCTGGCCAGCGCCGTCCTGGCTTTAGGCGATATCGATAAGCATCCGGAATTGCGGGCCGCCGCCGAGGAAGCAAAAGTGGTCCTCAAGGATCGGCTTGAGGTCGATGAAAGCAAACATCGATTCCACAGCGAATTGGGAGTAATCAAGGACGAATTGCGAGTCATCAAGGACTAATACTTGCGGACAGTCAACAGCCGGTAGTTAAAAGCAACAAAGGACAGATGTGCCCTGGCAAAACTTAGTCGCGAGCACTGGCACTCGGCTAGGCGAGCCCTTACAGAATGGCTTGTTTTTTCAACTCTTTCACAATCAGTTTAACGACCCCGTCGATTGCTTTTTGGGCTGACTTCGGATTGAAGGAATCGCTGGTGGCGGTCCAGATGAGCTCTCCGTTTGGCGGAGTCGCAGAATAAAAATTGGTTTCTACACGAACAGCCGTGTCTTCCCGCAAGTAGCCGGGAGAATAGACTTGCTGGTAGACCGTGCCGTAATACCCGTAGAACGAACGGTAGTAGGCATAGGGGACTACATAGCTATAGCCGGGGATGTTGGTGATCGTTTTGTCGACTTTGACGAGCCGCGAAACAAGGACGGCGTCGATCTTGAAGTCGCGGATCTGTCCTTCCAAATAGTCACGATCGAGTTCGCCGGAGTGCGGCCTGAAAAAAATGGTGTTACCAGGGATCGTTTCAAGGCCGTCGCCTTTAATGGCGGCAGAAAGATCGTCCTCGAAATCTGCACGAATTTCTGGATTGCCGCTCATGCCGAGAACAAGAACGCGATGAGGCTTCGGTCCGGAATAGACGGGATTTTTCCAACTGACCAAGAGTTTTGCGGCCGCGGCATTTGCAATGGGAAGGATGGCCAGGGCGCAAGAAGTCAGTGCCCAGATCAACGCGGCGGCGAGCAAATTTGGAATCGAGATGCGTTTCATCGCTGTGCGTGGTTCCTCTCCTAGCTTAACCGCAGTATATAAATACTGTACCAGTCGCGGCACAAGAGCAGTTACCGAACCACGGTTCTCCAGACCTGGCAGCGGACAGCTACCGCACGCCGTAGAGAGTGACTCTCGGGAGCGTGGGCCCCCAGTTTGCTTTGGTGTACCAGAAGTCCACGCGCTGGATGATGCGCCGATCTCCAGGCAGATCAATAATGCGAGTGGAACCGCCCGCGGGAATGTTGCTACGCACTTGAATCTCGCTGCGCGTACCATTTCCATACTGGACGATGATGCGCAGGAAATTCACGGCGCCGCCGTTGACGCGCAGTTGTATGGCTCGAAATGTGCCTTGCTGGCCTGCGTGTATGGTGTCGTGGTCGAGGCCATTGTTGACCCTGCCCGAGCCGAGAAGGACCATCTGAGGTTGCTGGGCTGCGTGGACTTGCGTACTCAGAATTGCTACACAAACAAACAGAAACAAGACCGAGATGAAGCGACTGTCGCGATAGTTCCGCATTTATTGTTCTCCGATTCGTTTGCCACGGCGCAATGGGGCATGGGGGCGCCCGCGATAAAAGACTCGACACACAATAGAATGTGCCGGGTGAGTTGGGAACTGTTAGAAGTAACAGGGTTCACCGCGAATCCGATATCGCCCGTTTGACGTAGTAACTGGAAACTAGCCTTCTGCGTCCGGTAACGACAGATAAGCTGGCGGTGCTTTATGCTTTAGAGGTGCGCGATTGCGAGAGCAAGTTTTGACAATACTGCGAAGCGAAGTCCTCGGCATTATGTCCGGAACGATTTTTGTGTTCATCGGGCTGGTGGCCTGTGCCTTTGCGGCGGTCCGGCGTCAGAGCAGAGTGCGCATCTTTGCGTGGCTGGGAATATGGAGCGCTATGTACGGGGCGCTGCTCCTGGCTGACTCGCCGAGTGTGTTGGCGGCTTTGCCGCGCGTGGGGCAGAAGAGTCTTGCTTTCCTGACGATGGCCATCGACTATCTACTTTTCTCTGTTGCTTCGCTTGCCTTCCTCGAGTTGAGCGCCGGAAAAATGCGGCTGTTTTTGGAGACGGTGATCAGCTTGAGTTTAGCCATGGGTTTCGCGGGAATTGGATTTTTCATCGTTACGGGCTCCAGAGAAAAGTTGCTCCTCTACATCCATTTCATCGCCGCAGCGGCAATCATTATTTTTGTAATCATCCTTGCGGTGCCCGGACTTTCGCGCAAGTACCTGGTTCTGCCGAACCGCGCCGTCATGGTTGTGGGTACGCTTGTTTTTGCGCTTGAAGCGCTGTATTTCAACTTGGCACGCCTCTTCCATTACCAGCCGCCGCGGATTACGGGCTCCTTGGGACTGGCCGTTCTGCTCTGCTCGTTTGGGTATGTCGCCGTGCAAATCGCGCTGGCGGGTGAACGGCGATTGCATTCGATTGAAAGCGAATTGGTGATTGCGCAGGAAATTCAAGCCTCGATTCTCCCTGGCAAAAATCCTGAAGTGAAAAATCTTCTGGTTGCCGCGGTCTATCGTCCGATGACAGCGGTTGCCGGCGATTTCTATGATTTCATTGCGGTCGATGAGAGCCGGACGGGGTTCCTGGTGGCAGACGTCACTGGGCACGGCGTGCCGGCGGCGCTGATCGCGTCGATGATTAAGGTGGCGATACAGTCGCTCGTGCCCTGCGCACACGACCCGCGCGAGGTGCTGAGCGGGTTGAACCGCATCCTGTTCGCGCAGCTGCGGGCACAGCTCGTCTCGGCAGCGTATCTGTGGGTCGACACAGAGAAGCGTAAAGCGCTTTATTCGGCAGCGGGCCATCCACCGCTGCTGCGTTGGCGCGGAGGCAAACTGGAAAGGATCGAGAGCAACGGGCTGCTATTGGGAGTGCTGCCGGATGCTGAGTATCCAGTTTGCGAGATGGCGATTCAGGCGGGTGATCGGTTCTTGCTTTATACTGATGGCGTGACTGAGCCGGAGAATGACAGCGGGGAGGCGTTCGGGGAGCACAGTCTCGAGGAAGTTGTTCGCAAAAATCGGCTGAGTGCGCCCACTGAGTTGCTGGATCAAGTGCTGGCGGGGATTCGCGACTGGCAACCTGCATCCGTGGAGCAGAAGGACGACATCACGCTTGTCGCCATCGACGTCCTGTAAGAACTGCGATTCCTTGCGTGCCGCGCGAGGCGGAAACGCTGCGGAGGGCGAATGAGGCGGGCTTGGGGGTGAGTTGGGCGTTGAAAAGCTGCATGCGCCGGAATTTCAGCGCGGGTCGTAGGGCTCGCCGTCGAGATAGGTTTGACCCTGTTCGAGTTCTTCGATACGTTTTTTGACCCAACCGTCTTCGGTGTACGTCCAGATTTCGCGGTGCCTGACGCTGGTAATGATTTCGTGGGGACTGCTGTTTTTGAGGTCGGGGACGGTGCGGACGTATTGCTGTTTTGTGTAGACGATGGCTTCCTTGCCAGCGAGATGCAGACACTCGATGTGCGTGTAAGTACGGTCGATGTCAACGCGCAACACGCCGGCGTTTTCCTGACACATGCCCGCAATGGCTTGGTCGCGGTTGAGGGTCGTTCCATCGACCAGGCGATTCGAGAAATCTTTTGGCATTAGCCGCGTGGCCGCGTTTATATCCATCGCTGCCAGCTCTTCGATCTGTTCATCGATGGCGGCCTGAATGTCGCGTCGCACAATGCGCTCCTGTGGCGTGAGTTTTGGCGCCAATTGGGAGGTGCAGGGCGATTGTGCGGGGGCCGCCGTCACTCCCCTGACGGAGATGATCCCAGCAAATACGATGGCTGCGGCAAAGGCTGTCGTTCGTCTCATATTGCCTCCCCGTCTGGTATCGCCGAAAAAGGATTTAGACGAGAATGATGGCAGGAAGTTTGTAATTAAGCGGGATTTAGGTGACGGACATTCCGGTACAGAGCGCACGAAGTTCATCTCGCTCGACTTGTTCCACCAGAAATGACGCCAACCAGCGGCGCTGCGCGCAGAGATCTTCCATGAAATGCGTGAGTTAGGCGGTCACCTTTTGTTCATACCTTTTCCAGGTTGCGTGCATTGGCAGGAAAAGGGGAGTGTGCGAAAAATGGTTCACGATGCAGGGCGTTCAACGCCACCGGCAACGGGCGTTAGCAGCCGAGCAAACTCGAAGAAGGAAAGGACAATCGCCATGAATTATTTCAAAGTCTTGCTACCCAAAACGCTGTGGATGGGGACCATCGGGGTTGCGGCGATGCTGCTGGGCTGGACGCCATCGTGCAAAGCGCAGGAAGTTAGCCCGGCGATTTTCACGGATACGGGCGTCGAAGACGTTTACCCGGTAGCGAAGCCGCTTGCAAAGAAGCCTGCGAAAGTGCTAGTCGTGGCGCGCGCCAATCAGGGCGCGGCTAGCAACGACGCGTATGCTCGAAAGCAGAATACGCATCGAGTGGCTCGCAAGCCAAACGTGGTATCCGCGCCAGTGGTCTGAAGACCAAGGGAGAGGACTTGGGCGCGAAGGATACTGGCAAGTCCTCTCGGAGCGTTGCGGCAAGGCGGAACGGCACATTGGTCGGTCCGCCTGCGAATGGGAACTCCGCTAGTTCAGAACTCAGGTGACCCCAGTCGCCAGCCGCTCGCGTGGAAAACTTTAATGATGGCGTAGCTGATTCCCCAATACCAAGCGAAGTTGAAACATGTGAACAGCGCCCAATAGACGACACCTTCCGTGTTTGGTGCCAGCTTGTAAACGAGGTCTGAAAGCAGGGCCGTCGGAATCGAACCGGGGAACAAAAAAAGAAACCAAGCACCCTGCCCTTCAAAATCGCCGGGGTGAATCACAAAAACAACGAACGCCGCAATTCCGAACAAACAGGTTGCGGCGATAGATGCACATTTCCAGTCAGGAATATGAAGATGCATGTGCTTTTGCTTGGACGCCCACAATTTAGCACCGATGAAAACTGGCTAAAAGCGAAATGGGTGGGCCGACTGAGTGCTTTAGGCGAGCTTGCGCTTAGGGCTTGGAGGCGAGGGTGTCGCGGAGGGCGAAGAAGGCGGGTTTGGGGTTGAGTTGGGCGTCCAAGGGAAGAGGACGCTGAGGTAGGCCGTCTTTGCGGGGACGAAACTTTTGCAGCCAGGAGTCGCGGTCGGAGAGGCACCAGGTTAGGACGGCTTTTACGGAATTGGGGCGGAGAATATTTTCAAGGTAGCTGCGATAGAGTTCGGCGACTTGGCGGTCGCGTTCCGGAATGCCGGCGGGCATGAAGGAATCGTCTACGTCGAGTTCGGTGACGAAAACTTGCAGATTCAGTTTTTCAATTTCCAATAAAAATTTGTTGAGGCCCGTCCAGGTGGGCGTGCCTTCGTTGGTGCGCAGGTGGGATTGCACGCCGAGGGCCTGGATGGGGACCCCTTTTTTGATGAGGCGTTGCAGCATGGCGAGGACGGCTTCGCGTTTGGCTTGCTGGCTCGGGGCGTCGGTTTCGATGTCGTAGTCGTTGTAAGTGAGGAGGGCGGCGGGATCGGCTTTGGCGGCGGTGCGGAAGGCGAGTTCGACGTAGTCTTCGCCGATATTTTGCAGCCAGAGGGAGTTGCGTAAACCTTGAGGATTTTTGTGCGTGGGATCGATGGCTTCGTTCAAGACATCCCAGGAATGGATGCGGCCTTTGTAACGGCCCACTACGGCTTGGATGTGCGTGGTGAGGAGAGAGACGGCATTTTGCTGAGTGATGGCGGAGTCCAGCCAAGTGGGATTGTGTTCGTGCCAGCAGAGATTGTGGCCGCGGGCCGGGATGTGATGGGATTCGGCGAAGTCCATGAAGAAATCGGCTTGGGTGAAGTCGAAGCGATCTTGTTCGGGATGGGTGGCGCGCCATTTCATTTGGTTTTCGGCGACGAGCATGGAGCATTGGTCGAAGAGAAGAGGTGTGAATTCGGGGCGCTTGAGCTGGGAGTCAGAGACTGCGGTGCCGAAGTAGAGACCTTTGGAGTGTGCGATTTGGCGGAGCTTGGGGATTTCGGCGTCGCGCGTCGAGGAGGGGAGGGCAGACGCGGCCAGGGTGCTGAGGGAGAGTTGAAGAAAATTGCGGCGGCGCATGGATGACCAGTGTGTGTTGAATTTGACGGGGGATTTTAACACAGAGGGCACGGAGGACACGGAGAAGACGAGAAAAAGAGGAGAGAAAGAAGAGAGAAGAGAATTATCGCAGAGGGTAGCAGAGACGCAGAGTATGCAGAGAAGAAAAAGCGGATTCCTCGCTTCGCTCGGAATGACAGTATTTTGACGATGACGGCGCTAGGCGCTTAGCAGTAGCCGGCTCAGGAGCAGGCATTATACTAGGCGCGGGCGGCGGAGGATTGTTCCAGAACGCGGCGGTAGTAGGCTTCGTAGGCGGGAATGACGTCGTTGGCGCAGAATTTTTTCTTGGCATGGAGGCGGGCAATTTTGCCCATTTCGCGGCCGCGGTCAGATCGCGAGAGAATTTCGATGGCGTAAGCGGCGGCGGACTTGACGTCGCCGGGTTCGACGAGATAGCCATCGACGCCGTGCTCGACGACTTCGGGGACGCCGCCTACGTTGGTGGCGATGACCGGGACTTCGCAGGCCATGGCTTCGAGAGCGGCCAGGCCGAAGGATTCCAGTTGCGACGGCATTAGGAAAAGATCGGCGACGGAAAGCTTTTCGTAGACACTGTTTTGCTTCCCAGTAAAAATTACGTCTTTCTGGAGACGTTTTTTGCGGACGAGGTATTCCGCGGCGCCGCGATCCGGGCCGTCGCCGATCAGAACGAGTTTGGCGGGCATTTTGGCGCGTACCAGGGCGAAGATTTCGACTACGTCCGTGAGACGTTTGACCGGGCGGAAATTGGAGAGGTGCATGAGGATGGGCTCGCCGTTGGGCGCCCATTGTTCGCGGAGTGTGGGCTGTGGGGTACGCGTGTAAAGATCGCAATTCACAAAATTGGGAATGACTTCGATGGGGCGCTTGATGTCGAACTCTTTGAGAGTTTGGTTCAGAAGATATTTGGAGATGGCGGTCACGCCGTCGCTTTGCTCTATAGAGAATTTTGTGATGGGGAGATAGCTGCGGTTGCTGCCGACTAGTGTGATGTCGGTGCCGTGGAGCGTGGTGATAAAAGGAAGACGCCGGGGGGCGGCCATGGAGCGCGCGAGCATGGCGCTGACAGAGTGGGGAATGGCGTAATGGACGTGGAGGAGGTCGAGGGATTCGGACTCGAAAACTTCGAGCATCTTGGTGGCGAGAGCGAGCGTGTAAGGAGGGTGATCGAAAAGCGGGTAGCTGGCGACTTCGACCTCGTGAAAATGGATATGCGGGTCGTTCGGATTCATGCGGATAGGCGGGGCGTAGCTGATGAAATGAATGTCGTGTCCGCGGGCGGCAAGCTCCTGGCCGAGTTCTGTGGCGACGACGCCGGAGCCGCCGTAGGTGGGGTAGCAGGTGATGCCAATCTTCATGAATGAGGATCTCCGTGGTCCTCAGTTGTGAATCGCGGGCAGATAGGGCAGCATTCTACCGGTAAAATGCTTCATTGCCTGGGCTTAGAGATCCTTAACATACATCAGATGAGCGGGCTCTAGATTTGGCTGCAATGGCACTCCATTAGACGCGGGAGGTAGCAAAATCGTGACACGACTCGCTGGCAAGGTGGCCCTGATTACGGGCGGCGGAACGGGGATAGGAAGGGCGATCGCCCTGGCGTTTGGGCGAGAAGGGGCGAAGGTGGTTGTGGCGGGACGGCGCAAGGAGAAGCTTGCGGAGACGCTGCGCGAGTTGAAAAAACGGGGTAGCGCAGGGCTGGCCATCGTTTGCGATGTTGCGAAGGCTGAGGATGCTGCGCGGGCGGTGCGGGAGACGGCGAAGGCGTTCGGAAAATTGAACGTACTGGTGAATAACGCAGGCGTTCTGCATGCTGCCACGATTGAGGGAACTAGCGAGGAGCAGTGGGACAAACTTTTGACGATAAATCTCAAAGGGCCGTTCTTGATGTGTAAAGCAGCCTTGTCGGAGTTTCGGAGAGCCGGCGGTGGCGCGATCGTGAATGTCGGCTCGGTGCTCGGGTTGGTGGCGATGAAGGATCGTGCGGCATACTGTGCGTCAAAAGGCGGAGTGACTTTGTTGACGAAAGCGATGGCGCTGGATCACGCGCATGAAAACGTGCGGTCGAACTGCATTTGTCCTTCGATTGTGGAGACGGAGCTGGTGCAGGGACTTTTCGCAGCTTCAGAGGAGGGGTGGGCTTTGCGCAAAGCGAGGATTGGGCAGATTCCGCTGGGGCGCATGGGGCGTCCCGAAGACGTAGCGGAAATGGCGGTGTTTTTGGCGTCAGAGGAATCGAGCTGGTTGACGGGCGCGGCGGTACCGCTGGATGGCGGGCTTTCGGCATATTGAGGGGAGCTTGAGGATTCGATGAAGTCAGAACTGTTCAACGACTTGAGGAAATACGAAACGGCGCTGCGCCGTAGGACGAACGAGGCTGGAGCAACCTCGCTACTGGGCCTCTCGCTGGAGAGTTTGGAAAAGGGGCACGTGGTTTTCACCATGAAGACAAAGCCGCGGCACAAGCAGCTTCACGGCGTCGTGCATGGAGGAGTTTTAGCTACCGTGGCGGACACCGTTGCGGCGATCGCGGCCTATACGACAGTTCCGAAGGGCACCGAGATCGCCACCGTGGAACTGAAGATAAATTTTCTGGAGCCCGTGCCGGGTGGACGAATCAAGGCCGTAGGGCGCGTCTTAAGAACTGGGCGGAATTTCGTCGTAACGGAATGCGAGATTTACAAAGAGGACGGCGCAATGGTTGCCAAGGCGCTGCTTACTTTTGGAGCGGCTCGCGGACATTCGATTGCGCCGCAGTGAGACTCCCGGGTGAGGCAAAACCGTTCAACAGTTGAAAGTCAAAAGCCGAAGTCGGAGAGTATGGAGCAGTCGAGGGTTCTACTCGTCCCCGCCGGCTGCGGCTTCTTCTCCATCTTTGTGAACATACTTGATGACGCGCTTGAAAATGAGCAGGTTGGGGCTGCCCTGACGCGTGAGCTTGATGCAATCGCGGTCGTACCACTCGACCGTGCCGCGAAGCGACTCGCCATTATCGAGAACCACGACCATAGGGGTATGGCTCTGCATCTGCTTGACCCAGTAGAAGTTCTCGGCGTGGGTCGTCTCCGGGGGCGCCGGCTTCTTGCTGGGAGCGGGCCCATTGTGTGAGATTCTCTGCGGAGGCTGCTCCTTGACGTCCGGAAATCCCGGGCGAAACATCCTGCGGTTCACCATGACTTCTCCTTGCGGCTAACGGTGGGGTGAGTTCATTGGGTGAGATGCATGCCTGAGGCGCTGGGTTACAGTCGGAGTCGGAAAAGTTTAGGATGAAAAAAGGTGCTAAATCGGGGAGTTGAGGGTTGAAAACGTTAAGATTCTGATGAAAGAGAGGCCGCGAGAGCGTCGAGACCTAGCTGGCGATTCAGGTTACGGCGCGCGCCGGAGTGGAGTTCGTCGAAACCGGCGATGGCGCGCATAACCCACCGCGAATCAACCGACTTGGCGAGCGCAGAGAGTTCTTTTGCCAACGGGACATTTCGCAAAGCTGGTTGTTTCACTCCGGAAGTGAGCTCCAGAAGATCGGTGAGTAGGCCGTAGAAGACGCCGAGCTGATCTTCGAAGCTCGACTCGCGGTCTTTGGCGAAGGCTGACGTGCCGGCGAAAAGCTGAGCGAAGCCCTGGCCTTGCGCGGCGCGCTCGAGGATACGGAGAGCGTTTCGGCGGCGTTCGGTGGTTTCCGCAACATTCATTTCAATGGCCAGGCCGGGGCTCCCTTCGGCGAGTTGGGCGGCGAGTTTTAGCTCGGGCGCCTTGCGATCGGTTTTTTCTTTGAGAATGTTTTCGACGTCGGGCTGGGAGAGCGCCGCGAAATGAAATTGCAGACATCGGGAGACGATGGTTGGGAGCAGCGTATACGGTGAAGGTGCAGTCAGGATAAGTGTGGCGGAACCGGGTGGCTCTTCGAGGATTTTCAAGAATACGTTGGCGACGTTCCAATGCATAGTTTCGGCGCCATCGAGTATGAAGACTCGGCGACGTCCCATGGGCTGGAAGTACGCGGCGCGCTGAACGGCGCGGAGCTGACCGACGCGCAGCATGGGTCGCGCGACTGGACTTTTCAAGCGAACAGGGTCGGGCACGAGCGCCCAGACATCGGGATGCGTTTGGAGAATCAAGGGAACGCGTTCGACAGTGGCGGCGTCGGCGCTTTCGCCGCGTTCGGCGAGCCCTTGTTCAATTAGCTTTTCGGGATCGGCGAGTAACGCGATGCGCTTGCAAGTTTCACATTCGCCGCAGAAATCGTCCTTCAGGCGTTCACAGTTGGCGGCTTGTGCAAACATACGCGCCAGCGTGTACTTACCGAGGCCGCGCGGGCCGCTGAAGAGCAGGGCGTGAGGAACCCGCTCGGTTCGCAGAGCGCCGCGGAGAGCGGCGACGATTCGTTTATTGCCGAGGAATTCGGAGAAGCCCATGAGTCAGCGGCCTTCCTTTGCGACGGGCGGTGAAATAACTTGCAAGACGGCAGCGAGAATCTCCGTGGCGATGTGCTTTTGAGGGCGCATCGCGCCTCGAGTTTCATCGAAACACGGAATGGTCGCCCAGTTTGGCCTTCGCGAAAGCTGATCGTACATCGCGGCGGCATCTTCCAGGTGACGAAGGCTGGCTTCCTGCAGATCTTGCTTCACCTTGGTATAGCTGCGGGCGGATTTGCGCGCTACGAGTTCCTGCGCTTGGCGAGGGGGGACGCGGAGGTAGAGCACCTGCGTTTCTCGTGGCAGATTGTAAATGTTGTATTCGAGATGTTCGATCCAAGAGATGAAAGCGGGGCGCTCCGCGGCGGGGGCCCGGGCGGTCTGATGGGCGAGATTCGAGCCAATGTAGCGGTCGGCGAGGACGATTTTGCCCTGATTCAGGGCGGTTTCCAGCCGGAACTTGGCTTCAAAGCGATCGCCGGCATAGAGCAGCGCGCTGAAGTGCGGGTCAACGGTTTCGAGCGCGCCAAAATCGCCGTTCAGGAATTGGCCGACCATTTTGCCGAACCAGGAATCGTATTGAGGGAAACCGGTCGAATAGACAGCATGGCGATTGGCAACCAGGGCTTTTTCGAGCAAGTCGACCTGTGTACGCTTGCCGCTGCCGTCAATGCCCTCTATGGCGATGAGCTTTCCCGGTGGAGTCATGTGCGAAGGCCAGTCTAACCGCAGACTCTCAACGCTGCAACGCTACGCATGCTACGATTTGAATTTGAACATGGCGATGACATCGATTCGAGAAAACCTGCAGAGAGTGCAAGAACGTATTTCTGTTGCGGCGCAGCGAGTTGGACGGCGAGCTGGAGAAATCACTCTCATTGGAGTTTCAAAGACTCATCCTTCCGACGCGATTCGAGAGGCTTATGCGGCGGGGTTGCGGCATTTTGGAGAAAACCGCGTGCAGGAGTGGGAAGGGAAGCAGGGCGGTTTGCAAAATTTGAATGCGACTTGGCATCTGATTGGGCATTTGCAGAGTAATAAGGCGGCGAGGGCGGCCAAGCTCTTCCATGCGATCGATTCCGTGGATGATTTTGCATTGGCGCAACGATTGGACCGGGCAAGGAGCGAATCTGGTGTAACCGAAAGGATGCGTGTGCTCATCGAAGTACACATCGCTGGTGAAGAGACAAAAAGCGGCACTGCGGCGGAAGAACTTCCGGCGTTGGCCGAAAAGATCTCCGCTTTACATATGCTGAAGCTGGCTGGGCTGATGTGCATTCCGCCGTTCGCGGAGAATGCGGAAGAGGCGAGGCCGCATTTTAAGCGGCTGCGAGAACTTCGCGACGAGTTGTCGAACCAGCTTGGCCGTGCGTTGCCTGTGCTGTCGATGGGGATGTCGCACGATTTTGAGGTAGCGATTGAAGAAGGGGCGACGGAAGTGCGGGTTGGGACGGCGTTATTTGGAACGCGTAATGTGGGGAAAGTTGGTCAATGAATTTCACGGGAGACGGGATGAAGCTTTTTAGTTCATTGCGAATACGAGAGATCGAACTGAAGAATCGGATTGTGGTTTCGCCGATGTGCGAATACTCGGCGAAGGACGGGCACCCGCAGACTTGGCACCTCGTTCATTTGGGTAGCAGGGCGATTGGAGGCGCGGGGCTGGTATTTACCGAGGCAAGTGCCGTGGAAGAGCGCGGGAGAATTTCGTCGGCAGACGCCGGAATTTATGCAGATGCGCACATCAAGTCATGGCAGCCGATTGCGGAATTTATTCGGGCGCACGGCGCGGTTCCGGGAATGCAGCTTGCGCACGCGGGGAGAAAGGCCAGCACTGCGCCGCCTTGGACTGGGGGCAAGCCCATCTCTGTGCAAGATGGCGGTTGGGAGCCGGTTGGGCCGAGCGCGCTGGCATTCGACACGGGGTATACGGTGCCACATGAGTTGTCCAAGGGCGAGATTGAAGAAATTGTCGCGGCGTTTCGGAAGTCTGCGGAGCGCGTCCTAGAGGCGGGCTTTGAGGTTATCGAAATTCATGCGGCGCACGGATACTTGCTGCACCAATTTTTGTCGCCGCTGTCGAATGCGAGGACCGACGAGTATGGCGGCAAATTTGAAAACCGGATTCGCTTGACGATGCAGGTTGCTCGCACGGTAAGGGCAGTTTGGCCGCAAAGGTTGCCTCTATTCGTTCGCGTATCAGCGGCGGATTGGAAAGAAGGCGGCTGGGATTTGGCGCAGACGATTGAGCTTGCGCGGCAGTTGAAGCCGCAAGGCGTGGATTTAATGGATGTTTCAAGCGGAGGCGCGGTGCCCGGAGTGAAGATTCCTTTGGGGCCGGGATATCAAACTGGATTTGCGGAAGCAATTCGCAAGGAAACTGGGATTGCGACCGGCGCTGTTGGAATGATCAGTGAGCCCGCGCAAGCGGAGACGATTCTGGCGACCGAGCAAGCAGATCTAGTTTTTCTTGCGCGCGAGCTTCTGCGCGATCCTTACTGGCCACGGCGAGCGGCAAAGGCGCTGGATGTGAAGATCAAAGCACCCGTGCAATATGAACGGGCATGGTGAGCGCGCGATGTTTGCGGAAATCGCGGAAAACCTTGCGGCCGGTACGGTTTCGTTTACGGTTCGGGTGCAGCCGCGGGCGAGCAAGGACGAAATCGTTGGGGTGATGGAGGGCGCGCTGAAAATCCGGCTGCAAGCGCCGGCGGTGGAAAACCGGGCAAACGCGGCGCTGGTCGAATTCCTCGCGCATCTTTTGAAAACACCCAAGTCGGCTGTTAGAATTCTTGGCGGTGAGCGCAGTCGAACAAAACGCATCGAAATTCGCGGCGTAACGAAACAGCAAGTGCTGGGGCTTTTGGCGTACGAGACGTGACGCAACATCTGTCGGAGCGATCATCCGTGAGTGGCAAGGATAACTTCTCAATATGAGCGCTGACATCACCGGAATACAGAACGACCTGCGAGCCGCGAAACTGGATGGCTGGCTCTTTTACGATTTTCGCGGACGCGATCCTATTGCGCAGGGGATTTTGCAACTTCCTCCCGGGATGCGCACACGCCGTTGGTATTACTTTATTCCTGCGAAAGGTACGCCGCGCAAGTTGGTGCACAAAATCGAGACGGAATCGCTGGCGGCGTTGCCTGGCGAGACATTGTTTTACGCGGGGCAAGAAGAATTAAGGAAGAACCTCGGGAAACTCTTGGGACGCACGAAGAATGTCGCGATGCAGTATTCACCGAAGAACGCCATCCCCTACGTGGCAATGGTGGACGCTGGGACGGTTGAACTTGTTCGCAGTACCGGAGTGAAGGTCTTGAGCTCCGCTGACTTGGTGCAGAAATATGAAGCGTGCTGGAGCCCGGCGCAGCTTGAATCACACCTGGCAGCGGGTGCGGTGATTGACCGGGTGGTGCGAGAAGCGTTTCAACTTGCGGCAAAAAACGTGCGCGAAAAGAAGACGTTTACAGAATACGATTTGAAGCTCTGGATTCTGAAGGAATTTGAAGCAGCCGGGATTACTCTGGAACAGGGGCCGGATGTAGCTGTCGGCCCGCACGCGAGCGATCCGCACTACGGTCCTACACTTGAATCGGCATCGCCCATTCGCGAAGGAGATTTGTTGTTGCTGGACGTCTGGGGAAAAACGAAGGCCGCGGAAAGCGTCTACTACGACATTACTTGGGTTGGATATCTCGGCACGAAGGTTCCGGAGAAAATGGCTAAGATATTTGGAATCGTACGCGACGCGCGGGACAAAGCGGTCGAACTGATTCAATCGAGTGTCGCAGCAGGAAAACCGTTGCAGGGATGGCAAGTGGATAAGGCCGCGCGCAAGGTGATTGAAAAAGCGGGTTACGGCAAATATTTTTTCCATCGCACGGGCCATAATATCGGGCAATCCGTGCACGGCAACGGCGTCAACATGGACGGACTTGAAACGCACGACGTCCGGCACTTGATTCCGAAGACCTGCAACTCGATCGAGCCGGGAATCTATCTGCCAGAGTTCGGCATCCGAAGCGAAGTGAACGTTTACATCGGCGAAAAAGAAGCACGCATAACCGGCGCGGTCCAGAAAGAGATTTTGGCGTTGCTGGCCTAGCCAGAGCCGGCCTCTCCAAACGAGAAAATAGGAAGAAAAATGTCTGAAGAAGCAACGACGGGCACAACAACGGGCCTAGAAGCGGGCACAGAAACAGCCACGGCGGACGTCGCAACGGCTCCCGAGCATCAGCAGGGGAACGAAGTTTTGGCAATTGCCATCGGAGTGGCGGGATGGCTTGTTCCTGGGCTGGGTCATGCGCTGCAAAAAATGTGGGGCCGGGCGCTCGCCTGCTTCCTGACGGTTGGCGCGTTGGTTTTTCTTGGCGTTGGAATGCGCGGCAATGTTTTTGGTTCGGAAGGCGGCGACGCTTTCGGAATGCTTGGCTACATCGCCGATCTCGGCACGGGATCGTTTTATTTCGCGGCGAGAGCGCTCGAAACCCAAGGTTCAGATGTCGCGCACGCCGAAGGCGACTACGGGACGCGATTCCTTGCTGCGGCAGGAGTGCTGAACCTGCTGGCCGCGTTGCACGCTTACGAAGCCGCGCGAGGTCGCAAGGCGTGATCGCCACGATCGCGTTAACTCTCAGCCATTTTCAGGCTATGACGCTGTTTGCGCTGCTGATTTCCGTTGCGTTTGGGTTTTTGAGCCGCCGCCGGACGAGCGACCGCGTAAAATACATCATCTGGTCGTTGTTTCTGTTCCTGCTCATCGGAGTGGGCATTGGCTGGGCGATGTATCCCTTTTCACGGTAATAGACCGAGCTAATAAAACGAAACTTTTGCCGTTCAATTGACAGAAATTTTGCGCGAATGCTATTGTGAATGAAGTGGCCGAGGTAGCTCAGTGGTAGAGCAGCCGATTCGTAATCGGCAGGTCGCGAGTTCAACTCTCGCCCTCGGCTCCACTATCCCCCGTAAAACTAGCTAGTTAACCCGGGCCGGCTTTTCTGTGGATGGAGTAGCTTGGCCGATTGTCCCCGAATTGTCCCCATTCCGGTGCCGGCGCGCTGCTATGGGCTTCGCGACTTTCTGTTTTCCCAGGTAGGATTCCAGCTTGGTAGCCGCGTCTATTATGTCACGGCCTGAGACGATGTTATACCGTTTGAACACGGCCTGAGTCTTGTGCCCGCTGATGGCCATCGCGACACGCTCAGGCACTCCGGCGCGCACGAGGTTGCGGACTCCCGTTCGTCGGAAGTCGTGGAAGAGGAGCCCAGGGAGCTTGGCTCGATCACACGCTGACTTCCAGGCTTTGTAGAAGCTAGCGATCGGCTTGTGGCTGCGAATGAAAACGAACTCCGCGCCAGGGTTTTTCTCTCGCTCAATTTTCAACATCTCCCGCAGTTCGTTCAGCAGGGGGATCGTCCGAGGTTCTTCGTTTTTCGTCTCGCCGGCGCTGAGTCGGATTTCGCCACCTTCGAGATCCACACTATCCCAACGGATTTTTAGAATTTCGCCGCGACGCATCCCTGTGTAATAGCCCATCGTGGCCACTGGACGAAGGTACTCGGGCAGCTCCTGACGCAGTCTTTGAAACTCTGCGTATTCGAAGAAGCCCTTGCGAGGTGGCGCTTCTTTCAGCATCGGGAAGTGGGGAACCGTTCTGAGAGCCCCATCTTCCACAGCCAGATTGAACATGCGACGCAGTAGGGCGAGCTCGCGGTTTACCGTGCCGTTCGAAGCGCCATCTGCCTGGCGCTTGCTGATGAATTCTCGAATGCGGCACGTCGTGATCGTCAGGGCGCGTTGGCGCGCGAAGAAATCGCCGAGATGGGACACGCCGCAAATATATGGCTTGCCATCCTTGCCGGCCCTCAGCCACCTGCGCTGGTTTGCGCCATAGTCGGCGTAGAGAGCCTCGCGCATCTGTTCGAACCGTAAGCGCCGCGCGGCTGGATCGACGAAAGTATCTGCATCGATTTCAGCGCGACGCTTCAATAGAAGACGCTCAGCATCCCCCTCTTTTACTGACTGTGAGCTTTCGCGGTGCTGGATTCCGTTTGAATAGTATTGGATCCACCAAATTCGTCCACGCTGCCAAACACGAGCCTCACCGCGCTTGCGCCTCATTTTCTCTGGGCCTGAGGTTTCGCTCATTTCTCTTCTCCTCCAAAAACGATATCGGCAAAATGTCTTCTAGGAGAGCAATGCCAGCACATGCAGCGCTTGTCGTGTGGATCCCAGAGTGAACCGCCGGGCCCGTGCTTCATCTTGCGCAACCGGTCAATTGCCGTAGCCGGCCGCAGACCCATGATCGCACCTGCCAGGCCGCGGGCTAGATGCATGAGGCGAGATTTATCGCTGTAGGCGGCGCGCGGGAAGCGTTTGTCACGTATCGTAGCGAAGAATTCCACTGCGTGCTTATCCAGAAGGCGCGGAAAAAGCTCAAGCCCGCCGTAGCCTGACAGCGCAGTCTGACGTTCATGATTGCTGGTGACCTCTTTTAAGTTCGACTTCCATCGCCGGCAGGCGGATCGCACTTCTCTTACAGAGCCGGCTTGAATGAGGTCATTCCAAATATCAGTACGTGCGACGATCTCTTCGAGATCCTTGGTCTCCCACGTCACCGGCTCAAACGGTGGCATTCCCGCAGCGACACGATCGACAGGTGATG
>DATFZQ010000074.1:0-16122 GCA_035314345.1 Candidatus Acidiferrum sp.
AACCGAGCGCGTCCCATCTCCGGAGTTCTCGGGCTGCTGCTAAGCGCCAGCGCGGCTATGGCTCAAGCTGTGCCGAGCAGCACGGGCCCAGCGGCACAGAATATGCCTGCCATTCTGCAAAACGTAGGCTTCGAGCCGCCACTCAACGCGCACCTGCCCCTCGATCTCGCTTTCCGCGACGAGACCGGCCGTATCGTCCAGCTCCGTGAATATTTCACGCAGAAGCCGGTTCTCCTCGCTCTCGTCTATTACGGTTGTCCCATGCTCTGCAATCAGACCGAGCAAGGAGTTGTGGGCAGTCTGCGCATGCTTTCGTTCAATCCCGGGCGGGACTACGAAGTGGTCTTCGTCAGCTTTGATCCGCGCGAAAGTCCGGACATGGCGGCCCAGAAAAAAGAATCCGCCATGACCCATTTCCGGCGCCCCGAGACGGCCAGCGGCTGGCATTTCCTCACCGGTTCGAAAGAGTCGATCGATGCGCTTACCAAAGGCGCAAACTTCCGCTATTCGTTCGACCAGAAGTCCAATCTTTTCGCGCACGCCAGCGGCATCATGCTTCTGACTCCCGATGGCCGCATTTCGCGCTATTTTTATGGCGTCGAGTATCCTTCGCGCGACGTACGCCTCGGCCTTGTGGATGCTTCCGAGGGCAAAATTGGCACGCCCGTCGACAGGGCTCTTCTTTTTTGCTACCAATACGATCCAACGTCGGCCCGGTATAGCGCTTCCATTCTAAAGATTATTCGTTTGGGCGGAGTTCTGACGATTCTGGGCTTGGTAGCCGGGATGTTAATTTTCCGCCGGCGCGATATCGCCGCCGCGCGAACGAAATTACAAGGAGCCCACTAAGCCGTGCAGTCGCAACTGCCATTTTATCCGGATCAGGCTTCGAACTTCGCTCCCAGCGTGGACTCGCTGATGACGTTCCTGATCCTCGTGTCCGTGGGCTTCTCCGTCATCATCACCGCGGCGATCGTGATCTTCTTCTTTAAATTTCACCGCAAGAGCAAGAACGAAATCGGCGTTCCGATTCACGGCGACATGCGCCTGGAAGTTATGTGGATCGTGATTCCCGCCATCTTGGCGCTTGCCATGTTTGGCTGGGGTGCGGTGATTTACGTCGATTATCGCCATGCGCCCCAGGACACTCTGGACATCTACGTCATCGGCAAGCAGTGGATGTGGAAAATTCAGCAGCCCAACGGCCGCCGGGAGATCAACGAGCTGCACGTTCCCGTCGGCCGCGACGTCAAGCTCGTGCTCGCCAGTGAAGACGTCATCCACGACTTTTTCGTCCCCGCGTTCCGCGTGAAGATGGACGCCGTGCCGGGACATTACAATACTATGTGGTTCCGTCCCACGAAGGCGGGCCGCTACCATTTCTTCTGTTCACAGTATTGCGGCACTAGCCACGCTGTCATGGGTGGCTGGGTCACCGTGATGGAGCCTGCCGATTACGCCGCGTGGCTTTCTGGGACAACGGGCGAAGACGTCAATCCCGTTGTCGCCGGAGAAAAACTGTTTGCTGAGAAAGCGTGCAGCACTTGCCATCTGAGCAATGGCACGGGCCGCGCGCCTTCGCTCAACGGAGTTTACGGCGGCACGGTTCGCTTGGCCGACGGCTCGACTGTCAACGCGGACGAAGCGTACATTCGCGAATCCATTCTGTTTTCGAATGCGAAGATCGTCGCCGGTTATCAGCCGCTGATGCCTTCGTTTCAAGGGCAGTTGACGGAGGAGCAGATTTTGAGTCTGACCGCCTACATCAAGTCGCTGCAATCGCAGCCGGTGCCTGCGACCGGCGCAGGCGTGATCGCACCAGGGAAGAAATAGGCTATGAGCACTACAATGAGCACGACACCACCAAAGCCGCCCGGTTATCAGTTGCCGAAAGAGCATTATCTCAATGCCACTTACGGCCTCCGTTCCTGGCTGCTGACCACCGACCACAAGCGCATCGCGCTGCTTTATCTTGCCTCGGTCACCTTTTTCTTTTTCCTCGGCGGCATCTTTGCCACCATGATCCGCATTCATCTGCTCACGCCCGCGGGCTACCTGGTTACGCCGGAGACTTACAACAAGCTCTTTACCATGCACGGCGTAGCGATGATTTTCTTCTTCCTGATTCCTTCCATTCCCGCGGTCCTTGGGAACTTTCTTATCCCCTTGATGATTGGCGCGAAAGACGTCGCCTTTCCCAAGCTCAACCTCCTTAGCTGGTACATCTACATCACCGGCGGCTGTTTCGTCCTCTATTCGTTCGCAACGGGCGGCCTTGATACTGGTTGGACCTTTTACACGCCGCTCAGCAGCGTCTATTCGAATTCCGCCGTGACGCCTGCCGTCCTCGGAATCTTCATCAATGGTTTTTCTTCCATCCTGACTGGATTGAATTTCGTCGTCACCATCCACACGATGCGCGCTCCGGGCATGACCTGGTTCCGGCTTCCGCTCTTCGTCTGGGCTCAGTACTCCACCAGCATCATCTTTATTCTAGGAACGCCGGTCATTGCCATCACGCTTTTACTCGCCGGCCTCGAACGCATGTTCCACCTCGGCTTCTTCAACCCGGCTCTTGGCGGCGATCCGATTCTCTTTCAGCACCTCTTCTGGTTTTACTCGCATCCTGCCGTGTACATCATGATTCTTCCGGCCATGGGTGTGATCAGCGAAATCATTCCCACCTTCGCGCGTAAACCTATCTTTGGTTACACGTTTATCGCGGCATCGAGCATCGCCATTGCCGTCATCGGTTTCTTCGTCTGGGCGCATCACATGTTCCTGACCGGAGAGTCCACTTACGCGGCGCTGGCTTTCTCGCTGCTCAGCTACCTGGTGGCCATTCCCTCCGCGGTCAAAGTTTTCAACTGGACCTCCACCCTCTATAAGGGTTCCATCTCCTACGACACCCCGATGCTTTACGCCCTGGGCTTCATCGGCTTGTTCTTGATCGGCGGGCTGACCGGCCTGTTTCTCGCCTGCCTGGGTTTGGATATTCACATCCACGACACCTACTTCGTCGTCGCGCATTTCCACTACATCATGGTCGGCGGTGCGATCATGGGCTATATCGGCGGATTGCACTTCTGGTGGCCGAAGATTACCGGAAAACTTTATCCGGAGTTTCTGGCGCGGCTTGCGGCGGTCATTCTGTTCGTGGGCTTCAATCTGACTTTCTTCCCTCAATTCATTCTTGGCTATCTCGGCATGCCGCGCCGATATCACAACTATCCTCCGGAGTTCCAGGTGCTCAACGTGATGTCCACCGCGGGAGCTTCCATTCTGGCGATGGGCTATCTGTTGCCAATGCTTTATCTCACCTGGTCGATGCGCTACGGCAAAGTCGCCGGCCCTAACCCGTGGCCCGCCACAGGTCTCGAGTGGACCACCGCGTCTCCGCCGCCGACTGAAAATTTTGATGTAACGCCGGAAGTAGATTGGGAGCCGTACGACTATAAGAATCGGCCCGATCTTGGGCTTGGAACACCGAGTGTGCCGTCGCTTTCGCCGGCTCACGGAGACGACTAGCCGTCTAGTTTTTCGTATTGGGGCTTGTCCGACCTGAACTTTGGCGACGGCCCGCCCGTGCCGCGGCACTCAGCGCGACGCGAACTGAAGTCTAAGAGGAGTACCGAGTGCATCGCACCGGAGAACTGTCTGGGCAATTTCAAACGCTGGAGCAGCAGAAGGAATCCGCTACGCTTGGCATGTGGATCTTTCTGTCCACCGAAATCTTGTTCTTCGGCGGCCTCTTCCTGACCTACACGATCAACCGCCACACTTACACGGACGTTTTCTCTTTTTCCAGCCGCACCATCAAACTGAGCTGGGGTGCCATCAACACCGTCGTCCTCATCGGTAGCAGCTTGACCATGGCTATGTCGGTATGGTCCGCCCAGGTGGGCAGGAAAAAGCTGGTCACCTTCTTCCTCGTTGCCACTTTGGTTTTGGGCACCGTCTTCCTGGGCATCAAGGGCATCGAATATCACGACAAGTTCGTCGAGCACCACGTCCCTGGTCTGAATTTTGACATGTATTACTGCACGAACAATCCCGGGGCCTGCAATCTTAGTCCCGAAGACCTCGCAAAGGAAAAAGTTGAGCTGGATGAATTGACGAAGAAGATGGGCGGTGAGAATTCCGTCAATGCAAACTCCCAGCTCTTTTTCTCTCTTTACTTCGGCATGACCGGCCTCCACGCCCTGCACATGATTATCGGGGCTGCCCTGCTCCTCTGGCTGATCAAGCAATCTATGTCGGGCCGCTTTGCGGCGCAATACAACACGCCCGTAGAGAACGTCGGTCTCTATTGGCATTTCGTCGATATTGTTTGGATTTATCTTTTCCCGTTGTTATATCTGATTGACCGGCATTAGCAGCGTCACTCAGGAGAGGCACGCGTGTCCGAGCATATTGTTTCGCCAAAGATCTATATTTTGATTTTCGCCGTGCTGATGGTTCTGACCATTACGACTGTCTATGCTGCAACCGTGGACCTCAACGCGTACTTCCACAGCTTGAACGTCATCGTGGCTCTGGTCATCGCCACCTGCAAGGCCATTCTCGTCATTCTCTTTTTCATGCACGCGTACTACAGTTCCAAGCGCACTAAGCTGATTGTCTTTGCTGGTTTTTTCTGGCTCGCCATAATGCTCTCGCTGACTCTGGGCGACTATGCCACTCGTTCCTGGGACGTGCACTAACTGTTTTGAAGTCGCACTACACAGAGGCCGAGTTATTTCCCGCCGAAGCTGCCCATGGCGTGGGTAGCCCTCTTGGTCTCAGGATGACACACCACCGCTGCGTTCGGATTTGATAGGGTGTTTTGGGTGATTGGTGACGGTTCGGAAGGACTTCCGGGTCACCGTACTGCGAAAACAGAAGGGGGGAGAAACGAACCGGCCCAGCCCTCAATCCCCTAAAGGGATCCTCGGTTCGCCTCCCCCACTGACTTTACTAGTGCATCCCAGAAGCCAACTGTAACCCTCTTGTTTTCAGCACCTTGTCGCTCGATTGCTGGATAAAGCCGGGTAAAAATGCTCTACCCCCCCCGAGAATTTACCCGTCAGGTAAATCTTCTACAGCCCACGGCCCCTGTTCGGTCCCGAAGGCCTCTCACCCCGAGGGAACAGGGACAGCTCTTGAACTCTCGTCCTTCGCCCTAAAGAAATAGGAAATTCACCAAATTCGGGCTCGGAAGAAGTTGGTCGCCGCTCAGGCATTCTTGACCCCGCCGAATTCTCCCTGCTATTGTGGAGAGTTATTCTGGCCTCAGTGTACCCACTGTGCGCCGGAGCTCCTGTGGAGGGAGCGTTCTCGTCTCATGGGCCTGACTAAACTGGTTATTCGGGGCGCGCGGCAGCATAACCTTAAGAATATCAGCCTCGAAATCCCCCGGAACACCTTGACCGTCATCACCGGCCTTTCCGGCTCCGGTAAATCCTCCTTGGCATTCGACACCATTTACGCGGAGGGGCAGCGCCGTTATGTCGAATCGCTCTCCGCCTACGCCCGGCAGTTCCTCGATCAAATGGAGCGCCCGGAAGTCGACGTGATCGAAGGCCTTTCGCCCTCGATTGCCATCGAGCAGAAAACCACCACGCGCTCACCGCGGTCTACGGTCGGAACTATCACCGAAATTTATGATTACCTGCGCGTCATCTACGCTTCCGTCGGCGTACCGCATTGCCCCAAATGCGGTAAACCCATCGCGCGCCAATCCAGTGAACAAATCGTTCAGGCCATTCTCAATGGGGAGCTGTGCCAGCCCGACGATCGCATCATGATTCTGGCGCCGATCGTTCGCGGCCGAAAAGGAGCTTACCGCAAGGAGTTAGAAAAGCTGGCGCAAGATGGCTACGTGCGCGTGCGCGTCAACGGTGAGCTTTTTCCGCTGGACGTTCCCCCGAGCCTCGACAAGCGCAAGAACCACACCATCGAAGTCGTCGTGGACCGGCTCCTTGTCAAACAGGGCATCGCTGCGCGCCTTGAGCAGTCCATCGCCACCGCGTTGAAGCTTGCTGGAGGCCTCGTTACTGTCGCTGTGGTCGGCGGCAAGGAACATGTCTTTTCGGAGAAGCTGGCCTGCCCCGACTGCGGCATTTCCGTTCCGCAGCTTGAGCCTCGTTCCTTCAGTTTCAATTCGCCGTATGGGGCGTGTCCCGCCTGCAACGGCTTGGGTTCCAAGTACGATTTCGATTCCGCTCGAATTATCACGGATTGGACACGTCCGCTGTTTGACGGCGGCCTCGGGCCCGGTTCCAGTTCCGCGATCCTCAAGCGCACTCTCGAACTTGCCGCCTATGCTTATCACTTCGATCTCGAAACGCCTTTTGAAAAACTCCCCCCGCGCATCCAGAACTTGCTGCTCTACGGCTATCCGCCTTCGAACGGGCGCGGCGGTCCTGAACAAAAAGAAGCTGCCGGCAAGAAATCTCAAGGCGAAAAGGCTTTCCGCTTCCCAGGCATCCTGAAATTCCTCGATCGCAACTTCGCGGAATCCAATTCCGATTCGTACCGCGAATGGATGACGCAATACATGTCGGCCACGCTCTGCAATGTCTGCCACGGCAAGCGCCTCCGTCCAGAATCCCTCGCCGTCAAGCTGGCCGGCTACTCGATTGCAGATTTCACAGCGCTTTCTCTCGCTGCCTCACGCCCCGCCGTGGACAAAATCCTCACGCAGCTCACTTCTCGCCAGCGCGAAATTGCCGGTCGGCCGCTTGAAGAAGTCGCAGAACGAATAGATTTCCTTCTGGCGGTAGGTCTCGGCTATCTGAGCCTGGACCGCTCGGCCGCCACGCTCTCCGGCGGCGAAGCCCAGCGCATCCGCCTGGCCACCCAAATCGGCTCGCGTCTTCGCGGCGTGCTCTACGTTCTCGACGAACCGTCTATCGGCCTTCACGCGCGCGATAACGATCGTTTGCTCGGTTCTCTCGAGCAGCTCCGCAATCTCGGCAACACTGTCCTCGTCGTCGAGCATGACGAAGAAACCATTCGTCGCGCGGATTTTGTGGTTGACCTAGGCCCTGGCGCTGGCAATGCGGGAGGTTACCTCGTCGCGCAGGGTAAGCCCGAGCAGATCGCGGCAAGCGCCGAATCGCTTACGGGCCGCTATCTCAGCGGCGCCTTGCGCATCGCCGTTCCAGAAAAGCGGCGCAGCCCAAATGGCAAAGCCATCCAAATCCTCGGCGCCAGCGCAAATAATCTGAAGGATGTCGACGTAACGCTTCCGCTCGGCTTGCTAACTGTGGTTACCGGCGTCTCCGGCTCGGGCAAATCCACGCTCGTCAACGACATTCTCTATCGCGCGCTCGCGCAGAAATTGTACCGTTCCATGGAACCGCCCGGCGCGCACCGCGAGCTGCTCGGCGCCGACCAAATCGATAAGGTCATTGAGATCGATCAAGCTCCCATCGGCCGAACGCCGCGTTCGAATCCCGCCACATACACCGGGGTTTTCGCTCCCATCCGTGAACTCTTCGCGATGCTTCCCGAATCGCGGGAGCGCGGCTACCGCCCCGGCCGCTTCAGCTTCAACGTCAAAGGCGGCCGCTGCGAAGCCTGCCAGGGCGATGGGCTCCGCCGCATCGAAATGAATTTCCTTCCCGATGTCTACGTCATGTGCGAAGTCTGCCGCGGCAAGCGCTACAATTCGGAAACACTAGCCGTCCGCTACAAAGGCCACACCATCAGTGACGTCCTGAATCTTCCTTCTTCCGACGCGCTAAAGCTCCTCGAAAACATCCCTCAAATTCAACAGAAGCTCTCAACCCTCGTGGAAGTCGGTCTCGGCTACGTCACGCTGGGCCAATCCGCTACGACTCTCTCCGGAGGCGAAGCCCAGCGCATCAAGCTTGCCCGCGAGCTCTCCAAGCGCCAGACGGGCCGCACTCTCTATATCCTCGATGAACCCACAACGGGCCTGCACTTCGACGACGTTCGCAAACTCCTCGACGTCCTCCAGCGCCTGGTCGCTCTCGGCAACACCGTCCTCATCATCGAGCATCACCTCGACGTCATCAAACAAGCCGACTGGATCATCGACCTCGGTCCCGAAGGCGGCGAAGGCGGCGGCCGAATCGTCGCCCAAGGCCCGCCCGAACTCGTTGCCCGCACCAAAAAATCATACACTGGCCAAGCTTTAGCCCGCATCCTTTCAGGTTCGGGCGCAAATGGGAATGGTAACGGCTCCGGCGGCTGATATCGTGTCGAATAGGGAAAAAGCTTCGATGAACCCCGGCCTCTATCTACTGATCAAACTAATCGCATACTGTCTCTGGTGCTACCTCGGCCTGCGCCTTTTCCGTCCGAAGGAAACTCAGTTTCTCAGCGACGCTCTGCGATTCGGAATAGTCCGGCTCCTCTTGGGCTTAGTCTTCGGCGTCGTCATTTTCTTTCTTGCCGCTTTTTGGGGCCATACTTTCGGAACCGGCTTGCCGCAGAACATCCTCACGTATCTCGGCGCTTACGTTCCCGTTCGCTGGATCGAATGGACGATCATGGCAGCTCTTCTCACTCCGGGCTTGCTTGGCACGCCGCATTGGTTCATTGGCAACACAAATCGCGACCGCCTTTGGCGGCTCGGCGGAATCGTTATCTCCTGCGTGGCGGATATTCCCTTTATCGAAGCGTTTAACGGCCCTATCCCGACAGGCCGCTTTCTGTGCTGAGCGCACCTTGCTTTCCTTGCTCCACTTCGCCGTTTCCCGGTAAAGTATTTCCTTCTCCATGAGCATCTACTCCACGCCGCCTCTTACCTTTGGTGCAGTCCATACCTATCCGCTCTCTTCTCGCAAGAGCAAAGTAAGCGTCCGCGATTTCGCCAAGCCATCAGGCGGGTACGCTTCCTTCGCAAAATTCCTCGATTCACTCCCAAACTTTCTCGCCGCGAACGATTTGCGTCATCTTCTCGCCGCCATGCATCGCGCCCGCAAACAGCGCGCCCCCATTCTCTGGGGCATCGGCGGCCACGTCATCAAAGTCGGCCTCGGCCCCGTGCTCATCGATCTCATGCGCCGCGGCTTCATATCTGGCATCGCCATGAACGGTGCAGCGCTGGTCCACGATTTCGAGATCGCTCTCGCTGGCAACACCTCCGAAGACGTCGAAGCCGGCCTCGGCGCCGGCCAGTTCGGCATGGCCAGTGAAACCGGCGAGTACATCAACGAATTTTCAAAACTCGCCGCGCGCCTGCACATCGGTTACGGTGAAGCCGCTGGTCAATTTCTCAACAGCGGCATCCTCAATGTAAAGCACGCCGCCTCAAGCGTCCTCGTCGCCGCTTACAAACAGCGCATCCCCGTCACCATTCACCTCGCGATCGGCACCGACATTCCTCACATGCACCCCGCCGCCGATGGCCCTTGCCTCGGCGCCGCCACCTTCCTCGATTTCCGCCTCTTCTGCGCTCTCGTGAAACAAATGCACCCTGGCGGCATCTATTTGAATTGGGGCTCAGCCGTGCTTCTTCCAGAAGTTTTTCTGAAGGCCGTGAGCGTCGTGCGCAATCTTGGCGTGCCCTTGCAGCCAATCACGACGGCCAACTTCGACTTTATCCAGCACTATCGTCCGTTGCAAAATGTAGTGAAGCGTCCCACCGTATCTGAACGCGGAGGCCGCAAGTCAGAATCGCGCGGCTACGCCATCACAGGCCATCACGAACTGCTCATGCCTTTGGTTGCTGCCGCGCTGGCCGCAGGCTGGCCAAGACCTTCGCGTCAAGGCAAACGCAAACGATGAGCCTCTTCGACGAAAACTCGCTTCCGCCGCCGGATCAGGAGCCGCCCTCGCAATCCCCCGCGGAACCCGGCTCCGGTGCGGCGGCTCAACCGTCCACAACTCCCGCCGAACTCCCGCTCGCCGGCGATCCCATCAGCCTCGCAGCCACTGTTCCTGCGCCCATCCCTTCCCACAAGCCTCCCCTTCCCGAGGACTTGCGCATCTCCTGGTCCTGGCTGCATTTCGCCGTGTTTCTCTCCTTTATAGTGGTCAGTTTTTTCATTGTTCAGTTAAGTTTCGCGGTTTATTACGCGGCCCCTCTTAGCCATCTCTCGAACAAAAAGGACTTCGAACGGTTTGCCCTATCAAAGCCCGGATTCGCCGTTGGCAGCATGGTTCTTTTGTATGCCTTGGTCTTGCTGTTTCTCTACGTCAGCCTTTCGGTTCTTCCCGGCTTGCCCTTCTGGCGTACTCTCGGCTGGAGAAAGATCACGCGCCCCAACGGCGGCCGCCCGCGCAGCCCGTGGCTCTTCTACTTTGCGGGCTGCGGGCTTTCCCTTGCGGTACTCGTCACTACGTATAAAATGCAGCCGCCGGAGGATGTGCCCATCGAGGAGCTTTTCCGTTACAAAAACACAGCTATGTTGTTCATGGCCATGGCTGTCTTGGTGGCGCCGCTCGTCGAAGAAACTGTATTTCGCGGCTATCTCTACCCGCTGTTTGCAAAGTCATTCGGCGTAGTCAACAGTGTCATCATTACGGGCGTCCTTTTCGGAATGATGCACGGCGCGCAGCTCGGCTGGACCTGGAGCCTCGTTTTCGTGCTCATCGCGGTCGGTGTCATCTTTACGCTTGTTCGCGCACGCACCGGTTCTGTCTTCGCCAGTTTTTTGCTTCACCTTGGCTACAATTCCATGATCGCTCTGATCACCATCCTCGGAACGCAAGGCTTCACAAAAATGACCCCTACCCATTGAACGATTCGTCTTCTTCGCTCTCGTTCGCTACAATGTTTTGTTCCGAGGAATCGCCAAAATGTACGTAGCCCAACCCATCGAATGGACCGAGCGCGGCGTTGTCATGCTCGACCAGCGCCTCCTTCCCGGAGAAGAAGTCAGCTACACCTACACCCATTACCGCGAAGTCGCCAAAGCCATCCGCGACATGGTCATTCGAGGAGCACCCGCTATCGGCGTTGCCGCAGCCATGGGAGCCGCCCTAGGCGTTCTTCACTCCTCAGCAAATTCGGTCGAATCCTTGCGCACGGAGTTTGCGGAGATCTGCGATACGCTTGCGAAAACCCGCCCCACCGCTGTCGATCTCTTCTGGGCCATCGAGCGCATGAAGCGTCGCTTCGCCGAACTCACAACACAGACCTCCGACCTCTTGAAAATTCGCCAAGGAATGGTGAAAGAAGCTCGCCAAGTTCATTTAGAAAAGAAAGCCACCGACGAAGCCATCGGCCGTTTCGGCGCGGAGTTCATGCCAACTGACGGCCAGGTCATGACGCAGTGCAACGCCGGCGCTCTCGCCACCGCCGGAATCGGCACCGCGCTCGGCGTCATCCGCGTTGCATTCGAACAAGGCAAGAAACTTCACATCCTCGTCCCCGAAACGCGCCCTTATCTGCAGGGCGCACGGCTCACCGCATGGGAACTCCACAAAGGCGGCATCCCGCTTACACTCATCACCGATAACATGGTCGGTCACTTTCTTAAGACCGGAAAAGTCGGCGCCATCGTCACCGGCGCCGACCGCATCGCCGCTAACGGAGACACTGCCAACAAAATCGGCACCTACCAGATCGCCGTCCTCGCCAAAGAAAACAAGGTGCCCTTCTACATCGCGGCTCCCGTCTCCACTTTCGACCTCTCGCTTCCCGACGGGGATCACATTCCCATCGAAGAGCGCTCCGCCGCTGAAGTCACTCATCTGCAAGGTATTCGCATCGCGCCTGACGTCCACGCCGCACATCCGGCGTTTGACGTCACCCCGTCCCGCTACATCGCCGCCATTTTCAGCGAACGCGGCGTTGCACGCGCTCCGTACACCGAATCTCTGCGCGCCCTCGCCCAATCTGCTCAACTCGCTGCCGCTCCTGCCACACGCTAGCTACCTGCACTGATTCGAATGAGCACCGCAATCCAAAAAACAATCCGCGCCGCGGCATTCATCGCGCTTCTAGTTCCAACTGGTCGAGCAGTGCCGCAAGCAAGTGCGCCGCAATCGGCCAAATCCCAACCTATCCGTCTTCATCCAGGAAATCCGCACTATTTCCTCTTCCGAGGAAAAGCCGTTGCCTTGATCACCAGCGGCGAGCATTACGGCGCCGTGCTGAATCAGGACTTTGACTATCACCGCTATCTCGCCGCGCTGGAATCCGACGGACTCAACTACACGCGCCTCTTCGGCGGATCCTATGTCGAAGTCCCCGCAAAATCCTTCGGAATTTTGCACAACGATCTCGCTCCCGAGCCGGGCCGCTTCCTGGGGCCGTGGGCGCGCAGCGAGACGCCAGGCTACGCCGGCGGCGGAAACAAATTCGACTTGGAAAAATGGGATGCCGCATTCTTCACCCGCTATCGCGATTTTCTCTCGGAGGCCGCAAAGCGCGGAATCGTTGTGGAGGTGACGCTCTTCTCGGCTCATTACGCCGAAGCGCAATGGCAGCTGAGCTCGCTAAATTCCGCCAACAATATCAACAGCACCAATGCCATCGACTGGAAGAAACTCAACACGCTCGAAAACGGAAACATCCTCGCGCATCAAGAGAAGTACGCCCGCAAGCTCGTTCGCGAAGCCAACTCCTTCGATAACGTCATTTTCGAAATCCAAAACGAGCCCTGGTCAGACAGGCCCGTCCTTACCGACGTGATCAACCCATATCTTCGCCCGCCAGCGCGCGACACTTATCCGAACTCGGTGGATCTTCCGGACGAATTCTCAATGGCTTGGCAAACTCGCGTGGCTGAGTGGATCACCACGGAAGAATCCGTGCTCCCAAACCACCACCTCATCGCCCAGAACTATTCCAATTTTCGTTTGTCGGTGCGCAAGCTTCTGCCAAACGTCGACGTCGTGAACTTCCATTATGCCTACCCTGACGCCGTTCTTCTCAATTACGGCCTCGGCAAAGCCATCTCCTACGACGAAACTGGTTTTCTAGGCCGCGATGACGACGCCTATCGCCGCCAAGCGTGGAACTTCATGCTGTCTGGTGGAAGCGTCTTCGACAGCCTCGACTACTCCTTCACAACCGGCCACGAAGATGGCTCCTACTCCGAGCCAAACGGTCCCGGCGGCGGAAGCCCGGCGTTGCGCCACCAGCTTCAGATTCTCAGCCAGTTTCTCCAGTCGTTCTCTGTGGTTGATCTCCGGCCAGACACTCGCACCGTGAAGCACACCGCAGGCGCAACCGCTCGCGTGCTTTCGAATCCTGGCAAACAGTACGCCATCTATCTCGACGGTTCTGGCCCCACAGAGCTGACCCTCGAACTTCCACGCGGACAATACTCGTGCGAATGGGTGAATGTAAAAACGGGAACCATCGAGCAGTTGGAAAGTTTTATCCACGAAGCCGGCAACAAGGTTCTGACATCACCCGCGTTCCAGAATGGAATCGTACTGCGTCTCAACAGAACTTCGACGGAAATCCCGCGATAGCCGAGCCTCGCCGCGAACTGCGCCAGGCGGAGCTAGTCCGAATCCTTTTTGGATGTTTTGCCTGCTGCAGATCCTGGGAAAACATTGTGCTGCGGCGGCGGCATCGGAACATCGCCCATGCGATCCTTCCAGAGGAATTTGTTGAGCAGCGCCGTATCCACCGCATCGGCATGACTGAAATCCAGATTTTTCCCTTCTTTCCATTCCTTGGTGTTCATTTCATAAATCAATCCGTTGTCGCGGTTGCGATAATCCGCCGTAAAAGCTGGCTGTTGTCCCGTCCCGCTGAAGAGCGGCGCCATTACTGCCGCGCGAGAATCGTTCGCGTTCATCGGCGGAACGCCCAGCAGCGATTCCATTGTCCGCACTACATTGATCGTCGTATAAAACGAATGATCCACGAACGGCTCCAAACCGTGCGCTCGTCCTTCCGGCATCGGCGAATATTTGCTGATCACGAGGCACAGGCTGCGGTGCGAGTCCACGTGATCCGGCCCATTCTGCGCATCGTCCTCCAGAATCAAAAACGCAGTATCGTCCCAATAGGAACTGTGCGCTATCGCATCGACCACCCTTCCAATGGCTAGGTCATTGTCCGCCACGGACGCCGCTGGCCTCGGTTTTCCTTTCGTCCCGCCCGCCGTGTGATCGTCCGGAAGCCGCAGCAATATAAACTGCGGCATCGTGTCTTTGCCTGCATTCCGCGACGTCACAAAGCCACTGAACTCATTTAAGAATTCATCCGCGCGCAACTGATCCGGATACGCCACCTCAAAATCCGGATACAGTGGATCGAAGTGCCCACGCAATTCCACTTCGCTCGCCACATTTTCCGCCAGAACCGGAATCGCCCAGGGATACGGGCTCGGCCCACCTCGCGGATCACCGACATTCTTTTCCAGCGGCTCCCCTTTGTTGATCACCGTGCGCTCGCAATTCTTAGCCGGTGCCTTTGGAGGGGCCGTCGCGGGTCCTCTTTCGTCATGCTTCTCGTTGCACCATCGGCTCACGATGTACTCGCCGTAGTGCCGGTAAGTAACTCCATGACTGGCGAAATTCTTCCAAAGGTAGCCACCGGTTGGCTCTCCCGCATCCGGAACTTCATCCTCCAGCGACACGCCGCCCAGCAAAGTGCCTTCGGCATCGTACGTGTGCTCGCTGCTGCGATAGCCGATCGGCCATGTCTTCTCGATATAGTCGGAGACCGAAGCGGACGTTGACCACACATGCCCGTTTCCCGAAACCTCTCCACTGTCGTAGAAATTGTCCAGAATCCCGAATTGCCGCGCGAGCCTGTGCTGATTGGGAGTGATGTCCTCGCCGTAGATCGTTAAAGAAGGGTCGCCATTCGCGCCGGCAATATCGCCAAACACCTGATCGTAAGTGCGGTTTTCCTTAATGATGTAAATGACGTGCTTGATTTTATTTTCCCCTCTGGCGAAAGGCACGCGGTCCCCATTGCCACGCTGGGCATTGGTTTCCACCACCTGTTTTGTGTATGCCGGGAGATTTGCTGTCACGTCCGCAAGCGGAAGGCGTGCCAGCGAACCGTGGATCATTGCCGGTCCATACTGGTACTTCGGACGGCCGTCCGCCGTCTTGCCGATCAATGTTGGATTCGGGCCCGATCCCTTTCCTTTCGCACTTGCAATCAGCAACTCCTTCCCAGTCGCGACCACAACTGTTGGATACCACTCCGTAGGAATGAACCCAATGGCTTTCGCGGATTCACCTGAACGGCCTACGGTAACCTCCTCAAGATCGAATACCCCTACCGAGTCTGAAATCGCATCCGCTGAAAAAAGCGTCTTTTCATCCGGCGAGAGCGCCAGATATTCAGGATCGCTTCCGCCGTATCTTTGTCCCGACAGCTTCGTCGAAAAATAAGACAAAACTCTTCCCGAGTTCGCGTCCAGCTCCGCGATTTCGTCGCGGTTGGTCAGCGCGACGTAAAGCCGCGAATTATCCCGGTTCAGTAACAGCGCCGTCGGATGCGACCCTCCCGCGAGCGGTGACTCCGGCTTGCGCAGCGCAATGATCCGCAGCACACGACCCTTCACCAGGTCAAGCTCCGCGACGGAAGAAGCATTCCACAACGAAACGAATCCTCGTTTCCCATCCTTCGTCATCACTGTCGTATAAGGCAGCGAAGCCGGAATCCGCTTCATGGTTGAAAGATCAAATCGGTAGATGATTTTTCCGTCGCTGGAACGCATTAGAATGGCTTCGTCGGAGTTGTTGCTCGCCACAAGCAATCTTTCTTCGCCGTCGCTCTGGCCAACACTCAATCCCGCAGGGTAGGTGACGTCCTTAAACTCAGCGCGCCGTTCCTTGCCGGAGGGGATTGTCCCTCGCGGCGCCAAAGCCATAAATCGTTCCGGAGCGACTCGCCCGTTCTCAAAGCTATAAGCCGCAACGCCGTTGCCAGTACTCCCCTTCTTTTTCCCTAGCGGATCGGTGAGCGAGGCGATGCTCGCAAATAGGTGCTTGCCATCCAGGCTGAACGCCAGCCCAATAAAATACGTCTGCCGTGCTTTGCTGCTCAGTCGATCATCCGGAAAATCGCTCAATTCATTCGTTTCAAGATTTAGCACTGAGAGAGACTGCTTCTCTCCAGAAGTGTAAGCGCCGTACCCACTATGCAGCAGCACAGCAAATCTTCCGTCCGGCGATATCGCGGCTGCCGTCGGTAGATTGTTGACTTGCCGCGGCACCCCGGGAACTTCACCAAGCAATTTG
>DATFZQ010000075.1:0-25823 GCA_035314345.1 Candidatus Acidiferrum sp.
AATATCTCGATGCCATTATTTCCGACCGCCCAGTTTTCATTTGGGAGCGCGACGGCCACATGGGACTTGCGAATTCGATGGCCCTCGCGATGGCGGGGATCACACGGCAAACTCCCGACCCGTCCGAGGGCCGTATAGAGCGCGATTCCAACGGCGAGCCCACCGGCGAAGTCAAAGAAGCTGCCGTCTCCCTTATTCTTCGTCACATTCCGCCACCGACCGCTGCCGAAGACTATGACTCGCTCAAGCAGCTCATGGATCTTGCCGCCTCTTATGGAATTACCTCGCTACAGAACGCCACACCAGGTCTCGGGCCAAACGAAATGAAGTCTTTCGAGCGCGTCTTGGCGGAAGGGAATTTCAAAGTGCGCTTTTACGTGGCTATCCCGCTCGAGAAAAACCCGTCCTCTGAGGAGTTGAGGCAGTTCGAGTCTTTGCGGGACACCTATCGTGGCCCTGTGCTCAAATTTGGTTCAGCTAAGGCGCTCCTCGACGGCACGGTAGACGCCAAAACTGCCGTTATGTTCGATCCCTACGTCGGCGGCGGCGTGGGCATCCCCATGTGGACCCAGGCCGAGCTCAATCATTCCGTTGCCCTTTACGACCAACACGGCTTCCAAATCCTGCTGCATGCCATCGGCGATAAGGCTATCCACATGGCGCTCGACTCCTACGAATATGCCGCAAAGACGAACGGCACTACCGGCCGCCGCCACCGCGTCGAGCATGTGGAAGTCCCGGCGCTCAGCGACTATCCGCGCTTCCAGCAGCTCGGTGTTATTGCCTCGACACAAGCCCTCTTCGCAAATCCTGACGCCACCACACTCGACAATTACGCCGTGCTCCTCGGCCCCGCGCGTGCCTCTCATGCCAACGCTTTTAAGCTGTTCGACGACGCAGGAGCCGTTCAAGCCTTCGGAAGTGACTTTCCTGTCTTCTCGATGGAAGTTTTGCGCGGAATCTACTGCGCGGTCACGCGCATCACTCCAGAAGGCACACCCGCGGGCGGCTGGTACCCGCAGAATCGCATTTCCGTCGAAGCCGCACTTCGCCACTTCACGCGAGATGCCGCCTACGCCAGTTTTGAAGAAAGCAGAAAAGGCACTCTCGCTGCCGGAAAATTGGCGGATTTTGTTGTTCTCTCCGAGGATATTCTCTCCGCGCCGCCTGAGCGCATTCTGAAATCGAAAGTGCTGCTCACCGTCATGGGAGGCCGAGAAACATATCGCGCTACAGTCTTTCCCTGAACGGCTTTCGCGCTAAGCGCTTGACCCCGGCCCGGTTCGGCGGTAGCCTCGCGACCAATATTCCCGCATTCGTCTTTACTATTCAGGAGGTTGCGCATGGTCTCTCTTGCCGCGCTTTGGCTCCCGATCCTGCTCTCGGCGGTTATCGTGTTCATCGCCAGCTCCATCATGCATACCGTGCTGCCCTACCACCGTGGCGACTACCGGCAGTTGCCCGACGAGGACAAACTCCTCGCCGTTCTCGGCGGTGCGGGCTTGACGCGGGGGCTCTATATTTTTCCGTTTACGACCCACAAGGACATGAAGACGCCAGCCATGCAAGAAAAATATAAGCAAGGACCTGTCGGCATGATGACCGTTTTTCCTAATGGCCCGGTCGCCATGCCAAAGTTCCTCGGGCAATGGTTCGGCTATTGTCTAATCGTCGCGTTCTTCGTTGCCTATCTCACCGGGCACACCGTTGCCCCGGGTACAAGCTATCTCGCCGTGTTTCGGGTCGCGGGGACGGCCGCATTTATGGCGTATGGGCTTGGGCAGCTGAGTAACGCGATATGGAAGGGCCAGACTTGGAGCATGACCATCAAGGAAGTGATGGACGGCCTCGTCTACGGTTTGCTAACCGCCGGAACGTTTGGGTGGCTCTGGCCCCGTTAAACTGCATTTCTGAGAAGGCATCGGCCGCCCAACCCTAGTTGGCTTTTCTCGAGAAATGAAAATTCTGAATGCGGCCGGCATTCAGAATAAAGCCGGAAATGTGCTGGTTCACGTCACGCGTGAAGCGCACTGTCCCGATTTTCCCGGTAAAAACGTCACGCTCCGCTGGGTGGAGCGTATCAGGTTTGCTCTTCAGCCGCGTGAGGGGTCAAGTTGCCGTCTCGAAGGACCATGCGGTAGACGGGGTCGATTTCTTCGCTGACATAGGCACCGACATATTCAGCCAATTCCGCCGAAGTGGGAGTGTACGCCGTCGCAGATTCAAAAATGTTTGGCTTTCCACCGCCAAAACTCTGCTCGAGACGCCGCGGCTTTTCCGCTGTGGCCCCCACGAAATGTATGTCCACATCATCTCCCCAGGGAACATCAGCTACGTGGAAATGTGCCTCTCCGGCGGGCTTGAGACCGCGAAACTCACCACCAAGCTCGATCTGCAGCTTGCCGTCTTTCACTTGGACTTTCTCGAAATCATCATCATCCCTGTTCCAATACAGCCCTGCGATCGCGGCCATCTGCTCGGCCGTGAGCGTCGCTACGGTATTTTTGGCCGGTTCTTTTGTCGGAGTCGCATCGGCGGGCTTTAAGTCTTTCGCGAGTACGATGTCGGCGACCTGACGGGCCAACCGGCTCGGATTCGTCTCCGCGGAGTTGCAAAGCACCGCCGCGGAAAAATGCTGCTCCGGAAAGCGTATGAGGTCCGAGCGATAGCCGGCATCGGCGCCGCCGTGGTCCACTGTTGGCAACCCTCTGTACTTGCCCAGCACCAGCCCAAACGCGTAATCGAGCTGCTCGCCGCTATTGAGTTTGCCGCGCTCGAACATCTGCAGGAGAAATGCCTGCCCTCCGACGCGCGGGTGATAAAAATTTTCATCCCAGAGCTGCAAATCCTCCACCGTGGTGTGCAGGCTGGTTGCGCCGACGGTGTCGAAGTTCGTCAGACTCATCCGGAAGGGCTTGTCCTTGCCTTCCTGTTCATAGCCCAGCGCATCGTGCTTTATGATTTCCGCGTGGTCGTCGCGGAAGTGGGTGTGGATCATTCCCAGCGGCTCAAAAATATTCTTGGTGGTAAACTCGCGCAGCGACATGCCGCTCACTCGTTTGACGATCAGTCCCATCAGCGTGTAGCCGGTATTGCAATAAACGTGTTTGTCGCCGGGCTTGAAGTTCAGGTCTCTCTGACGCGTCATCACGGACATCACATCGTCATCTGTTATTAGATCCAATGAATAGCGCCAGCCTGCCAACTCAAGAAGGTTCCACTGGTCGCGAAGCCCGCTGGTGTGATGAACCAGGTGCCGGATGGTGATGCGCTCACCGAAATCTGGCAGCTCCGGAATGTATTTGCGCACATCGTCGTCGAGGGAGAGTTTCCCGTGCTGGGCAAGCAGGACGATCGAAGTAGCCGTAAACTGTTTGGACATCGACGCCACGTGGAATACAGTCGCAGGCGTGATCGGCACGTCGTCGTTCAGATCGGCCATTCCGTAGCCGCGCTTGTAGACGATTTGTCCGTCCTTGTAAATTCCCAGCGCGCAGCCCGGCGAGTCTGGCTTGTCCCACTTTTTAAAGACCTTGTCTACCTGCTTGGTCACATTCGGCGGGAGAGTCTGTCCCTTGCTCAGGCACGAAACCAGAAGAATCCCCTGGAGGATTACCGCCCATCTCATCCGATTCATTGTCTCCCCCATTCAGGTTCCTGGATTTCCACGGCTTATCTACTGCACGCACTTAGATCGATTATTCCCCAGCCCCGAAACGGCCCGGTGCCGCAGGGTATTCGTCCATCTGTACTCCGTCAAGAGCATCTTGGTCCCTTTGCTGGTAGTGGCGGTCCATGCGGGAGGAGCAAGCTGACGAAGCCTCCGGGCAACGAAATTGACCCAGACTGCTTCTCCTCTTAACATGACAAAGGACCATGAAGAAGGACGCGGCCGTAAAAGGCCGCGTATTCCAAGTAGGATACCTATGAAAACAAAGCAGTATGGGATTCTGCAGCGCGCCCTGGTGCTGGCCATCTTCCAATTGGGGCTCCAGGTGGGAATTCAGCTGGCGTGCCCGACGAGGGCGGCAGCGCAGACCACCGACGAGATCGTCGCCAAAGTGCTCGCTGCCCGCGGCGGGCTAGAGAAAGCCAAGGCCGTGCAGACTGAGCGCATTACGGGCACTATTTACTTCAATCCGGAGTTGTACGGGCCATTCGTGGCCGAGTTCAAACGGCCGGGGAAGATGCACAATGAAGTGACCATCCAAAGCAAGACTGTGGTGCGTTCGTTCAACGGCAAGGACGCTGGTTGGATGATCAATCCCTTTGTGGGTAAAAACGCTCCGGAGCCCATGTCAGCGGAGGACATAAAGGATGCAGTGAATGAAGCTGACTTCGACGGCCCGCTGGTGGACGCGAAAGCTAAAGGAAACACCATTGAACTGACCGGCACGGAGAAAGTCGAGGGCCGAGATGCCTACGTGCTCAAGGTGACACACAAGGACGGCCAAGTCTCTTCGTACTCCTTCGACACGAAAACACTTTTACTGGCCAAGTGGACCGGGGGTGATAGCGTGAACGGCGAAGCGGTCACGCGGGAGACTCTCTTTCACGATTACCGGGACGTCGGAGGGTTGAAGTTCGCGTTTGAGCTTGTTTCAAACACTCCCGGCGCGGACGTTACGCAGAGAATTGTCGTAGAAAAGATCGAACTTGACCCACAAATCGATGAGGCGCGTTTCGGGAAGCCACCGGCTCCTCCCTCATCACCCGCCGTCGCTCCCGCGGCGGCTCCCCCGGACAAGCGCTAGTCTCTCACGAAGATTTCAGAGCGAATACGAGCTGATTTTGTCCTGGGAATGGTATTCTGGCGGGACAATATCGAGCAGCGAGTGTCAAGAGATTGCGTTTCTTACTGAAGTTCATGCTCTCAAGCAGCCATAAAAGCCTTGGCTTATCAGGAGCCCCTGTTAGGGCCCTTGCGGCTTTCTGTTTTGTTCTTGGTGGAGCCTGCTGCGCAGTTGCAAGCCGCCCTCCAGCGCAGCAGTCGCCCGATTCTTCGCCAGGATTCAATTCGACTTTTGCCATTGCGGATTTTGACGGTGACCGAAAGCCGGATCTGGCGACTGTAGAACTCCAAGAGAACAAATCCTCCAGCACCACGCAGTATTCGATTCGTTTAAAGATGACGGCCGGCGCCGTGCAAGTGTTTGGTGTGACTGCTCCTATCGGCGGGCTGCAGATCGTGGCACGGGACGTAAACGGCGACAGTGCTTTGGATGTACTCGTTAGCAGCGTCTGGCTACACAAGCAAGTCGCCGTGCTGTTGAACGATGGCCACGGAAACTTTACTCTTGCCACACCGGACGCGTTTCCGGCATTCATCTGGCAGTGCGAGAGGCTTTGGAACTCTGCAACAATCCCTCTCTGGGAGAGCGCCGCTCTAATTCCCTCACACTCGTCGACGGGGAAACTCGAGGAAAGAAACGAGTTCCCTGGCTGGCCATCGCAGCCGCGGAAAACATGTTTGCGGGTTTCCCCTGGCGTGTCCAGACTGCTGGATTTCTCGCTGCTTGGCCGGTCTCCTCCTACCCTCGTTTTTCAGTCTTAAACATTCTGTTAAAGAGGCCGTAAACTTACGCACCCGGAGCGGTTTATATAGTGCTTCGATTGTCCGGGCGCATCCCTATCCGGCTAATTCGAATGGTCAAGGAAGAACCGTTCCGATCCAGCGACCATTTCATGATTTCTCTTTTTATTTGGCTGCGGCGAGATGGGCAAATCTCGCGGCAGGATGTGAGGTCAGACAATGATTCGCATGGGCGCTGAATACCTGGCGCTATCGCTTGCCCTGGCGGGTTTTGCCGCCGGCTGCGGCGAGAGTAAAAGTGACCCCAAGGCGGAAGCGCCGCCGGCTGCGAGGGTCGAGCGCGAACAAGACGTAAACGTGGTTAAGGTCGACCACCCGGAACAATTTCCGCTGTTTACGGCGATTGAATACGCGGCTACTTCTCATTTGGTTGCCACGGGGGTGGTGAGCCCCGATGTGGCGCGAACGGTTCCGGTTATCTCCATAGCCTCGGGCCGAGTCGTCGAAATTCGGGCGCGGTTGGGCGATGCGGTCGAGAAGGGCCAGATATTGCTTCGTGTGCAGAGCTCGGATATTTCCTCGGCGTTTTCCGATTACCGTAAGGCCGTCGCAGATGAAATCGTGGCGCGTGCGCAGTTCGGTCGTGCCAAGGAACTGTATGAAAAAGGCGCTTTCGCGCTAAAGGACCTGGAATCTGCACAGGACACCGAAGACAAAGCAAAAATCGACGTGGAAACCGCAGCTGAGCGGCTCCGGGTGCTAGGCGGTAACCTGGACCATCCGGCGGGAGTCGTGGACATTCGCGCGCCTGTCTCCGGAGTGATCACCGACCAGCAAGTTACAAACGCGGGAGGAGTGGCGGGCCTGGGATCGCCAAATCCGTTTACGATCTCCGATCTGAGCCACGTATGGATTCTCTGCGATGTTTACGAGAATGATCTTGCCAACGTGCATGTCGGCGAGACGGCCGAGGTTCGTTTGAGCGCTTATCCTGACAAGGTATTTAAAGGACGAATCGGCAACATTGGGCCAATTCTTGATCCCAACATCCGAGCAGCAAAAGTGCGAATCGAAGTGGAGAATTCCGGATTGATGAAAGTAGGGATGTTCGTGACCGCCACGTTCCACGGCGAGAAAAAGGAGATGCACGCCGCCGTTCCGGCGGATGCAATCTTGCATCTGCATGACCGGGAGTGGGTGTACATGCCCGCGGGAGATAAAACATTCAGGCGTGCGGAGGTCACGGCAGGAGAAATACTTCCGAACAAGATGCAGGAGATTGTCACAGGAGTGCATGCCGGGCAGCAGGTGGTGAACAACGCGCTGGTGCTGCAGAACACGGTCGAACAATGAGACGGGCGGCGAGACGAAATTCGATGATGGGGGCGGGGATTAAGCGATGATTCGCGGGTTCGTCGAATACGCGCTGAAGAACCGCTTCATCATCATGATGGTGACGGTTCTTCTGCTCCTCTGGGGCGCCATCTCGTTTCACAATCTGCCCGTGGAAGCCTACCCCGATGTAGCAAATAATTACGTGCAGATCATCACCCAGTGGCCGGGCCGCGCGGCGGAGGAGGTGGAGCAACAAGTCACCGTGCCCATCGAAATTCAGATGAACGGAATGCCGCACCTGGAGCATCTTCGTTCCGTGTCACTGTTCGGACTTTCGAGCGTGATGCTGATTTTCGATGACCAGTCGAGCAACGATTGGAATCGGCAAAAAGCCTTAGAAAGACTCTCCGCCGTGACGTTGCCTGCGGGTATCACGCCGCAAATGGGGACCGACTGGAGCCCGGTGGGACAGATATTCTGGTACACGCTCAAGAGTACGAATCCCAAGTATGACTTGATGGAGCTGAAATCCATCGAGGATTGGACGCTCGAGAAGCAATTCAAGTCCGTGCCAAATGTGGTCGATGTATCGAGTTTTGGAGGAATCACGCGCGAATACCAAGTGCGCGTCGATCCGAACAAATTGGTGTCCTACGGACTGAGCATTGGCCAGGTGGAGCAGCAGCTCGCCAACAACAATGTCAATGCCGGCGGCAGTTTCGTGGAAGAGGGACTGCAACAGATCAACGTCCGGGCTATGGGCCTGTTTACGAGCGTACAAGACATCGGGCAAACGGTGATCAAGACGCAAAACGGAACGGCCATTCGCGTAATGGACATCGGGACGATTACGCAAGGCCAGAAAATCCGTCTGGGACAAATAGGCAAGGCAATTCCCAGCAAGGACGGGCGAATCGTCGACAACGAAGATGTGGTCGAGGGAATCGTGCTACTGAGGAAGGGAGCGAACCCGGACGAGACGTTGACGGCCATCCACGACAAGATGAAGGAATTGAACGAACACATTCTGCCGCCCGGCGTGAAGATCGTCCCGTTTCTGGACCGCAGCGACCTGGTTCATCTCACAACCCATACGGTGTTGCACAACCTGATCGACGGGATTTTGTTGGTCTCCTTGGTGCTGTTTCTTTTTCTTGGTAACGTGCGCGGCGCCATCATTGTGGCGCTGACGATTCCGTTTTCTTTATTGTTCGCGTCGATTTGTCTGGACTTGAACAAGATTCCCGCGAATCTTCTTTCGCTAGGAGCGCTGGATTTTGGAATGGTAGTGGACGGAAGCGTGGTGATTATCGAAAACATTGTGCGGCACTTCAGCGCGGCAACGAGTTCGTTCAAGTCGCCGATGGAACGAATCCGAGACGCGGTGTTCGAAGTGCTCCGACCGGTGTTTTTCGCGCGCGCCATCATTGTCACGGCATATTTGCCTATTTTCACGTTGCAAAGCGTGGAAGGGCGGCTATTCAAGCCAATGGCCTGGACCGTTTCGTTCGCACTTTTGGGGGCGCTGATTTTCTCGATTGCGATTGCACCTGTTCTGGCGTTTTGGCAATTCCGGGACGGTGTGCGCGAGTGGCGAAACCCGGTGATGGAATTCTTGCGGACAAAGTACAAGTCTTCCTTGCAGTGGACTATCGAGCGCAGGAAGTTGACTGTGACGGTCGGAACACTCGTGCTGGCGGCAGCGGTCTTTCTGATTGTAAGCGGCATCATCGGATCGGAGTTCCTGCCACATCTGGACGAAGGCGCGATCTGGGCACGCGGGACGCTGGCGCCAAGCACGGGACCAACTGAGGGTACTCGAGTGATGAATCAGGCGCGGATCATACTCGCGTCATTTCCCGAGGTGAAACAAGTTGTTTCCCAAGTCGGGCGTCCCGACGACGGAACGGATACCACGGGATTTTTCAACACGGAATACTTCGTGGATTTGAAACTGAAATCCGAATGGCGGCCCGTTTTCCACCAAGACAAGGATGAATTGATCGCCGCGATGGACCGCGAGCTCAGCAAGATTCCCGGAGTGCTATGGAATTTTTCGCAGCCGATCTCGGACAACATGGAGGAAGCCGTCAGCGGCGTGAAAGGCGAACTGGCCGTAAAAATGTATGGCGACGATTTGAAGCTGCTGGAGGAAAAGGCGGATGAAGTCGTCACGGTGATGCGAAAGGTGAATGGCGTCGAGGATCTTGGGCTTTTTCGAGTGCTGGGACAGCCCAACTTGAATCTGGTGATAGACCGTCAGCGAGCTGCGCGTTTTGGAATCAACGTCACAGATGTGCAAGACGCCGTGGAGACGGCTGTTGGCGGCAAAGCGGTAAGCCAAGTACTGCAGGGTGAGCAACGCTACGACCTGGTGGTGCGTTATCAGGCGCCCTATCGCGAGACGAAAGAGGCGATTGAAAATATCCGGCTGTTGTCCCCTTCTGGGGAGCGAGTTTCTTTGGCGCAGCTTGCGAAAATTGAAGTGCATGATGGCGCGTCGGAGATTTATCGCGAATCGAATTCGCGCTATGTCGCGATCAAGTACAGCGTGCGAGGGCGCGACCTGGGAGGCGCCGTCGAGGAGGCGATGAAGCTGGTGGAACAACAGGTGAAACTTCCAACCGGCTATCACATTGATTGGGCTGGCGAATATGAAAGCCAGAAAAGATCGCAACGGCGGCTTTTGATCGTGCTGCCCATCACGATCCTGGTGATTTACGTGATTTTGTATTCGATGTTCAGCTCGGCGAAGTGGTCCTTGCTGATTCTCGCGAACGTAGCGATGGCGCCAATCGGCGGGCTGCTCGCATTGGTGATAACCGGGACGCATTTCAGCGTTTCTACGGGCGTCGGATTTCTCGCCCTCTTCGGCGTGTCCGTGGAAACCGGGGTGATTATGCTGGAATATATCAATCAACTGCGCGTGAGCGGCCACTCGATTGAGGATTCAGCGGTGGACGGCGCGGTGCTTCGTTTGCGGCCGATCATGATGACGATGTTGGTGGCGATTCTTGGCCTCTTGCCGGCAGCGCTTTCTCGAGGCATAGGATCGGATTCGCAACGGCCGTTCGCCATCGTCATTGTTGGCGGGCTGCTTGGCGCATTGTTCTTGAGCGTCTATTTGCTGCCGGCGCTTTACGTATGGGTGGCCGGCGACCACGATAAACTCCCCGAACCAGAGGCGGGCTTCGAGGAAGGCGCATGACGCGGGCGCACTGTAGCGAGAGGACTCCATTTCCATGAAGAAGGAAGAAGTTCGCGCTCGGATTGAGGAAATCGGGATCGTGCCGGCCGTGCGTTTTCGTTCGGCTGAGGATGCGCGGTTTGCTACGCAAGCAGTTTCTCACGGTGGAATACCGATCGTAGAAATCACGATGACTGTACCGGGAGCGATTGATTTGATTGCCGATCTGGCGCGGAACAATCCGGACGTGATTGTGGGTGCGGGCACGATTTTCGACACGGAAACGGCGAACCGCTGCCTGGAGGCCGGAGCGAGATTCCTGACAAGTCCCGGTCTCGATCTGCAGCTCGTGGAATTTGCAATTAAAAAAGATACGGTGGTTTTAGCCGGAGCGCTGACACCAACGGAAGTGACGACGGCTTGGAAAGCGGGGGCGGACTTCGTGAAAGTCTTCCCGTGCTCGCTAGTCGGCGGCGACAAATACATCAAAGCGCTGAAAGGACCGTTTCGACACGTGCCCTTGATTGCGGCGGGAGGCGTAAATCAACTGACAGCCGCAAACTTTATTCTTGCGGGAGCGTGTGCCATCGGCGTTGGTGGAGAATTGGTGCCTGAGGAAGCCATCCAGCAACGTCAGGAGGAACGGATACATGAATTGGCGCGCAGGTTTCTGGGTTTTGTGACGAAGGCTCGGGCGCATCTAGCGAAAGTCAAGGGCGTCCGCAAGAGCCGCTAGCCCAATACGATTTTGGTTTCTTTCTGTTCCCAAGGCGTATGCGTTATTCTGGCTGCATGAGGGATGAGAGTGATGCCAAGGCGACGCAAACGCAAGCGGGGCTTTGCGCGGATTGTGCGCACGCCCACATCGTCGAATCCAACCGCGGTGCAATCTTTCTCCTTTGCGAACTATCACGCAGCGATCCCCGTTTCGCCAGATACCCGCGGCTGCCTGTGCTTTCGTGCCCCGGCTACGAGACGAACGTCTGACCCCGATGGCGCAGAAGTTTTCGTAGACGACAAGTTCGTTGGCAGCCCCCTGCAAAACTAAAGCTCGCGGCTGGAAGCCACATTGGTGATTAAGAATGCTGGACTTGCCGAATGGAAGTGCACGCTTGAGATTCTGAAGGACAGCCAGGTCACACTGAAACCGGTTCTCGAACGAGCGCCGTGAGACTTCGGCACTTGAGAAGACGCAAAAAAAGGAGAGCACCCTGAGGATGCCCTCCTGTGAAAAACACAAGAATCTATTGCTGAGGCTGCTGCGGTTGCGACGGAACCGGCGCGTTGGCCGGCGACTTGGCGGAGACCGGGGTCACGTTGGCTGAACCGGCAGTTGCCAACTCGGACGGCTTGTATTTCGGAGCGCTGATGTAACCGTGAACTGTATCTTTGTCGATGCGGTTCACGATGATCTGCACGGGCTGGGAGTCGTTCTCCGTGTGAATCCAGATGGGTTCGTACAGGTTTACTTTTTTCTTCTGAAGCTCATTGTCGTCCACGATCATCGCCACGTCGTAGCTCTTGTGCTTCGTATCCGTTTTGCGAAGGGAAAGTGTGAGAGGCCCGACGCGCTGGAATTGCTTTTGCTTGGAGAGGTCAAATTCGAAGTAGCTGCGCTCGCCGCGCTTCTCGAGCACCACGAGTTCATCGTGCGTCTTGGCAATCGAACCGTTCAGGTCATCGCGAGTGGAATTGATGGTACCTTCGAGATCGGAACGGTTTTTGGCTACTTCGTCTTGTGTCTCTTTCAGTTTTTTCTCCTGCTCAGCCAACTGAGCCTGGAGCTGCACGTATTTCTTGTCGACAACAGGGGCGCGACGATTGGCGACGTGCTTTTTCGCGGGTGCGGGCTTGGCGGGGGCGACGGGGGTGGCCGTGGATGCGGCCTCAGGGGTCTGTGCGGAAGTGTCTGCCGCGGCTGCTGAATTAACCGCGTCGGGAACCGAAGTGGGTGTCGCTGGGGCCTGGGGCAAGGTCTGCGCTGCTGTCACTTCATTAAGTTTAGCAGTCAAGGCATTTAGTTGCCCTTGCATCTGGTTCATGGCCTCGGTGGTTGTTGCGACCTGCGCTGACTGCTGGCGAACGATCGATTGTTGGTGAATGGCGTAAGCGAATGTCACTACGGTGACTCCAAACAGCGCTACGACTACGATGAGCAGCAAGCGGTTTGCGCCAGCCTGCAAAGCCGCCCAACTGTTCTGATCGTTGTGGTTCGATTCTTGATACTCGTCCATGATTTCCCTCCTGGATCACATCCTCAAGCAGCAACCTGATGACCTACGAATATCGCCCGCGCCGTGCTGCCGCCATGCGCTGGGGTGGAAAAGCCATTTGCCGTAGCTCTGGAGACAAACATCCCCACGATTGTATGAGCACGCGGATGGCCGGGTGACTTAGGCGCAGAGGATTTAACGTGTTTATCTTCAAGGGGTAAGAACCAGCGCGTTAACCGCCGAGATCTGTCGCGGTACTAGTCCTGGAAAAATATCCCTGGGTCAACGAAGGATTTATCTGGTCCGCATTTCTTGGAAGCATCTGTCGAGCATGTGAAGAGAGCATGTCCGTGGGATGCCCGAGGCCGATAGGCAAAGCCGCGCGAATTGCTTCCGCGACCGTTCTGCGACGGCCCAGTACCCCGCTGCATGCCGTAGACCCAAACTAGGATGTGAGATTGCCGGGAGCAAGGGCGTGTGCTAGCATCCGCGGAGTTGGGGAACGGACCAGGGGTAGATAATGCTTGTCCGGCGCCTTATCCTGCAGAACGCCGGCATCGGGGCCACGCTCTCCATCACAACTTCTGAATGGCACACCCAGGCGCAGGCCCGCGCCTGAATTCTTCGGGACGGACCTCGCCTGTTGGCGCCGGCATCGCCGGGGCCACGCAAAGGGAGGTCTATATGAAGAGCTATCTCACCAAGGACTTACGCAATGTTGGCATTGTCGGCCACGGCGGCACCGGGAAGACGCAACTGGTGTCGTCGTTGCTTTTCACCGCGGGGATGACGCCGCGCTGGGGAAAAATTGCGGAAGGCAGCACCACTACTGATTGGGACGAAGAAGAAATCGCGAGGAAAATCTCCATTCAGACCGGGCTCGCCTACGCGGAATGGCCCAGTTCCGGAGGGCATCCGGGTGGTTCCGAAAAGGTCAAAATCAACTTCATCGATCTACCCGGTTACTCGACATTCATCACCGAGACAAAAGCTTCGCTGATTGCCGCGGACGCGGCGCTGATTGCGGTGGACGCGCACGTTGGCGCGCAAGTGACCACGGAAAAGGTTTGGGACTATTGCACCGAATACGATATTCCGCGCGCGTTTGTACTGACCTGGATGGACCGGGAGCTGGCCAGTTTTGAGCGCTCGATGGAATCGCTTGAACAGGTGTTTGGGCGGAACGTGGTTGCGCTGCAGCTTCCCATCGGTACGGAAAAAGGCTTCCGCGGCGTGATCGACCTTGTCGCCATGAAAGCACACATCTACAAGCCGGATGGAGATGGGAAGCCGTCAATTGAAGAGATTCCTGCCGCACTTGCCGATGAAGCCAAGGAAGCGCACGAAAAGCTCGTGGAAATGGTCGCGGAGGGCGACGACGAATTGATGGAAGAGTTTTTCAGGGAAGGCACGATTCCCATTGCTGATTTGATTCCCGGCGTCCGGAAGGCCATCGTGGCGGAGAAAATATTCCCAGTGCTGATGGTTTCTGGGCTACGCAACGTGGGAACCGCCAGCTTGCTAACTTTTCTGGCCGATGCGTTTCCACATCCCGATGAGCATGCGCAGGTGGGCTTCACGGAGCCCAACGGCAAGGGCGAGCGCGTGGAGCGCAAGTATGATGACGGCCAGCCACTTTCCCTGTTTGTGTTCAAGACGCTCGCGGACCCTTTCGCGGGACGGATCAACTATTTCAAAGTGAAGAGCGGTGTCCTAAAAAATGACGCCACGCTGACGAATTTCAATCGGGGCACGCTTGAGCGCTTCCAGCACACGCAAGTTGTACAGGGCAAACAGTTCACCGAAATTGCGGAATTGCACGCGGGAGATATCGGCGCCGTCGCCAAGCTGAAAGAAACGACGACTGGCGAAACGCTGGGTGACAAAGCCGCGCCCATCTACTACAAGCCAGCACAGCTTCCCGAACCCTCCATCACCTTCGCGATCGAACCCAAAACGCGCGCGGACGAAGACAAAATCGGCGTCTCCATCCACAAAATTATCGAGGAGGATCCCGCACTACACTTCATGCGCGACCCCCAGACAAAGGAATTCCTGCTTGCGGGGTCTGGGCAGCAGCATATCGAGGTGGTCGTCGCGAAGTTGCATAAGCGCTATCACGTGGACCTTACGCTGAAGCCACCCAAAGTGGCGTACCGCGAAACGATCCGAGGCAAAGCCGACGCTGAGGGTAAGCACAAGAAACAGTCCGGCGGGCACGGCCAGTTCGGCGTGTGCCGCATAAAGATGGAGCCGATTGAACGCGGCAAAGGTGTTGAGTTTGTCGATGATGTCTTCGGCGGCGCGATTCCGAGGAACTGGATTCCCTCGGTCGAGAAGGGGATTCGAGACGCAGCCGCACGCGGCTATCTCGCCGGTTTTCCCGTCGTGGATTTCCGCGCCGTGCTCTACGACGGCAAGTACCACGACGTGGACTCGTCCGATATGGCTTTCAAAATCGCCGGCTCGCTGGCATTTAAGGAAGCGATGAAGATGGCCAAGCCCGCTCTGCTGGAGCCGGTGATGCACGTCGAAGTCTACGCGCCGGACCAATATTCCGGCGACTTGATGGGCGATCTCAGCTCGCGACGTGGCCGCATCGCGGGCAGCGAAGCGCGCGGGCATAACGTAGTCATCAAAGCGCAGGTCCCGTTTTCAGAAATGCTTAGTTACGCCAATGACCTCATTTCCAAAACGCAAGGACGCGCGACGTACTCGATGGAGTTTTCCCACTACGACTATGTGCCGAACGAGCTGGCGCAAAAAGTGATCGACGCGCACAAACCAGCTCACGGCGAAGCTACAGAAGAAGAGGGCTAGTTTTCCTAGGATTCTGCTCGAGCCTTTGCATCGCGCATCCTAAAGTGTGTTCACGAACGGCTGCCCGGCGCCAAATTGGTGCTTGCTGGTGCGAGCCACGCCGCCAAAATGGTGGTGTTATGAAAAACAAGCCAGCTCACAAGCACAACCCGCAAACACTCGGTCCACAAACGCTAGCCATTCACGGCGGTGAACCGCCGCGCCACGGCGTCGGCGCGCCCGTGGGCACACCGATTTGCCGCACGTCGACGTTTACCTTTTCCTCGACGGCGGAAATGAAGTTGTGGGCCGAAGGCAAGAGCAAAGCGTACATCTACTCGCGGTACGGCAACCCAACTTTGAGCGTTGCGGAGGGAAAGATCGCGGCGCTTGAAGGTGGAGAAGCTGCTGTAGTCACGGCCTCTGGCATGGCGGCGATATCCTCCGCACTGTTGGGCGTCCTTAAGTGCGGCGATGAACTAATTTCTACGGCGCAGGTTTATGGCGGCAGCTACCGGCTGATGCGAGACGTTTTTCCGGACATGGGTATCAAGGTGCATCAGGTAGGCACTGATCTCGCAGGGCTGGAAGAACTCGCCACACCGCGAACAAAATGTCTCTACGTAGAGACGCCGACGAATCCGACACTGCGGCTCGTCGATTTACACAAAGCGATTACCTTTGCCAAGAAGCATAAGCTCATTGCGATCATCGACAACACGTTCGCCACGCCAGTGCTGCAAAATCCTCTGGCGTTAGGGTACGACATCGTCGTGCACAGCGCCACGAAAGCACTGGCAGGACACTCTGACGTCATCGCCGGCGTCGCCGTCGGTAACAAGCATTGGATGGAGCGCATCCGCCACATGGTCATTTACCTTGGTGGCTCGATGGATCCGGAGGCGGCTTATCTTCTGATTCGCGGAATAAAGACGCTGGGAGTGCGCGTCGAACGCCAGTGCGAAAACGTGATGGCAGTCGCCAAGTTCCTCGAGAAACATCCAAAAGTTGCGCGCGTGCACTATCCCGGCCTCGCATCTCATCCTGATCACAAACTCGCAAAAAAACAGATGCGCGGATTCGGCACGATGATGGCGTTTGATCTGAAAGGTGGATTACCTGCCGCTCGGCATTTCTGCGACCGCGTCCAGTTGTTCCTGCTGGCGGCGAGCCTCGGCGGTGTTGAGTCGCTCGTCATACTTCCCATCTACAGCTCGCACTACAACATGAGCGCCGAGGAACTGAAGCGCGCGGACGTAAGCCCAGGCACGGTGAGAGTATCAGTTGGACTCGAAGATGCAGAAGACCTGATTGCCGATTTGAAGCAGGCGCTCGCCTGATCGCATGAACTGGGAAGGATCCTGAGCACACTAGGCTGGCTGTGGTTCAGCGGGCAGCTCCCATTTCTGCTTTTCGGGAAGTAGGGATTTTACGATGTCTTCCAGTTCATGGGAGCTCTGCACATGCTCCGGAAAATTGTGGACGCTGATGTCCATCGAAAGATCGTACTTGGCTCGGACCGCTTGAAGCTGTTCCTGCAGACGAACGGCCACGCGCTTGGCGTTGAGCGTATCGGTTTCCGGCAGAACGATGGCGAAAAGTTCAGGTGAGAGGTTATAGATCGAATCCGTAGGACGGAGCTTGCCGGACATGGCTTTGGCAGCCTCGCCCCAGGCGGCTTCGCGTTGTTTGGGGTCTTTATCCCTCGAAGAGTGTTTCGATTGAACAAGCAAGAGCGTCAGCGTTTTTTTCATCGTCATGGCTCTACGGTGTTCCATCGTCAGACGGTCCCAGAAATGGTCCTGGCTGGGCATGGATTGCAAAATGTCGACGCTGGCTTGCTGGCGAAGCTGGACGTTCCGCTCCAACTGCTCGATCACATTTTGCTTAAGTTTGCGGACCAATCGCTGACGATCTAGCAGGTAACCGGCAAAAAGAACTGTGAGCACGCAGAAACCAAAGTAGGCAACGCGCAGCGTCCATTTGCTTCCGCTATCAGGGCGCAGAAACACTAGCGGATACATGAGTACGGCGAGCCCGGCGGCCTGCACGAGGACAAACACAGCCGCGAGGACGGTGAGGTGCAGTTCCCGCCGTTCGAGTTGGTCAAGTTCCTTGCGGTTTAGCATGGGCATCACTCAGCCTTCGCCATTTCTTCCAGCGCAACCTACTCATCGAGGCACTGTGGTCTTTGGCGGCTCATTCCAGAGTGAGATTCCCAGCTGAAGGGGGCAATAGACTTAAGGTACTGTGGAGCGAATTTGATACTGTACTTCCGCGGCTGCACAAGGACTTCGCCGACAGCCGCCAGAGTGAGGAAGAGGAGATGCGATGGGTGCAGCGCTCGATGGAAAAGTGGCGATTGTGACCGGTGCGTCGCGCGGGATCGGGCGCGCCATCGCGGAGCGTCTGGCCGGCGAAGGCGCTGTTGTAGTGGTCAATCATCGCGCCAGCGCAGGGCAAGCTGCGGAGGTTGTGGCCGCGATAGAGATCGCAGGTGGTCGAGCCGTTGCACTGGCAGCGGATATGGGCGTGGTTGCGGGCGTCCAGCGACTGGTGAACGGCACGATCGAGCAGTTCGGCAAGTTGGACATTCTGGTGAACAATGCAGGCGTCGGAAAAAGAACGGCGATGGCCGACATGACGGAGAGGGAGTTTGACTGGACGTTAGCCATAAATGCACGCGGACCATTCTTTGCCATCCAGGCGGCGGTACCGCGGATGAGCGACGGCGGTCGCATCATTAATATTTCATCTTGCGGCACGCATGTCGCCCAGGTGACCGGTTTGCTGGCGGTGTATCAAATGTCGAAAGGTGCGCTGGAGCAACTCGCGCGATGCTACATGAAAGAGTTGGGCGCGCGCGGGATCACGATCAATTCGGTTTTGCCGGGGTTTGTGGAGACAGAACTGGCAAGCGATACGCCTGCAGCATACAAAGAAGCGCTGGTGCAACGGACGGCGCTTCGGCGTTTAGGAACGCCGGAAGACATCGCGGAAGTGGTATGTTTTCTGGCGAGCGACGCGGGGCGCTGGGTTACCGGAGAGACTATTCAGGTCAGCGGCGGACTCGCTTAAAGATCGCGTAATCGGAACCGTGGTACAGACTGAAGTCAGTACCACCAAAAACAAAAACGGGCGGGACGCCGAAGCGCACCGCCCGTTTCGTATTTTTGTGAAGTGGAATTAGAGGGGTTGGACGTTCGAGGCCTGTAGACCCTTGGGGCCCTTGGTCACTTCGAATTCAACCGCTTGGCCATCGTTCAACGACTTGTAGCCATCAGCCACGATCGCGGAGAAATGGACGAAAACGTCCTCTCCACTCTGGCGCTGGATGAACCCGAAGCCCTTGCTGGCATTGAACCACTTCACTGTTCCTTGTTCTTTACTCACTGCTGTACTCTTTTCTGTCGGTTGGGTTGCAACCGAGCATTACTAAATTGAGCTATTTGATGCCTCGAATTCCGAACCCCTCTTAAGAGTTACGGCCGCTTTCAGACGTAAAAAAAGGCCGCAAGTTTGACCTTGCGACCGCTTTACAAATCCAAAGGCGATACAAGAGCAACAAACGCATGGACAGTGTACCACTTTTCTTCCAGATTGCAAGTGGAATTTTCGAAACATTTGTTTCGCGTGAATAGGGGGAACCCTCGGCGGATCAATCCCGCAGAGTGGCTTCATTTGTGATGGTGAATTGGGTGGCAGCCCCAGCGTGCTTGGCAATGCTTGAGGTTGCGATGGGCTGCCCGCCGCCGATCCAGGCTTCGACTCTGCCGGGAACAATGCGATGCTTGCCGGACTCGTCGACGACGCTCAAATCGCGGTCACGGAGGACGAACTTCACCCTTCTTTTTTCGCCGCGGTCGAGATGGATGCGAGCGAAACCAGCTAGCGACCTCAGCGGTGCGCCACTAACGCCGGGGTGCGTGAGATAAAGCTGTACTACCTCATCGCCGCCGACTGAGCCCGCATTTTTAACATCGACGGAAATGATGACGGCATCTGCGGCGGAAATACTTGTGTGATCAACGCTCGGCTGACTGTACGCAAACGACGTGTAGCTCAAGCCGAAACCAAACGGATAGAGTGGCTCACCATTGAAATAACGATACGTGCGTTTGGCCATCGAATAGTCGTCGAAGGCGGGAAGCTGGTCGACGGATTTATAGAACGTCACCGGCAAGCGGCCAGCGGGGCTGAAATCTCCGGCGAGCGCTTCCGCAACAGCTGTTCCGCCTTGCCCACCGGGATACCACGCCTCAAGAATTGCGGGAATATTAGGATTGGCGTCAGCCCAATTGATGGCGAGTGCGCTGCCATTCGTTAGTATGAGGATCGTGGGTTTGCCTGCGGAGGCAACGCGCTCGAGCAGTTGTTCTTGCGGAGCAGGCAAGTCGATGCGCGTTCGATCGCCGCTCGAAAAGCCTTCGGCGCTTACTCTCATTTCTTCGCCTTCAATGCGGGGAGAAAGGCCCATCACGGCAATCACCAGGTCGGCTTTGCGCGTCGCGTCCAGGGCTTGCGCTTCTTCGCCGCCGGGCAGGCTCCAGATGAGGCGCGCTTCCGAACTGCGAATGTTCTGAAAGTATTCAATCTTCAGGGGATAGGTGTGGCCCTTCTCGAGATGGAGTTTCTTGGTTTCGGTGTTGGCGGGACGGTGAAGAGTCCAGTCTTCGACGAGCAGAGCGCCATCGAGCCAGACTCGAAAACCGTCCTCGCCCGTGAAGCCGAGCAAGTAGTCGCCTGATTCAGGCGGCACGAGCACGCCGGTCCAGCGCACGGAGTACTTGTTCGGCAGCAGAGCCGATAGCGCGGTGTCGCCCCAGGCGAAATCCACGGCCGCATCCACGCGGCTCATCACGGGAGTGCCTTCGAGCATCATGTTGGGAAAGTAGTTCCCCTTCAACCCGTGCTCGCTGCAGGATGTGTCCGTGCAAACGGCGTCCGAGGGAACGGATTTGGTGACAGGGCCGACAAGGCCAGTGCCCTGGACGTAAACGATTTTAGATTGCGGAAAGCGATTGCGGATGCCGGCAAGCATGGTGACCGGACTTGACGGCGTGCCGCTGTAGTTTCCTTGCAAAGCATCAATGCTATCGGCATCCGGACCGATGATGGCAATCGTCAGAGGCGCGTGTTTCAGGGGAAGAAAGTTATTCTGATTCTTGAGCAACACGAGCGATTCGCGCGCCATGCGAAGCGCAAGCTGCCGGTGCGCTTCCGTGTCATTGTCGGCTGCGGTGATGCGGGAATAGGGAACGGAAGATGGCGGATCGAATAAGCCGAGCCGAAATCGCGCGATGAACAAGCGGCGCAAAGCTCGGTTGAGATCAGTTTCGGAAAGCAAGCCTTGATGCACTGCGCCCAAAATCCCCTGGGGATCAGCATTCATATTGTTGCGCGAGTCGCCGCAAATAAGATCCATTCCGGCTTTAAAGACGGCAGCGGCGGCGGCTTCAGGAGTGGGAGTGAATTTGTGGCCTTTGTAAACGTCAGCGACAGCGCCACAATCGGATACGACGTAACCCTCGAAGCTCCAGTCTTTGCGGAGGTGCTCCACGAGCAGCGCAGAATTTGCGCAGGCAGGCTCTCCGTTCAAGCGATTGTAGGCGCACATGACGGATTCAGCTTTGCCTTCAATGATGGCCGCGCGAAACGCGGGCAAGTACGTTTCTTCCATATCGTGGCGAGAGGCCTCAACATTCACGCTGTGACGCGTGGATTCTGGCCCGCTGTGAACCGCGAAATGTTTCGGCGTCGCGATCGTCTTGAAATACTTCGGGTCGGTGCCTTGCAAGCCAGTGATGAACGCGACGCCGAGACGCGCGGTCAGAAACGGGTCTTCGCCATAAGTCTCCTGGCCGCGTCCCCAGCGCGGATCGCGGAAGATATTGATGTTCGGGGACCACACGGTGAGGCCGCGATACCAGTCCGTCGAACCGTCGGGGTGCACGGCGGCGGAATATTTGGCGCGAAATTCCGTGCTGATCGTGTCGGCCACATCGTGCATCAGAGGCTCATCGAACGTCGCGGCCATGCCGATGGCCTGCGGGAATACCGTGGCGATGCCGGCGCGTGCGACACCGTGAAGGCCTTCGTTCCACCAGTTGTAGGAGGGAACGCGAAGCCGCGGAATCGCGGGAGCGATATGGCCGAGCTGATCGACTTTTTCTTCGAGCGTCATGCGGGAGATCAAGTCGTCGGCGCGCTGCTCGACGGGAAGCTTGGCATTCAGATAAGGTGCGTCCGCAGGTGCTTGCTGCGCATACAACGCTGGAGACATGAAGGCGCAGAGAAATACGCAAGCGCAGAAGTTCGTTTTGTTTTTCATGCTTCGCCCATCCGATAGACTATTTGCAATTGGCGCGAATCCATGCGGATCCATCGAACAAGATCGATTCGATGGGACACTACCATCGCAGAAGAGCGCGTGTAAACGGGAATCGAGCGCGCTATAGAATTCGCGCGAGCACGTCGAAGCAGCCGTTCCAGCCGCCATTATGTTCATCGCGGAGTTTCGTTGAGCTGAAGACGCCGTGGGTCAGAACCACCTCCGTGGAATTTCCACGGGCGAAGAATTCTACGGTGACTTGCGTTTCGGGGCTGCCGGGATGCATTTCCGTGCGTGAACCGTCGGGCTCGGCCTTTTTCCAGGACCAGGTGAAGACGATTTTTTCGGGAGGCTTTACTTCGAGATAGTCGCCTTGTCCCCAATACGTTTCGCCTTTCACCGGATCATGGATTTCCATCAGATAACGTCCACCGGTCCGGATGTCCTGCACTTGATGAGTGATCATGTGCGCGGACACGTCCCTGCACATCCACTTTTCTAATTGCTCGCGCTCGGCCCACGCGGCGAAGACTTTTTCGCGCGGCGCCGCGAACGTCCTGCGGATTTGGAGAGTGAAGCCCGGGTTCGCTTGGCCTTGCTGTGCGCTTGCCATGTTAGTTTCTCCTTGCCGACATTCGTTTCCAGGTACTTCGCCAGGGCATCGAACTGCAATTCCCAGAACGCGCGGTATTGCTCGATCCACGCGGCTGCATTCTTCATGGGCTGGGCTGCCAGTCGGCAGCGATGCACGCGGCCGTCGACTTCGCGCTCGAGCAGGCCCGCGGATTCCAGGATGCGTACGTGTTTCGAGATGGCCGGCAAAGAAACGCGGAAGGGCTCCGCAAGTTCTGTGACCATGGCCTCGCCTTGTGCGAGGCGGGCCAGAATCGCACGGCGGGTGGGATCGGAGAGCGCTCCAAACGTGGTATTCAGAGGCGCCGATGAATAGTTAACCATACGGTTTAATATCAGTGCAAGCGCAGGAATTGTCAAGACGTTTCTTGAGAGGCCATTTTGCTTCCACTCCAGGCGTCCTACAGGACGGAGGAGGAAACACCGAACGATTATTCGGGTCTGTCTTTTTTGAGTTCGAACACGATCTTCAGGATTTCCGTGGAGACCGCCGCTGAATCGACATTATCCATGTTGGCGAGCACAACGATCCCGGCGCGCCGCTCCGGTGCAAGGATGATCGAGGTGCTGGTGCCTTGCTGGCCGCCGGTGTGCTCCACAAGTGCGAGGCCATATTTCTTTTGCGTGGCCCAGCCGAGTGCGTAGCCGTTCTGCGAGCCATCGGCCGCCTTCTGCGGAGTCCACATCAGGTCGCGCGTGGCCAGTTTGACGAGCTTGTTAGCCATAATAGCGATTTCAAACCGGGCCATATCGTCAGCGGAGGAGATCAGGCCGCCGCCGGGGATTTTGTAGCTGGAGTCCAGGACGCCGGCATTCTGCACGACGCCGGCTTTGTCCTTGTGATACCAGCGCGTACGGTGGGGAATGACGTCGAAGAAGTTGTCTGCTTGCGTCTCTGCCATCCCCGACGGTTCGAAAACATTTTCCTTCAAGTAATCCACGTATTTTTCGGAAGCGGCGCCTTCCAGGACGCAGCCGAGCACAGTGTAGCCATACGTTGAGTATTGGAATTTCGTTCCGGGCTTCGCAACCAGAGGATCGCTGGCGAAGATTTGCAGCGATTCTTCCATGCTTGCGAAATGTTTCGCGCTGTCGTCGGGGATGTCGCCTTTGCCGTCTGGGTTGTAATGCCGGATGCCTCCCAGGTGGCCGAGCAGCTGGCGTGTGGTGATGGGCCACTCTTTTTTCGGGAAAGCCGGGCAATACTTCTGCACCTCGGCATCAAGATCCAGTTTTCCGCGTTCCGAAAGCTGCAGAATAGCCGTGGCCGTGATGGGCTTCGAAATCGAGCCAAGCCGGAAGAGTGTGAAAGGTGTCGCCGGAACAAAATTCTCAAGGTCAGCCATTCCGAAGCCTGCGGACCAGACCAGCTCGCCGTCCTGCACGACCGCAACAGAAATTCCCGGCACGCTGTTTGCTGCCATGAAGCTCGAGGCGGCCTTTTCGATTTGCGCGCGCTTGTCAGGGGAAAGACCCTTGTTCTGCGCGTGCGACGGTGCTGATTCAAGAGAAAAGCCCAACAGAACGACTGCGAACAGCTGCACAGCCCAGCTTGTTTTCGGAAGACGGGCGATGGGAGTTGGTTTCACGCGAAACACCTCGCGTGAGAGTCTATCCCGGACTTGTCGTGTAAGGAACAGGCAGGAGGCGGGTCGCTGGCTCGCGAGCGTGTATTTAGTAGGTCACCCCTCCCCCGCCGGAAAGCGTTGACCTGGACTGTAACAGCTACTTAACATAAGGAGATGCGCCCAAAGCTCAAAGCTGGGCTATACGCCGCGCTCATGGGGACAATGGCCCTGGCCACCGGCGGTTGCGAGGATGCTGCCAAAAACGGCGTGCAGGCGCGCGTCCCGGCGCTGGCCCCGGTCCATGCCGCTGCTTCTCAAGTTCCTGCCACTATCGGAGAGCTTCCGCTGCGAAAACTTTCTCCCGAATGGTTGGCCGCGATGGCACTTAGAGTTCCCAGCCCGAAGGACTACTTGATTGCGCAGGTGGAAGCGAAATTTGCCTCCGGCGAGCAGAACTACAAAGCGGGACATTTGGAGGCCGCGCGGCGCGATTTTGACGAAGCCGTCGACTGGATGCTCACAAGCGGCTACGACCCGAACAGCGATCCAAAGCTCAGCGAACTGTTCCACCGCGTGGTGGATACCGTCTACGGCTACGAGCTGCTGGCTTTCCGCGCCGGCGACGGTTTTCAGGAAGCGCCCGCAGTACCCGCGCCGATTGACGAGGTCGCAGAGATGACGTTTCCCGTCGATCCGCGGCTGAAAGCGCGGGCGGAGGAAGCCGCCAAGAACATCTCGCACGACATGCCGCTCACGGTGAACGACGAAGTGCTCTCCTTCCTGAATTTTTTCCAGACGCCGCGCGGCCGCGCCATTGTGGAAACTGGTCTGCGGCGTTCCGGGCGCTACCGCGAAATGATTGCGCGCGTTCTGCATGAAGAAGGCGTTCCGCAAGACTTGATTTACCTGGCACAAGCCGAAAGCGCCTTTCAGCCGCTGGCGCTCTCGAGGGCTGGCGCGCGTGGAATCTGGCAATTCGTGGCTTATCGCGGCATGGAATACGGGCTGCGGCACACCTGGTGGATCGACGAACGGCAGGATCCGGAAAAAGCTACGCGCGCGGCCGCGCAGCATTTGCGCGATCTGTATGGACAATTCGGCGATTGGTATCTGGCGATGGCCGCGTACAACTGCGGCCCGGGGAACGTGCAGAAGGGCATCGAGCGCACGGGCTACGCGGATTTCTGGGAGCTCTACAAGCGCAACGTGCTTCCGCGCGAAACCAGAAATTACGTGCCCATCATTCTGGCGCTTACGCTGATCGCCAAGGACGCCGCGCATTACGGTATACAAGTCGATCCGGAACAGCCTGTGCCGACGGATGTCGTGAAGACCGGCCGTGCCATCGATCTGCGTCTGGTGGCCGAAACCATTGACGTCGATGTCGACACTCTCCGCAATCTGAATCCCGCGCTGCTGCGCCTCGCGACTCCGGACGATCCTTCCTTCGAGATGCATCTGCCGGTGGGCACCGCTGAAAGATTCTCCGCGGAGATTGCGGATATTCCGGCGGATAAATGGGTGAGCTGGCGGCGCCACCGCATCGAAGCCGGCGAGACGCTCACTTCCATTGCGAAAAAATATCGCGTGACGCCCGCGGCGATTTCCGACGCAAATAATCTGGATCGCCATGCCGCACTGGATGTCGGAGAGAAACTAATTATTCCTGCGGCGGCTCCCGCGGAGTCCAAGAGCCGTCTGGTGCGCTACCGCGTGCGCAAGGGCGACACGCTGGGCGGGATCGCGGATCGTTTCAGCGTGCCCACGGAAGACGTGCGGAAGTGGAATCACATGAGCACCAACCATGTGAGTCGCGGCATGGTTCTGCGCATTTACACGGTCGGTGGCGCGCCGGAAATAGCCCCGGAGCACAGCCGCTCAAAAACGAGTTCCAAAGCACGCTCGCCCCAGGCAACTTCATCTTCCAGCCAGGCTTCTGCGGCAATCCACAATTAAGTCTTTTGTATGCAATAAGTTAGTTGTCATTCCGAAGGTGGGACGGCGCGCACCACTTGGCGTCTAGCCTCGGCTTGTCTTGATCGACAAACCATCTTGGCCAGCATTGCAGCAGAATGCTTGACAACTATGCAGGAGTGCGATAACAACTTCGCTGCGGCGGAGGGGAGTTGGCGACTCCAGCTGATGCAGCATCCCGCAGGCCATAGGCTTGTGGAGTACCCCTCGGGAGGATGGAATGGATTTCGAGAAGGACAACTTCGAAGAC
>DATFZQ010000076.1:0-7363 GCA_035314345.1 Candidatus Acidiferrum sp.
CCCCAGCGCTGACCAGGGGAAATTTTCGACCAAACGTCCGTCCCGCATGTGCGAGAGACCTCTATTGCCTGAAAGCCAGAGGTTGCCCGCTTTGTCCCCCGCGATGTAATGCACTTTCCCGCCAGGTAAGGCATTTACGGCAACGAACCTGCCGTCCTTGAAATAAGCAAGTCCGTGACCCGTGAACGCCCAGATTCGCCCTCGACCATCCTGAAACAGCGACTGCGGTGCATCATCCGGCAGTCCACTTGCCTTGCCGAAGATTGTCGTTTGTCCATTCTTCCACCTGGTCAAGCCCTCGTGAGCGCCAACCCAAATGCTCCCATCTGTGGCTGCGAGCACGGATTGAGTAGCATCGCTAGACAAACCTTGTTTCACAGAAAGAGTAGCGACTGGGAGCTCTCGAAACCGATCGAGTCCTCCCGTGGTGCCGACCCAGACATTGCCTTCACGATCCTCGAAAAGACTGCAGATGATCTCGCCTGAGAGGCCATCTGCTTTCGTAAATACCTCAGTCCGTCCGTGATGTATATGGATGAGCCCCCGCTCGTGGGTTCCGATCCAGAGACCTCCATTGCGGTCACGGAGCAGTTTATTCGAATCGACATCGCGGTCCGGGAGCAGCGCATTCGGATTGATTGCGTCGCGAATCGCGTAGCTTTCGATTTTGTCGCCCACGATCTGCTTAAGTCCGGCACCACGAATGGCAATTAACACCTGTCCGTCGTCCGCCCTACTTAGGTCATCGATCCGCATCCCCGGCGTCGGATAGTGCCGTGCGGGACCGGGATTCCATCGCCAAAGACCAGATTCAGCACCGGCCCAGAGAGTGCCTGAGCTGTCCTCACCCAAACTCCAAACGAACGATCCGAAGGCGCCTTCGTTCAAGTAGCATTGCGCGTGGCCGCTTCGGATTGCACACAGCCGGCCTGTCGGAGTATCCGCTGTGCTGCCCAGTATGCCGGCCCACACCGTTCCCTCGCGGTCTTCGAGCAGCGATGTCACAAAGACTTGGCCAACCTCTGGGTACTGCGTCAGCTTGCCGCCACTCCAGCTCACGAGGCCAGCAAACGTGCCAATCCAAAGAGTGCCATCGCGGGTGACGAGCAGACTGTAAGGAGCGCCGGGGAGGTCCTGACCCGCAGGTGGTTGCCAGGGGATACTGTGAATGCCATCAAAGCGAAACAAGCCGAATTCCGCGCCCAGCCAAAGATAGCCATCGGGCGTTTGGGCCATCGCAAAGATGGCGCCGACGGATAACCCGTCCCGGGCAGTCCACGCAGTGTGCCCGTACCGGCTGACATCCGGCGATGGGTCCAGCGCGAGAACGGGGGCAGCCCCGAGCAGAAGACTGACAGTGCCAATTGTAATGAGCGCCAGCGCAGCTTTCATTTGCGAGGCCCTCCGTTTAACATTGAGCTGCTTTGGACAAATTTACAGATGTCATGCCAGATACCCGCCCCATCACTTCTCGAAATTAAACTGCGCATTGCGGCCGGATTGTCACCCGGAATACTCAGCACGACCAATGTTCAGCTTATTCATCTTGTTTTGGAGTGTTGTTCGCTTCAATCCCAGGCGCTCTGCGGCTCCGCCTTGGCCGGCGATTCTCCCGGAGGCGGCTATCAAAGCATCGATAATAGCTTGCCGCTCGGCCTGTTCGAAACTTGGTGCGCCTGAAGCAACGGAGCGGACCGATGGTTTCTTCAGCTCCGCACCTAGGACGTTCAATTCATCCCCTTGCGTGAAGATCACGCAACGCTCGATGAAGTTCTCCAGCTGCCGAATATTGCCTGGCCAATCGGCGTTCACGAGCGCCTCCATGGCCTGCTTCGGAACCGATTTGACGCGCTTTTGCATTTGCCGGGAGTGGCGCAAAACAAAATAGTGCACCAAGAGCGGAATGTCCTCGCGCCTTTCGCGAAGCGGAGGAATCTCAATCGGGCAAACATTCAGTCTGTAAAAAAGGTCTTCGCGGAACTGGTTGTTACATATCATGCCCTGCAGATCCCGATGGGTTGCGGCAATCAGGCGAACGTCGACGTGTATGGTTTTCGTACTTCCCAAGCGTTCAAATTCGCGCTCCTGCAGAGCGCGCAACAGCTTTGGTTGCAGCTCGAGACTGATGTCGCCAATTTCATCTAGAAAGAGAGTGCCGCAATCAGCCAACTCAAAGCGGCCTCGTTTCTGCATGAGCGCGCCGGTGAAAGCGCCCTTTTCATGCCCAAACAATTCGCTTTCCACCAGCCCGGAAGGTATGGCGGCACAGTTAAGTCGGACGAAAGTGCGCTCGCGACGCGGGCTGATGTTATGAATCGCCCGGGCGAACAGTTCCTTGCCAGTCCCGGTCTCGCCGTGCAGGAGCACGGTTGATTGGGTGGGTGCGACAATCGCAACCTGATCCAGCACTTTGCGAAGGGCGGCACTTTTGCCGACGATATCCGCGAAGTTGTATTCGGAGCGGATCTCCGATTCGAGGTACAAGCGCTCTTCCTCAAGGCGATCCCTGGCCTCCGTGACGCGTCCATACGCAATCGCGTTGTCAACTGCGAGCGCAATCTGATTGCTGATTTGTGACAAGAGGTCCAGGTCCTCTTGTCCGAAGTTGTTCTGACGGCGGCTGCCCATCGTTATCAAACCCAAAGGGCGGCCTGCGGTTACCATTGGGGCGATCGCCATCGAGGCGATGGACTCAGCTTTGAGCTTTTCAACGATTGCTGCGGGAAGCCTCGCAAATTCTTCGACCGACAGCAGTTCAGGGACGTGGGCGCGCAGCTTCTCGTGATCGGTGTCGTTAAGTTCAGACTTAAGGACAGCGGTCAAGGAACCTTTACCGCTGGGGAAATCCAATAGGACGCATTCAAGCAGGTTCGATTGTTTATCGATCAACCAAAATCCGGCGAAGTCGTTTCGAAAATAAGCCCGGATGGAAGCCGATGCCGACCGAAACAACTCATTAATGTCCAGCTTGGAAACAATGTGGTTGTTGATCTCCAGCAACAGCCTGAGCCGATCCCGCTCTTTCACCACTTGTCGTTGGTACAGCTCTGCGCTGTCCCTTGCCATAGCGCACTCGAGTGCAACCGCAACGTGCGACGCCAGAGAACGGAGCAGTTCGACATCTTCGGGGGTGAATTCCTCGCCCCGCTCCTTTGTCACTGCGAGAATTCCGTAGCGTTGCTGGGAGGTAGACACGGGAAATACATAGGTGCTTCGGCCGACAGACTGCGGTGCAAATGGAGCCAGCTCGGGATGTTTCAACATTTCCTGTGATACGTCCGGGAGAAAAACCGGTTTCTGTTCCTCAAGCACTCGCGCCGCCGCGCCAATGCGCGAGATCTTCGTACCAACCTTGATTGCGGGCGCGTCCGCTTCTTGATCGAATGCCAAAACTTGCAGACTTTCTCCGCCACCGTCCAGGATGTAAAGGTGGGCTCCATGGATTTTACAAGTGCTGGACAAAACGTCACGCAGGCTGTGCAGAACGGCTTTGACCGTGGGCTGATCGGCCAGGGTGGTGGACGCATCCAGCAAAGTTCGATATCGATCTTCGGTGCTCCTCATAAGGCGGGTACTTACTTCGCTCAGTTGATGTACACATTATTAAACTACCACACGTACGTCTGTGATCAGTGTCACGACCAGCGCAATCGTTGCGATCGCGCCGCTCGGCGGCGGCTCTATACCTACTCGCTGCGTTCGGCCACTCGCAGCCGCCCACCATTTTTCCGGGGATGCCCGTGAGCATAGCACCGCCACACCTGAAGTTCCACCTTGAAGTATTCGCCTTCTCGTAGGGTCCCAATGAAGTGCGTTTTACATCACTTCGGGTGCTTCCGTCTCCGTCCACGTCGCGGTCATTGGGTCCTGACAGTCAGCACGGGACAGCTCGCGCCGCACACCATTTCATAGGCCGTTGCCCAATGCGTTCGAGGGGTGGCGGCGACGTGCGTCGAACAACGCAGGCCCATGAAGATGAGGTCGGCCTTGAGTTTCAAGGCTAACTGCAAGATTCTCTCGGACGGTCGCCCGAAGTGGACAAGGTACTCAGGCGGTAGCGCCAATTCCTCCTCGTTTGTGAGCAATTGTTCGAGTCGCCGCAAGCAGGCCATGCGAGCAGCATCCCGCATGAGAAGAACATCGTGCGACGGATGTTCTGGGACGGGCGCGACTGGAACGACGTGCAAGAAAACCAGTTTTGCGCGCAAGTGATTTGCGAATGAGATGGCATGGGGCAAAGCGCGTAGAGAGCCTTCGCCGAAGTCGGTTGCGAAGAGAAATTTCAGATTTGTCTTTCCGAAATCAAACGTACAAGAGTTCGGCCCAACTGTGAGCACGAGGCAGTTGGCGTGCCGAAAAACGTCTTCCGCTACCGATCCTAAGACAATCTTTCCGAGGCCACGCCGGCCATGTGTTCCGAGGACTACAAGATCAATGTGATTCTGCGAGATGATCGATTGCAATTCTTCCCACACGACACCCTTGCTCACAATCGATTCGTGTTCGATGCCCTCGAGTGAGCCGCTCTCGACCAATTGCTGCTCGAGTTGAAGCAAATCCCTTTTGGCTGCTCCGGCCGCGGCTTCCAGGGCCTCCGGGCCCGTAAGGGTATAGCCAAAGCCCGAGACGACGTGAGCCAGATAAAACTTGGCTCCGTAGTGTCGAGCAACTGCAAGTCCGTGCCCCAAAGGTTGTCGGGATGCATCCGAAAAATCGGTTGCTACCAACACCGATTTCAGAGAAAACCGCGCACGTGACGTTGCGAACGACATGTCTGTTTCGGATCTTCCCCAAGCTACCAACGTTGTTTTGGCCGCGCAATCGTTCGAATCAACTCCAGACAGCGACCAACCGTGGTCGGTTGGATTCGTTCCTAAGAACCCACCTGCAGCACACGCCTTTGCGACCGCCGGATCCGATGTCGCTGATGATGCGAACCCGCGGTCGAGTTTCGGCAGCGCGCCGCTTCCGCCGTTCGATGCCATATAAACCAGAGCGACGTTGGGAAGTGAGCTTCTCAAACAGCCTGGCGAACTCACTTCTCGTAATGCTCATCTCGAACTCCCTTTGCCTGGGTCGCTGCTCATTTCGGTCGCTTGTCTCACTGAGTACATTCCGTCAGCGAAGCGCTGAGCACCGACATGACGAAATCGCACTCACTATGGATGTGCAAGTCGCCTGCCAATCCGGTCGTCGGTAAATGTGTGGTTCTGGCTGGTTTTTGTGCGATGGCGCAAATAGCACAGTGCCGTTTCAGCGGCAGTGCCCTCATTAGGGCAGCAGGCGTAGTCGCGCAAGCTGTGATGTGATGTGAACTAACGAGTTTGCCGAAATAGGGCTTTGGCAATGCAAATGCACCGATCAGTCGATCGACAGGAACTCCATTATTCGAAAGAACCCGTCCGTAGCCTGCTGACGAAAATGTTCTGGCTGGCTAATGGGCGCTGCACAACCGGCGACTGTACGTACATCCGGTTGGAGGTGCACAACATGGAATTGGTCAGTGGCGCTTTGAACCCGGCTTCGATTTCAGCGCTGGCGGCCATATTCGGCTCGCTTGTCGGCGCATTTGGTTCAGCTGTTACCACTTGGATTGGCCAGAGGCATCAAGACCGACGAGATCTCCTCGCCAAGAAGATTTTTCACCGCGAGCAGTTGTACTCGGAGTTCATCAGCGAGAGTGCAAAGGTAATAGTCGACGCTGCTCAACACACATTTCAGGATCCGAGCAGGCTGATACCAATGTATGCAGTGCTCGGTCATATTCGTTTGAGCTCCTCCCCAACCGTAGTCGAAAGCGCAGAACGGCTGGTTAACATCGTCCTCAACGCATATTTAGAGCCAAATCTTACGCCCGAGGAATTCCGCTCCAAGGCGGGCAAGGGCGACGACCCACTGCGCGAGTTCAGCAACGTTTGTCGCCGTGACCTCGAATCACTGTGGGCCGGTCTCCAAGCCAAGAAACGGCGTCACAAAGAAAAGTCCCTGGGGGGGATTTCCCATCGGGCGAGTATCTCATCAGGCGAAAGGCTGCAAAGCCCAACAGCAGCGAAGCCATCCGAATCTCATAGCGAGCTCTGAAACTTGTCCCAATCACGCCCAAATGCATTCGCAGGCTTTCGAAAGGGCGCGCGCTGAACTCGCCCGCGCGATGACGGCATTCTCCGAGACCACATCACGTGCATGTGCAATGGCGTGTCACGGCCAACTTTCCACCCTCAAGTCGGGTGGATCACGTCTTAGCCGTGCAATTTCCAGATTGGACTTTGGATTTACGAACGCTACGATTCTCACATCAAGGCAGCCGATTCTTGCCAGAGCGGAATAGAGCGTCTCTCCGTTCCGCCAACATGAAGGACTACGAGCAAGGCACGGCATCGATTGGCGGGCAGCCCAGGAGACGCCGGGCTGCAGGCTACTCCGTGCTATGGACAGGATGCGCCACGAACAATGTGGCGGAAACCGCTTGGTCTGAATTGTCAGATGAGAACCATTAAGCGCATGCTCGCGTTGCTTATCATGACCGCCTGCGAATTGTTAGGCGCCAACTACGGCTCGAGTTCTTCCGTTATACAGAACGTCTGCGCTCCGGCAATCAGGGAATACCGTCACTCACCCGGCGACTGCTGCGATTCCAGCTTGTGTTTTATCGTGACGAGGACCCGCTCGAGTGAAGAACGGGTCTTGTCTACGGCCACCTTGCGCACGATGCTCCCTTTCAATCCGGTAAGCCCGGCCTGTTTCGACCCTTTGACGGTAATGATGTAAAAGCCGGGGCGTTGCGCATCTTTGACGCAGACGGTTAGATCGAGCGCCGTTTCGAAGTAGTGGCTTGCGTAGATCTGTTTCTCAGCCACTGCGTAGGCAGGCTCTTTTCCAATTGCTCCCCGATAGACGATCTTCTGTACGATCCGGAAAGTCGGCTTCAATCCGAAATTAACCTTCTCCCAATAGAAACCAGCCTGCACGTTGTCCGATTTCGCCTTCGGATATTCGAGCAGATACTCGTTGAGTTCCGGCAGGTACACTGGAAGCGCCTCGAATCGTCCTACCAACGAAGCGAAGGTTTCCGCCACCGCCGCCGGGTGCTTCTTGTCACGATAGGCCCCCAGGGCGGTGTTGCCCCCTTGCATATACTCCATGAGCGCCTGCAGTGCCAGTCGCTGGGCCAGGCGATTCACCCTGTCGGCAACATCAGGCGCGGACCAGTTGATCGACTGCTGAAACTCTTCTATCGCCTCAGTTGGCAGTTGGACCTGGCAATGGCCTGTCTTGCAGTTCTTCAGCTCCGTAATGTCTTGCTCTTCCAGGGTGAAGCCCTCAAGGTCGGAAAGCTGCGGCGGATCGCTGAAACTCTGGATTG
>DATFZQ010000077.1:0-36779 GCA_035314345.1 Candidatus Acidiferrum sp.
GACGAAACAAGCCACCGAGGCAGTCGGCGTGTACATCATAGAATCCCAGAAACTGTTCCGTTCCTTGCAGACGGCGGTAGGTCGCGCGCATGCGCCAGGGCTGTTTCTGCCGGGCCCAAGCAACACCGCCGACAGGTTTCAGATCCAAAGGACCCCATTCGTCGAAACACACTACCGCGCTGTGCGGTGGACAGCGCCGATAGAGCGCCCGGATGAGTTTTTTTTACGGTCGAACGCGGGATCCGTCGAAGTCTTCCAGGTGCGGACACGCTGGGCGGTCAGCCCTTCACGGCGCAGGAGCCGGCGGACCCACTCGTCGGTCACCGCAGGCAACAATCTTCGGCGTCGACAGTACTCGGCCAGCTTGGAGACTGACCAGACGGAAAACGGTAATCCCCGTTCGGATGGACTCGACAGTGCGACGTCGATCAGTTCACGAAGTTGCGAGGCGCGCAGAATAGGCGGCCTCCCCTTGGGGTTGGGAACCTGCTCAAAGGTGCCAAACCCACTTTCATTGAAGCGGTGGACCCAGTCATAGGCGACCGTGAAGTGGCAGCCAACACGTTCTGCGGCTGCCAGCAGACTGAATCCTCGCCGAACCTGGTCGATGACTCGGTATCGCTGGTGGACGCGAACGGAAAGAGTCAGATCCTTGAGCTTGGAGCGCAGCACGTGCTGCTCGCCCCGAGTAAGACGCCGCAGTTCTAGAGGTTGTGCCATCCCGCCCTCCACACCGGACAGGATAGCACATATTAGGCTATATAAGTTGGAAGGACACTAGGTGTCTCCGGGGGCATGCAAAGCCAAATCGAAACGGCTCCTGCTATCCTTATAACTCTCGAATGATTTGAAATCTCATGGAGGCAAAATGCAAACGGCATCCATAAAGTGGATTGGCGAGGAGAAATTTGTGGCCACCAGTCCTTCCGGCCACGCCATTGCCATCGATTCCGACCGCACTTCCAACAAAGCCCCCGGCCCGATGGAGCTTGTCCTCATGGCGCTCGGCGCATGCACGGCCACCGATGTGGTCAGTATCCTCAAGAAAAAACGACAGAAACTCGAGGCTCTTGAAGTCATCTGCTCCGGCGAGCGCGCCTCCGAGCCGCCCACTGTATGGAAAAAACTCGAAATTCTTTATCGCCTCCACGGTTTGCTCGACGAAGCCGCCGTGAAACACGCCATCGAGCTCAGCGAACAAAAATATTGCTCCGTTTCAGCGATGCTTCAAAAAACCGCTACGCTCACCTGGCGCCACGAAATTCTCCCGCCCACGGAATGATTTCTCGCGCGCACTCTGCTTCCCAGCGTACCGATCCGCCGCTATGCCATCGCGTATCCTTGTTTCCTACTCTCTTGCCTTGTCACCCCGCATCCGCATCGCATAGAATTTCGAATTCGCTTGGTTTGCGCTAACCCTCAAGGAGAGACATGTCCCACCGCATCGCGGCAAAAATCACGGGCGTCGCAGGCTATGTTCCCCCAAAAGTGCTCACAAACGCCGACCTCGAGAAGATGGTGGCGACCAATGACGAATGGATTCGCACGCGCACCGGTATCCGCGAGCGTCACGCCGTCGAACACGGCACGGCCAGTTCGCATCTGGCCACGGAAGCCGCTAAAGCCCTTCTGGCTCAGACCAAGACCGACCCCGCCGATATTGACATGATCGTCGTCGCCAGCGTCACACCGGACATGATGTTTCCCGCCACCGCTTGCCTCGTGCAAGACCGCATCGGTGCGAAGAAAGCCTGGGGTTTCGATCTCTCCGCGGCGTGTTCGGGCTTTGCTTACGCGCTCACGGTTGGAGCTCAGTTTGTCGGCTCGGGCGCCCACAAAAAGGTTTTGGTCATAGGCAGCGACACCATGACCTCCATACTCGATTACACCGATCGCGCCACGTGCGTGCTTTTCGGCGACGGCGCCGGCGCGGTGCTGGTGGAGCCCGCTGAGTCTGGCGAAGGCATTCTGGATTTTACTCACGATGTGGATGGATCGGGCGGGCAGTATCTGTACATGCCCGGCGGCGGCTCTCTCAATCCGGCGACTGCCGAGACCGTCGAAAAGCGAATGCATTACGTGCATCAAGAGGGTTCGCAGGTGTTTAAGTACGCTGTTCGACGCATGGCAGAGGTCGCTGTAAACCTGCTTGAACGCAATGGCTATACGAGCAAGGATCTCGTGCTCGTCGTGCCGCACCAAGCCAACCTTCGCATTATTCGCGCCATGCAGGAACGTCTGGGCGTCGACGATACCAAAGTCATGGTCAACATCGATAAATTTGGAAACACTACGGCGGGCACGATTCCTCTGGGCCTGAGGGACGCCGTCGCGCAAGGCCGCTTGCGCAAGGGCGATCTCGTCTTGCTGGTCGCCGTCGGCGCGGGATACACCACTGGCGGAGTTCTGCTTCGCTGGGCTTATTAGCAGGACGCACCCATCGAGCGGAAGGGAAACGCTGTGAGCCCAAAGAAAAAATGCAATGTTCCTGCCAATAAACAGGCTGTGTACGGCAAGCTTCTTGCCACCAATCCACAAATCGCGCGAAAAGGCGCGGCTAACCCTTACACCTCATTAAACGGCCACATGTTCACGTATTTGAACCCCGCCGGGACTTTGGCTCCGCGGCTTCCAGAAAAAGAAAGAGAAGAGTTTCTGAAGAAGTATAAGACAACCTTGTTTGAAGCCTACGGCGCCTTCATGAAGGAATATGTAACGGTTCCAGATTCGCTGTTGAAGGATACGAAGACGCTGCGGAAGTATCTCGAACTAAGTTATGCCTATATCAAAACCCTGAAGCCCAAACCCACCAAGAAGAAGTCCTGACCGTCGTATCATTTCACCGATCTGGATACTCCGCTGATGGAATCGCAGTCGAAAGAACAAGCAGCTTGCGCTACCGCGGGCTGCCGGCCCTGCGGATGTAGATTTGCCCCTGAAAATTCGTGAATTGGTATTCCGGGCCGCCGCCGTTGATTGTTCCGTGTACCGTCTTGTCGATTTTCACGCGGTACTTGCCGCCCTTGCCGCGGCCGTCTTCGACTTCCTGTTTTGGCGCGGATGCCTGGAGTTGCACGTCAAAATCGCTGAACACATCTCCGCGGTCCGAGCGAATGCTGACATTCGCCTTCACGTCCGCCGGGAAAGTCACATCAATATCGCCATTCAACGAACTGAACGCCATCGGCTTCTGCGGATTCACTTTCACAAATGTCGCGTGCACGTGTTCGTTCAACGCATGCGCCACCGCGCTTCCTGAAATATTGTTGAGCGTGACTGCGCCGTTCACGTCGTCCACATCAATCTCGCCTTCCACGCCCGTAACCGTGATGTCTCCATCATTCACGGCTCGCAGCTTCACCGAGGTGTGCACCGGCACGGAAATCGTCAAGTCAATGGTGCGCGCGTAAGACTCCGTGCTGATGCGCACTTCATTGTTTTCCTCTTCAATCGACAGGCCAGTAGTCGAGACATTTATGCGCTTCGGTCCGCCGGAAGGTTTCTCCCTCTCTTCATTCCGAGTCCGCGCTTCTACGATCACTTCTTTGCCGTCGTATGCCTTCACAGTGATGCCGCCGTTCACCATGCTGGCCTTAATGAACGCCGGCCGCGCTGGGTCGCTCAGATTCACGGACACTCGGTCGGGGCCGGTCTGCGCCTCAGCTAGCGGCGTCAACAACGCTACTCCAGCCATCACGCCCACAGTCACCAACGATCGAAACGAACATGTTTGGTTATTCATGATTTTCAAGAATGCGAATATCTCCATTTAGATTTTCGACCTGAATCTCTGGACCGCCGTCATTCACGCGCGCTCCCGTGAAACGATCGGCCCGATAAACGACTTTCCCGCCTTTGTGTTCAGCCTGGATCGCGTGCACCGGCAGCGCCGTCACGGGAAAATCGCTGTAAATGCCTCCATTGAACGTCTTGAATCGAAAATCTGCGGACAAATCATGCGCGAAACGAAGCTCCACATTTCCGTTCACGGTCTTGAAATCGGAATTCTCGCGAGGATTTTGGCGGAACGAGACGGTCACCGGTCCATTCACCGTCCGCGCCGTGCCCGATCCCGCCATGTTGTTCATCTCAATGTCCCCGTTGACATTGCGCACCACAAAGCTGCCGTTGACGTTGCTCACCTTCACGCGCCCCTCGTTCACCGTTTTCACCTTGATATCGATATCGCGCGGCACATGCACATTGAAATCCATCTTGACGCGATACCCTTCGTCATCGCGCGAATGACGGCAATCGTCGCACTGGCACCTAAACGGACCATTCACGTAGAGTTTCAGCGCGCCCTCTTCTTGCGTGACGTCCAGTGCCACTTCCTTCTTTGCTCGCTCCAGCTTTTCTTTTGACTCGGCTTGGTTCGTTCTTGCAACGGTCAGTTCCACCTTGTCCGTTGTGTCCGCGATCACTTCGATCGATCCCCACACATTGTCAATTTCCAGTGACTTGCGTCCCGCAGCAGGCAACGTGAAAGACTTTTGTATCTTTTCTTCGTCCCGCGAAGACAAGTAGCGGTCGTCATCATCTCGACCCTTCGCGGAAACGATTTCCGGCCCCATCGCTGCATACATAAGGCCCACTATGCTTTTCCGCGAATGCCCTCCTGCCATCTTGTTCGCTGGCAACAACGGCAAAAGTAGCGCGACCGCCACATACAACATCAAAATCGCAACGAAAGTTTTTCTGCGCACGCTCTACTCCTCAATTCAATTTGCTCAAGGCCCAATCTGCCCGCTGTTTCACCGTTGGATTCAAATTCGGCGTCTGCACAAAGCTGCGCAGCCGCTGCGCCGCATCCGGATCGCGCCATTCCAGCATCAAGTCGATCAAAGCTACCTGCACCAGCGGCGACTGCTGCTCCTGCAGCGCGTCCACGACCCCCTTGTGAACCTGCGGCTGGGCGCCGTGCCTGCTCAGCGCATCGAGTGCCGCCAGCCGTACATCCACGCTGCCGTCGTACCTTAGGGTGTGAACCAGCGCGGACATCACTTGCGGATCGAGCTGGTCTTCCCGCCTGCTGTAGGTCACTCCCTGCAGCCGTTCGCTCGCAGACTGCTGCTGCAGCATCGAGAGCACAACCATCTGCTTCATGTTCGTCAACTCGGTATGCATCGCCGCGATTTCGTCCTGGCTAGTCTTCGAGTGAACCGGTTTGTTCCCGAAATAATTCCCCGCGTTCACGCCCGCAAAAACGCCGATCATCAACAGCGCCGCGCTCCACGCCACCGCCCCTACCGGCGAACGCAACCAATTCCACACGGAACCGCGCTTCTCGCGTTCTAATCCAGCCGACGCCTTATCGCTCCGCCCTGTCTGATATGCCTGCAGCATCGCTTCAAACCGCTCGCGCGATTCTTTACTCGGCTGCTCCACCGGCAGCAGCGACAGCTTCTTCCAGATCACCACTTCTTCGCGGCAATCCGCGCACTGTTCCATGTGCTCTTCCACCAAGTTGTCCTGCTCGGCTTTCAAGCTTCCCTGCAAATAGTCCGGCAGAAGTTCTCCGATCTCTTCACATTTCATTTCCAAACCTCCGGGGAGGGATCGTTTTCACCACTGCAGGCCTCGCCTCCCGTGGCGCAAGCCCGCGCTCCAACTGTTTAAAATTTTGCCGCAGCTCCTGAATCGCTCGATGAATCCGCGTCTTGACAGTGCCAAGCTCGCATCCCAGCAGCCGCGCAATCTCGTCGTATTTCAATTCCTGAAACCGGCTTAAAACCAAAATCTCGCGTTTTTCTTCCGGCATCTGCATCAGGGCGCGATGCAGCAGCTCCACTTCTTCCGATTTCTGCGCCGTATCCTTCGGCATCACCGGCGGCACCATCTCCGGCTCGAAAGTGATGTGCCGCGGCGTCTTCCGGTAGTGATCCACGCGCGCATTCCTCGCAATCTGGTAAATCCAAGCCCGAAAAGGCGTGCCCGGCTGGTAGCTCTGCCGGTACTTCAAAATTCGAAGAAAAACTTCCTGCACCAGGTCTTCGCTGAGCGTCCGATCGCCCGTGAGCTTCGAATAAAAGTTGTAAAGCGGCGAGTGATAGCGGTCGAACAACACCCCCAGCGTTTCGCCCGCGCCATTGCGCACTTCGAGCATGAGATCCTCGTCCGGAGCCAACTTCATCGCCTGGTCATTTTCCGTTTCGGCCCGTTCTTGCTCTTTCATAGGTGATTACCGCCCAACCCCAAAAAGGTTACACCCCCATCCAACCGTTGTAATGCCTTTGTAATGCGCTTGAAGGGGGCACGGCATGTTGTGACCCAGTCTGCCAGGGCCAAGTCGTACAAGTCGGTGGGCCTTTTACGCCGCATTAAATCCATCAGCTTTAATCCGGGCCGCATCTCTTGGTTTTCCTAAACGGATATGGGGGTACGCAGAGGCCGGAGGGTAGGCAACAAAATCATCTATAAGCGGGAATCAGCTATAAGTTGGGATGAACTAAAGAGATTCTTGGAGGAAGGTTATCCGTTGCGCTAGCAAGACCGCAAAGCAGCTGCCAAGGCCAGATTCGCCTGCAACCGCCGATCGATCTGTACCGCCGCAAAACGCGCGCAAATGACGCGCTCGCGTTCGCACCACTCGGCCAGGGCAGGCATACGTACACCGGAGATTGCGCCCAGAGCTTCGATAATCCGGTAATAAGCCCGCACCAGAGTCAGCCCACCGCCATCAGGACCTAGCTCGGGCGTAAGTTCATGCAAACCAGCCAGTTTCTCGAAATCCTGCCCCTTCATTCGCCCGGCGTCGAGATTAGCCGCGGCCAAAACCCGGTCAGAAACCGGCTGTGCTGCCACTCCCGCCAAGATCGCCCGCCAGTAATACAGGGCGAATTGCGAGAGCGCAACAATGGAGATCGCAAGTAGCATAGCTGCGAACATCCCTCAGGTTGCCTCTACTCACATTCTGCCCGCAGCCTCTTCCCGAGCCAATAGCCCACCAGTACCATCTTCGTAGGACGCCACGCGCTCCTACTATAACTTCCCTATAATCTGTAACTTAACGGCGTCTCGCGACCCTTACCCGTCCTTGGGACACGACTTGCCGTTCCCGTCCGCGTTTCTCGCAACTGCATTGCCTCCCGCTGAGCTGCGATGGCACCTTTTGCTCGCGTGTCTCTTCATGTTCATTCTGATCGACGAGCGTCTCGGTGAGCGATCCCGGAATTCTTTGCCCGGCCAGGATTGGCAAACGACCCGTCACCCTGCCTTGGGCGGGGCTGCTACTTGACACGCGTTACGTAACGCATTACGGTAAGATGTGATTCGGCCGATCCGCCACAAAGGCCTCAAACGCCTTTACGAAGACGACGACCATCGCGGCGTCCTGAAGCAGCACGCCGAAAGACTGCGCGATATTCTCGTGCGTTTGGACGCTTCGACCTCCGTAGCAGCTATGGAGCTGCCTGATTTCCGGCTCCATCCGCTCAAGGGGGAGTGGAAAGGCTATTGGGCGGTCACCGTCCGCGCTAATTGGCGGGTGATCTTTCGCTTTGCCGATGGCGACGCCATTGATCTCGACTGTCTCGATTACCACTGAAGGGTTGCCGCTGAATCCGATTACGTTGAAGGAGAAGAAAACATGCCGATGAAGAATCCATCACACCCAGGCGGTTTTGTTCTGCGCCAGTGTATCGAGCCTCTGGGTTTAACAATCACACAAGCCGCCGACGCCCTTGGTGTCACGCGCACCACGCTTTCCGAACTCGTCAACGGCAAGCGCGGCATCTCGCCCGAAATGGCTGTCCGCCTATCCATAGTCTTCGGGGGCAGCGCTGAATCCTGGCTAACGCAGCAAGCCCACTACGACCTCGCCCATCTTCGCACCACCCACATCAAGCTTAAACGCCTCCAATTCGCGTAGCAGCCCCTTGTAAACCGCACAGAGACCAGATGGCCGGGTGCTACGCGAGCCGGTTTCGCAACTGGGGCATTTGACCTATCCTCACTCAATGTTTCGATCCTCTTCCTGAGAATTGCTCACGGCACGTCCTGTCGAGCTTTGGACAACGAGTTTCTATTCACGGTTCACTTCTCTACGGCACTGGTATGGTCATGAACAATTTTCCAGCCCTCGGGAAACCGCTGCCATACCAGCGAGAACACGCCGCCAACATCTCCTTTGTCGCGCTTCAGATGCCAGCGCCCTAACACCAGCGCTGCATCCGGCCCCAGAAAGCGGAACTCCAACTCCGAAAAATCAAGCTGTCCCATTGCTGCCTGGTCTGGATAATTCTTTTTGTAGCGCGCCATCACTCCATCCCACCCGCGCGAGACGCCGTTGCTGCCGGAAAACGTTAGCTCCGGCGAATGCCAGTAGCCCACCAGGAATGCGTCGACATCTCCGCGATTCCATGCTGCCTGCTGGGCATTCAACACCGCCGTTATCGCAGATTTATCCGCTTCGCGCGCCTCTGCCGCTTTCGTCTGCCTCCCCATTCGCACGCCCAGCGCAAACAACAGCATCAGCGCTGCCCCACCCAACACCCAGCGATAGTTCTTGTTCATTGTCTTTCCCCTTTGTAAGAGGAAGGAGCATAGGTTGGAGGACGCATATTTCGCAAGACCCGTCGTCGGAGTGGGATAAGAGAGCAAGGAGAAAAGCAGATCCCTTACTTCGTTCGAGATGACACGAGAGGAGACGCGGCGATGAAGATGGCCGGAACTCCTCTCGCCGAATATCATGGAGGCGAGGACGCATTGCGTGGAAAACGATGTCGGAGGGAAAGAGAGCTTCTTTTGGCGACGGATCGCGCAGCCGATTGTCGAGTTGCTACGGCAAGGCGTGACACCGGAAAAAATGGCGTTAAGTCTCGCGCTCGGCGTGGCGCTGGGAGTGTTTCCAGTTCTAGGGACGACGACCGCGCTTTGTGCGCTCGTGGCATTCCTTTGGCGGCTAAATTTGCCGGCGATTCAAATCGTGAATTATTTTGTGTACCCATTACAGATTGCCCTGCTCATTCCTTTTTTCCGCGCGGGCGAGAAGCTATTTGGTGCGCCGCATTTGCCGCTTTCCGTGTCGCAGATTGTTGCGGCCGTGCACCTCAGTTTCTGGGGCGCTACGCGATTCCTATGGACGACGATCTGGCATGCGGCAGTGGCATGGTGCCTGATCGCTCCGCTTTTTGTGGGATTGGCGTATGCGGTTCTGCTTCTGGTCTTGCGGCACGCGGTCAGAAGGACATTAAAAGAGAGGACGACAGACTGAAGTCCGCCCCACTCACGAAGAAAAACTGGCTAGAGGATGTCAAGGACTTCTTCGTAGCGTTTGAAAGGTGGAATGAGATAGGCGCCAGCTAGTTCGGTGCGAGACCAGGCTAGCATTTGGCGCGCGATGTCGAAGCCGCGGTCGCGGGCGGCGGCGCCAGCGGATTCGAGCGACGCGAGCACCTGCGGCGGGATGACAATGCCGGGAACTTCGTTGTTGAGGCGCAGCGCTTGCTTGTAACTGTTGAGCGGCCAGATGCCGACCAGCACTGGAATCGATGGTTTGCCGCCGAGTTTTTTGACGAAGGCGTGCCAGTGCTCGGGATCGAAGATCGGCTGGGTCATCGCGAAGTGCGCGCCGGCTTCGATTTTGGCGTGGAAGCGCTCGATTTCGTTGTCGAGGTCGTCGGCGACGGGGTTGACGGCGACGCCGATCGCGAAATTGGTTGCGCCGCCGAGCGTTTTGCCGGCCCAGTCCGTGCCTTGATTGAGGCGGCTGAGAACTTTGACGAGGCCGACGGAATCGACTTCGTAAACGCCGCTGGTTTCGGGATAGTCGCCAACAGCAGGCGGATCGCCAGTGATGGCCAGAACGTTGCGCACGCCGCCAACGGTCCATGCGCCAAGCAGGCACGCCTGCAAGCCGATGATGTTGAAATCGCGCGTGGTGAGATGCGGGACGGTTTCCACGCCGCGGGCTTCGAGGGCGCCGGCCGTGATGAGCGCGTCCATGCCGACACGAGCCATCGCGCCGCTGTTGATGTCGATGGCGTCGACTTTTTTCGAGGCCATGATTTTCTCAACTTGCTCGTAGATGCGGTCGAGCGAAAGGCCTTTCGGCGGATCGATCTCGACGCAAACAGTAAATTCTTTGGCCTGGAGTTTCTTCCAGAATTTGCTTTCGGGCTCGCGCTGCAAAACGGGCGCAGGTTTTGCGACGACTTCGACCGAGTGATGCGCGGCGGTGGATTTTGCGGGACGCAGCGACTTGACGGCTTCGGCCATGGCGCGAATGTGCGCAGGAGTTGTGCCGCAGCAGCCGCCGAGAATACGCACGCCGAGAGCGGCGGCTTCGCGTGCGAAGAGCGCGAAATACTCTGGCGAAGATTTTGGATAGACGATGCGGTCGCCTTCGCGTTTGGGCAAGCCGGCATTGGGCATACCGCTGACGCGAAGGTCGTCGACTTCGGTGAGTTCGCGCAAGATTTTGAGCAAGGGCTGTGGGCCGAGGGTGCAGTTGGCGCCGATGACCTGAACGTTTTTTGCTTTGAGTTGCGCCGCGGCGTCCGCAGGGCGAAGGTCGCCGTATGTTGTGCCTTCTTCCGAGTAGGTGAGTTGGGCGACGATCGGCAAGCCGGAAAAAGAACGAATCGCGTCGACGGCGAGAAGAATCTCTTCGATGTAAGAAAAAGTTTCGAGAATGTAAAAGTCGACGCCGCGTTCTTCGAGAGCGAGCGCCTGCTCGTGGAATACGTCCAGAATCTCGCCGGGCTCGGGATGACGGGATTGCACCCCGAGGCCGAGAGGTCCGATGGAGCCGGCGATGAGAACTTCGCGCGAGGCGGATTCGCGGGCTTCGCGAGCGATCTTTACGCCGCGGGAGTTGAGGCGCTGCACTTCGTCGGCGAGGCCGAGCGGTGCGAGCTTGAAGCGGTTCGCGCCGAACGTGTTGGTCTCGATAATTTGCGCGCCAGCTTCGATGTACGCCTGATGAACGCGGAAAACAGCTTCAGGCTCGGTGGCGTTCAGTTCATCGAAACAACGCTGCGTGCCGACAGCTTCGTGCAGCATTGAGCCCATCGCGCCATCGGCGATGAGGATCGAGTCTTTCAGCCGTTCATTGAAGTCAAGAATCTTCAAAAGTATTTTACCTTACTCTCATGGGTTGGGTTGCGCGGCCGCACTCAACGTTTTTGTTCCATGAGGCTGGCGACGGTGCTCATTAGATCGTACTTGGTTAGGATTTCGAATTTGGCGCCGTCCATTTCGACGAAGACGGCGGGATTTTCGTGGCTGAGAATGTAAGTGACACGCTCGACGGGCGAAGTGCCGGGAATCCGCGGGAGCGGCTTGCTCATGACTTCGCGGACGACGAGTTTGCGCAGATCCTTGCCCTGGAGGGCCATGGTGAGGATTTGGTCTTCGTAGATCGTGCCGATGGGGAGATTTTCTTCGAAGACAGGAATTTGCGAAATGTCCTGCTCCTGCATAGTTTTCAGCGCGTGGAAAACGGTTTGATAGGGACGCGCAATGACGAGCTCGCGCACCTTGCCAGCTTTATGCTTGGCGTTGACGACTTCGGCGGCAGTGATGCGAACGGCCGCTTCCACGTAGCCGCGCTCGCGCATCCATTCGTCGTTGTAGACCTTGCTGAGATAGCGCATGCCGGTGTCCGGAAGGAATGCGACGACAAAAGCTTCTGGGCCGAGGTCTTTGGCGAGGCGGAGTGTTGCGGAGATACAGCCACCGCCGGAGCCGCCGGTGAAAATGCCTTCGAGCTTTACGAGACGGCGCGCATACACAAAGCATTCTTCGTCGTTGACTTGAATAACGTCGTCGAGAATTTTGAGATTCATGGTGGTGGGAAAAAAATCTTCACCGATGCCTTCAACAACGTAAGTCTTGGGCTTAATGGTTTCGCCGCTTTTGAAGAAATCGTAATAGAGCGAACCAAAGGGATCGACCCCGATAATCTTGACGGCGGGATTTTTTTCCTTGAGATATTTTCCAACGCCGCTGACGGTGCCGCCGGTTCCCATTCCGCAGACGAAATGGGTGATTTTGCCTTGGCTGTCTTCCCAGATTTCTGGGCCGGTGGTGAGGTAATGAGCCTCGGGGTTCATGGGATTGTCATATTGATTGGGATAAAACGAATTGGGGACTTCGCGAGCGAGTTTTTTGGCGACGGAATAGTAGCTGCGGGGATCATCGGGTTCGACAGCGGTGGGGCAGACGATAACTTCGGCGCCGAGAGCTTTGAGAAGATCAACTTTTTCCTTGGATTGCTTGTCCGTGATGGTGAAAACCATCTTGTAGCCACGGACGGCAGCGACAAGAGCGAGACCCATGCCCGTGTTGCCGCTCGTACCTTCGATGATTGTGCCGCCGGGTTTGAGGAGGCCGCGCTTTTCAGCGTCGTCAATCATGGTGACGCCAATTCGGTCTTTCACCGAGCCGCCGGGATTGGTGTAATCGGCTTTGACGAAGATCTGCGGCTTAAGGCCCTGGTTAATGCGATTGAGGCGCACGAGCGGCGTGCGGCCAATGGCTTCGAGAATATTGTTACATAGCATGCAGTTTTCCGAGGCGCGGCCCGGCGAGAACATCGCACTGAGGCTGTGCCATAATTCCTTCAGTTTAGCATGCAGCCTTGCGGCGACACAGGAAGGTGAGGCGAAGGAGGCTCATTTGGCACGGGAGAATATTTCAAGTGGGACTGCTTGGGAGCCGATTGTGGGCTACTCAAGGGCGGTGAGGATTGGAAATGTCATAGCGGTTTCCGGGACTACGGCTACGGGGCCGGACGGCAAGATTGTGGGAGTGGGAGATCCCTACGCGCAGACAGTGCAGACGATTCGGAACATCGAAGCAGCGCTGACCAAAACAGGCGCGGCATTGAAGGATGTAGTGCGGACGCGAATTTTCGTCACCAACATTGCGGAGTGGGAAAAGATTGGTCGGGCGCATGGAGAGTTTTTCGGGGCGATAAGGCCGGCGACGAGCATGGTGGAAGTTAGCAAGTTGATTTCGCCGGAGATGTTGGTGGAGATCGAGGCGGACGCGGTGGTGGAGTGAAAAAAGAAGAATTAAAGAAGCAATGAAGTGAAGAATTAAAGAGGCCGGCTTCGGGCGCGGTAAGGAAGACTTCATGAGCAGCGCACTTTACGACGGATTTATTGCGGATTATTACGACGAGTCGCCGATTGTGCGGGGACGTGTGGGGGATGTTGCGTTTTACCGCGATGCGGTGCACGAACACGGCGATCCGGTACTTGAACTGGGCTGCGGTACCGGGCGAATTACGTTGGCACTTGCAGAAGCGGGACACCGGGTAACGGGGCTGGATATTTCCGAGCGGATGCTGGAACGGTGCAATCAGAAGCGGGCGGGATTGCGGACCGAGGCGCGCGAGCGGGTGCATTTGGTGCAGGGGGACATGACAAAGTTCGATCTCGAGGAAAAATTCCGGCTGGTGATTATTCCGTTTCGGCCGATGCAGCATCTCCTGGAAGTGGAAGACCAAATGTCGTGCCTCGAATCCGTGCGGAAGCACCTTTGGGCCGTTGGACGACGAACAGGAGAGCGGAGAGGCCGGCTGATTCTGGATGTTTTTCAGACGGATGCTGAGCGGATGCACGATCCGGCGTATCAAGAAGAAGGGTTGGTCGCAGAATATTCGATGCCGGACGGGCGTCGCGTGAGGATTATGGAACGGGTTACGGCGTTTCACCGGGCCGAACAGAGGAATGATGTGGAGATGATTTTTTATGTGACGGACGCGCGGGGGAGGGAGGAGCGCCTCGTGTTTGCCTGGACGCTTCGCTATTTTTTTCGGTATGAGGTGGAGCATCTTTTGGCTCGGTGCGGGTTTCGGGTTAGCGCGGTTTATGGCGACTTTGATCGGTCGCCTTTGGCGGATAGTTCTCCAGAAATGATATTTGTGGCCGAGGCAGGTTGAGCTTGGTTAACGATAACGGAGGCCCCCTCCCCTGTTTTTTGTAAATGTTGTTTCTAAAGGACTTAGGTTTTCGGCTAAGTCGTTTAGATCCGTCAGTTGCGGAGGAATTTTGTAAATGTTGCTGTTAAACGACTTAGGAAAAGCGGCAGCAGAGCTGCCGCACTCCACGTCCCGCCGCTTCTCCTGGCCCACATTCAGGAGCGGATCAGGGCTTATTTAACACAGAGAGAGGTCATGGAGAGTTCGCCGGAGTTGGGTTGAAAACCGGAACTGCTGGGCCTGAAAAAGGAAGAGCGGCAGGGTGGCTGCCGCTCACGACATTCGTGGAATTACCCGAGACAAATACTACTAGATGTTATCGCGCAAGTCAAGACAAATCGCGTGTACTGGGGCTCACCAGTGGGCGCGGATGCGGTACTTCAGGACCGACGTGCCGTTCTTGTCCACGGGGACGAGAAACTGAGCGGCGAAGGCGGCGGTTTTGGTGAATTTGTAGCTGGAATCTAGCATCTCCCAGTCGCCGCCGATGGGCTCGTTTACTTGGACGGTGATGGGAGTGTCCTTGTGGTTGCGTAATGTGATTTCGTATTCCATTTCCCAGGTGCGGGTTTCGATTTTCTTGAAGTCGGTTTGTTTGCGCTCGGCGATTACGTCGAAGGCGTTGCCGATGTGGATGGTGACGTTTTCGTCTTTGGGAGTGTGGTCGATGCGGTCTTCGCCGACGAAGAGGATTCCGCCCTTGGAGTCCTTCTGATAGACGCGGACGTTGCCTGCGGGCAGCGGCATGCCTAGTCCGGCTTTTTCTTCATTCTTAAATTTGTAATAGACCATGACCGGATCCTTTTGCGGCTGGCCGGGAGCTTGCGCGCTGCGGTAATAGAAGTTCTGGCCGTTGACGACGAAGATTTTTTCGACGGGTACGCCGGTGCCTTCGAGAAGACTGATCTGTTTGGTTTCTTTGTCCTCGACGGAGGTGCGGCGGCCGAGCGTATAGAGATGGTATTCGCTGAAATTCTCCTGCTGGAATTGGGCCGGGGCGGGAGCGGCTTTAGCCATGACGCGCGCGTCCATCATCTCGTTCCTGCCATTCACAGGGAGGCGATTCAAATCACCGGCGACTAGCTGCAGCCGGGCATTGTGGAAGGCGGTGCCACTGTTGTTGACGAGCGTGACCCAGCCGTCGAGGTCGGCGACTTTGTCGTCGCGGCCGACGGTCAAAACATAGTCGGAATTCCAGGAGAGGCTGTTGGCAAGGTAAGAGGCTTCGATCTGTTGTTTGCGCGAACCGGAATTCTCGAGAGACATGAGGAGCGTTGGGCGATCATAGAGATTTGCAGGAATGTCCGGGAAGCGGTAACTCTCGGCGTAGCCTCCGGTGACGATGTCGTTTCCGATTTTCCAGACCTGGCCATTGTTATCGGAAAGAAGCGTGGCTTTGATTTCTTCGTGCTTGGTCGTGCCGTTGTCTTGATAGGAGCGAACGAGAGTGACTTCCTTGCCGACGTATTTGTGGAGGAGCTTGGCAGGTTCGAGGAGATCGTATTCGTAGTTCTGCTCGATGACGCCGAGTTTTTCGGGATCGGTGAGAGAGCGGAAATGGACAGTTGCGGGATTGACGGTGGCGGCGATGTCCATGAATTTTAGGCGGAACGTGCCGCTGGGCAAAGTGAGATTGCGGACGTCGCGCACAAGAGCGATGTTGGAATTGTAGACAGTGATGTTGAGATCGATCTGATCGTTGAGGCTAGTGGATTGATCGGAGGCCGTGGCGCGAGGAGCTTCTTTCTCTTGCGCGGCAAAGACTTCTTGCCTGCGGAAGGACGGATAAAACAGCGCGGCAGCGCCAATCAGTGCAACCGTGCCAGAGAGAATCCAGGGCATGCGGCGCTGAACTCTTGATTTGCGGAGTTCCATGATGTTCACCTCACTCAAGATTTCGCTTCCAGCTTAGAACGATGGGGCGAGAATTCCTTGCAAGAGGTGAGAGCGAATGCTTGCCAGTTACTACTGATTCGAAACCGGGGACCAGGTCACTCCACCATCGGCGGTTTGATAGGTCTTGATAACACCGGTCTGCGGGTCGGGTACAAACCAAATCCACGCGTGCATGGCGTCGGTGGCACGAACGCTGATGAGATTGTTTGTGATGGGCGATTCCAGCTTAATCCAGTGCGTGCCGCCATCGGTAGTTCGCAGGATGGTTCCGGAGGCACCAACAATCCAGCTGACTTTTGCCGAGGGAGCCGAGCCGGCGAGCAGATCGGTGTAGACACCGCTGATTTGTGGCGTCCACGTCACACCTTTGTCCTTGGAATGTTCGAGAGAACCGGCTGGGCCGATGCGCCAGGCCTGCTTTTCACCTGGAGCCCAGAAGACGTGGGGATTCTGGAGAGCGGCGGCGCGCATCATGGCGCGCCCATTTACGGCGGATTGGGGAGCGGCGGAAACTTCGACGGACTCTGTCACCGCAGAAATTGCATCCGCGTTCGCAGACTCTGCTTTAGGTACTGCGACGCTCGATGCTGGAGCGGGCGCTGGTGGAGGAGCTGCCGGTGCCGCGCCTCCGACCGAAACCGGTTTGCCTGCAGCAGGCTGCGGAATGCTGCCATCCGCGAGGAAGCTGGGTTCAGAGGCGGGGGGTGGAGGCGCCGGAGGCGGCGCAGCTTTCAAACGCTGGACTTCCTCAAGCCTATCTCCTGCGCTGGAGGAGACCTGCGCGTCAAGCTTCTTTCCAAGGAGGGCACCGGCGGCCCCCGGAGCGGCGTGCATTGTTTGTTGTTGTTCTTGTTTTTGCTGGCTCAAGAAAGGTCCGTGAGGGGGCTTCGCCGCAGCCTGAAACGGGGATTGTTGGGTTAGCTGGATTTGGTTCTGAGGCGATTTGGAAGCGAGATCACGACTTGCCGAGGCGGCGCCGGCATCGGATGGCGCGTCGGGCAGATCTTTCTCCTTGCGCCCATTCTCCCGGTCTGCGTTCGGGATGACACTCGTGGATTTCGCGAGAGGCGCGACGCTCTGAGGCTGCCGATTTTCCGCTACTTCGACGGACGAGGGCGGCGTGACCTGCAAAGGCTTCGGTTCATTGAGGGAAACCCAAACGATCAGAGTTGCGGCGATAGCGCCGACAGGAACGAGCCACAGCCATCGCAAATTGTGAGGAGCACTTGGACGAGCGATGTGCGCAGGTGAAGTGTTTCTAGGGGGGGAAACAGGTTGCTTTAGGACTGCGACATTCTCGTTGGTTTCCAGACTCTCAGGAATGTCGAGAGGCGTCTCGAGATGGGCGAGGACAAGCTGGCAGTGTTCGCAGCCTACGACATGCTGCTTCCAGAGATTACGTTCTTCGGAAGAGAGAGCGCCATCGTGATAGGCCGCGAGAATTTCCGGATCGGGACAAAGCTCTACCTTGCGTTCGGCAGGCACTCCAGCGAGGGCGTTTGCGCCTCCGTCCGAAGACGCGGAGGAACGCAGATGGCGGGCGAGCGCTTTTTCAAAGTTTCGGTCGCGATCGTCAGGCGCCATGGTCTTCTCCTTTCTTAGAACGAGGGTTGGCGGGGTTCTTGCATTGACAGTGGATGGAGCAGAGTTTCATGGCCCGGGCCTCCCCGGTGCGGGGGTGGGACGGGTGCGGCGTTCCAGGAGCCTTTCGAGATCGAAGGAGGCGTCCACGGATGCGTATTCAAAACAGAGAGAAATTTGCGCGTCGCTGAGGCCAAGTTCGGCGGCGAAACCGTTGACGGCAGGGCAGCCGTTGCGGAGAGTTTCTTCGATGGTTCGACGGAGAGCGAGGCGAATGCGATCCAGATTGCGCGAGACGCTGGACTCGTGCTCGCCGACTTGTCTGCCGATATCGGCTAGGGTTTGCTCCTTGGCGTAATATAGGCGGAGACGCTGTTCATCGCGCGCGTCGAGAGTTGTGAGAGCCGCTTGCAGGGCGCGCACGAAAAGAGCGATGTAGCGCTCGCGATGAGGGTCGGCGGGCTGAACGGAAACGGCGGATGGGATTTTCTGGGCGCCAGGTTTTGCGTCATCGTCGTCAAGAGATTCGAAGCGCCGGCCAGCGCGGATGGCGTCAATGTGGCGCTGCGCGAGAACGGCGCGGAGCCAGGTTTTGAGCGAGCTGCGGCCGTGGAAATAGCGGAAAAGAGAGCGCTCGCGGCGGGTGCCGTCCGACAACCCATAAAGCTCGGCAAAGAGAGAGTCGGCGAGCTCGCAGGCTTCCGGGGAAGCTGAGCTGCAACGTAGAACTGCGGCCGCTGCGGCGCGGAGGTAGGGGCGATACGCGCCGACGAAATGCTCCCACGCAGGTTCGCAATTCTCCAAGCAAGCGGTGGCGAGAGCCAGGTCCTCCAGATGGAGGGCGGCCAGGTATTCATCGACCTTTTCAGCTGACGGGGATCCGCTGGCAAGCCGTTTCTCCGCGCTGCGCTCGAGGGAAGCGGCGAATTGCTCGCGGGAGAGGCCCCAGCTGCCGGCTTTGGACTGCGCATAGAGCCACTCCAACTTGGCTGGCGAAGGCGCCAGCGATTGAGCCTGGCCGACGCGACCGGCAGGCTTTTTGCCTTCTGAACGGGCTGAGGTGTCTTCCTTCATGTGCAATTCAGGTATTTACAGTATGGCAGAGCATCCAACGCCATAAGTATCCTCGGCATCCTATGAGCTTAATCCAGCTTGGGACGAACTGTAGCTAAAAGTACAGACCGGAAAAGACTGGATTGCGGTATCCTATACAGGTTGCGCTTCCAACCCCGCAACTAGAACCGCCTCGCCGGGTTAGCAGATGGGTGCAAACCGTGCGCTCGCGGGACCATTAGCGACTTCGCGACGCTAGTACGAAAGTCCTATTAGGCCACCCTCAGCCCCGTAAGTACCCTAGTACTTGTAAAGCGCAGGTTTCGAAAAAACTGGCGAACTTGGGAATGCTGGGCCTTTCTAGATGTCCGAGGTTCCCAAAAATGAATCACTCGAGGCGGCACGCGGATGACAACCATGATTTCAGATCGACCACGGAGTGCGACGCGGCTGGGCGTCGGATTAGACGCCGACCGGCGTCGCTCACCTAACGCGGACGCGTGGAAGACGGCGATTGGGACGAAGCCGATAGCCGCTCGGCTCGCATTGCTGCCAGACTCGAAGCCCCGCTGGAGCCGGATAGGCGTCAGCGCCGGAGTTCAACTTAGCTTGCTGATTTTTTGCGTGTTGATTCCGCTGATTTATCCGGACCAGTTGCGGACCGCGTTGAATTATCGAAATGTCGAGATAGCCACGCCGTTGACGGAGATTCCCGTGGCGCCGCCGCCCCCGCCGCCCGAGAAGGTGGTGAAGGCGAAAACGCCCCCGCCGCCAAAACCGGCAGTAGTCGAGCCCGTGAAGCTCGATCCCAAGAAGCCGCACATCTTCGAGATTCCGAAGGCCGTAGTGCCCAAGGTGCAAAAAGTGGAAGCGCTGGCGCCGGAGATGCAGGCACACCTGGAAGCGGCGAAAATCGATACAACAAACAATGGACCCAAGAAACCCAAAGATGACGTGAAGCTGAATAATATGGATTCAGGAAGCGCTGCGCCGGCGACGGTGAAAGCGCCCGTGGATAAGGTGCAGACAGGCGGCTTTGGCGATCCGAATGGGATGGCTGGCAAGGGAGATCCGAATCACGCGACCAATGTGAACCGATTGGGTTCACCTGCGCTACCCGGCGGGCCAGGGTACGGCAACGGGACTGGCGGCGACAAAGGGATTAAAGGAACCGTGGCGAGCACAGGGTTTGGGAACGGCATAGCCAACCCACCGCCAAGCGGAGGCAAGCAAGGGAAAGTGGTGTCTTCCGGATTTGGGGACCAAGCGGCGGCGGATGCACCGAAGAAAAAGGTGGCGGCCGGAGGACCGGCGGACACGCCTGTTGACATCCTGGACAAGCCCAAGCCAGAGTACACGGCCGAAGGGCGTAGTCTTAAGTTAGAAGGCGACGTGGTCATCGACGTGGTGTTTCTCTCGAATGGCACCATGCAAGTGAATCGCGTCGTAAGCGGATTGGGCCACGGCCTCGATGAGGCTGCGGTCCGTGCGGCCCAAACAATCAAGTTTAAACCTGCAAAACGCGAAGGCCAGCCGGTCGATTTTCCGGCACGCGTGCGGATTGAGTTCCGCATGGCCTACTGAGGGGAGAGAGAAATGCGTAAGCTAGCTATAGTTGTCCTCGGGTTCGTCTTGGTTGGGTCCGGGACCATCGCCAGCGTGGCGGCGGCAGAACCGCAGCAAGCGCGGACGATGGATCAAGTGATCGATCGTGTGATCACGAACGAAAACCGTCTCGATCAGCAGATCCGGCAGTATTCGCCGCTGGTGGAGACGTACATACAAAACCTGAAACCCGACAAGGATCTCGGCTACGTCCCCGCAGGAGATAAATATTTCCTGGGCCGGGCCGACTTCGCGAAGGGCGTGGCGCTGGTGTCGCTGAGCGACGCGCAGAGCAAAGGGAAGAAAGTCTTCGGGTCCGTGGGAAATTTCTTTTCGTTCGCGATGCAGTTTCTTCCGGACGGTTTCCTACAGATGATTTTCATCGACACGAACGGCTTCGACAAACAGCACTACAAGTTTGACTATGTGCGGCGCGAGTTTCTTGGCGAAGTGCGCTGCCTGGTGTTCGACGTCTCTCCTCAGGAAAAGTCGGGCAAGGGGCGGTTCCTCGGGCGCATCTGGGTCGAGGACCAGGACTATAACATCGTGCGTTTCAACGGCGCGTACAGCGGCGGCGGACACTCGAGCTGGTACTTCCATTTTGATAGCTGGCGAACCAACGTACAGCCAGGCATGTGGATGCCGTCGTTTATCTACAGCGAAGAAAAAGATCTGCACTACGCGATGAGCAAGAAACTGGACTTCAAGGCGCAGACGCGGCTGTGGGGATATAACCTCGGCCATGCGCAGCAGGAGCAAGAGCTCAGCAAGATTCTAGTCGAGACGCCGGTGCAGGATGATACGAAGACATCCAATGACTTGACGCCTATCCAGGCACAGCGCTCATGGGACCACCAGGCCGAAGACAATGTGATCGACCGTCTGGAGCGCATCGGATTGATTGCGCCAAAGGGCGAAGTCGACAAGGTCCTCGAGACCGTCGTGAACAACCTTGAGGTGACGAACAATGTGGACGTCGAACCGGAAGTACGCTGCCGGGTAATGATGACGTCAACGCTGGAATCTTACACCCTCGGCCACACCATCGTGATCAGCCGCGGATTGATCGACGTGCTGCCGGATGAGGCCAGCCTCGCAACAATTATTGCTCACGAGTTGAGCCACGTCATTCTTGGCCACCGGATGGACTCCAACTTCGCCTTCTTTGACCAGTTGCTGGTCGACGACAAGGAAACTTTCCGCCACTTTGGTTTTGCGAGGACCCCGGACGAAGAAAACGCCGCCAACGCAGAAGCCATCAAGCTGCTGAACAATTCTCCGTACAAGAATCAGCTTGGGAACGCGGGCCTATTCCTTTCGGCACTCGCGGCGCGCCAGAAGGAAATTCCAAACCTGGTCAGCGCACACTTGGGTAACCGCGTACCGGTGATCGGCGATCTCAAGTCAACGACTCCGGTGGACTCGAAACAGAATCCGCAGATGATCGCGGCATTGCCGATTGGCGGCCGCGTGAAGCTGGACCCCTGGAACGACAATCTCTCGCTGATCAAGAGCAAACCAGTGGGCACTGTCGCCGAGCGCGAGAAAATGCCGTTCGAGGTGACGCCCTTCATGCCTTACCTGACGCGTTTTGGCAGCGATGCAGGCAAACCGATTGCAGCCAGCGCTGTCACGCAAGGTGATCCGAAAGCGGGCGACGCGCCAAACAAACCAAACCAGTAAATCTTGAAACTGGAAAAATTCGGCCCGGCGAAGATACTTTCACGGGGCCGTTATTTCTTTGGATAGAGAAACTTACTTTTCGGGTGCGAGGTTCTGCATCAGCTTGTAGTTGAATTCCACACCATCGTAATAATCCTGGACTCTTACGCGCTCGTCCTGGCCGTGCGCCCTGCGATTGTCGAGGTCCAGGAACACGCCGGCGATGCCATAGGTAGGAATCCCCGCCATGCGCAAAAAACGGCCGTCCGAAGCACCTGTGTCCATCACAGGCATAATGGGCAGCGGACCCCAGATGCTGGCAGAGGCACTTTCGACGGCTTTCATGAGGTCAGGGCGAAGCGGGGAAGGCGGCACAAGTTCTGGAGGGACAAGATTGCCGTCCGCATCGCGCTGCTCGACGAAGCTCACCCTGATCTGAGGGTCATCCACGACCTTGATCAGAGCTTCTTTGATTTTGTTTGGATCTTCGCCCGGCAGGATGCGGCAATTTACATTGGCACGAGCGGTTTGCGGCAATGCGTTCGGAGCGTGGCCGCCGGAAAGCATGGTGGCCACGCAAGTGGTGCGAAGAATCGCGTTGTAAAATTCGTTTTCTGAGAGCCGCACCAGCACTGCGACGTCTGGGGAGGGGTTCGCCGCAGCTTTCATATCCTTTGCTAGCGGACCTCCTTCGATGGCGGCGCTTTTTTCCAGCATGGAGCGCGTAATTTCGTTTAACTCCACTGGAAAATTGAATTTTGAAAGCCTCGTCAATCCCTCAGACAAATGATAAATGGCGTTATCGCGCGTTGGACGGGAGCTGTGGCCTCCGGGATTCTTCACCTCTAACTGAAAGTCGACGTACACCTTTTCACTGGCCTGCACAGCACCGTATATTTTCTTGCCTTTGTCGCTCATAAAATCGCCGCCATCGAGATTTACGCAGTACTCCGCTTCGATCCAATCGCGGTGATGTTTGAGCAGCCACTCAACGCCGTTGAAGTTGCCGCCCTCCTCATCGGCGGTGAGCGCGAGGATCAGATCGCGATTGGGTACGAGGCCCGATTTTTTCATGCGGATAAAATTCGTCACGAGGATAGCGGCGCCGTCTTTGATGTCCACGGTGCCCCGGCCATAGAAATAGCCGTCCTTTTCGACAAATTGAAAGGGATCGGTGGTCCAGTCTTCGCGGCGCGCTTCGACGACGTCCAAATGGGCCAGGAACAAGATTGGTTTCTGTTGCCCGGTTCCATGCAAGCGCGCGACAAGATTTTTCTTGCGGTCATTGGGCCCGGCCACGATGATATCTTGCTCCGAAAAGCCGGCATCGTGTAGGCGCTTGGCCAGAGCCTCAGCGGCAGTGGTCACGTTGCCAATGGAATCCGTGGTATTGATTTCGATCAGCTGCTTGAAAATCTCGCGCGATTGCTGCCTTGTATCATCCTGCCCTCGCGCGAAGCCGAACGGCGCAAGACTCAAGAGAATGCCGAGCAGCATCATCCAGTTGTTCCGTTTAGGCATTCATAGCTCCTTGGGAAAAACGCGCTTTGCCAGCGTAACGGTCGCATCGCAGGTGCGTCAAACAGTTTGCGGGCGCGGGATCTAGAGAGTATCGCCGTAGGTTGCCTCGCACCTGGCGCATTTCATAAACTGGCTCTGTGACTACGACGGGAGGATGACGTGACATCAACGAAGAAGCGCATGACGCAGATTGCCTTTGGCGCAGGATTGTTCATTGCGGGAATCGCAGCGGGTTCGCTGCATGCCGGGAGTGCGGTGGGGCAAAACCGGTTCAGCCAGCCGAAAACAGTGCTGCATGTCGTGATTTATAAGTTCAAGGACGCCACATCGAATAACGACCGCGAGAATGCCATCAGCGGAATCAAAGAGATGGCCGGCAAGATTCCTGGAATCAAAAATGTGTGGCTTAAGACCGAACGCAACCAAATTAAGGATTTCAGCGGCATCTATGCCATTGAGTTCACGAGCGCAGAAGCCGCCGCCGACTATGCCGAGAGCCCGATTCATGAAGCATGGTCCAAAAAATGGCAGGAGTTGCGAGAGAACAGCCTCTCGTTTCAGATTTCGAATCCGTAAGGCTTCCGCCAACCGCGTTCGGGGCTAGGGCGCACGCGGGCCATGCTTAGCGGATAATTCCGAACCTACGCCGGAAGACGGCGTCCACCATCCTGTCTGAGAGTAGCCGCTTGCACCATTTCGCGACGACCGCTAACCCGGTGACGAGGTAACGGATTCTCGGATTCGGTGTTTCTATCGCCTGCAGAACAATACGCGCGCAATCTTCTGGAGTGGTTCTCGATTTGGTGCGAGCGCCAGTGACGCTGGCGAGGAATCGCGCGTACAGCGGGGCGTAGGGGCCGTTGCTCATTTTGTCCAGGTAGGGTTTGGAAAGATCCATCGCGGCTTGCTGGATGCCAGTGACGATGTAGCCCGGCTCGATCAGGACCACCTGTACGCCGAAGGGATAGAGTTCGAGGCGCAGCGCGTTGCTCATGGCTTCGAGGGCGAACTTGCTGCTGCTGTAAGCGCCTTGCGTTGGAGCGGTCACAAACCCGGAGACGGAGCTCATCATCACAATGCGGCCGCGCTTTCGTTCGCGCATATGCGGCACTACGGCTTGCGTGACGCGCAGGACACCGAAGAAATTCGTTTCGAACTGGCGCCGCCAGTCCTCCATGTGCAAGTCTTCGACGGCAGCGGAGAAGTTGACGCCTGCATTGTTGAAGAGGACGTCGATGACGCCCGCCTTTGCGAGAACGGCAGCCACGGTTCGCTGGACGGAAGCGTCATCGCAGACGTCGAGTTCCAGCGTTTCAAGCGACAAATGTTTTTCTCGGGCGAGCGAGTCGAGCTGGGCGCGTTTTTCTGCCGAGCGTCCAGCGGCGAAAACGCGATAGCCGCGCTGCGCCAACAGGAGAGCAGTGGCTCTGCCTAAGCCATCCGTCGCCCCGGTGATGAGCACCGATTTTTGAAGTCCTGCCCCGTCCGTCATTCTTCCCTCCAAGCCGCGGAAGCATTATGCTACCTCGGTTCTTCTTTAGAGCGGGCGCGAAATGGGCATGCTATAAAACGGCTGAAACGTTTGTTGCGCGCGGCCCGTCACATGGTGCAGCAGCCGGTCTGGTGCCCGGAAAAATACAAAAGTGAGGCGATGATGGGAATTTCGAGTGGAAGGTTGTGTGAGTCTGCACCGGCGGGCAGCCGTTGGTTGCGGAAAATGTGGCTGCTGGCCGCGGCAGCTTTTCTTTTCGCGAGCTTCATGGGCGGTCTTGCGCGCGCTCAGAGCGCTCAAGCGAACGATGAAGAGTACGGAAAGAAAATACGCGAGTTTACGACGGAGAAGTTCTTCCTCACCGATCTTGTCGATCATCTCCCAGCCTCCGCCACGGTCCCTGCCCCGGACAAAATTCTTGGCCACATCGTTGGTGCGCCGGACTTTCTGACTTATTCGAAGGACATCTACCGGTATTACGACGAGCTCGCGAAGGCCAGCCCGCGAGTGAGAGTCTATCGCGTGGGCAAATCGGAAGAGGGACGCGACTTTCTGCTCGTGGCCGTGAGCGACGAGGCGAACATCGCGCAGCTCGACCACCTGCGCGATATCACCGCGAAACTCGCCGATCCCCGCAAAATTACCGACGCGGATGCAAAACAGCTCATCACTGGTGGCAAGCCGTTTTACTGGGCGTCCGGATCGATACACTCTCCCGAGACGGGTTCGCCAGAAATGTTGATGGAATTGGCTTACCGGCTGGCCGTGGAAGATTCCCCGTTTATTCAAAACATCCGCAAGAACGCTGTATTTCTGATTACGCCGATCGTCGAAGTGGACGGCCATGACCGAGTTGTGGACTCCTGGAACTACAAAAAGGCCAATCCTGACAAGCAGCAGCCAGACCTCGTTTACTGGGGACACTACGTGCAGCACGACAACAATCGCGACGGCATCGCCATGGGTCTCAAACTCTCACAGATGATGATGCAGGATTTTTTCTACTGGCATCCGCAAGTACTGCACGATCTGCATGAGTCGATTCCGTATCTATATGTCTCAACCGGAACGGGACCTTATAACGCGTGGCTCGACCCCATCGTGATCAACGAGTGGCAGAAGTTTGCCTACAACGATGTGCAAGGCATGACGGAGCGCGGCGTTGTCGGCGTGTGGACACACGGTTTCTATGACGGCTGGGCGCCCAACTACATGTTTTATGTGGCGAACGGCCACAATTCGATCGGCCGCTTCTACGAAACGTACGGCAATAGCACTCCCGAAACGAAGTTAGCGGAGCTGCCGCCAAGCTCCACGAGCCGCGCGTGGTTCCGGCCCAACCCGCCACTGCCCAAAGTCATGTGGTCGCTGCGCAATAACACCAATCTGGAAGAAAGCGGCGTACTTCTTTCGCTGGACTACACCGCGCAGCACGGTCAGGAACTCCTGAGGGATTTCTATGAGAAGAGTAAACGCTCCGTTGCGAAGGCCACCACGGAAGGCCCAGCAGCTTGGGCCATCGTGAATGACGGCAGGCGTCCGGCGCTTGCAGCCCAACTGGCGAATTTGCTGCAGAAACAAGGCGCCGAGGTAGAGAAGCTCGAACAGGACTTCGAAGTGAGGGAAACAGTGTCGCCAACGGCAAAGTCCGCGGACGCCAAGAGCGCTGATGCGAAAGCTGAGAAACCCAAGGACGACGCAGCTGCTAAGAAAACCGAGGAAGCGAAGAGCACTAAGCTCCCGCTGGGCAGCTACATCATTCGCATGGACCAGCCTTACAGCCGCATGGCAGACATGCTGCTGGACACGCAGTATTACTCGACGAACGACCCGCGTCCTTACGATGATACGGGTTGGACGCTCGGACCTTTGCGCAATGTGAAGACCGTGCGCATCACGGACACAGCGATTCTTAAAGCACCGATGACCCTTGTGGACACGACCGCCAGATTCGATGGCGGTGGCGTGATTCCTCCGCATTCTGAAAAAGGAAAAGCGGCAGTCGCTGCGAAATTTTATGTGATCAACGCTACGGGCGAACCCAACCTTGCGACTCTGCGTTTTCGGCTAAAGGACGCGAAGTTTTATGCCGCGGAAGACGGCTTCGAGGCCGCCGGACAGAAATTCGTTCCCGGCACTTTTATTCTTCCGCTCGAAGGCAATCCAGCCGACCTGGATCTGCGACTAAATGCAGCAGCCCGGGAGCTGGGCGTTCGCGTCACGAGCGCGCAGTCCGTTCCAGATGTGGCGCGGCATGAAGTCGGCGTTCCCCGCATTGCCCTGATGCACAACTGGACGGACACGCAGAACGAAGGCTGGTTCCGCCTTGCCCTGGAAGAGACCGGAGTGCCGTACGCCTACATTTCTGATATCACCGTGCGCAATACGGCCAATCTGCGCGAGAAGTATGATGTGATTCTGTTTCCTCCGACATTTTTTGGTCTTCAGCAAATTCTGAACGGCATACCGGCGCGCACCGGACCAGATGGCAGCGAAGCCGGCGGGCCGATTCCCTGGCAGAATTCTTCCACGACGCCGAACTTCGGCGGAGTCGACGAAGCTGCGGACATTCGCGGCGGTTTGGGCTTCGACGGCGTGGCTCATCTTAGGAAATTCATCGAGGACGGCGGCCTCTTCATTCCCATCGGCCCCAGCGCGCATCTGCCGATCGAACTTGGGATCACCGATACCGTAATCATCAACGATACACACCAGCTGCAAGCGCGGGGTATGATCGCTCGCGCTACCGTTGAGGACAAAGCCAGCCCGATCACCTACGGATATGACGATGCCGTCGGCGTGTACTTCAATCAAGGGCCGGTGTTCAGCGTTTCGGTTGCGGGGAGATTTGGCCGGTTTTTTGCCGACGATGCAGGTGGCTCGCGCCCCAGCGGCAGAGGCTCGATGACCGATCCGGATATTCCGCAAGGCCGCGTCTGGACCGAGCCGGAAGCTCCCGTACATCGGAGCAAAGCCGAGCAGGAGCTCTACGTCAACCCCGAGTTGCGTTCCGATTTGAGCTCATTTCTTCCGCCGCCTTCGCTTTACCCACGCGTTGTGCTGCGCTTCGCAAGTGAAAAAGACTTGCGCATTAGCGGGATGCTCGCGGGCGGCTCGGAGCTGGCAGAATCTCCGGCGATCGTAGACGTGCCGGTGGGCAAGGGGCACGTCGTTTTGTTCGCTACGAACCCCATGTGGCGGCAAGAGACGCAGGGAAGCTTTATGCTCCTGCTCAACGCCGCGCTGAACTTCGACCACTTGAGTGCGGGCCGGAAAACGCCGGCACCGGCAAAAGCGAAGGCCGCGTCTACGGCAACGAAACCGTAGCCAGCCGCACCCGACAAACCCGCGTCTCGCTTTCGGCACACCCTAGTACCGCCGCGCACCGGTGTGCAAGAAGGGCTGCTAAGATCGTTCTATCTCAGTAGCTTCCATTTGAGCGCGTGGGTGCGCCTGCATGGCCGACGACGGAAGTCCTTTAATTCGAGAGTCTACCGGAAAGTGGCGACTCGGCTTCTGGAGCCTGATCGCGACGCAGTTTCAGGGCGCGTTCAACGAGAACGCGCTGAAATTCCTCGTTATCTACCTGATTCTAGCCATCGAGCACGACAACGCTCAGCGCGCAAACCATGAATTCCTCGTGGGAGTCCTGTTCGCTGCCCCGTTCGTTCTGTTTTCTCTCGCCGGTGGTTATCTCGCGGACCGCTTCAGTAAGCGTAGCGTCACGATCCAGACCAAAGTGTTTGAAGTCGGCGTGATGCTCCTCGCCGTAATCGCCCTGGTCGGCCCGAATTTTTCACTGGCCCTGGCAGCGATCTTTCTCGTGTGCACGCAAGGAGCGTTCTTTGGGCCCTCCAAATATGGCCTGCTTCCTGAGCTCTTGCCCCCGGAAAAACTGTCCTGGGGCAACGGCGTACTCGAGTTGGGGACCTTCCTCGGCATTATCGCCGGAAGCGTGAGCGGATCTATCCTGGCCGCGAAATTCGCGGGACGACAAGTGTATTCCGGCGCGATTCTTTTTGCGCTCACGGTCATCGGTTTGCTGTGCAGCTTTGGCATAAGCAAAGTTCCCGCTGCCGATCCCACCAAGAAGTTCCATCTCGCCTCGCTGATCGATGTGTGGTCTCCCATGAAGTTGATCCGCGGCAACCGCATTCTTTGGCTCGCGGTGGCAGGGAACACCTACTTCTTCTTTGTGGCCGCACTCTTACAGTTCAATATTTTCTTGTACGGACAAGATGTTCTCCATCTCGATTCGTCCCATGGAGGCTTGTTGCAAGCTGCGGTGGCTATCGGGATTGGCGTGGGAAGCTTTGCCGCCGGATATCTCTCCGGTGGAAAAATCGAATATGGACTGATTCCCCTCGGATCCTTGGCAATGACCGCGTTTGGTCTATGCCTGTCGATCCACGGGCTGTCTTTTAACGCAGTGTTGGTGTTACTGGCGTGCCTGGGCTTCTCCGGCGGATTTTTCATTGTGCCTATCAGCGCGCTGATTCAACACATTCCCGAGGAGCAGCATAAGGGCATAGTTCTAGGCGCATCAAACTGGTTGTCGTTTGTGGGGATTGGGGTAGCCTCCGGCGCTTACTATGCGATGTCGCGCTGGCTGAACCTGGACTCCGGAGCCATCTTTCTGTGGGCATCGCTGGCGACGTTGGCCGCAACTGCTTACGTCCTGTACCTGCTGCCGGATTCTTTGCTGCGGCTTCTGCTGTGGATGCTCACGCACACACTTTATCGGCTCGACGTTGCGGGGCGTGAACGCGTTCCGGCGCGCGGCGGCGCGCTTCTTGTCCCCAACCACGTTTCCATGGCCGACGCAGTGCTGCTCCTCGCTTCCGTCGACCGCCCAGTGCGATTCCTGATGTTCAAAGGCTCGTACGATCACCCGCTCGTCAAGCCGTTCGCGAAAATATTAGGCGTTATCCCCATTTCTTCCGATCAAGGCCCTCGAGAAATGATTCATTCCTTGCGGCGCGCAACGCAGGCTCTGCAGGACGGAGAGCTCGTTTGCATATTCCCCGAAGGGCAAATGACACGTATCGGCCAGATGATGCCGTTCCGCCGCGGCATGGAACGCATCATTAAAGGCGTCGATGTACCGATCATCCCCGTGAATCTTGACGGTGTGTGGGGTTCGATATTCAGCTTTGCAGGCGGGCGTTTTCTCTGGAAATTGCCGCACCATCTGCCGTATCCAGTGCGCGTGACGTTTGGCGCGCCACTGCCTTCCACGGCGTCGGCGCAGGAAGCGCGGCAGGCCGTACAGGACCTTGGTGCGGAAGCGTTCGAGCGGCGCAAACCTCAAATGCGGCCGCTACCGCGGACTTTTCTCTATACAGCGCGGCGTCACCCGTTTCGCTTCGCCATGGCTGATGGACAGACGCCGAAGCTGACTTTTTTCGCCGTGCTGGCGAGAACGCTTTTCCTGGCGCGGCGCTTGCGGAAAACATGGCAGGGCCAGGAAATGGTAGGCATTCTTCTGCCGCCTTCGATTCCCGGCGCATTGGTGAATTTCGCGGCGATGTTGATGGGGAAAGTGCCCGTCAATTTAAATTACACGGCATCGAACGAAACACTGGAATCCTGCGCGAAGCAATGCAACCTGAAGACCTTGATTACGGCTCGCGCCTTTCTCGAGCGCGTGCACGTGCAGCCTCCGGCAGAGACGATTTTTCTGGAAGACCTGGCGCAGAAGCCGCGTTTTGGCGAACGCCTCGGCGCCGCTTTGGCGTTTTTCCTTCCAGGGCGGCTCATTGAAAAGTATGCCGGTGCCGGGCGCGAAACAAAGCTCGAAGACATCGCCACGATTATTTTCTCCAGCGGTTCAACGGGCGAGCCCAAAGGCGTGGTGCTGACGCACTACAACGTGGCGTCCAACGTCGAACAACTCGATCAGGTCTTTCTGCTGCACTCCAACGATCGCATCATGGGCATTCTTCCGTTTTTCCACTCCTTCGGCTTCACCGGCACGCTGTGCCTACCGGCCGCGACGGGAATTGGCGTTGTATTTCATCCCAATCCCCTAGATTCGCGAGTTATCGGCGCACTCGTCAACAAATACGCCGTCACGATGCTTCTTGCCACGCCGACTTTTCTCAATGCGTATACGCGCCGCTGCGAACCGGAACAATTTGGTAGCTTGCGCTTCGTAATGGCTGGCGCGGAAAAGCTGCCTGATCGAATCTCCCAGGCATTCGAGGATCGCTTCGGCCTCCGGCCTCTCGAGGGCTACGGCTGCACGGAATGCTCGCCGGCCGTGACAGTGAATACGATCGATTTTCGCGCCGCATCCTTTCGCCAGGTGGGAGCAAAGCGCGGCAGCATCGGGCACCCGCTGCCAGGAATGTCGGTGAAAATTATCGATCCCGAAACGCTGCAAACTCTGGCCGTCAATCAACCCGGCTTGCTGCTCGTCCGCGGACCGAACGTGATGCAGGGCTACTTGAACCAGCCGGAAAAAACAGCGGCCGTTCTGAAAGATGGCTGGTACAACACCGGCGACATCGCCATGCTCGACGAAGATGGATTTCTTCGCGTAACGGATCGCCTAAGCCGTTTCAGCAAAATCGGTGGCGAAATGGTCCCGCACATCAAGGTGGAGGATAAACTGCACGAATTGGCGTACGCCACCGAGCAAGTGTTTGTGGTAACAGCCGTTCCCGACGAACGAAAAGGCGAGCGCTTGATGGTTTTGCACACGCTGCCGGAAGATAAGTTGAAAGAAACTCTGGAGCTGCTCGCCAAATGTGACTTGCCTGCGCTGTGGAGGCCTCGCCCGGACCAGTTTCTGCGCGTAGAGAAATTGCCATACCTCGGCACAGGCAAGCTGGATCTGCGAAAGGCGCGCGAACTCGCTCTGGAAATCGCGAAACCGGCATGAGCGCCCCATGCTAACGGCGAGCGTAAGCGCAGGACTTTTCTGAAAATGACAAATGCCGAAAGCGCGCATAACCGGCGCCGGATCGTTCGCCGAGTTTTGCTCACGGCCATTGCGTTGGGAATCTGGTTCTGGACGCAATCGTTGATATCGCGGCGAGCCGCGCCAAATGCTAGCATTGGTGATGCGCTCCACACACTGACTGCCGGCCTTAATTCCTACTTTTACCATTCGCCAACCGCCGCCAACGCGCTCCTGATTCTTAGTTCTGCGTTGATCGATGGACTAGCGTTATTTCTCCTGGGACGCTGGCTTTTTGGGCCAAGTGTACGTCCCTTCCTGGGACTTGTGCTGCTGCTCGGCCTGCGCCAAATCATGCAAGCCATCTGCGCGCTACCTGCGCCTCCAAACATGATCTGGCACTATCCCGGATTTCCTTCGCTACTGGTCACCTACAACGTGGGCAACGATTTTTTCTTCTCCGGGCACACAGCCATCGCTGTTTTTGGCGGAATCGAATTGGCGCGTCTCGGAAAGCGGTGGCTCACCGTCGTGGCTCTAGTCATCGTCGTATTTGAAATTGCCACAGTGCTCATCCTGCGCGCGCATTACACCATGGACGTCTTTACCGGCATCCTCGCCGCACTCTGCGTGGCACGGTTTTGCACTGTGGTCTCGCCACGCATTGACGTCCGGCTCGTCCCCACCGGAAAGAGCCGCTGAATTGTTCAAGACGTCTTCCCTCATTCATATCGCAGCGCAATCATGGGATCGACGCGCATGGCGCGTCGCGCCGGGATGTAGCACGCCGCAAGGGCTACGATCGTGAGCAAGACCGCCACGAGAATAAATGTCAGCGGATCCGTCGCGCTTACGCCGAACAGTAAATCGGCCATTAGGTGGGTCAGCCCAATGGCGGCCGCGAGGCCGAAGGCCACGCCAATCCCAGCCATCGCCATCCCCGTTCCCAAAACCATGCGCAGAACATCGGCTTTCTTCGCCCCCAATGCCATGCGGACCCCGATCTCCTGCGTCCTCTGCTGCACAACATAAGAAATGACGCCGTAAATCCCGCTCGACGCGAGCCCAAGCGCGAGCACAGCAAACGCCCCGAGCAGGATCAGCGAAACTTGCTGCGTCGCGAGCGAGTCGGAAATAATCGAGTCCATCGTTTGCGTGCTCGTCATGACGTGCTCGCTGCTGATGCGTTTGATGGCCGCGCTCATCGATTCCGCGACTGCCGGCATCTTTGAATCGTAGCGCACCATAACGCCCGTCCCGTTCCAAGAAAGGGCCATGGCTTCATCCGGAAGCTGCATGTACGGAAAATAAAGCTGCGCATGCAGTTTCTCCTTGTCGTCGGAGTCCAGGCCCCACTGTTTTACGTGCGCAACGACGCCGACGATTTCCGCGCGGCCGCCCTTGTTCGTCAAAACAATGTGCTGGCCGATGGGATCTGTGCCGCCAAAGTATTCTTTTGCGAAGGAATCGTCGACCACGACGACATGCGCGGAGTTCTCATTGTCCTGCGGCGTAAAAAATCTCCCGCGTTCCAGCGGAGTCCGCATCACATTCAAATAACTTTCTTCCACTACGTAGCTGAGCGCCATGCTCATTTCATTGTCGCTCGTGGGTTTTGGCTTCCCTTCGATCCAGAAGAGGTCTTCGTCATCACTCACAATCGGCGTGGCTCCCCACGAGAGCGACACGGCCTGAACTCCGGGAACGGCTGCCAGCTCCCGGTTAACCTGTCGGAGAGCGGCGCGAATCGCGGCCGGATCTGACATGTTCATCGACGGAGGCAGCGCAACGCCAAACGTCAGCAAATTATGCGAATCGAATCCCGGATTCACGTTCCAGAGTGCGCTGAGGCTGCGGATCATCAATCCCGCGCCGATGAGCAACACCAACGCCATAGCCATTTCCACGACCACAAACACGCCTTGCGCACGATGCCGCGAGCCGCTGCCGCCACGCCCGCCTTCTTTAAGCGTATCGTGCAAGTTGGGGCGCGCCGATTTCAGCGCCGGTCCCAAACCGAAAAAAATCCCGCACGCCAACGTGATCAAGAGCGTAAAAAGCAGGACTCTCATATCCAGCCCGATCTCTGCCGCGCGCGGAAGCGTCACTGGCAACTGAGCGATGGCTACTTTCGTGCCCCACCCGGCCAATAACAAGCCAATCGCCCCGCCTGTGAAGGCCAGGAGCAAACTTTCCGTCAGGAGCTGCCGAAGCAGCCTCCCCTTGCTTGCGCCCATGGCCGTGCGGATCGCGAATTCGCGCGTGCGCACCATCGAGCGGGCGAGCATCAAATTGGCCACGTTGACGCAAGCGATCAAAAGCACGAACCCAACGGCGGCGAGCAGCACGAGAAGAAATGTCTGTGTCCCCTTGACCATGGTCTGTTTCAGCGAAAACACCCCGGCTCCGATACCCTTGTCGGTATCGGGGAAGGCAGCTGCGAGATCGCCGGTGACGCGCTGCATGTCCGCTCTTGCCTGTTCAATAGTGACACCGGGCTTAAGCCGGCCGATGCCGTGAAAGCCCAATCCGGCTCCCCGCTTGGGCAGCAGCGGGTTGTTCCATTGTCCGATTGGCACGTACACGTCGATGTCGTGGAAACCGCCCAGCGATAACTCAAAACTCGCCGGTATAACGCCCACGATGGTGTAGGCTTTGCCGTTCAACGTCAGGCTCTTTCCCACAACTTCTGGCGAGGAGCCGAACTTGCGCTTCCACAGTCCGCCGCTGATCATGGCGATCGGAGCCACGCCGATAGCGTCTTCTCCAAGCGCGAACGAGCGGCCGATCGCGGGACTCACGCCGAGCACGTCAAAAAAACCAGAAGAAATGAGCCTTGCTCGCAGCTGTTCCGCCTCACCAAGCCCCGTGAGATTGTAGGAGTAGCCGCGAGACAGACCCATGCTCGTGAAAGTCTGATTGCTTTTCTGCCAGTCCTGAAAATTCGGAAAGGAGATGGAGCCGGTCACAAAATTCGGTTTACTTTCCGCCAGCCAGACGAGCTGCTCGGGATGTGGATAAGGCAGCGGGTTGAACAACACACCGTTCACTACGGAAAACAACGCCGTGTTCGCGCCGATACCCAGCGCCAGCGTAAGAATCGCCACCGCTGCGAATCCCGGTGACTTCAGAAGCACCCGCAATCCATATCGCAGATCTTGCATAAGCCGCTCGAACGAAGCCCAGCCCCACATTTCTCGCGTGACCTCCTTGATCAAGCCGACGTTGCCCAATTCACGGCGGGCCGCGTCGCGTGCTTCGTCCGGCGCTTCACCACGGTCCGTGCGGTCCTGCGCCGCCATCTGGAGATGGCTTTGGAGCTCTTCGTCCAGTTCGCTGTCACGTTTTTGACGACGCCAAAAAGAAAATGTCACGCTTCGCTCTCTTTCTTTGCTGGATTCAGCACGCCTGCGATGGCATCCGAAACCTGCGCCCAGCGCGATCGCTCGGACTCCAATTGCCTGTTGCCCTTGGCCGTCAGCCGGTAGACCCGGACACGCTGCTTGTTTTCAGAAACTTTCCAATCCGCAGTGATCCATTTCTGCCGTTCCAGCCGGTGCAGCGCCGGATAGAGCGAACCGGTGTCCACCTGCAATATGTCTCCTGAGTTTGAGCGAATCGCCTGGCTGATGCCGTAGCCGTGCTGGGGCCCCCAGCGGAGCGTTTGCAGGACGAGCAGATCGAGCGTCCCTTGCAGCAGCTCGATGCGGTTCTGATAGCGTGGACTCATATTCACCTCAGGCTGTAGAAACTCTACACCCACGGCATGTAGAATGTCTACACCCATTAACCCAGCAAAGGAAAGGCCATCCCCAGAAAATTGTCAACTGCTTGCCGCACAATCACTTACCAGATGCCGCCTCGTTCCCAAGCGCCAGGGGTCTGACCGCTCCCGGAATTACCTGTCGCGAAAACGGTCACCAGACCTCACTCCTCATTACTCTTGGTCCGCTCCCGGCAGTTATCCGATTGTGGCTCTGGCTCGCCGGTGCTACGGTTTTAAGTACTCGGTGGTGATAAAATATGCAGCGTTTGCGACATCGATTCCTACTCTCCCTATGGATGATTGCCCTCTCCGTCTCCCTCTTTGGCTTCGCAAAAGGGCAAACTGCCACTAGCCAAAACGCGCCCCTAAAAATCGGTTACCTGATGGACTCTCTCAAAGTCGAACGATGGCAAACGGATCTCGACAACTTTCAAAAGCGCGCGAAGGAGCTGGGGGCCGAAGTCCTGGTGGAAACAGCCGAAGGAGACGATGAACTGCAATTGCAGCAATCGCAGAAATTGATGGATTCCGGCGCGAAAGTTCTCGTCCTGGTCCCGCACGATGCGGACAAGGCCGCACGCATCGTGAACGCGGCGAAGGTTCGGCATGTACCAGTGCTGTGCTATGAACGGCTGGTGCGCAACAGCGACGTCGATTTCTTTGTGGGCACAAACGCCGAAGTGATTGGCGAGCTACAATCCTCTACACTTGCGCGGCTTGCCCCAAAGGGGAACTATGTTCTGATCGGCGGTTCCCCAGCGGACAGCAATGCCAAAGTCTTGCGCGAGGGACAAATACGGGCGCTACAAATGTTCGTTGACCGTGGGGATATAAAAATAGTGGGCGACGGTTGGGCGAAGGATTGGGATCCGGCCGAAGCATACGCCATCATGTCCAAAGCAATCGATGCTACGAAAGGCGATGTCACCGCCGTAGTCGCTTCTAATGATGGCACTGCGGGAGGCGCCATCCAGGCGTTGCAGGAACACAAACTCTCCGGCAAAGTGCTCGTGTCCGGTCAGGATGCGGATCTCGCCGCTATTATCCGGATCCTGGACGGCACGCAGACCATGACGGTCTATAAACCCATTGGATTGCAGGCGAGATCGGCTGCGGAAGCTGCCGTTAGTCTCGCTGCCGGCACTCCCATCAAGAATGCTGTTTCGATTCCCAACGGAACGAAGACTGTCCAGGCTATACTCTTAAGCCCCGTAGTCGTCACCAGAGACAACGTGAAGCAAACCGTTATCAAGGACGGTTTCCAAAACCTCGAAACCATTCAGAAAAGCTTGCCGCAGGAAAAATGGCCGAATTGAACTCCGTGCAGAGCACTGCCGGATGCTCTGATTCTAAGTAGCCTGTAAGCCTG
>DATFZQ010000078.1:0-2470 GCA_035314345.1 Candidatus Acidiferrum sp.
GGATGATTTAGGGCAGAAGCGGCTTGCGCCTCTCGTTGGAAACGGGCCATCGCCTGAGGGTTGCGGGCGACCTCTTCTGGCAAGAACTTCAGTGCGACAAATCGGTGAAGTCGGGTGTCCTCGGCCTTGTAGACAACACCCATTCCGCCGCCGCCAAGCTTCGCTAGGATGCGGTAGTGCGAGATCGTCGTGTCGATCATGTCTGGCCGGAGCGGAACGGAAGTCTGATGATAGGGCGGGTGCGACCGACAGTCAATTTGTTCTGAGCAACCAAGCGTTCAGGCAAGGAATTGTCCTGGAGGGAGACGATTTTGGACGCGTCATGAGGAGACCGAATTTAGAATTCCTTAAAAGACTCCCCAAAACCGTGCAACTAGAGGAGATTTACATTGATCAGGGAGCAGAGGACGAATTTACGCATATACCTCCCGGGCGTCGAGCGGTCTCAGCGCGAGACGTATGAGGGAATCCACGGCAACCGCGTTCGCGAGCGAGTCGAAAGACACGTTCTGCCCTGGTTTGCTAGAGCGCTGAGTACCGAACGGTGCCGCACATATTGATCTGTGCATAAGTAATAGACATCAGGGACGCAAGAAAGAAGGCAGGTTGGAGGCGGTCACGAAAGACGCCATGAGATCCTGTCGCTTTCGAGCTTCAGTCGTGAGCTGGCAGAGGGTCTCCATCAACTCATCCAAGTTATCGGGGCGTCCATTCGCCAGTTCGTGCTTGAGGTGGCGCCATGCCCACTCGTCGGGATTCAGTTCGGGGGCGTAGCTGGGAAAGCGTTCGCAGTGTAGCCGCGAGTTGTCCTGCAACATTTGTTCAATCGCCTCACCTTGATGAATGCTGCCTCCATCCCAGAGAAGAACAATCGAGCCGCGTAGATGACGCAGCAGGTCGCGTAGAAAGAAGGCTACCTCGCTGTGAGTGATATTGTCCTGGTAGAAGTGAACATAGAGTCCCAAACGCTGACGCTGCGGGCTCACCGATACCGCCGAAATGGCCGAGATCTTGTCGCGCCGGTAGCGATGATAGACGGTAGGCGTCTGGCCACACGGAGCCCAGGTGCGGCGGACATTGGGCATCAACAAAAAGCCACTTTCATCCAGGAAAACCAAGTGCGCCTTCAATCGCCGGGCTTTTTTTTAAGGGCGGGCCAACGATGGCGTTTCCATTCCTCGATGGCCTCTTCGTCTCGTTCCAGGGCACGACGTTCCGGTTTTTGACAGGACCAATTGAGGCGAGCCAATAATCGTCCCACATGGGCACGGTGAAACTGGACGTCGAATTGCCGCTGGATCACCTGGGCGATGCGCGTGGTGGTCCAAAGGTCAGTGGTGTAACCCCAGGCCAGCGCACCCTTCAGCAGTAGTTTCGGCAGCCTGTCCAATTGGCGTTGACTCAACCTCGGCGGACGCCCGGAGGCTGGTCTTGCTTTCAAGCCCTCCGCTCCCTGTCGTCGTAAAGTATCCCGCCACAAAATCACGGAACTATGCGAGCACCCAATTCGCTTGGCCACTTCCGTGATCGTTGCTCCTTGCTGCAGCATCTTAACCGCACGCTGCCGCCGTCTCTCCAACTCTAGGGGACTGCCGTGAGGCCTCATGCCCCGATGATATCGAATGAGATCGACGATGTCTATTACTTATGCACAGATCAATAAAGGGCGGGTTCGGTTTAACCTTCGATCTCCTTCTGGAGCGGAATGATTCCCGGCACCAGCCACTTGTTCCACATCTCGTCGATCTTGCTTTGGAAGTATTCGATATCTTCGTCGATAAAATGCGCGAACCTTCCCTGCTTGAGCAAGTAATCGCGAACCGGAAGACGCTTGAATCTGCCGTTTGCAATGTCCTTGGTCTTGCCGTACAGTTTCAGCTTCCCACATTCGATCTCGTACAGAGGCCAAATACCGGTGTTCACGGCCAGTTCGCCCAGCTCGAACGAAAGCACGGGATCGAAGTCCCATCCCTTCGGGCAGGGGTTCAGGCAGTGAATGAAGGTAGGGCCGCCGATCGACAGCGCTTTGCGGACGCTGTTCATCGCTTGCAACGGGTAGGAGGTAGAGATGGTTCCTACATACTTGCAGGTGGGATGGCCAACCATCATCAACGGCGCCATGTTCTTCTTCCAGCGGTGATTCATGATGCGCTTCATTTTTCCTGGCGTGCTGAACGAGGTGTTGACGCCATACGGCGATGTCCCGGAAATTTGGATGTCCGTGTTGGCGTATGACTCGTTGTCATACATCAGGATCAGGAGGTTGTAGTCGGGATGGGTCAGGGTGGCCGAGATGGCGCCCAAGCCCATGTCCGCACCGCCGCCATCGCCGCAGAAAGCGATGACATTGATGGGCTCGTCCTTCATGACGCCCTTGCGCATCTGGACACGGAATGCCGCGGCCGCTCCCAGCGCGCTGGAGCCGGAGCTGCCTAGTTGGGTGTGCATCCAGGGAACGCCCCAAGGGGTG
>DATFZQ010000079.1:0-67220 GCA_035314345.1 Candidatus Acidiferrum sp.
GATTAAGATTTTGCCGGCGCAGCTTTCTGCGGATCCAGGGCGGAAGCAGCGGTTTGAGCGTGAAGCGAAGACCATTTCTGGATTAAATCACCCGAACATTTGTGTGTTGCATGACGTGGGTAGTCAGGATGGCGTGGACTATCTGGTGATGGAGTGTGTCGAAGGGGAAACGCTGGCGAAGCGTTTGGAGAAAGGGCCATTGCCGGCGGAGCAGGCGCTGAAGTATGGAGCGCAGATCGCGGATGGGCTGGACAAGGCGCATCGCAGCGGCGTTGTGCACCGGGATTTGAAACCCGCAAACATCATGCTGACTCCGACGGGAGCGAAGCTGCTTGATTTTGGGTTGGCGAAGCCAGTGGCGCCATTGGCGAGCGGGTTGACGTTGACGGCGGCGGCGCAATCGCCGGTGACGGAAGCGGGCATGGTCGTTGGGACTTTTCAATACATGTCCCCGGAGCAGGTCGAAGGGAAAGAGGTGGATGGGCGGAGCGATATTTTTTCATTGGGCGCCGTTTTGTACGAAATGGTGACCGGGAACAGGGCGTTCGAAGGGAGGAGCCAGTTGAGTGTGGCGTCGGCGATCCTGGAGAAAGAGCCTACGCCGATCAGCAGCGTCAAGCCAATGACCCCGGCGCCGTTGGATCGTGCGCTGCGGCGTTGCCTGGCGAAAGATCCGGAGGAAAGGTGGCAATCGGCACGTGACCTGGCGCTGGAATTGAAATCGATCGCGGAAGGGGGACCCCAGAGCGGGGCCGCTGTTCCGGCGATCGGCGGGAAGAAAACTCGAGAATTGGCCGCATGGGTTGTGGCGTTGGTGTGCGCGCTGGCCGCGGTGGTGCTTGCCACTTTGCATTGGGGGCGCGCGCCGGAGAAAGCCAGACTTGTTCGCGCATATGTAAAGCCGACACCTGGTTCAACATTTGTCCTGTCGGGTCAGATGTCCGGGTTTTCGTTGTCGCCCGACGGTCTCCGATTGGCGTATGTGGCGCAAAATGCGAGCGGCAGAGCCTTGTTGTGGGTGCGGCCAATCGATTCCCTGCAGGGGCAGGTGCTTGCGGGCACGGAGGACGCTGGGTACCCATTCTGGTCGCCCGACAGCCGAACGATTGGGTTTTTCGCCGGGGGAAAACTGAAGAAAATCGATGCCTTGGGTGGCCAACCCTTGACGCTAGGCGACGCCCCGAACGCGCGCGGAGGTACGTGGAACCAGGACGGCGTGATTATTTTCTCGCCGAATATCAACGCATCTCTGATGCGAATTTCGGCATTCGGGGGAACTTCAATTCCTTTGCGTCCTATGGACGGCCAGAAGGGCGAGGTAACCCACCGCTGGCCACAGTTCTTGCCGGATGGGCGCCACTATCTTTACCTGGCGGGCTCGTCGTTTGGTTTCAAGGGCGACCCGACGAACGTGATTCTGATTGGCTCGCTGAATTCGATGGAAAGCAAGGTCCTCATGCACACGCACGGAGACGTGTTGTACGCATCCGGCCGCATTCTTTTCTTGAGACAAAATACGCTGATGGCGCAATCGTTGGATGCGAAACGCCTGGAATTGACGGGTGAAGCATTTCCCATCGCGGACCCCGTGCAGCAGGATGAGCTCACGCTGCACACGGCGTTCTCAGCATCGCAAAACGGCTTGCTCGCGTACCTGGAGGGCAGCGACACCGCGGCGCACGAACTGATCTGGTTGGATCGCAGTGGGAAGAAAGTGGGAGCGATTCCCGGGGCGGACGGATACGTTTCTCCGCGCATCTCGCCGGACGGAAAAAGCCTGTTGTTCACGCTCAGTTCCGCGGGATTCGATATTTGGAGATACGACCTAGAGCGAGGAGTGAAAACGCGGCTGACATTCGGCGGCGCTTCAGGGGTGGCAAACTTGTACCCGGTGTGGTCACCGGACGGACAACGAATGAGTTACACCACGGTGCGAAGCGGCAAGTTTGGATTTGTGCAAAAACCCGCGGATGGTTCGGGAAGCGAACAGCTGGTTCTGGAAAGCAGCGGCCATGTGAAATACGTGAACGATTGGTCGCCGGACGGAAAGTTCCTCGTGTACCAAGATTACCAACACGGAGCCGCGGGGGTTTTCGCAGTACCGCTGAGCGGTGAGCGAAAACCGTTTGCGGTACAACAGGATCCGTTGTTCACAATGCTGCGCGCCGCGTTCTCACCAGATGGCAAGTGGCTGGCGTATTGTTCGAGCGAAGCCGGGGAGTTGAGGGTGTATGTCGTACCTTTTCCCGGGCCTGGGGGAAAGTGGCAGGTGTCCGCCGGCAGCGGGGATAGCCCTCGCTGGAGGCGCGATGGCAAGGAACTTTTCTATTTGACGACCGACAACAAAATGATGGCTGCGGAAATCAAGACCAGCGGGTTGAGTTTTGCGATTGCCGGCGTAAAGCCGTTGTTTGAGACACAAGTATACCGGGCCATTGTTGGTGCGTACGACGTCAGCGCGGATGGGCAGCGGTTTCTGATCGTGTACGAACCGGGGCAGCCGAATGCGGCGATCAGTTTGGTGGAGAATTGGGATGCGGAATTGAAGAAATGAATTTTGGGCGGCGGCTGACATTTGTGGAGTGGCGCTGTTTCGCTGAGAGGCCCGAAAAAGCAGTGTATCATTGAGGGATAGAGAATTTAGAGGCGAGAAGTAAGGAAACAGGAAAAGAATGGCGACGCCGGGGAATAAATTGACGCGGGATGCGGCTTACAAGGTGAACATACCTTTATATGAGGGGCCGCTGGACCTCTTGCTTGATTTGATCAAGAAGCAGGAGATGAATATTCATGACATTCAGATTTCGCTGATTACGGCGCAATACCTCGAATACCTGCACAAGCTCGAAGAGTTGAATGTGGATGTGTCGGCGGATTTTATTTATATGGCGGCGACTTTGATTTACGTCAAGTCGAAAATGCTTTTGCCGCCGGATCCTTTGGCTGCGGAGGAAGGGGCGGAGGGCGATCCGCGGGCGGAGTTGGTGCAGCGGCTGGTGGAGCACGAGAAATTTAAGAATGCGGCGCAGCTTTTGTACCAAAAGCAGCAGATTGAAGAGAACGTTTGGTCGAAGCCGGACAAGTCGCTTTACAACGACGAGGGGACGGAAGGCGAGCTTGTCGTTTCGCTCGTGGATTTGGTGAAGGTGTTTCAGCAGGTTTTGGAGCGGCGCAAGGAAGTTTCGCGGATTGAATTGCAGCACGAGCAGTTTACCGTGGCGCAGATGATTGCGGCGTTGCGGGCGCAGATTTTGGCCAGCGCGGACAGCGTGGTGAATCTGATTCAGTTTTTTGAGGCTTGTCCTTCGCGGCACGCGATGATTGTGGCGTTTCTGGCGGTATTGGAGATGGTGAAATTGCAGGCCGTGGGTTTGGCGCAGGAGAAGCAGTTTGGAGAGATTGTGGTGAAGAAGGGGAAAGCGTTTGATGTGATTTTTGATGAGGCGGGCGGGATTAAGCAGATTGATGAGGAGTATAAATAGTGAGTAGTGGGTAGTGAATAGTGAGTAGAAAAAGGCGCGGAAGTTTCGCAAAGAGCGCTTCGGGTGCAGAAGGCGCGGAGAAGAAAGAAGTAAAAGATAACGCAGAGACGCAGAGTAACATGAGGATACGAAGAGAAAAGAAAGATAAGAAAGATAAGAAAGCCTAGAGAGAATACGAGATTTAGGAACCGCAGGGAAGAGAGAGTTCAGCATGACGAATGAAGAGAGAAAAGCGGCACTCGAGGCGATTATTTACGCGGCGGATGAGCCGGCGACGATTGAGCAACTGGCGAAAGCGCTGGGCGAGGAGAAGCTGGTGGTGCAGGCTTCGCTGGATGAGTTGGTGGGGAGTTATGGCTCGGAGGAGCGGGGGATTGAGATTCGAGCGGTGGCGGGCGGGTACAAGCTTTATACGAAGCCGCAGCAGCATGATGTGGTGCGAAGATTTATCAAGAGTTTGCGGCCGCCGTTGAGGTTGACGATGCCGGCGCTGGAGACTTTGGCGGTGATTGCTTATAAGCAGCCAGTGACTTCGCCGGAGATTTCGGAGATTCGCGGGGTGAATACTTCGGGGGTGATCAGCACGCTTTTGGACAAGCGGTTGATTACGACCGCGGGGCGCAAGGAAGTGATTGGGCGGCCGATCCTTTATAAGACGTCGAAGGAATTTTTGATGCGGTTTGGGCTGAGCGATTTGGAGGAGCTGCCGAGTTTGAAGGAGTTTGAGGCTTTGGCGCGCGAGGCGCTGGGGAGTGATGAGGGTGTGGCTCCTTCGGGTGGGGAAGTGGCGAGTGACGAGTGGCGAGTGGCTAGCGAAGCCGCGGCGGCGACCGCAGACGGACCTAGCGTTGGGACGGAGGTTGCGGCGTCGGACGACCATTCGCACAGCAGCGCATCCGAGGCTATCGCACATGTGCAAGAGGAACTTGCCGAAGCGGAGGCCTTTCGCGAACACGAGGCGCTAGCGACATCTGAGGGGATGCCCTCGGGGCAATTGGATGAGGACCCGCCTCCGCCGGTTGTTAAATCTACCGCCGCTGGAGAATGAGAACTGGAAAAGAAAGAGCAAAGATAGCGCAGAGACTCACGGAGGTTGGTCGTCGATATGAATAGACAGGTGCGGCTCAAGGTCGTTCTTGCCGTGCTTGGGTTTGCAATGGCTGCTTCCCTTTTTGCGTACCTTGAATTTACAAATTATGCGCGGCTGCGTCCAATGATGCTTTTCGCGTCGATTCTCGTATGCCCTCCCTCGCTCTTGTCCATGCTGCTCATGGACATTGAGCCACACACGGGCGAGGCGGTCATTGCGTGGTCTGTCATTGCAGCAACAAACTCCGTGCTCTACGCAACCGTTGGATGCATTGTCGCGCGCTATTTCTGGAAACCGACTGACAGCCTGCAGGCGAAACCGCAGTAATAGGCGAAATCAGAATAGGGAGAAAATGCAAGAGAGATTGCAGAAGATAATTGGGCGAGCGGGGATTGCTTCGCGGAGGCATGCGGAGCAGTTGATATTGAGCGGTCAGGTGCGCGTCAACGGGGTTGTGGTGCGGGAATTGGGGACTAAGGCCGATCCCGCTACCGACAAGATTGTCGCGGCGGGGCGGACCGTTGGGACTGTAGCACAGAGGAATATTTATTTGGCTTTGCACAAGCCGCCGGAAGTGGTTTCGACTATGGCTGATCCGGAAGGGCGGAAAACTTTGCGGAATTGTTTGCGCGGGTTGCCGGAGCGGGTGTTTCCGGTGGGGAATTTGGAGTATGCGGCGTCCGGGTTGGTGTTCTTAACGAATGACGGGGATTTGGCGGCGGAGATGTTGAAGAATTGGGCGCAGATCGAGCAGGCGTATCACGTCAAAGTGAAGGGGATGCTGACTTTGGGGGATTTGGATCGGATTGGAAAAGAAGTTGGGTTGAAGATGAAGACGGTGCGGCAGCCGGACGCTACGCGCGGGCGGGCGGCGAATTTTTGGTATGAAGTGCGGATGCGGGATTCGAAGAAGGATGAATTGCGCCGGCTTTTGATGAAGGAAATGCATCCGGTGGAAAAGTTGATGAGGATTGGGTTGGGAACGCTTACGGTTGAGGGATTGCCGCGGGGGAGATACCGATTGCTGGCGGCAAAGGAAGTGGAGGCTTTGCGGAAGAGCGCGTCGGGGAAAAACGATGAGGCGGCGAGCGGCGAAAGAAGAAAAACACTTACACAGAGTTTGCAGAGGACGCAGAGTTCACAGAGAAGAGAGAGAAAGACGCCGCGTTGAAGAGCGGTCCCACCAGGATTACAGTTGCAGGATAATTCGCGCTGATGGCTCTTGAACGATTGCAGAAAATCATGGCGGCTTGCGGGGTGGCGTCGCGGCGCAAGGCGGAAGAGATTATTTTGGCGGGGCGCGTGACGCTGAACGGCGAAGTTGTGCGCGAGTTGGGGACCAAGGCGGACCTGGAAAAAGATGCGATTTGTGTGGACGGAAAGGCGATCGAGAAGCCGGAGAAGCTCCTTTATTTCATGTTGAACAAGCCGAAGGGATACGTAACGACCGTGAGCGATCCGGAGGGGCGGCCGACGGTGGTGCAGATTTTGGGGAAGGGTGTGGGGAGAGTCTATCCGGTGGGGCGGCTGGACTACGCGAGCGAAGGATTGCTCTTGATGACGAATGACGGCGCGCTGGCGGAACGAATGATGAAGGCCGGGTCGCACATGCCGAAGACGTATCTGGTGAAGGTGAGCGGGAAGCCGGATGAGAAGAGGATTGCGCGGTTGCGCGCGGGGATTGTGATTGAGTTGGAGGATGGGAGGAAGGTGAAAACTTCGCCGGCGAAGATACGGTTGTTCGAGGATGGGGAGAATCCGTGGTACGAGGTGGTTTTGATCGAGGGGCGGAACCGGCAGATACGGAGAATGTTTGAGAAGGTGGGACACTTGGTGGAAAAAATTCGGAGAGTGCGGATGGGACCTTTGGTTTTGGATTTGGAGCCGGGGAGATTTCGTCTGCTTACGGGAAAAGAGATCGAGCAGTTGAAGAAAGCGGCGAGCGGAAAAGAGTGACATTAGCGCGTCGGGCACGACTGTGCGTGCAGCGAATGCAACACTCGTTTCTTGATGCGAAAATGGATGGCGCAAGAACGAAAGACAGAGAAAAGAAAGAATAAAGATAACGCAGAGTTAGTAGAGTCGGCGCAGAGAAAAAGCAGATTCCTCGCTGCGCTCGGAATGACACTTTATCGCTATCGGCAGGCTGGACAGCAAGAAGAAAGCGGAGACCATCGGGAATATGGGGCGGACGATTGAAGATCTGATACCGGATTATATTCGAGGGCTGCCCGTGTATGTGCCGGGGCGGCCGATTGAGGAAGTGGAGCGCGAGCTGAAGATTCATGCGGTGAAGCTTGCGTCGAACGAGAATCCGCTGGGGCCTTCGCCGCGGGCGGTGGAAGCGGCGAAGAGGGCGCTTGCGGATGCGCACCGTTATCCGGACGGCGGGACGCATGTTCTGCGCGAGACGCTGGCGGCGCGGACGGGGCTCGCAGCCGAAGAACTTTTTGTTGGGTTGGGATCGAGCGAAATTATTGATTTGGCTTCGCGCGTTTTCTTGCGGGCTGGGCTGCAGGGTCTGACCTCGTTCGGAAGCTACGCGCCATTTTCCGTGGCGATTCGGGCTAGCGGGGCGGAGTTGGTGCTGCTGCCGCAGAAGAACTTTGCGTTTGATTTAGAGGCGATGGCGAGGGCGATTACGCCGAAAACGGGTGTGATTTATATCGCCAATCCGAACAATCCTACAGGGACGGCGTTTGGTCTGGCGGAGTTCGAGGAGTTTCTTGGGCGCGTGCCCGAAAGCGTGTTGGTGGTGCTGGATGAAGCGTACGTGCACTACGCGCCGAGCTTGAATCGACGGAAAACGGAAGAGATCTTTCGACAGCGTGCGAATTTGCTGATTTTGCGGACGTTTTCGAAAGTGTATGGACTGGCGGGAATGCGCATCGGTTTTGCGATTGGGCGGCCGGAATTGCACTCCGCGATGAACAGATTGAAAACGCCGTTTAATACTTCGGGAGTGGCGCAGGCAGCGGCGCTGGCGGCGATTGATGACCGAGAGCACGTCACGCGGTGTATAGAGACGAACGCGAGCGAGCGGAAAAGATTGAGCGACGGCTTGATGCAGCTCGGATTACATCCCGTGCCAAGCGAGACGAATTTTATTTTTATGGAAGTAGGGCCGGAGGCGAAAGACATTTGCGACGAGCTGCTGCACTTGGGAGTGATCGTGCGGCCGCTCGGCTGGATGGGATTTCCTGAGGCGATTCGCATATCGGTGGGGACCGCGGAAGAAAATGGGAAGTGCCTAGCGGCAATGGCGGATGTTTTGGCGAAACGAGCCGGAAGAGGCGAGTTGGCGGCGCGATGAGAGTGTTGTTGCCAGACGGCGTGAACGCCGCGGCTGATCTGATTCTGGAAATCCTGAAAAAATATACAACGATGGCGGTAGTGGGGTTGTCTTCGAATCCAGCGCGGCCGAGTTTTGGTGTGACGGAATACATGCAGGGCGCGGGGTATCGGATTATTCCCGTGAATCCGAACGAGACGGAAGTGTTGGGAGAGAAGAGTTACTCGCGATTGGAGGATGTGCCGGAGAAGATTGAGATTGTAGACGTGTTTCGGAGGGCGGCAGAGGTGCCGCCGGTGGTGGAGAGCGCGATCAAGGTTGGGGCGAAAGTGTTGTGGATGCAGTTGGGGATTGAGAATGCGGAGGCGGCGGCGCGAGCAAGGGCCGCGGGGTTGATTGTAGTTGAGGATGCGTGCATTTTGGTGGAGCACCGCAAGAGAGTGAAACAGTTGGGATAACATAGGATGGAATTTCGGAAAGACGAGTTGCCCGCGCTGATTTGATGCGCGGGATTTTTATTTGGAGGGGAGAAAAGAAGGCGTTGCGCAAATGCATTGAGAGGAATGGGAACGCGCTCAGCAATATGAGCGCCGGCCACGGCCCTTCGAGGCTCAGGGTAAACACGTTGTGCCCCTACAACGGAAGGGGAAAGATTGCCAAATTGCGTTTGCCGGGGAGGATAACAGCCAGGAAGCGGCCGTCGGGCGAGATGTTGAATTCGCGGATGGAGAGGCCGTGGAGGAGCGGTTGCGGCGTGGGCTGGAGGATGGGGACGGCATTACCGGGTTTTTGCGCGGGGAGTTCGGGAAGGGCGATCCAGACGATGTCGCCGGACTTTCGTTCGACGGCGCGCTTGAGCATGATGCGATTTTCGTCGGGAGACCAATGGAAAACGCCGAGGCCCACGCGCAGGTGGACAAAGTGATCAGGAGCAGCGAGGTCGCGAACTTCCAAAACTTCTCTATCGATGAAATACGCCACTTTGCGGCCGCTGGGTGAAACGGAGAGTCCGCCGGCGTAGCCCTCGAGCGTGGCGACTTCCTTATCGTCCTGCGCAAGAAGTTCGAGGCGCTGAAGGCGCGGAGGGCCGGATTGGGCGCGGTCTTGTTCCACGGCGATGGCGGCGTTGGTGCGAGGGATGCGATCGGAGTCGATGAAGGTGCGGCCCTCAAAGGCAAGACCGGCCGGGCCAGTCGTGATATTGGTGTAGTGGAAAGAAAAGAGCATGTGCGGCTTGATGGCTTCTTCGAGATAGACGATGGTGGCATTGTCCTGTAGCCAGGTGGCGTTGAAACAGTCCTTGATGAGGCTTTCGCCCTTGCCGAGGCGGATTTCCTTACCACTATCCTCGAGCGCGAGAGTCATGGAGGAATCTTCGGTGCGGCCGCCTTCGTCGACGACGCTGGTGGTGAAAAGCTGCGCGAGGATCATGCGGCCATTGGGAGACCAGTGGAAGGCGTCGACGGCGTAAGAGAAAAGGGCCTCGCCGCGGTTGAACTTGTCTCCTTGGAGCAAGCGGCGGCGCTTGCCGTTGGTTTCTTGGAGCCAAATGTCGTCGTGCTGGAGGTCGTACTTTTTGGTTTTGATGTTGCGGCGGGCGGAATAGACGATGCGGCCGTCGGGAGCGAAAGAGAAGGCGGTGACTTCGTCGTCGATGTTTTGGAGAGGCTTGTCGAGATCTTGGGCGCGAGCGGTCGGAATGAAAACACAGCTGCCTGCGAAAAGAATCAGTGCGCAGAGAGGCTTGAAGTTGAGAAGTTGGCCTGGAAAGCGGAGAGAGGTCATGGCTTGGGATGGGCCGCCGTGTAGGGATGGCAACAGGGTTTTTGAGTAGGCGTAAATTCCATTATTTCGACGCGGGTGCCGTCGGGGTCGTAAGCATCCAGGCTGTTTTTTCCATCGCGGCCGATCTGGGGACCGTCAAACTCTTGCAACCCGTTTTTGCGCAATTGAACCGCGGCAACCTGGGCATCTTTCACGCCGAGAGAGAAATGGTTTTGCACGCCGAGTTCTTTGTGATCGGCATTGGCGGGAATGTTCAGCATGTATTCGATCCAACTGTCCCCTTGGCGGACTTGGATTTCGTACCAATCGATATCTTGGTCCTTGAATCCTCCGTACCAGTAAGGACGGAAACCGAGGAGATCAAGGTAGAAGCGATTTTCCGCGGCGAGATCTTTCACCACAAATCCAGCATGTAGGAGTCGAACACCCACTTGACTCGGGGTAATGTAACTTGCGTCAGGACCGGGAGGAGGATCGACGAATGCGACCTGATGACCCTCAGGGTCCTGGCATTCAAAGAATTGCAGACCGTTTTCGCCCCGAGTGACTTCCGTGGCGTTGATTCCCTGAGCGACGAGGTAGTCGCGCATAAGCGTCACGCTGGCTGTCGAGAAGCCGATTTCATCAAGAAACGACGCGCTAACATCCCCAGCCGCTTGCGTGATCTCGATGTGTTCGGAAACATTAACGACAAAACACGGAGCTGAGACGTTCTTGCATCCATTCGCATGCGAATTAAGGCCGAGAATCTTGGAATAGAAGGCAGCCGATTTTTCGAGACTGGTGGACTCGATGCGAACAAAGGAGATTCCATAGATTTTTGGATGATACAATTCGCCCTCTGTTGGCAGCGAGACAGTAAGAAGCGCAACGAACCCAGCTCGGAAGGCTTTCACGACATATCCTCAGGATTCTCTCCACCGGATAATTTTAGCTTGCAAATGGTGGCGCAGCAAAGACTGCTCACGGCTTAGGTCCGGGATGCGGGCCGGTGAATTCGGAGCAGCATGGTTTTTGGACCGGCTTGAATTCCATGAATTCGACGCGAGTATCGTCGGCGTCGTAGATGTTGAGCTGCCATTTGCCGTCGCGGCCGATTTTCGGTTGTTCGGAGAGTTTGATGCCGGCCTTTGTGACCTGGTCGGCGATGGCGTGGATGTTGGGGACGCCGAGAGAGATGTGGTTCATGACGCCGCGGGTATGTTTGTCGGCGGTGGGCGAAATATTGAGCATGTACTCGACCCAGTCGGTTCCTTCGGGGACTTGCATGGCAACCCAGTCGTCCCGTTCTTCCGTCATGCCGCCGTGCCAATAAGGACGGAAACCAAGTTCATTTACAAAGTAGCGATCGGCGGTCTCGCGATTGTTAACGACGAAGCCTGCATGAATGATGCGAACCGGATTGGAAAGATTAGTTGGAGGCAGGCCGGCATTCACGTCTTCCGCGTTGGCCAGATGGTAGGAGTCCGTAATCGAAATGTGATGGCCCTCGGCATCCGTGAGCACGAGGCGGATGAGTTCTCCTCCGCGCTTCTTTTTGACCTCGTTAAAGTCGACTTTGTTGAAATTGAAGTATTTTTTGAACCCCTCGAGGTCATCGGTAAGGAAGGACACTTCGGCGAGAAGGTTCGCGGGGGGAGGAACAGGCGCTTTTTCGAACTTAATTCGCTGGCCGCTAGGGAGGAACAAGAAGGGGACGGGTGCTGCCTCACAATACTCGCAAGAGTGAGTCGGATCGATGAGCTTTAGATAGAATTTGCGCGCCTCGGTTACGTCTGAAACAAGAATGGTGACGCCGGCGATACCGAGAACGCGCGGACGCTTGGGCACTTTGCGCTTCGCCACAGCGGAAAAACATAGGAGCAATGCGGCAAGGAGTAATGCAATCTTTTTCATGGGATGTCCTCAGAGATTGGATTCCGAACGAGATTTTACCTTGCGAATTTCGTCTAGGCGAGCGCGAAGGCGCTGTTCGAAGCCCTGATCGCTGGGCTTGTAGTAAGTGCGGCTGGCGAGATTGTCGGGGAGGCAGGTCATGTCGGTGACTTTTTCGTCGAAATTGTGGGCGTATTTGTAGCCTTCGCCGTAGCCGACATTTTTCATGAGGCCGGTGACAGCGTTGCGGAGATGTAAAGGGACCGGATCGGCTTCGGTTTTGTGCACGTCGTCGAGGATCTCACCGTAGGCAGTGTAAACGGCATTGGATTTTGGCGCGAGCGCGAGATAGACGGCGGCTTGAGCCAGCGCGAGATTGCCTTCGGGCACGCCGAGAAAATCGAACGCATCTTTGGCTGCGAGGGTGACGGCAAGCGCGCCGGGTTCAGCGAGGCCGATGTCTTCGCTGGCCATGCGGACCAGGCGACGAGCGAGATAGAGCGGATCTTCGCCGGATTCGAGCATGCGGGCGAGCCAGTATAAGGCGGCGTCGGGATCGGAATTGCGCACGGATTTGTGGAGCGCGGAGATGAGGTTGTAATGCTCCTCGCCGGCTTTGTCGTAGCGGAGTAGTTTGCGCTGGAGAACGTCTTCGAGAAGTTCGCGGGTGATGGTGCGCGCGCCAGATGCGCTGAGCTTTGCGCTGCGAGCCGCAAGGTCGAGTGTGTTGTAAGCGGAGCGGGCATCGCCGTTGGCAAAAGAAGCGATGCGAAAGAGGGCGTCGTCGCTGGCTTCGACATTTTCGTTACCCAAGCCGCGTTCTTTATCGGCAATGGTGCGTCGAAGCAGGTCGACGATTTGCGGCGTGGTGAGTGGATCGAGAACGTAGACTTTGGTGCGCGAGAGAAGCGGCGAAATGACTTCGAAGGAGGGATTCTCTGTGGTAGCGCCGATGAAGGCGATGTGGCCGGCTTCGACGTAAGGGAGAAAGGCGTCCTGCTGGGCCTTGTTGAAACGATGGACTTCGTCGACGAAGACGATAGTGCGTTGGCCTCCGTGGGATTTGTGTTCGGACGCGGCCATGACTTCCTTAATTTCTTTAATGCCCGTGAGCACTGCGCTGAAGGCAACAAATTCCGAGCGTGTGAGCCGAGCAATCAACCGCGCAAGCGTAGTTTTGCCGCAGCCCGGCGGGCCCCACAGCAGCATGGAGGTGATTTCGTCGTTTTCGATTTGTTGGCGAAGCGGTTTGCCTGGGCCGAGAAGCTTTTCCTGGCCGATGAACTCATCGAGAGTGCGCGGGCGCATGCGCTCGGCGAGCGGCTGATGGGCCGAGTCTTCGAACGCGGACTGCGGCAATTTGGAGAAAAGGCTCACGATTTGGTCCCGGTTTTTTCCGACAAAGAGTTGCGCTGGCGAGCGGCTTCATAAAAGAGTACCGCGGCGGCTGCGGCGGCGTTGAGCGATTCGATGCCGCTGGCCATTGGGATACGGATACGGGCGCCGGCGCTGCGTTCGACTTCTTCGGGGAGGCCGGCGCCTTCGTTTCCGACCAAGAGCGCGACCGGCTCACACCAGTCTACCTCCCAAGGTGAGAGGACTTGGGGTTCGCCGTCCTGAGGTTCTCGCACACTGGATGCTAGTGTGTGAACGTTGGCGATTTTGAGCTGCGTGAGAAGAATCGGCAGCGACATTCCCGGGAGAACGGGTAGATGAAGCGCTGCACCGGCGGAGGCACGCAACGACTTAGGTGAAAAAGGACTGGCGGTGCCCGACTGGCCGGAAGCGGCGGTGACAGCACCAGTGGCGCCGAAGGCCGCGGCGGTACGCAGAATCGTTCCGACATTGCCCGGGTCTTGCACGCCCGCAAGGACCACAAGAAGCAGAGCGCATGCGGAAACCGGTGCTCGGAGCAATTCGTCGAGAGTTGAGGTGCGGGGGCGGACCAGAGCGGCGACGCCTTGCGGATGCTCGGTGTCGGCAAGGCCTTCGAAGAGGCGGTCGGTGGTGCATAGCGTGGGAAAAGCCATTTCGGGCCTGTCGATCAGAGGGGCGAGGCGCTGGTGGTGACGTTCGCCGGATTCGCTGAAGAGGACCGCTTCGATGGGGCAACCTGAGCGCAGGGCTTCTTCGACTAGGCGGACACCTTCGACGCCGACGGAGCCAGATTCCGTAGGCAACCCGCCGCGGAGCGCCATGCGGAACTCTTTGAGCCAGCGATTCTCGCGGCTGGTAAGGACTCCGGGCGCGGCTTGGGGTGCAACGTTGCGGTTGGATTTGCCAGGAGTGGCCATCAAGGGGAGCGTAACAAATTTCGGGTGTGAGAGGTTAGCCGTCGTGCCGCCAGAGCGGTGGCCGGTTCAGCCCTTTGGTTCAACGCCGGGAAAATGGCGGACGCTACGCTGGCCTTGCGGTGGAGGCCAGCGGCGCGGAGTTGGGCGTTTCAGAGATCGCGAGACGCGCGCGAATTTCCGCCAGGAGTTCGAATGAGCGGAGGCGCGCTGAGTGATCGTAAATGTGCGCGGTGGTGATGATTTCGTCGGGTTGGGTGACTTCGATGAATTTGAGTATGCCGCGCTCGACGGTTTCCGGGGAGCCCACGGCAGAGACCAGGAGCGTCATGCTGGCGGAAGCTTTCTCTGCGGGCGACCAGTAGGAGTCGATGTCGTCGATGGGCGGAGGAATCTGGCCGGGATTGCCACGGCGAAGATTTGTGAAAGCTTGCTGCACCGAACTGAAAAGGTAGCGCGCTTGGGCGTCGGTTTCGGCGACGATGACGTTGAGACCGAGAATGGCGTAAGGGCGATCGAGTTGCTTGGAGGGCTCGAACTGCGCGCGATAGAGCTGCAGAGCCAGCATCATGTCGGCGGGCGCGAAATGCGAGGCAAACGCAAAGGGCAGGCCGAGCTCGGCTGCAAGTTGCGCGCTGAAGAGGCTCGAGCCGAGCAGCCAAATGGGCACACGTAAGCCTGTTCCAGGAACGGCGCGAATTTTTTGACTCGGCGTCGCCGGTTCGAAATAGGATTGCAACTCTTCAACGTCCTGCGGAAAGTTCTCGGAAGTTGAGGCAACATTGTGGCGGAGTGCACGCATTGTGGGCTGATCGGTTCCGGGGGCGCGGCCGAGTCCGAGGTCGATGCGGTTTGGATAGAGCGAAGCGAGCGTGCCGAATTGCTCCGCGATGACGAGCGGCGAGTGATTCGGCAGCATGATGCCGCCGGATCCGACGCGGATCGTCTTCGTGCCTCCAGCCACATAGCCAATAACGACCGACGTGGCGGCGCTGGCGATTCCGGGCATGTTGTGGTGTTCCGCCAGCCAAAAACGGTTGTAGCCCCAGGCTTCCGCGTGCTGCGCAAGATCGAGCGAGTTGCGCAGCGCGGCGGCGGCGCTTGCGCCTTGGGGAATCGGCGAAAGATCGAGAATGGAGAAGGGAATCACTTTCAATTGGATGCCCTCGTCAACATTGAAGTTACGGATGGGAATATCGACATGTGCCACGGCGTGGGAACAATTGCGAGGATCTTTTATGCGCCCATTCCGACCTCCCGGCAGGCTCTTATTGCATGCGGTAGGTGGGTGTGTTAGCTTCGCCGGATTGACTGAAATTGCGCGCGAAGCGTCAGCAGATGAGTTTAGGGCTTCGCCAAAGGCCAAAAAATTGCCGGCAGAACTGTTGCGTGTGAATGCGCAAAACCCGGAACCGGAAGTGCTGCGCTACGCGGCGGACTTTCTAACGCGGGGAAGTGTCGTCGCTATCCCAACCGACACGTTTTACGGCTTGGCTGCGGACCCTTTTAATCTCGCCGCTGTGGATGAAATTTACAGGGTGAAGGGGCGTCCGGAGACGCGTGCGCTACCCATTTTAGTGCGTTCGCTCGAACAAGCCATGCAACTGGCGCGCGAAGTGCCGCAGATTTTTTTGCGGCTGGCGCAGGAATTCTGGCCGGGCGCGCTCACGCTGGTCGTGGACGCAGCAAACCGCTTGCCGCTGAAAGTGACGGCGAACACGGGAAAAGTGGCGTTGCGCTGGCCGAAGAGCGATGTGGCGAGAAGACTGATCGAAGAGTTTGATGGGCCGATCACGGGAACTAGCGCGAACATTTCCGGATTTCCGTCGTGTTCGAATGCTGAGCAGTTGGTGAAGCAGCTCGGCGGGCGGCTCCCGCTGATTTTGGATGGGGGAGAAACCGGCGCGGTGCTGGGATCGACCATTGTTCATGTCCACGGCGGAGCCTGGAAAATTATTCGCGAAGGCGCAATTCCTGTGGCGGAGATCGAGAAGGCGCTGAAGTAGGGAACGAAAGTTCTACTGTCCCGCAACCTGTGCAAATTCATGGAGTGGATGGGTTGGATCAACTCGCGGTCCAAATCGTGCGGTTCGTGGATGACGCTCAGCGTGGCGTTGTAGCTTGCGAATTCGAGGACGCGAATGGCCGTCGCCATACGCTCATCGACAAAGTCCCGATCTTCACCGACATGATCCTTGATGCGAACAGCATATATCCACAGACGGGTAGCGCTCGCTGCGAGATATTGAGGCGATGGAAGGACGTGACAGGACGAGAATTGCTCCGCGTCACCACGGCAAAGCCCGATGACATTATGTCAATGGAGGATTTGTCAGAGTTCGTTGTGCTTTTGTCCCAAATATCTGGTGCCTGAAGCCGCATCGGAGATTATCTTCAGCGATCTGGTAAGTGGATTGATGCGAGGAAGTCGAAGTCGCCCGTTGGCGAGAGCGAGAGATCGCCGAGTGAGCGGCGATGGACGGAAACGACGTCGGTGAACCAGAGCGGCAAATAGGGCAGGTCGTCCGCAAGGATTTTTTGAACTTCGCTGCAGAGAGCCTTCCTTTTTTCGCGATCCGTTTCTGTGCGAATCTGATCGACTAGCGCGTCGATGCGCGGGTTGCGGTAGTGTCCGCGGTTGGCGCCATCGGGGGGGAAGCGCTTCGAGGAAAAAACAAATTCGAAAACGTCGGGATCGTTGTTGGCGCCAACCCAGCGCGAATAGGTGAGCTGGAAATTGCCTCGAGCGGCGTCGGAAAGAAGCGTGGCGAGTTCCAGAGGGCGCAATTCGAGATCGACGCCGACGCGGTGCCACTGCTCTTGCAGGACTGCGCCGATGAGACGGGCTTGTTCTTCGGTGGAGGTTTTCAGCGTGAGGTGGAAACGCGTGCCGTCTTGCTTGCGTGGGAAACCAGCGTCGTCGAGGATTTTTTCGGCGCGGGCGGGATCGAAAGCGTATTGTGCAACGTTCGGTTCGTAGGCCCAGTGATTGGGCGGAAGAATGCCGCTGGCGATGCGCGCTTCTCCGTGAAGAAGATAGCGAGTGAGCGCTTCGCGATCGGTGGCGAAGGCGAGCGCCTGGCGGACTTCGCGTTTGGCGAGGATGGGATCCTCGAGATTGAAGCCGAGGTAGCCAAAATTTGTGCCGGGACGCTCCGTGACGGCGAGCGCCGGCTGGCGCGCGAGGACGGGAATCATATCCGGAGAGAGAGAACTCATCTCAAGATCGGCGGAACCCTTGCGCAGCTCGAGAGCGCGGACGACGGCATCCGGGACAACGCGAAAACGGACGCGGGCGATTTGCGGCGCGCCGCGAAAGTAGTCGGGATTGCGCTCGACAATGACTTCTTCGTCCTGCGATTGCGAAACGAAGCGAAACGGGCCCGAGCCGATGGGATGGCGCGAAAAATCGGGACCGGCATTGCGTGGAACGATGCCAACGGCGGGCCGTGCGAGATTCCAGAGGAACGAGGCGTACGGCTCTGTGAGATGAAAGACGATCGTTGCAGCCTCGGGAGTTTCGATCGAGGCGATCATGCGGAACGCACCGCGTTTGGGAGAATGAGTGGAGGGATTGAGGATAGAGTCGAACGTGTATTTGACGTCGGCGGCGGTGAGGGGGCGACCGTCGTGGAAATGGACGCCTGGGCGCAGATGGAAAATGTAGGTGAGAGGGTCGGGCGTTCTCCAGGATTCGGCTAGGTCGCCGTGGAAATTTATCTGATCGTCGCGTTCGAGCAGGCTGCTGAAGAGGAGGCCGTCGATTTTTTGGGATTGAGAGTCGGTGGCGAAGCGCGGATCGAGATTGGTGGGGTTGGATTCGATCAAAAAGGTTAGGGAATTGGGATCGGCCGCCTTGCTATGGCCACAGCCAGCCAAAAGAAAAAGAAGGAGAAAAGATTTAACGCAGAAGGCACAGAGGAGACACAGAGTTCGCGGAGAAGACTGGGCGCTATCGCGGCGGAGCATAAGAAATTTTACCGAGAACGGCAGGGCCGCGTGCACCGGTGGCGGACGGTAGATTTCCGGGGCGTCGGTGGAAAGATTCGTATGCTAATAGAGCGAAAGCAAACGCTTCTTTGGCGTCTTCGGGGATCCCAAAGTGTGAAGATGGAAGAATTTCGATGCCGCTTAGAGCAGCGGAAAGTTGCGCCAGGAGAAGAGGATTCTTTGCGCCGCCACCGGAAACAATGAGTTGACGGATTTTTGTTTTGGGTAAGACGAATCGGTTCAGCGCGTCGACGACGGAAAGCGCGGTGAAAATCGTTGCTGCTCGGATGAGATCAGCAGGTTTGGCACGATGCTTCTTTCCCAATGCGAGAACTTTGTTCAGATAAGCGTGACCGTAGTATTCGCGGCCTGTGGATTTGGGAGGAGCGAGCTTCAAATAAGGATCACGCATCAGTTCGTCGAGAAGCGCGGGGACGGAGCGGCCGGCTCGGGCGATGCGAGCATCTTTGTCGAAACGCTTGCGGCCTTGGCTGAAGTGAGAGACAAGAGCGTCGATGAGCATATTGGCGGCGCCGGTATCGAAGGCGAGGATTTGTTCCGGTTTCGCCGCCGCAGGAATCACTGTGACATTTGCGATGCCGCCGAGATTCAGCGAGACGCAGCCGAGCTTTTCGTGGCGGTAGAGAAGATAATCAGCATAGGGGACGAGCGGAGCGCCTTGGCCGCCGAGAGCGATGTCGGCGGTGCGAAAGTCGCCGATGGTGGTAATGCCCGTGCGCGCGGCGATAACGGATGGCTCGCCGATTTGCAGCGTCGAAGCTGTGGGCCGGCTCAAATACCGCGCGGGATTTCCTTGATGAAATATCGTTTGCCCGTGACTGCCGATGAGCGCGATGCGTTTTGGTGAGACGCGAAATTTGCGGCAGGCGGCGATAGCTGCTTCGGCGAAGACTTCTCCCAAGCGAAAATTCAACTGGCTGAGTTCACCGGCTGTGATGGGGTGTTGCTCGGCGACACGCAGAATTTCCTTCCTCAGCGCATTCGGAAATCTGTTGGACGTGTGACCGAGAAGTTTCGCGTGCAGATGTGGCGGAGTACCCGAGATGCTAGCGAGTGCGACGTCGATCCCGTCCGCGGAAGTGCCGGACATGAGGCCGAGAACGAACATCGGTTTGGTGGCCATCGTCTGTGATTGGATTTAAACACAGAGGGCACAGAGAACACAGAGCGGACAGTGCCGGACGGAGATAAAGAGTGAACTGGGGCGAACGCGATTGCGGAACTGCCAGCAGTACAGCCAGGATTGGCTGTGCCACCAAGATCAGGAGATCTGTTTTTTTAGTTCGGCGAGGAGATTTAGGGCGTCGAGGGGTTTGAGCTGGTCGAGGTCTGCGCCGCGGAGCTTTTCGAGGACGGCGCGGTCTAGGGCGGTGAAGAGGACCTCCTGATGGCCGTTGCGGCGGGGCGGGGAAGTGGCTTGGGTACCTGCCAAGGTGCCTGCCAAGTCTGTGGACGGATCATCGAGGGCACCAGGAGATAGAGTTTCACTCAGCGCGTGCTCACTCTGCTCGTGTTTTTTGAGGACTTCGCGGGCGCGCTCGATGACGCTGCGAGGAAGGCCGGCGAGGCGAGCGACTTCGATGCCATAGCTCTTATCGGCGCTGCCAGGCTCAACACGGCGCAGAAAAATAATTTCGTTGGGCGTCTCTTTTACGGAGACGTGAACGTTTTGCACGCCAGTGAGAAGATCGGCGAGTTCGGTGAGTTCGTGATAGTGCGTGGCGAAAAGTGTGCGGGCGCGAGTGTGTCTCTGCAGATGCTCTACGACAGCCCAGGCGATGGAGAGGCCATCGAACGTAGCAGTGCCGCGGCCGACTTCATCGAGAAGAACGAGACTCGACGGGGTGGCGTGATGCAGGATGGCGGCGACTTCGCTCATCTCGACGAGAAACGTGGATCGGCCGCGCGCGAGATTGTCACTGGCGCCGATGCGCGTGAAGATGCGGTCGGTAACAGGGAGTTTTGCCTGGCGCGCCGGAACGAACGAACCTATCTGCGCCATCAGGACAATCAGCGCGGCTTGGCGAAGATACGTCGATTTGCCGCCCATGTTCGGGCCGGTGATGAGCAATAGCTGCTGGCGGCCGGGGTCGAAGCAAAGATCATTGGGGACGAAGCGCTCGCCGCGCTGGCGCAACAGCTCTTCGATGACCGGATGACGCCCTCCCACGATGAGTAATTCGCCGGTCGAGTTGAACTCCGGGCGCGCGTAGCCGCGATCGGCGGCAAGCTTCGCAAACGAAGTGAGCACGTCCAACTGCGCGACAGCGGCCGCCGTACGGCGAAGGCGCGTGGCCTGCGCGGCGATGCCCGAGCGAATCTCGACGAACAGTTGGCGCTCGATTTCGAGAATGCGCTCGTCTGCCGCGAGAATCTTGCGTTCGTATTCCTTGAGCTCGGGAGACGTGAATCGTTCGGCGTTAACAAGTGTCTGCTTGCGTTCGTAGTCGGGGGGCGCGAGATGAAGATTTGGTTTCGAAATCTCCATGTAGTACCCAAAGATCGAATTAAAGCGAATCTTCAACGAAGCGATGCCGGTGCGTTTACGCTCGCGCTCTTCCATCGCGGCGATAATCTGTTTGCTGTGCTGGCTGAGATTGCGAAGTTCGTCGAGCTCGCCATCGTAGCCGCTGCGAATCATTCCGGGATCGGTGGCGAGAGCCGGAGGCTCGTCGGCGATGGCGCGCTCGAGACGCTCGCGGACGTCGGCGAGTTCGTCAATTTCGCCGCACAGATTGCGGAGCAGCGCGCTGCCACCCACAGGGGGCGGCGTCAAAAAATTCTTCAGCACGGGGAGCTGGACAAGCGATTTGCGCAACGCGACGAGTTCGCGTGGTGAGGCTAGGCCAAGAGTAATGCGGCTCGTGAGGCGCTCAAGATCCTGGATGCCGCGCAGCTCCTTGCGGATTTCGCCTCGAACCACGGTTTGCTGTACGAGATGCGCAACGGATTCGAGGCGCGCTTCGATAGCGTCGCGATCAATCAGCGGCCGCAAAATCCAGGAACGCAAAAGCCGTGCGCCCATGCCGGTAACGGTCGCGTCAAGAGCGGCTACGAGAGTCACAGGCCCGCTTCGATTAGACTCCTCCGTAAAAATCGGAGTGATCAGCTCGAGGTTGCGCACGGTGACGGGATCGAGAACAAGCGTCTCGTGCTGCTCGTAGTAGCGCACGCGATCCAAATGCTGGAGCGCCTCCACGCTCGGCGGCTGCGTGCTCGTCGAGCCCGCGCCCGAGTCTGGACCGCGAGCGGCGTTTTCCCTTAAATAATGAACGATAGCGCCGGCGGCCGCGAGCGCTTGCGGATGCTCATCGAGCCCCAATCCCGTGAGCTCCGCGACCCCAAACTGTTCGCGCAGAATCCGCTCGCCGTAGTCACGCTGGAAGATCCAGTCTTCAAGACGGCTTTCGACGCCCCCTGTGCCTTCGAGAAGGGAGCCCTTTGAGGTTTCGAAAAGCTGCTGCGGACGGGGGAGTAGCGTTTCGCGGGGGTGGAGGAGCTGCAACTCGTCGCGAAGGGCTTCGTCGGCGCCAGCCCCCGAAAATTCCGTGGACTGGAACTCACCGGTCGAAAGGTCCACGAACGCTAGGCCAACCGGCGAACCAGAGGGGTGTTTAGCCACGGCGGCCAAATAGTTGTTTTCGCGTGCGTCGAGAACCGAACCGTCGGTGGCCGTGCCCGGCGTAATGACGCGGACAACTTCGCGGCGCACCAGTTTTTTACCCGGTCCTGGCAGTTCCATCTGATCGCAAATCGCAATTTTGAAGCCGCCGCGGACGAGCCGCGCGATGTAGCCATCGGCTGCGTGATAGGGCACGCCACACATAGGAATGGGCTGGCCCTTTTCGCGGTTGCGCGAGGTTAGGGTGATTTGCAGTTCGCGCGAAGCCAGGATCGCGTCTTCGTAGAACAGCTCATAGAAATCGCCGAGGCGGAAGAGCAACAGCGCATGCGGATAGCGTGTCTTGATCGCGTGATACTGCTGCATCAGTGGTGAGGTCGGCTCGCTCATCGCTCAACCAGCATTTTTCCGTACGTCAAAACACAAACACCCGCGCGAGAGCCTTGCTTGCGGGGCGCAGCATGCCGCGCCCCTAGAACCACGGAGGGAAGCAATCTCGAATTGCTTGCCTCGCTCATTCGCGGACTCCTAGCTCTGTCAATAGAAAAGCGTAATCGAGCGCTATCTCCCGCAAATAGTCATAACGCCCAGAAGCCCCGCCGTGCCCCGCGCCCATGTTCGTTTTGAAAAGCAAAGCATTAGTATCCGCTTTCAACGCGCGCAGCTTGGCCACATACTTCGCAGGCTCCCAAAACATAACCTGGCTGTCGTGGAGCCCCGTTTTTACAAGCATCGTAGGATAGTTCTTGGCCTCGAGATTCGTGTATGGGCAGTAGCTCTTCATATAAAAATAATCTTCCGCGATACGCGGGTCACCCCACTCTTCATACTCGCCGACGGTGAGGGGCAGCGAAGCGTCAAGCATGGTATTCAGCACATCGACGAAAGGCACGTGATTAATGACCATGCGAAAAAGATCAGGTCGCATGTTCACAGTCGTGCCCATCAAGAGGCCACCGGCGCTGCCGCCTTCTATAATGAGCCTCGGCGGCGCGGTATAGTGTTTCGCGATGAGATGCTCGGCCACGGCAATAAAATCGGTAAACGTATTGCGCTTATGCCGCAGACGGCCCGCGTCATGCCACGGCTTGCCAAGTTCGCCGCCACCACGAACGTGAGCGACCGCAAAAATCACGCCGCGATTGAGAAGACTCACGCGGTTGGAGCTGAAATTCACGGCGATAGAGTGGCCGTAGCTGCCGTAGCCGTAAAGCAGCAAAGGCGCGGAGCCGTCCAGTAGCGTGTCCCGCCGATAGACGAGCGAAATAGGCACGCGCACCCCGTCTTCCGTCGTCGCGTGAAGCCGTTCGCTGACGTATTGCGAGGCGTCGTAACCGCCAAGCACAGGCTGCTCTTTGCGAAGCAAGCGTTCTCGCGTTCGAACATCATAGTCAAACACGGAACGCGGCGTGACGAAGGATTCATATTGGTAGCGCACAAAAGATTCGTCGAACTCGGGGTTATCTCCGAGTGACGCGTTGTACGCGGGCTCCGAAAATTCAATGCGGTGCGATGCGGAGAGAGCATTGGGTGCTTCAGCCCCGAGATCCACGATACGGAGATAAGGCAGACCGCCTTCACGCTCAGTCAGAATGATATGCGATCGAAATACGTCGAGCCCGGCGAGCATTACATCCGCACGATTCGGAACGATCTCCCGCCATTTTGTTCGCTGAGGGTCAGCGACGGGCGCGCACTTGAGTCGAAATGTCCGGCCTCCTGAGTTGGTACGGATGAAGAAATAGCCGCCCGAGTCATTCGGATTCGCACCGCGCGGTTCTCGCGTAAGCGGATTCGGATGATGGTCCACGTAATACTCGTGGTCCGCCTCTCGCGCTGCGATTATGCGAAACTCGCCGTTCGGCTGCGCTGCGGGTAGAAAGCGCACCTCACTCGTCGTGTGACTCGCAATTGTGAGCAGAAGAAAAGCGCCGCTGCGGGTACGCTCGATTTCAATGCGGAAGCGCTCGTCGGTCTCTTCATAAATCAGTCTGTCTGGCTCCGCCGATCCAGCTAGGTGGCGATAGAGCCGGTGAGCGCGCTTCGTCGTTGGGTCTTCAACCGTGTAAAAAAGCGTGCGATTGTCCGCCGCCCAAGCCGCGCCGGTCACGCGCTCCATCGCTTCAGGGAAATCCCTGCCGCTCCACAAATTCTTGATGCGCAGCGTGTATTGCCGGAATCCAGTAGTGTCCAGCGCGTAGGCGAGAAGCTGATTGTCATTGCTAACATCGAAAGCGCCGAGTCCGAGAAATGAGTAGCCCTCCGCCAAACGATTCAGGTCCAAAAGTATCTCGTCCAGCGAACCGTCAGAGTCGATGCGCCTGCAATGCACGGGATACTGCTTGCCTTCCTCCGTGCATGTGAAATAAAGAAAGCCCCGCAAGCGGTAAGGAACGCTCAAATCCGTCAGAAGAATCCGGCCGAGCATTTCCTGGTAGAGCGCCTCCTGAAAAGATTCCGTAGGCCGCAAGATTGCGTCGGTGTAGGCGTTTTCCGCCTCGAGATAAGCGATGACCTCTGGATTCTCTTTTTGGCGCAGCCAAGCGTAGTGATCAACTCGTCGGTCGCCGTGCAAAATGGTCTCGACCGGCTCACGGCGCGCAAGCGGCGGCGCAAGCGCCGTACTGGCTGTCGTCTCTTTCGAAAATGCAGGTGCTTCTGCTTTGGCGTCTGGGTTCATGCGTCTCTTGATCTGATGCGCTCGGCGGGGTGGGCGCCGGGCCTAGCGCCGGATTTAGCCGGAGTCACACTGAGCAACGGTGAAATACGTTCGTCCGTTATACTAACGGAAGTCCGCGGCGGGACAAAGCCGCGCTGCCCCACCGGTAAGGGATAGAGATGGCGCAGGAAATCGAAATCAAGCTGAGAATCAGCGACCTAAAAGCTTTGAAGCGTACATTGAAGCGTCTGGGCGCACGCTCGGTGGGAGCCGGATCAGGCCGCGTGCATGAGTGGAACGTCATTTTCGACACGCCCGACGGTGGACTCGCCAAACACGGTCAACTGCTCCGCATTCGAATTGAAACGCCCGAAGCCAAATCGAAGAACGCCAAGAGTTCGCCCGCCAAGCGCATTCTGCTGACCTTCAAGAGGCCGATCGTCGCGGGAACGGCGCCTTCCGCGATCGCCCAAGAAAACCACCGCCACAAAGTACGCGAAGAGATTGAGGTTGAAGTAGCCGATGGCACAGTCCTTGCCAGAATCTTCGAAGGGCTGGGAATGCGCGGCTGGTTCCGCTATGAAAAATACCGCACGACATTTCGTCTGCCCGCCGCGTCTAGATGGGCGAGGGGCTTGCTAATCGAACTGGATGAGACCCCCATCGGAACGTTTGTCGAACTCGAAGGGCCTCCAGCAGCGATCGACCGCGCCGCGCTGGAGCTTGGCCACTCCCGGCGGGACTTCATCTTGAAGAGTTATCTCGCTCTGTACGTAGAAGAATGCCGCAGACTCAGGCAAGAACCTCGAGACATGCTCTTTGCAGCCAAGAAATAGCCAACCCAAAAGAAAAAATCAAAAAAATCGCTCACAAAGTCATTCTTTGCTTGACTTTGAAACAGGCCCGGCTTATCACTGCACGTGCGACTGCAATTTGGTGATTCAATTGCTCAACTATGGCAGTTCGCGATCGCATGGCGGCTCTATCGCTGACATGCAGGAGTGGATTCTCTTCTGATGAGTGCGTCCAACGAACTGGAACCTGGCCCTAGTTGCTTCCGCAAGAAGTGGTCTGTTGGGGTAAGGCTTGTGAAGGACGATTGGGCAACGTCGCGCGAGGCGCAGCACCTCCCGCAGGCGGTAGGGTGGGGAGGGTTCACGTCTGGCTAACGGTAAGTCCATTTTTATTAGGCACTTGCCCGCAGCCGAAGTCATTTCGGTATGCGGGCTTTTTCGTTGATGCCTGCTCGGTAAGGAGACTGTGCCGCACGCCCGGAGGGCGACGGACAGGGAAAAGGTCGTGCGATGGAAATCTACGCTACAGAATTGATGGGCGCGCAAGCCTACGACGCGCAGGGCAACTTCGTGGGCCGCGTGCGCGAATTCTTTATCGAGCCCTCCCAAGTGACCAACCGGCTGTCGCATTTCCTGATCTCGCGCGGCCGATTCCAACCGCTGCTGGCCCGCCATGATCAAGTAGCCACTTTTGCTCCGGGCACGATGCGGCTGAACGTCAGCGAGCGCGCCCTGCAGCTTTATGAACCGAACGAATCGTTGCTGGCGGTGCGCAAGGATTTGATGGACCAGCAGATCATCGACACGCGAGGACGCAAAGTCGTTCGCGTAAACGACGTGGACTTAACGGAATTCAAGACCAATGGAAATGTAGAGCTGAGAGTCACGCAGGTGGATGTGGGCCTTCCCGGCGCGGTGCGAAGACTCCTGCAAGGAGTAGTTTCCCCGGGCGTTATCCGCAAGCTGCAGCGCAAGCTGCCGCAAAGCGCAATTCGCTGGGAATTCGTGAATTTGATCGAGTCGGACCCCTTGCGACGCGTAAAACTGCGGATCACGCACGAAAAACTAGAAGACCTGCACCCGGCTGACCTGGCCGAAATCATGGAAGACCTTTCGGCCGCGGAGCGGCAGGGAATTATCGCCTCGCTCGATGAAGAGACCGCCGCGGCCGTTCTGGCCGAGCTTGACGAACGGCTGACCACGCAGATCGTCGAGAAGCTAGACCCGGAGAAGGCTGCCGACATTCTCGAAGAGATGGCGCCCGACGCGGCGGCCGACCTCCTGGCCGATCTTCCGAAGGAAACCTCGGAGGAGCTTCTGGAAGAGATGCCCGGCCAGGAAGCCGACGAAGTCCGCGAGCTACTATCGTTCGACCCCTCGACGGCAGGCGGGATGATGAACACGGAGTTCATCTTCGTAGGCGAAGGCTCCAGGCGGGAAGAAGTGCTCGTGTGGATTCGCGGTCAGGAGCTGAATCTTGACCAGTTGGACACGATCGTGCTGCTTGATGGCAAGGCGGAGTATTCCGGCACGGTGTCTATCGCGCGTTTGTTCCTCGCCGCCCCGGAACAAACGATGAAAGAGCTGCGCAGCGAGCCGCTCTTGAGCATTGCCGGAGACGCTGATGAGAAGGACGTATTTGAACTGTTCGACAAATACAACCTGCGCATGCTTACTGTGGTTGATGCGGAGAACCGCCCCATCGGCACGGTCACCGTGGACGACGTGGTATCGCGGCTTGTGAAGCAATAAAGAGAGAATCGGAAGCGGATGAACTGGGAAATCCTCAAATCGAGCTTGGAGGGTCTGCAGACACGCGGCACGAATCTGCAACAGAAGATCCGCGGCTTGCGGCGCCGCCTAACGTTGCTGCTTGCGGTTGTCGGGCCGGGGCTGATCACCTCGAACGTCGACAATGATGCCGGTGGCATCGCGACGTATTCGCAGGCAGGCGCACAGTATGGCTACGCCATGCTTTGGGCGCTGATTCCCATGACCATCGCGCTCTACGTCACCGAAGAGATGTGCGCGCGCATGGGCGTGATGACCGGCAAAGGCCTGTCCGACCTCATTCGCGAGGAGTTCGGTTTCCGCTCAACCTTTTTTGTGATGATCACTGGCTTCTTCGTTGACCTGGCAAACGTCGTTGCCGAATTTGCTGGCGTGGCCGCATCCATGGAAATGTTTCACGTCAGCCGCTACATCGCCGTTCCCATCGCCGCTATATTAGTCTGGATTCTTGTGCTTCGAGGAACGTATCGTCAGGTCGAAGTCATCTTCCTGATCGCGTGCGGGTTCTACGTTACATACATCATTTCCGCGATTCTGGCCAAACCTGATTGGCTGGAGGCGGCCAAGCACGTCGTCATTCCGAATCTTCGTTTCGAGTCGGGCTACCTGGTCACCTTAACGGCGCTGGTAGGAACGACCATAGCCCCCTGGCAGTTTTTCTACCTCCAGGCCGGGTTCGTCGAAAAGAAAGTCGGCCCGCGCCAATATCCGCAAGCGCGCGCCGATGTCTTGGTCGGCAGCGTCAGTTGCATGGTCATCGTATTCTTCATCATCGTGGCCACCGCAGCGACTCTCTATGCTTCCGGCCAACGTGACATTACCGATGCGGTCCAGGCCGCCAAGGCGTTGATTCCGCTGGCAGGGAAATGGGCGGGATTTACCTTTGCGTTCGGGTTGTTGAATGCTTCGCTCTTCGCCGCCTCAATTTTGCCGCTCTCGACTGCCCATGTGATTTGCGAGGGACTGGGGTTTGAAGCTGGAATCGATCACAAATTCAAGGACGCCAAAATCTTTTACGGTCTTTACACCGTCTTAATCGCCGTTGGCGCCGGCATCATCCTGATCCCCCACGTTCCGATCTGGAAGATTCTCATTTTCTCCCAGGTAGGGAACGGCGTTTGGCTGCCCGTGGTCATCATCTTTATTTTGCTCCTCGTCAACCGGCGGGATCTCATGGGCGAGCACGTGAATACCCTGTCGTTCAACATCGTCGCCTGGGTCACGGCCATCGCGATGATCATTCTCACTGTTGTGGCGATGTACACATCGCTCTTCCAGACCCCGCCGCCGGGAGGGTGAAGCCCCTTGGAGCCATCACTGAGACAACGATGCTCGAGACAGTGATGCCCGAAACGGCACCACGGCATTGCGCCGCAGCCAAATCGTATGTTAACTTTGCGGCGTAAAGAAGAAACCTCAGAAAACCCGTGCCGCAGACGAAATCACACACGACGCTGCAAGTTTCCGCCTCCGGCGCGATGGGGCCGTTGACGCCCGAGGAGGCGCTTCTCTTCGAGAAGCTTGAACTGGGCCGCCTTCCCCGGCATGTGGCGGTCATCATGGACGGCAATGGGCGGTGGGCGCAGCAGCGGCATTTGCCGCGCGTGGCAGGCCATCGCTCCGGCACAAAAACGGCGCGCTCGACCATTGAAACGTGTGCGCGACTGAAAATCGAGGCGCTCACGCTATACGCATTTTCGGTCGAAAACTGGCGGCGTCCAAAAACGGAAATCGACTTTTTGATGCAATTGCTGCGCGAATACTTGCGCAGGGAAATGCCCCTGATTCAGAAAAATAATATCCGCATGCGTTTTTTGGGTCGTACGGACGAGCTTCCCAAAGGCGTGCAGGACGATGTGCGCGACGCCATGGAACGAACCGCCGGAAATAAGGGCATGGTCCTATGCGTGGCGCTGAACTATGGCGGCCGAGCAGAAATTGTTGATGCCATGAACGCGATATTGGCCGAGCAGAACGGCCATGCGGGCCGTGCCGCGATTACGGAAGAGTCGCTCGCCAAGCACATGTACACGAACGGACTACCCGACCCCGATTTGCTGATCCGCACAAGCGGGGAGATGCGCGTGAGCAACTTTCTGCTGTGGCAGATTGCGTATGCGGAGATTTTCGTGACGGAAACGCTTTGGCCTGATTTCAACCGCGCCAGGCTTCTCGAAGCGCTGGTGGAGTTTCAAAAGCGTGAGCGTCGCTATGGTGGCATTCGCGAAGGCCAGCCGGTTCCAGAAAAATCCGCACGAGTCGTTGGGGAGTGAGTAATTTCCAGATGCTAACAGCTTTCTCGGAAACAGTTTCCGCTATTTTGTGATTCTCGCCCGTGATTTATTCCCTTCGATGTGATGAGATGTAACCAGTGGTTCGTCAGGGGATCCCCCTCTCTATGACCTGGAAGCGCGTCGCGACGGCGGTGGTTCTAATTCCGTGTGTGGTCGGCCTGGTGTTGTGGGGCTCGACCGCATTGCTCGCTCTCGGCACAGCGCTTGTGATTTTGCTCGCGCTATTTGAGTTCTTTGCTCTCGGCGATGCGATTGGTCACCGCGCCTATCGCTTCTGGACGGCTACCTGCGTCCTCGTACTCGTTTTCGTTCAATGGAACGCGCCCGGTGGACTGCTTGTGCCGATGGTGCGTGTGGTCACGCGCGCTGGAATTCTTGGATCGTGGTTCGCCATGCCAACTCTGGAAGATGTTTTCTTCCTCTTCCTCGTTGGTGTTGCGGTGCTGACGCTTTGGACAAAGCGACCGATGGTAGAAGCCTTGCCGGCGGCGGGAATGAGTTCAAGCGGGTTGCTTCTTGTGGCGCTCCCTCTAACTTACGCGATCCGCCTGCACGCGAGCGGAACCGACGGACCGAGGCTGCTGATGTTTGTGCTAGTGATTACCTGGGTCGGGGATACGGCGGCTTATTTTGTAGGGCGCGCTATTGGAAAGCATCCATTGGCGCCAGTGTTAAGTCCCAAAAAATCCTGGGAGGGCACGATCGCCAGCATTCTGGGAGCGCTGCTCGTCGCCGTCGTTTTTGCGAGATGGTTCATTGTGCCACTACCGCATCTGCTGGCTATGGCTGTTGTCGGCAACATCGCCGGGCAAGCCGGCGATTTGCTCGAATCGGCTTACAAGCGAAGCGCAGGAGTAAAAGACTCCGGATCGTTGCTGCCCGGGCATGGTGGCGTTCTGGACCGAATCGATGCGTTGATTCTGGCAATCCCTGTTGTCTGGTACTATTGGATTTGGATCTATTTGCCCAGCAGATAATTCCACCGGTCCTTCCACTCATAGGGCGGGAGACGGACAAGGATCTCTGTCCTACCAGTTCGGCGCTAAACGGAAAAGAGAGTAGTCCTTGAAGCAACTATCCATTTTGGGTTCAACAGGTTCGATTGGGCGGCAGTGCCTTTCTGTTGTGGAGGCGTTGCCGGAGAGGTTTGCGATTGCCGCGCTGGCTGCGGGCAGCAATCTCGAGGAATTGACCGGCCAAATTGAACGGCACCGACCGGAACTCGTTTCCGTCGGCGAAGCGAATAAAGCGGATGAGCTTGCTTCCGCACTGCGAGCAAAAGGAATATCTCCGCTGCCCGCCATCCACCATGGACGCGAAGGAATGCTGGCGGTCGGGACGCACTCCAAAGCAGACATCGTTGTCTCCGCAGCCGTTGGGGTCGTGGGGCTCGAAGCTACTTACGAGGCGGTCAAACTAGGAAAGACCGTAGCGCTCTCGAACAAGGAAGTCTTAGTTGCCGCAGGCGAATTGGTGATGGCTGCGGCGAAAAACGCAGGGCGCGAATTGCTGCCCGTTGACAGCGAACACAATGCCGTTCACCAATGTTTGCGCGGGGGAACGCATGGCGAGGTGCGGCGGCTGGTGCTGACGGCTTCGGGCGGGCCTTTTCGCAAGACATCGCTCTCCGAGCTCGACAATGTGTCTCCAGAGCAGGCGCTGGCGCATCCGAACTGGAAGATGGGCAACCGCATTACCATCGATTCCGCCACGATGATGAACAAGGGATTCGAGGTGATCGAGGCGCGCTGGCTTTTCGGCGTGCGGCCCGACCAAATCGACGTTGTGATTCACCCGCAGTCCACCATTCATTCGATGGTCGAGTTCGTGGACGGCTCGATTCTGGCGCAACTTGGTCCCACGGACATGCGAATGCCAATCCAATATGCGTTAACCTATCCAGAGAGAGTAGCGTCTAACCAGGTAGCCCTGGATTGGCGCAAGCTGCGGCGGTTGGATTTCGCAAAAGTCTCCACACGGCGTTTCCCTTGCCTTCGTCTGGCTCGCGAAGCCATGAAGAAGGGCGGGGCACTGCCCTGCGCCCTGAATGCAGCGGATGAGGTTGCGGTAGCGGCCTTTCTTGAGCGGCGCCTGCCGTTTCGGGGAATCGCGGAAGTGATCGAACGCGTGCTGGCGCGAACGCCGCGTGTTCGCTTTGAAAAGATGGGCGACGTGTTGGCCGCCGACGCGGAAGCGCGCCTTACGGCGAAAGAAGAAGTCGAGCGTTTATCGGTAAAGGCAGTCGCGGTATCATAAGGGTCGGAAGAAGGGAAAGACGGAGATATGGGAGCGGTTTACCTCATAGTTGGCGTGGTCCTCGTGCTCGGCGTAATGGTCCTGGTGCACGAATGGGGACATTTCATTGTTGCGCGACTTTGTGGCGTGCGCGTGGACGTATTTTCGATCGGGTTCGGCCCCCGGCTTTTTGGATGGAAGAAGGGTGTAACGGATTATCGCGTCAGCGCACTGCCATTAGGCGGGTACGTACGCATGGCCGGGCAAGACCTCTCCGAGGTTGATTCGGGGGATAAGCCGCCGACGGGCGCGCCGGACGAACTGATGAGCAAGCCGCGTTGGCAGCGGGCGTTGATCTCGTTCGCAGGTCCGGCTGTGAACCTGATCTTGCCGATATTTCTTCTCACAGGACTTTTTGCCGTTGCTGGAGTGCCGTATCCCGCCTATCTAGATGAGCCGGTGCACGTGACGGGATTGCCTGCGAATGCTGATTCCGTGCCGAGCCCATTGAAAGTGGGCGATACCGTGCTCTCGATAAATGGGACGCCGACTCCGAATTGGGAGCAAGCCTTCCTGGCGCTCAAGCAGGTCGTTCCGGGGACCACTCTGAAGATGGAAGTGGAGGATGGCGGAAAGCGCCAAACGATTGAGGTGCCCGTTAAGGACAAGTCCGACCCGAGCCGAATCTTTGGATATTTGCCAATTCGTCCCATCATTGACCAGGTCGGTCAGGGCGCTCCGGCTGACCGCGCGGGTTTGCAAGAAGGGGATCTGATCACGGCGGTAAACGGAAACCACATCGACTACTGGGAACAGTTCCAGCAGTTGACCAGGTCCTCGAATGGCCAGCCCATGACACTAGACCTTATGCGCAAGGGGCAGGCTGTTCGTCTGGTCGTGACGCCGGAAAAAGGCGCCGCGGGAACCGGCGAAAACGTCTATCAGATAGGCATTGGTCCGCGCGATGAGACCGCATACAAGCACGTCTCGCTCAGCGAGAGCGTGAAGATTGCCGCAGTCGAGACTGGGGATACTATCGCGCAGACCGTGGAAGTGGTTGGAAAGCTCTTCAGCGGACGCGTTTCGATTAAACAGCTTCAAGGGCCTGTCGGAATTTCCCATATGGCGGGGCAGGCCGTGCGGAAGGGGCCGCCTTACGTTATAACTCTGATGGTGGTGATCAGCATTAACCTGGGGATCCTGAATCTCCTGCCGATTCCTATACTTGATGGCGGAAATATTCTGCTGCTGGCGATTGAAGGAATCATGCGGCGCGATCTGAGCCTGAGTTTCAAAGAGCGCTTTGTGCAGGTTGGGCTGGTGTTCCTCTTGGTCATATTCGCGATTGTCATGTACCATGACATTTTGCGGCAGGTTTCAAGTCACTCTTAACCCGCGCTAGCCGCACGCCAGGAGGCGACAGATGTCTGTATCGCCGGGCCACCGGGTCTCGACCGGCGAGCGCCTTAATACTTCAGATACAACGGGAAAACTGCAGCAGGCCATACGGGAGCGCGGGATTCGGCTCACGCGGCAGAGGCGCGTTATCCTCGAGGTCATGGACGCCGCCGAGCAGCACCTGGACGTGGATCAGATCCTGGAACGTGCACGGAAAATCGATTCCGGCGTGCATCTTGTCACCGTCTACCGGACGATCGATCTTCTTAAAAAACAAGGACTTATCGACGAGCTCGACTTGTTGCACTTGCGCGGCGACCGTCATTACTACGAGAGCCACGGTCCGCGTGACCACATTCACGTGGCTTGCCTGGGGTGCGGCAAGGTCCGCGAGTTCGAGAGCCGCCTTTACGAGCAACTGAAACAGCAGATTGCGCGGGATTTCAAGATGAAGGTCACGGTTTCTCGGACCGAAGTGGGCGGATACTGCGAAGAGTGTTTAGCCAAGACTCCGTCTTGAGTTATTTTATTTCCGTCAGATACGACTTGCATAATTTCTGTTGTTGTTGCGTTTTGAGCGAGTAGCTCCATGCCATAAACTCGCGCCTCGTTCTGCGCGGGAACTTGGGCTTAGCCTCGGTGTCTAAATTTGCATGAACCTCCTACTTGAAGCACCCGGCACGCTCAGGGCACGGCGAAGGCTGATTCTTTCCTTCTTGGTTGCACTGGCTCTTTGGCCTTTCGTGGACCAATATGTTTGTTCCATCATGGAGCCGTCGGCACCAGAGCATGCAAGCCCGAGTGGGGGAACCACTTGGGATCTTCGCAGCATGTGGCAGTAGTCTGACGTTGCGGACCACTCCGGACTGGGCTCAAGCGGATACGCGGGACGATCGGAACCGACGCAAGCGCGTGAAGAACTTGTCGGCGCGAGTGATGTCTTGGGCAATTTGGGCGCGCAATTCTTCAGGGCCGCTGAATTTTTTTTCCTCACGCAGACGCTTCCAGAATTGCACTTCAATACGTGTGGGTAACGCTTCGCCGAGAGGCTCGAGGACGTGGGTCTCGACGCTGAGGCTAGAGCCGTTGAAGGTTGGGCGCACGCCGATGTTGGTCACCGAACGGCGGGTGCGCGATTCGCCTTCGATGCGGGTTTGCGTGACATAAACTCCGCGGGCTGGGAGGAGTTCCTGCTCCGGAGCAAGATTCAACGTTGGGAATGTGAAGCGACGACCCGTGCCGGTTCCTGGGACAATTTTCCCGCTTAGCACGAAGGGGCGGCCGAGGAGGCGTGCTGCGTGGGCAACGTCACCGTCAGCAATTTCGCGGCGGATGATGGTGCTGGAAACGACTTCGTTTTTGTAGACCACATGCGGGATGATGACCACGTCGAAGCCGCGCTCGGCGCCGAGCAGAAGGAGCATTCGGGCATTGCCGGCCTGCTTGTGGCCGAAGCGGAAATTCTCGCCGACGAAGACGGCGCGGACGTGAAGGTCGCGGACCAGGATTTGATCGACAAATTCCTGAGGCGTGAGCTTTGCGATGTCGTGAGTGAACGGAAGAACGACGGCGGCCTCCATGCCCATGGCGGCGAAACAGTTCAGGCGCTGCTCGGTGGTGGACACGCGCAATGGAGCGGAATCCGGGCGGAGAACTTTCTGAGGAAGGGGATCAAACGTCAGAGCGGTTGCCACCGCATCGATCTCGCGGGCGCGCGCGACTGCGGCTTGCAAAATGGCCTGGTGACCCAGGTGGATGCCGTCAAAATTGCCGATGGCGAGCGTGCTGCCGCTGCGCGAACCGGCATACCGAATTGACCAAGCCAGGGGCGTAGAAAACAGTTCGAGGGGTGCTGACTGGGTGACGGCTGATTTTGAGGCTTCGTGCTCTGCGGCGAATCTGTCCACATTCACTTCAATTTCGAGGCCGTCGTAGGCGAGACGCACGTTTGAATAGCCGAGGTTGTGCAGGCGCTCGTTGGTCTCCGCGTGGGCCAAATCGTGGGCGATGTGGGTAAACCACGCGCGGCGAGGGCTTAGCTTTTTGATCAGCGCGAGGGCTTGATCCACGGTTTGATGCATCGGGTGAGGGATGTCGCGCAACGCATCGATGATCAGCTCATCGAGATCCTGCAGTAGAGCGAGCGAGGAATCGGGCAGCGAACTGAAGTCGGTCAAGTAAGCGGCGCGGCCAAAGCGGAAGCCCAAAACTTCCATGTCGCCGTGCAAGAGCGGAATCGGAATAAACGTGATGCCCAAAAGCTCGAATGGCTCTTTGGCTTCGCGAAGAGTGACGCTCGGAATGGAGCTGAGCTTCGGTTTTCCGTCGAAGACGTATGCAAACGCGCGGCGAATGACGTCGAAAGTTTCCTTGTTGGAGTAAACAGGAAGAGCGGTTTGCTGGCGAAGATTGTAAGGACGAATATCGTCGAAACCCATGATGTGATCGGCGTGGCCGTGTGTCAGCAAGACGGCGTCCAGGCGATCGACGCCGGCGCGCAACCCTTGCTGTCGAAAATCTGGGGTGGTGTCGATAACGACGTTCTGGCCGTTGCGCGAGAGCAGCAGGGAAGGCCGCAGCCGGTTGTCATGCGGGTCTTGCGAGCTGCAAACGCGACAGTGGCATCCGAGCGAGGGAACGCCCATGGACGTGCCGGAACCGAGGACGGTGATTTTTAACGGAGCCTGGGGCATGCTGAGAAAGCTGAAACTCTTTCGAACACCGGACCGAACTTGCAGTACAAAGACTGCCGCTTGCTAAGGCCGCGTCTTGGTTTTAGGCAGCGCCGCTGCGGCTTGTGCCGCAACCGCCTGATTGACCTCCAGATAGGTCATCTTCAGTTTGCCTAAAAGATCGAGCAGGAGGGCGTCTTCCTCCGGCGCGAGGTTTCCCTTGGTTTTTTCGTGCAGGGAATCGAGCATGTCGATCAATTCGTGCGCGGCTTCCGGATCAATCACCGGCTGGCCAGTGCGCGGGTCGGCGTAGGCACCCAGGACCATCGCTGCGTTGCTGCCTAGCATGCGGACAAGATTCTCGAAAGGCGCAGAGCGCTTGGGAACTTCGATGGGCGGCTGCGGCGTGACTGACTTGGGAGCCTCAGCAACTGGGTGCAGGCGTTCCTCGCGCTTGGCCTCGCGTTCCTTTTCTTCCAGGGCTTCCTTGCGGACTTCGCCGTCGGCTGTAAAAGGGCGGCGGTCGATAACGCGGAATGATTCTTCCTTCTTATGATCGGTCAAGGGGACAATCCTCGTCAGTTATTCTGTGTATGAGTTTAGCACGGGTCAGAGACTTCGGGTGTGATGTGTAGACGGACAGGAGTGACGATGTGCGAAGTGGGCCTACCAGATGCAAGAAAATAAGCTTGAAAAGGCAAAGAGCTGGCGCCATACTCCCCTAAGAACCTTATGGGCAGAGGTCTTCCTATAACGCAGAAAAAGTCCGAAGCCGGCGATCTGATGCGCGACACTCTCGACATGCTCATCTTGAAAACGCTGAGCCACGGAGAGATGCACGGCTACGACATCGCGGAGTACATCCATGAGAGGAGCGACCAGGCTCTGGGCGTCGAAGAAGGCGCCCTGTATCCGGCGCTACATCGCCTGGAGGTTCGCGGACTGCTCTCGGCAGAGTGGGGCGCATCGGACAACAACCGGCGAGCGAAATATTACAAGCTGACGGCGGCGGGCCGGAAGCAGCTTGCGGAAGAAACAGCGCACTGGAAACGCATGTCTTCCGCGATTGCGCGGATTCTGGAGCCTGCCTAAGGAGGACCTATGCCGCACGAATGGTTGAAGTCGGTGTGGCTGAAGTCGAAAACGCTAGTGAAGCGGAAGGGGCTGGAGCGCGACCTCGAGGAAGAACTGCAGTTTCATCTAGCGATGCGCGCAGAAAAGAATCGCTCCTTGGGCCTTGGAGCAGATGACGCGCGGGTAGGGGCGCGGCGGCGATTTGGGAACGTTACGCTGGTAAAAGAAGATTGCCGCGGAAACTGGACCTTTACCTGGATTGAAACGCTATGGCAGGACGTTCGCTACGCGGCCCGGATCCTGGCAAAGAGCCCGGGCGTCGCCGCCGTCGGAATCCTGCTGGTGAGCATCGCCTTGCTCGCGTGCTATATCCCTGCTCGCCGCGCCACCAATGTGGACCCCATGACGGCGCTGCGGCACGAGTAACTCTTCTGGTGGCGTGCATTCGCGCAACTGGATGGACCAGTTTGGCTCCCTGGCTCAAAACAACCATTTGCAGGTGGCTCATTGAAAACGCGCCATTGCTGCGGCAGTTACCAGGAGCCTTGCGCGTTGCCCGTTGAGTCCAAACGGGCTGCCCTTTCAACCGATCCTCTGATTCGACAGGTCTGCACTGCCGATTCCCGCCGGTAGATCCTGGAGAAAGTCTGGCGTCCGCTTGTCAAAGCTGTCGAGGCACCGTAGAGTGGGACGTTTGTGGTGGTGCGGATTTACCTGGTAGGGCAATGGCAAAGAAAAAGAAGACGCGAAAAACTGGGAAGACGCGAGTGGCAAGTCAGATCGCGCCGAAGTCACGACGTTTGACCGCGGGGGAGTGGTTCGAGAAGCTTGCGGCGGTGCAGGCGCGGCTGCGAGCGCCGGATGGGTGTCCTTGGGACCGCGAGCAGACTCACGCTTCGTTGCGAACCTATCTGATCGAAGAGGCCTACGAGGTTTTGGAGGCGCTGGAAAACGGAGACGACGGAAAGTTTGCGGAAGAGATGGGAGACCTGCTGCTGCAGATCGTGTTTCATTCGCAGATTGCCAAGGAAGAGGGGAGGTTTAGCGTTTCCGATGTCATTCGCGAAGTACATGACAAGATGGTCAGACGGCATCCGCATGTTTTTGGCAAAAAGAGAGCGAAGGATTCCACGGAAGTGCTGAAGAATTGGGAACAGATTAAGAAAGAGGAGCGCGCGGCGGCTAGCAAGAAGACGCCGGAGGCTTCGCAGCATGAGGGAAAAGTTGGTTCGCTTTTGGATGGAGTCTCGCGAGCTTTGCCTGCGGCGCTAGAAGGATTCCAGCTAACGCGGCGGGCGGCGCGGATTGGATTTGATTGGGACAATGTCGAAGGCGTGTTCGACAAACTGGGTGAAGAGGGCGGCGAACTTCGTCAGGCGGTGAGTGCGAAAGATGCAAGGCGAACGGAAGAGGAGATGGGGGATTTACTCTTTGCGGCGGTGAATCTCGCTCGTTTTCTGCAGGTCGATCCGGAAATCGCGCTGAAGAAAGCTAACACGAAGTTCTTTACACGATTCCGGCGGATGGAGGATTTGGCTTTGAAGAGCGGAAAGGCACTGGCGGATGTTCCTCGCGAGCAAATGGAGGAATTTTGGGAGACGGCGAAGCGTGCCGAAAAAAGTGATTCGCGAAAGTCGATGGAGGCTCGCAAAGTCTGATGAGCGAGGGGATCGTCGTTCGAAAATGTGAGGGTATTGAAGAATTTCAGCGCTGCGTTGCGTTGCAAAGAGAGATTTGGGGCGAAGAGGACCTCGAAGTCGAGCCTGCAACGCTGTTCGTGGTGGCGGAGGAAACGGGCGGGCAGGTTCTTGGAGCGTTCCACGCGGAACGGTTGGTCGGATACACGCTGGCGCTCGTGGGATTTGTTGACGGGACTGTGTTTCTTCATTCGCACATGACAGGTGTGCACGGGGATTATCGCGACCGTGGAGTTGGGCGGGCGCTGAAACTCTATCAACGCGAGGAAGCATTGGGGCGGGGGATTCGCCTGATCGTTTGGACGTTTGATCCGCTTGAAATACGAAATGCCCATTTTAACTTGAACCGGCTAGGAGCTATTTCCAGGAAATATCTCCCGAACCTTTACGGTCTAACTACCAGCCCGCTGCATCTGGGGCTTCCGACCGACCGCCTTTGGGCGGAGTGGCAGCTGGATTCGGCGCGTGTGGTGGCGGCGGCATCGGAATTGGTGAGAGAGCCGGCGGCGTCTCCAGCGACGATTGAGTTACCGGCAGAGCTTGATCGCTGGAAACAGAACGATAGGGCCGCAGTGGCAAAAGTGCAGGCGAGGATGCGTGAAGAGTTCTCGGCCTGGTTTGCGCGCGGGTATGCGGCAGTTGGCGTGAGGAAATCGGCGGCGGGCATGGCGTATTTACTGGCGCCGTGGAGCGATTTTTAGTCTCCTTCCAGGGTGAACAAGACCCTCCCCTACAAGGATTGGATAGAATTTTTCTGGGACGCGAAGCTGGAGAGAAAAAGCACGATGCGCATACAAGAAGTAATTTTGCGGGAACTGCGGATGAAGCTGATCGCTCCGTTCGAAACGAGTTCGGAGCGAACCGAAGAGCGGCGCATCATCCTGACGGAAGTCATCACAGCGGACGCGATTGGTTGGGGTGAATGCGTGGCTGGGGAGAATCCGTTTTACAGTCCGGAGACGACTGAAACGGCGTGGATTGTGATGCGTGATTTCCTTTGGCCGATGATTAACGGGAAAGAGTTTGCGGCGGCTGACTTGTGGGAGATGCTGGAACAAGTGCGCGGGCACAACATGGCTAAAGCTGCGCTGGAAGCGGCGATTTGGGACGCGGAGGCTAAGCAGAAGGGCGTGCCGCTTTCGAAGCTGCTTGGCGGAACGCGGGAAGAGATCTCGAGCGGAGTTTCGATTGGGATTAAGGACTCGCTGGATGAACTGGCGGCCGCCGTTAAGAAGGAACTGGCAGCCGGTTATCAGCGAATCAAAATAAAAATTAAGCCGGGGAAAGAGTTGCCGCAGGTGAAGCGGCTGCGCGAGGAGTTTCCGGGAATTAAGCTTATGGTGGATGCCAACTCGGCATACCGAATGGAGGATTGGCCGCTGTTGAAGCAATTGGAAAGCTTTTATTTGATGATGATTGAACAGCCGCTTGGCTGGGATGATTTGTTCGGCCACGTGGAGCTGCAGAAGAAGCTCAATACGCCGATTTGTCTGGACGAGTGCATTCACACAGAAGAGCAAGCGCGGGCGGCGATTCTCTTGGGGGCCTGCAAGATTATCAACATCAAGATGGGGCGCGTCGGCGGTTACACCGTGGCGAAGCGGATTCATGATTTATGCCAGGAGAATGGAATGCCGGTGTGGTGCGGTGGAATGCTGGAGTCTGGAATCGGGCGGGCGCACAACATTGCCCTTTCGACGCTGCCCAACTTTACGCTTCCGGGGGACGTTAGCGCCAGCAAGCGCTATTGGGCCGAGGACATTATCGAGCCGGAAGTGACGGTCTCGGCGCAGGGGACCATCCGAGTGCCAACTGGGCCGGGCATCGGATTCGAGCCGAGGCGCGAGCGGATTGAAAAACTGACCGTACGGAAAGAACGGTTGGTCTGAAGACGTGCTGGTCGAGTCTTCCAAGGGGCGCGCGCCCAGCCGCCTGGTCATAGCCTCGCTGATCGGCATTGTCGTTGTGATTTGGGCGGTCAATTTTATTGCCGCGAAGATCGGTTTGCGGTCATTTCAACCTTTGACTATGGCTTCCTTCCGCGTGTGTGCCGCTGGCTTGGTCATGGTTCCTTTTTATCTATGCGTTAAGCGTTTACGGTTGCCAGCCTCTGCCGAAGCTGCGGCTGCCCGCAAGCAGGGATTCACGCGACGCGACGCTTGGACATTTCTTTACTTGGGATTTTTCGGCGTTAGCGTAAATCAGTTTTGTTTCACGTTAGGGTTGCACTATGCCTCGGTGAGCCATTCGGCGGTGATTGTTGGGATGGGCCCGATTTACACGCTGATCCTTGCCGTACTGCTGCGTTTGGAACGGGCGACCTGGCACAAGGCTGTGGGCATGGCGATTGCGTTCACGGGGATCGCTGTGCTGGCTTCGGAACATGGCATCAGCGCGCACTCGCCCTCGTTGCTTGGCGATGCCATTACCATGACCGGTTCGGTGGGATTCGCAACCTATGCGGTTCTCGGGAAGCGCGTGGCCGGTGAGTACGACGCACTGACGATGACCGCCTACAACCATTTTGCGGGTGCGCTTCTATTGCTCCCGCTGGCTGTGCATCAGGCCTGGATGCTGGGGGCGGCAGGGAACTGGCGAGCCGTTCCATGGCAGGCGTGGGCCGCGATTCTGTATATGGGATTGTTCGGATCGGCGGTTGCATACGTCCTTTACTACTGGCTGCTGCGCTATCTCGAAGCTTCGCAGTTGAGCGCCTTCACCTACCTGTTGCCAGTTCTGGCATCCATCCTCGGTATTCTTACGTTGGGCGAGAAGGGCTCTTGGATGCAGGTATTGGGCGGCGGGCTCGCGTTGGGTGGTGTGTATTGGACGGAATCCGGCAGGGCTATAAGTAGCCGAACGGCGAAGTCCCGGCCTGTCTAACTGGCTGGTTAAATATGAGCCCGCATCGCGTTGCGTTGACCGGCTTTGTGGAGCGTGTTAGGTTGCCGAGACTTGCTCAGTCTTGCTGACGAAAGGTGCGCTTGGAGTAGAAGCAGGCTCAGCGCCGAGAGGCCATGTTCTTCGCATGACGACGAAACCGACTAACTTGTCTGGCAAGATGCCATTGCGATGGGGCGGGGAAGCTGCGCGTATTGCGGTGATTCCCGGCGATGGGATCGGGAAGGAAGTGACCCCGGAGGCGGTCAAGGTGTTGCGGGCGGTGACGGCGCCAGGGAAACGGCCGCTAGAGTTTGTGGAATTTGACTGGGGGGCGGACAGGTATCTGAAGGACGGTGTGACGTTACCCGCGGGGGCTGTGGAAATGCTGCGGGACGAGTTCGACGCGATACTGTTTGGGGCTTTGGGCGACCCGCGGATTCCTTCCAACCAGCACGCTGCGGACATTTTGCTGGGATTGCGCTTTAAGCTGGACCTTTATGTGAATGCCCGGCCGGTTGAGCTGATGCATGAGCGGCTGACGCCGCTGCGGGATCGCACCGAAAAGGACATCCAGCTGATGGTCTTCCGCGAGAACACGGAAGGGCTGTACGTGGGCGTGGGAGGATTTTTCAAGAAGGGGACGGCTGACGAGATTGCCGTGCAGGAAGACGTCAACTCGCGCAAGGGCGTCGAGAGGATTATTCGGTATGCGTATGACTATGCCCGGCAGAACGGTTTGAAGCGCGTTTGCATGAGCGACAAGTCGAACGCCATGACGTTCGCACATGACCTTTGGCAGAGGGTGTTCAAGGAAGTTAGACAGGAGTATCCGAAGATTGAATCGCGGCACCTGTATATTGACACTCTGGCGATGGAGATTGTGCGCGACCCTTCCCAGTTCGACGTGATTGTAACTTGCAACCTGTTTGGGGACATTGTGAGCGACTTGGGGGCGCAGCTTGCCGGCGGGCTTGGGCTGGCACCCTCGGGGAACATTCATCCTGGCAGGACTTCGCTCTTCGAGCCAGTGCATGGCTCTGCGCCGAACATTGCCGGGAAGGGGATCGCGAACCCGTTCGGATCCGTGCTGGCTTCGGCGATGATGCTCGATTTTCTTGGGTGGAAACAGGAAGCTCAAGTTTTACGCGAAGGCGTGAGAGTTGCGTTGAAAGAGAATTTCGTTACGCCTGATCTCGGTGGAGTTAAACAAACGGTTGAAGTTGGAGATTGGCTCGCTCGCTTCACAGGAAAGACACAGTAATTTTAATTAGAGCAAAACTTCAGGTGTTTGGGCGTCCGGATTTGCTGGCTAAGTATAGTTCACGCTTTGCTTTCGATCTCCCAGACGCAAGCCTGTAATCACCATACCCATTAAAAATCCGCCGATGTGTGCCCACCAGGCGACGCCTCCTGTGGCCACCGCCCCGACAGAACTGACCCCCGCCAGAAACTGAAGGAGGAACCAATATCCTAAAATGATGAAGGCCGGAATCGGGATGAAAAAGACGAAGACAAGGGTCAAGACTCGGGCGCGCGGATAGAGCACGATGTAGGCCCCCATGACGCCGGAGATGGCGCCGCTGGCTCCGAGCGCCGGGAGGGGGGAGCTGTAATTAAAAATAATGTGCGCGAGACCGGAACCGATACCGCACGCAAAGTAGAAGAGAAGGTAGGGGAAGTGGCCGAAGTAGTCTTCGACGTTATCGCCGAAGATCCAGAGGAACAGCATGTTCCCTGCGATGTGCATGAAGCCGCTATGCATGAACATGCTGGTGAGGATGGTTAGGAGAGCGGCTTCCAGGTTGCCGTGGCCGTTGAGAGCCAAGCGGATGTGATTGGGGATGGTGGCATTGGCCAGCTCGAAGGCCTGCTGTTGGCGGTGAGACAGCGTGAGTTCGTAAAGAAAGACGATAACGTTCGTCAATATAAGAAGGGTGTTGACGACCGGGTAGGTCCGGCGAGGGTTCAGGTCTTTGAGAGGGATGAACATACCGTTGGGTTGGTAGCGCGCCAGCTATGGGAAAGCTGCGCGGTTTCGCTGGCCCTTGTGTTGCAGCTTTTCGATTCTGCGCAATTCCGAAATCCCCCCTCGCGCGCCTAGCGCCTCGCAGTTCAGGCCGGCGGCAGCGCAGGCGAAGTCCAGGATGCGCTGCAGTTCCCATCCGTTCAAGATGCCGTAGGAAAAACCGGCGTGAAAGAGGTCGCCTGCGCCCGTGGTGTCGGCGACACGGACTTTGTAGGAAGGAGAATACCAGAAGCGTCGGCCATCCCAAGCGAGGGCGCCGTCAATCCCGAGCGTCGCACAAACAGCTCGGCAGCCGTAGGTTCGTTTGAGGAGCGGAAGCGCTTTGAGAAGATCGCGCTCGCCGGTAGCGGCGCTGGGCAAGTCCCGGGATGTAACCGGATAATCGACGAGGGGGAGCAGTCTGGCTAGTTGCGAGGACCAATGGTCGAAATCGGCAACCACGGGGATATTTTCTGCTCGAGCCCATGAGGCGGCTTTGCGAGTAGCAGCAGGATCGTGTCCATCAATGTAAAGAAGGCGTGCGGAATGAACCCAACTTCGTTGGAGAAAGGACGGGGGTATGGTGAGGCGAGGATCACGGCGCCAGACGACGGTGCGCTCACCGGACTGCGCTTCCACGAAAATGAAGGACATTTGACTAAGCGTTCTCGGAGTGCGGGCGAGATGGAAGGTGACGCGTTCACGCCGAAGGTCACGGCGGTGGAGTTCCGCTAGGTGGTCGTCGCCCACACAGCCGACGTAATGAGTGCGCAGCCCCCAGCGCTGGCAGGCTATAACGGTGGTGGCGACCTGGCCGCCGAGCATAATCTGCGCGTTTAGAGTTTCGACCTTTGAGCCGAGGGAGGGGAACTGGGCCACTTGCAGAACGGTATCGGCGGCGTTTTCGCCGATTCCCAAAATGTCGAATTTCTGAGAGCGCATAAGCCGCTGTGCAGGGTAACGGAAGAATGCGAAATTGCAAAGCAAGTTAAGAGTTATCGTTGCGTCCGATAATTATGAATGGTGCGAGCGGCTGGTTAACAGAATCCGGCGAAGCGTTTGTTGGGGCGTGAGATGCGATGAAGAGCGCATGTCAAGTACAGCTTGAGGTGGCGGATTGCGGCTCTCTTTTTGTGGAGAGCTGCGTCTTATTTTTCTGCGGGACGTTACGTAAGCATTGCGCGACGTGAGCGTGTATGGTAATTAAATTAGTTCTGCGTGTGCACGCGAATCGGACGTAGGTCTGCAATGTGTCCGGCGAGGCGTCGGCGCGCCGACAGCTCATGCCTGCCAGGGAAACGGAAGCCATCATCTTGAAGACCTTTTCGCTGGGAGAGGCGGACCGCCTGGTAAGTTTTTTTGGGCGGACGTCGGGACGGATGCGCGGTGTTGCTTCCGGGGCGCGCAGGATCAAGAACCGCTATGGCTCGACGCTGGAGATTCTGTCCCACGTCCAGCTCTGGTATATCGAAAAAGAGACGCGCGATCTGGTGCGGATACAGCAGTGCGAACTGCTCGAGTCGTTTCATAAGTCGCAAAGCGATTATGAGTTAAGCACCGGCCTGGCTGTGGTCAGCGAAGTTTCGGAGCAGGTTTTGCCGGAGCATGAAACGGCCGAGCCGATGTTCCGGCTGCTTCTGCTCACGGTGCGCGAAATTGAGCGTACGAGCGCATGGCAACTGCCTTTGAGTTATTTCGCATTCTGGACGGTGCGGCTCGGCGGCTGGCTCCCGCAGTTCGATCGTTGCGCGTCTTGTGGCGTAACCTTCGGTTCGCAAGCAGCGTTTCATGCACCGTGGGAGCCGGGGCTCCTTTGCGAGAAGTGCCGGCGCGGTGGCATGCGGCCATTGCACTTGGAGGGAAGACGACTTGCCGAACGATTCGCCGGCGAGAGGCTTGATAAGATTGAATTCCAGCCGGCGATGAAGCAGCCAGCGGCGGAATTGCGGGAGGCTTCGCTGAATTGGATAGAGCATCACACCGAGAAGCCACTGGCTACACGACAGCTTTTGGAGCCCACTTGATTGCTAAAGTAAAACTTGAGAAAAAACCAGTTGGCTTAAACTTCCAAGATCTAGTTTTGAAGCTCTCTCACTTTTGGACGAAGCAGGGATGCGTCCTGCAGCAGCCCTATGATGTTGAAGTGGGCGCGGGTACGATGCATCCGGAAACTTTTTTGCGCGTGCTCGGGCCGGCTCCCTATCGAGTAGCTTACGTGCAGCCCAGTCGTCGGCCCGCCGACGGGCGATATGGCGAGAATCCCAACCGGCTTTACAAGCACACACAGCTTCAAGTGATTCTGAAACCATCTCCCGCGGACGTTCAGGATCTTTATCTTCAGAGCCTCGGCGCCATCGGTATCACCCTTAAGGAGCACGATATTCGCTTCGAAGAAGACAACTGGGAATCGCCGACGCTGGGAGCATGGGGTATCGGGTGGCAAGTACTCCTGGACGGGTTGGAGATTACGCAGTTCACCTATTTTCAGCAAAGCGGCGGCATCGACCTCGACCCCATTTCCGTGGAACTGACTTACGGGCTGGAGCGCATCTGCCAGTTCCTTCAGGATGCCACGAGCGTCTACGATCTTCGCTGGTCCGCGGACAAGACGTATGGCGATATTCGCTTGGCCGAGGAGCAGCAGTTCTCCGAGTACAGTTTCAATCGCAGCGACGCCAAAGCGATTAGGTCGGAATTCGAGTTGCACGAGAAGCAAGCTAAGGAACTCATCGATGGTTTCGCGGGGACGGTTGGGAAGGAGCGCGAGCGGTATCCTCTTCTTCCGGCTTACGACCACTGCCTGAAGTGCTCACACCTGTTTAACCTGATGGATGCGAGGGGAGTTATCTCGACGACGGAACGCGCCGCGCTTATGGCGCGGGTTCGTACGCTGGCATGCCGCGCAGCTGCAGCGTATCTCGAACAGATTGGCGGGCCAACCGTGCGCCGCGAGGTACGCGGATGAATCGCTCCAAAGAAAAGGCCACGGAAAAGCGAGTTGAAGTATTGCTTGAAGTTGGTAGCGAAGAGATCCCGGCAGGGATGCTGCCCAAGGCAGAGGAAGACCTGCGTGCAAATCTAGAAAAGCTTCTTGCGGCAGAGAATCTATCCGACGGGGTAACGGTCGAAACGTTTAGCGCGCCGCGACGCCTCGTCGCGCATGTCCGCGGTCTGCGTGAAAAGCAGGCAGACGTGGAGAGCGAGGTGACTGGTCCGCCGAAGTCGGTGGCTTACGATGCCGTCGGCGAGCCGACACGCGCAGCGCACAGCTTTGCGGAGAAGCAGGGTCTTTCGTTGAAGGACCTTTATATCGTGAAGACTCCCAAGGGCGAGTACCTGGCCGTCAAACAAGTGAAACACGGCCGCACCGCCGAGCAGATCTTGAACGAAATGCTCCCGCGAGCGATTCATGATTTGTCCTGGCCGCGGTCGATGACGTGGACAGGGATTGATGGCGCGCGGTTCATCCGCCCGATTCGATGGATCGTCGCCGTGGTGAGTGGCAAGCCGCTGAAATTCTCGTTTGCAGGAGTCACGGCGGCAGACACCACTCTCGGCCATCGGTTTCTCGGCAGGGGCCCGCTTCGGGTTAAAGACTTCGCGGACTACGAAAAGAAGTTGAAGGCGAACGGAGTAATCGTTCGACCGTCTGAGCGCGGAGAGAAGATCTCGAAAGAGTTGGCGACGCATGTGAAGAGGGCAGGGTACCGAATCCACGAGGACCCTGAATTGCTTCGGCTGGTCACCTATCTCAATGAATGCCCGAGCGTGCTCGAAGGCGCTTTCGATCCAGCGTTTCTTTCACTGCCCGATGAAATTCTGATCACGGTCATGCGAGGGCACCAAAAGTATTTTGCGGTCGAGAAACGGGGCGGGGAAGTCGCCCCACATTTTCTGGCGGTCATCAATCTGCCAAGAGATCCAAAAGGATTGGTACGAGCGGGGCACGAACGCGTCTTGCGCGCGCGGCTCGCTGATGCACAATTCTTTTGGGAGTCGGATCAGAAATGTCGGCTCGCCGACTATTTGCCAAAGCTGGAACGCGTCACGTACGAATCGCGGCTAGGGAGTTACCACGGTAAAGTGGAGCGCATCCGTGCGATTGCCCGCTGGCTCTCCGAGCAGTGGTTCAACAGTGGCTTGATGCAAGCGCACGTGGCGGAGGCCGATCGTGCGGCGGAACTTTCCAAGTGCGATCTGGCCACCGAGATGGTTCGCGAATTCACAGAGTTGCAGGGAATTGTAGGTGGGCTCTACGCCCGCGCGCAGGGCGAACCGGACGCTGTGGCGGATGCGATCTACGATCACTATCGCCCGGTCGGTCTTGATGATCCCATCCCGAGAAACCTAATCGGCTGTGCGGTCGCCTTGGCCGATAAACTCGACTCGATCGTTGGCTGCTTCGCAGTGGGGTTGGTACCCACGGGATCGAGCGATCCTTACGCTTTGCGGCGCGCGGCCCTGGGTATTGTAAAAATCATTCTTGAACGGAACCTTCCGGTTTCGATATCGCTCGCGGTTGGTGCGGCTGCCAAGGCTTTGCTGACCAATCCTCCGAAGCGCGGAGTTACGCCTGAGCAGGAAACGCAGGTGCTGGATTTCATTTTGGACCGCGCAAAGTTTGTCTTGCGCGAGCGCGAGAAGTTCAGCTACGACGAAGTCAATGCCGTGTTCCGTGCTGGCGTCGATGATCTCGTGGACGCACACAAGCGACTCATTGCGCTAAAGGCTATTCGCAAGTCGAAAAACTTTGAGCCCCTGGCTGTGTCCTTTAAACGCATCCGGAATATTCTTGAAAAATCCAATTTCAAGAAAGAGAACGTTCCAGGAATACAGGCCGACTTGTTCGAGAGCGGAGTCGAGCGTGAATTGTTCTCGGCTGTGAGATCGGCAGCAGCGAAAGTGCAAGCAGAGAAGCGGGCGGGGAAATATCAAGAAGCACTTGAAGTTATTGCAGGGCTTCGAAAAGCGGTAGATGACTTCTTTGAAGGCGTCATGGTTATGGCAGAGAACGAAGGCGTAAGGAAAAATCGTCTGGCGTTGCTCGCGGAAATACTGAGAGAGTTCACGACGATCGCGGATTTTTCCGAACTGGGTGGAGAGGAACGAAGATAGAAAAGATGAAGTTGTGCTTTAAGTTTTGGAGAGTGAATTAGGTCGGCGTGCCGACTCATTCTTCTGGCCGATGTGCAGAGAGGCAGTCGCTAGACAGCTTTTAAATTTCAAAAAAAGACAAGCGAGGAACACCGTGAGTAAATGGGTCTATTTTTTCGGAGCGGGCAAAGCGGAGGGCGACGGGACGCAGCGCGCGCTCTTGGGTGGAAAGGGCGCCGGTCTTGCGGAGATGAGCCGGATCGGATTGCCAGTGCCTCCCGGCCTTACCATCACGACGGAAGTCTGCACCTACTATTACGGAAATAAAAAGAGCTACCCGAAGTCCCTCGACGCGGAAGTTCGGAAAGCGGTCGCGCGGGTCGAGAAGATCATGGGCACGAAGTTTGGCGACAACAAGGCCATGCCGATGCTGGTGTCTGTCCGTTCCGGCGCCCGCGATTCGATGCCCGGCATGATGGACACGATTTTGAACCTAGGGCTTAACGATGAGACCGTGCTCACTCTGGCCAAAGCTACCAAAAATGAACGATTCGCGTGGGACTGTTACCGCCGGTTCATTCAAATGTACGGCGATGTCGTCATGGGCGTGCAGAAGCGTCCGGACGAGGACCACGAACCGTTCGAGGTCGTCATTCATGATCTCAAACACGAACGGCATCATGCGGACGTCGACGATCCGAAACTTACGGTGGGGGATCTTCAAGAATTGGTCGTTCGCTTCAAGAAGCTGATCAAGGAACGCACCGGGACGGAGTTCCCGCAGGACGCCTGGAAACAGCTCTGGGGCGCGGTGGGCGCTGTGTTTGGTTCGTGGATGAATGATCGCGCCATCGTTTATCGCCGCAAATACAATATCCCGTCCGAGTGGGGCACGGCCGTGAACGTACAGGCGATGGTCTATGGCAATACCGGCGACAAGTCCGGGTCGGGGGTGGCCTTCACGCGCGATCCGGCGACCGGAGAGAAAGTTTTCTACGGGGAGTTTCTAATCAACGCGCAGGGAGAGGACGTGGTGGCGGGCGTGCGCACTCCAGAACCCGTCGTCCAGCTCAAGAACTACCTTCCTAAAGCGTTCCACGAATTGGAGAAGATCCGGCAAACCTTAGAGAAACACTTCAAGGACATGCAGGACTTCGAGTTCACCATTCAAGATGGCAAGGTCTTCATGCTCCAGACGCGCAATGGCAAACGAACAGGGTTGGCTGCCGTCCGCGTTGCCATTGAAATGGAGAAAGAGAAGCTGGTTGACTGGAAGACTTCCATCCGGCGAGTTCCCGCCGACCAGCTCGATCAAGTGCTAGCGCCAGTGTTTGATCGCAAGGCCGTTGCGGCCGCCAAGGTTATTGCGAAAGGACTGCCGGCCGGGCCCGGAGCTGCGGCCGGCAGGATGTATATGAATGCGGATCGTGCCGTTGCGGCTGCGGAAAAGGGAGAAAGTGTTCTGCTCGTCCGCAACGAAACGTCGCCTGAAGATTTGCGCGGCATGATCGCCGCCGAGGGCATTCTCACGGCAAAGGGCGGCGTCAGTTCGCACGCTGCTCTTGTCGCTCGCCAGATGGGGAAGGTCTGTGTTTGCGGAGCAGCGGCGCTGCAGATTGATTACGCGGCCAAGACTATGACTGTCGATGGCGCAACTTATAAGGAAGGCGACTTTCTTTCGATCAACGGGACCGCTGGCGAAGTCTATGCAGGCCAAATACCCACCGCCGCGTCCGAAATCGTTCAAGTATTGATTGAGAAATCCCTCGACGCCAAGAAGAGCCAGACCTATCAAAACTTCCAAAAACTTATGGACTGGTGTGCCAAGGTCACTCGTCTAACGGTCCGTACCAACGCCGATACCCCCGAACAGACGGCTCATGCCATCGCTTTCGGTGCAGTTGGCATTGGGCTCTGCCGCACCGAGCACATGTTTTTTGAAGGCAATCGCATCGACGCCATGCGCGAAATGATTTTGGCAGACACGAAGGAACACAGGAAAGAGGCGCTGGCCAAGATCCTGCCCTATCAGAGGGAGGATTTCGTCGGAATGTTTAAGGAGTTGAAGGGATATCCGGCGACGATCCGATTTCTTGACCCTCCGTTGCATGAGTTTCTGCCTCATGACCACGCCGCGCAGAGTGCTCTGGCAAAAAAGATGGGAGTGCCGGTTGAAAAAGTTCACCAGAGAGTTAAAGAATTACATGAATTTAACCCGATGCTCGGTTTCCGAGGCTGCCGTCTGGGAATTGTCTACTCAGAGATTTCCGAGATGCAGTCTCGCGCCGTGTTCGAAGCGGCGGCGGAGGTTCAAAAGGCCGGAATTAAGGTGAACCCCGAAGTCATGATCCCGCTCGTCGGATTCAAAAAGGAGCTAGACCTTCAGGTCGAGGTCGTTCATCGGATTGCAAGCGAGGTGATGAAGGAAAAGGGTATAAAGCTGAACTACCTGGTCGGAACAATGATTGAGGTCCCGCGCGGCGCACTCACAGCCGATGAGATCGCGCAAACTGCCGAGTTCTTCAGCTTTGGTACCAATGACTTAACCCAGACATGTCTCGGTATGAGCCGCGACGATTCCGGTTCCTTCCTCGGACCTTACCAGGAATTGGAGATCGTCAAAAAGAATCCGTTCGCCACCATCGACCAGGGCGGAGTCGGCCAACTGATCGAAATGGCTGTGGCGAAGGGGAACAAAACTCGTCCCGGCATCAAGTTGGGTATCTGCGGCGAACACGGAGGCGACCCCGATAGCGTCAAGTTCTGCCATCGTGCCGGGTTGTCGTATGTGAGTTGCTCGCCGTTCCGCGTGCCAGTTGCGCGACTCGCGGCAGCTCAAGCAGTGGTTGAAGAAGAGCAATCGAAAAAAGCGAAGAAGTAGCACTTTCTTAGAAAGTTTTTGCAATTAAAGTAAAACATGAAGCCATCGGCGTGCAGACATTTCGTCTAACGCAGGCGGCTTTGCCGTTTCGAGAGCCAGAAATTGTCCAGAGGTCTATGGAGATGGGCTCGAAAAGAGATGCGAATGCAATTCTTTGAAGCTGCAACGATCGCCAGAATACTTCAGCCGTTAGTTCTTCGGGGTCCTCCAATGATATAAACACAAACTTCCGCCATTCAGTGGTCCGCCGATGACTCGCCCCTTATCGCTAATCGGATAGCGCTCCGATGCGCGGATCGCCGGAACAATCTCAATGCAGTAGCCTACATTCTCCCGCACATGAAAGTTTAGTTGCTCAAGGGCCATAAACGCCTCATCTCCCACGGCCACGTTGCGGTCACCGACGGTCTTGGCCAGTTGGGCACGAATAGGCTCAAGCGCCAGCCCTGACTGCTTCGCGTTCCCCGGTTCCGCGGCTTGAACCTCGTCGCCCATTTCGCGCAGCCAATTCACGGCTTCCCGGCGGTCGTTCGCTTCGTTGCTTGCAAGAAGCCGTTCGGCTGCCGCAACTATGTCCTTCCCGCAGACAGCGTCGGTCGTGCAGGAGTTCATTTGCAGAAGCCGCCTAACGGCAAGATCTCGAGCCAGTGGTGCTGGATCGGCCAGCGCCTGCAAGAGCAGGCTTGTACCCGGGGCCGCGGACGTCGCGTCAGCTTTCAAGAATCTTTCCGCCCCGGCCAGCTTTGTGCTTCCGCCCGCGTCGTCTAAATCAAGCACGGCAGTATTGGTGCGCTTACCCTGCAGCTCGGACGAAGCGACCACAATCCGTTTGCCCTCAACCGGTATGATTCGTACCCATTGGGGAGGGGGACCCTTGATCCACGAAAGGGGATTGGGACTGAGGTTAGTCTCTTCGATGTACTCGTGTGGGACCTCTCCACGCAGGTTTCTCTCGAGCGAAATGGTAAGCGTCACGTCCGCGCCCCCCGGCTCGCGCCGTGTAATCTTTGTGATCTTACAGATGGCGATGTTAGTGTCGCGCTTAAAGAGTGCTTGGAAGAGTCCGCCCGAATCATAGGCGGAAGCATTGCGGCGAAGCTCGGCGTAAGCCCGATCGCGGCTATCCACTAGCCCTCGGATTTGTTCGGACGAGAGCTTGGCGACCATCCTCGATTGTTCCTCTTGCGGATAGGCCAATGATGCAGTAGCGATGAATGCTAAAGCAAAAGTGATGAGGGGCCCCATGAAGAATAGGACACCACAGCCTGGACCAAAGTGCCCGCCGCTGTGTCTACTTTGAGACTGGGTGAAGCTCAAGTAATAGTTGAAATAAATGAGGCCGAGCAGAAAAAGGAAGAGATGACGCTGTCTCCGAGTAAATTCTTCAATGAAAGTAATACTTGAATCCGTCGGCGTGCAGACAACGGAAGTAAGGTCTGCGCTTCCGGCGGTTTCTGGCTTCTTACGTGGGCATCTTCAAGAAAAAGTAGAGACCCAGAAAAAGAAATGTAATATCCGTGGACCACGCGGCGAGGAGAGGCGGCAATTGTCCAACGCCACCCATGGCTTCGAGCAAGCGCGCGGCGGTCCAGTAAACAATTCCAATCGCGACACCGAGCGCCACTCCTCCCACCGCGCCGCGAGTTCCAACCAAGAGGGCGAAGGGAATCGCCAGTAACATGCTGATCGGGGCGATAAGCGGGAAGGCCAGCTTGACGTGCCATTGCACTGTCAGGTTGGCGACGTCAAATCCGGCTTTGCGCAAACCGTCGATATACCGGCGCAGCGCTCCCCAGCTCATTTGCGAAGCCTGGCGCACCTCGCGATTGAAATAACTGGGCGGCTCCGACAGCTCCGGCAGTGAAGTGACCGGGAAGCGCTGATAGCGGGTGATGGTGCCATCGGCGAAATCGCGCACCCAGCCACCCTCGAGGACCCACACTTTCTGCGAATCGGACCATGTTGCCCGCGTGGCAAACACTCGCCGCCGCAACTGGAACGTCGCGGGGTCGAGTTCTACCACGCTAAGGCCGCCAAAAAGGTTCTGTGCGGGGTCGAACAGGTCGTAGTTGTAGATCTTCTCATCATTTCCAAAGATCCAGCGCTGTGGATGCGCGTACGTCTGTGCCGGGCGGCCTTTGATCTGGTTGCGCAACGCGTCCTGGCGCTGGTTGGCGTAGGGGAGATAGGTTTCATCTAGCACGATCATGGTTGCGGCGAGAGCCAATCCTGCGAAGAGCAGGGGAACGGCGAGGCGATAAAGGCTGATGCCGCTCGCTTTGCAGGCCACGATTTCGTTGTTTTTGCTCATCACGCCAAGAGTTACGAGTACGGCGACAAGCGCGCCCAGCGGAGCGAGGTTATAAACGAGGAAGGGCGTCAAATAGCGAAAATAATCCACCACAATGAGAAATGGCACCTTGTGGCGCGCAATGTCGTCGAGCAGTTCGAAAAACGTAAAGGCCTCAAACAAGAAAATGAAGGCCGCCATGAGCAGCGCGAAATGAAAAAAGAAGCGTCGCAAGAGATATATATCCATCAAGCGAGGGAAGCTGCCGCTCGTGTGCACTCCGTTCTCGTTTGGCTCCAGGATCCCGTTAGGAATTCGGGCTACAGCCATGGCTGCCGCGCGCGCACGCGCTTTCCGGCGGCGAAGCAGCCTGGCCCAACTGCGAAAGCGCACAAGAGGATTCATCCAGCGGCTTTCGCCGCGGAATTGCTCCATGCGAGGAAGCAGCGCCAGTCCAAGAATCGCCAGCAGGATATTTGCGCCCCAGATCCCGGCAGCAGGTGGCAGCGTTCCTTGGCGCGCGAAACCCGCGCCAATCACCGTAAGCAAGTAATAGGCAGCAATAATAATGACCGCAATCAGCGAGCCGGCCGCTCGTCCGCCGCGTCGAGGCTGAGCGCCTAGAGGTACGGCAATCAGAGCGAAGGCCAAGCACGCCACGGGAAAGGCCAGGCGGCGGTGCAATTCCACGCGCGCTTCGCGCCAGTTGGCATCATGTGAGTTAAGCAGCTCTCGCAAGGAACGCTCAGAATTACTAAGTTCGCGGGGCTGCGCCGGCACGAGACCGTTCACCTCGAGCGGCCAATCGCTCTGCCCAAACGACGTCACCGAGTAGCGGTCGGGATCTTCCCTAGAGAACTCGTGCGTGCTGCCGCCCTTTAAATGAAGCTCCAGCTTGCCCTCTTTCGGTTCGGCAATTACAATCGCATTCTCCGCCAGGGTGAGTTGGGAGCCGTTCTCTCCTCCGGCTTCAGCGAGAAATACGCCGTGCCACTGCGTGCCGCTGGCAGACACGTCGTTGACGTACAGAACCAGTTTGGGGAAGCGCTCGTCGAAGACGCGGGGCTGCACTGCGAAAGAAGCTTGGGAAGCGAGAAGTTCGGTCTCGAGGCTGCGGTATTTGTGATAGGCCATTGGGCCTAGCCAGAGCGTCATGCAAAGCGTGACGAGAGCGCCGCTGACGGCGAGAACGCCCACAGGCAGGAGAATCCGGCGCCGGCCGATACCCAGCGCTGTCAGAGCGATAATCTCGCTGTCCGCGGACATGCGGCCAAGTCCCAGGAGCACGCCAATCAGCACGGCCATGGGGAGCGTAAACGTAAAGACGGCGGGAAAAATGCAAAGAAAAAGCTCGAAGATTTGGGCACCCGAACCGCTGCGACGGACAAACAGCTCCATCAGTTGAACAAGCTTGGGCACGAAGAAAACGAATGTAAATACGGCAAGTCCGAGGAGTGCGTGACGAAAAACTTCACGAACAATATAGCGGTCCAGGATGCGCATAACGCAAACCGTGAGTGTAACACGGCCTTGGCAGCAGAACGGGAAAGAGAGTCGCGATGAATCGCGTGCATTTGGTGCTGCTGTGGCACATGCATCAGCCGCAATACCGGGACCCGGAAACCGGCCGGTATGTCCTTGCATGGACGCGGCTCCACGCGCTCAAGGATTATTGGGGCATGGTGGCCTTGCTCAAAGAATTCCCACAGTTTCACGCCACCTTCAACGTCGTGCCTTCGCTCGGCATGCAGCTCGAGGAATACGCCAGCGGGGAATTCAACGAGCCGTGGTTCTCGCTGGCTTTCAAGTCGGCCGAGGAGCTGACCAGAGAAGACAAAGCGGAGATTTTGGCGCGGGCTTTTCAAGTGAATCATGAGCGCTTGATGTCGCGATGGCCTCGTTTCGTCGAGTTGTATGAATGGTCGCGGCCCGCGGGCGGAGCACAGGCACAGGTTTCTTTTACTCTGCGTGACTGGCGAGACTTGCAATTGCTCTCGCAGTTGGCTTGGATGGAAGAAACCTGGTTCGAGAAAGACTCAGTAGTAAGTCGTCTCGCGGGCAAAGGAAAAGAGTTCACCGAAAAAGACAAGGCCGCACTGAAAGCGAAGCAATTGGAATTGCTCGGCTTGGTTTTACCCGAGTACCGTGCGGTGGCGCAGACTGGCCAGATTGAACTTAGCACGACGCCGTTTTATCACCCCATCCTCCCGTTGATCTGCGATTCGGATATTGCTCGCGTAGCCAATCCAGGCACGCCGCTACCGCGCCGTGCCTATCGTCATCCTGAAGATGCTCGCGAGCAATTGAAGCGCGCACGCGAATACCACGAGCGCGTGTTCGGCGAGAAACCTGTTGGACTCTGGCCTTCGGAAGGCTCCGTTTCTGATCAGGCTGTGACCATCGCGACGGAGGAAGGTTTCCAGTGGTTTGGCACGGATGAGGGCGTTCTCGGCAGGACGCTGAACGCAGGATTTTTTCGCGATGCCAAAGGCGTTCCCGCGAATGCGGATCGGCTCTATAAGCCGTTACGAGTTCAACTTGCGGGGAAGTCCATCACGGGACTCTTTCGCGATCATCACCTTTCCGATCTAATTGGTTTCGTCTATAGCCGCATGAATGGCAAGGATGCCGCTGCGGATTTGCACGGTCGTCTTCGCGAGCTTGGCGAACGCGTGCAGACCGCGCAACCACTTACGGTTTGCCTGTTTCTGGATGGCGAAAACGCATGGGAATACTATCCCGGAAATGGCCGAGAATTTCTGCGCGAATTTTACGGCCGAATCCAGGGAGATCAGGATTTTCGGGCACTCACCGCGACGGAAGCAATCGCCGCTGCCGGCGCTATTCCGACGAACGCTGGGATTTTCCCCGCTTCCTGGATCAACGCGAATTTCGATGTGTGGATTGGCCATAGTGAAGACGTCGCCGCATGGGAGCTTCTCTGGGACGCCCGCGAAGCCTACGGCCGCGCCGTAGACGCAGGGAAACAAGGCCGCGACGGCGCTCCGACAGAAACCGCGTTGAAGGAAGCGCTTGAATCCCTTCTCGCCGCGGAAGGAAGCGATTGGTGCTGGTGGTACGGTCCGGAACACAGCACCGCCAATGATGCGGAGTTCGATGCCCTCTATCGAAAGCATTTGACGGCCGTCTACCTAGCGCTAGGTCAAGTGGCCCCCCAAGAACTGGCAAAGCCCATCAAGCGTCAGCCGGAGCACGCTTTACAACTGGCTCCCACGGGTTTTCTGAAAATTGTAGTAGACGGCCGGGATACTTCCTACTTCGAATGGCTGGGCGCGGGCCTCTATTCACCCGAGCGCCGCGGCGGCGCCATGCATGGCCGCACCTTCTATCTTCATGAATTGCGTTATGGTTTCGAGGAGGAGCGCTTCTGCGTCCGCGTGGACCCGTTCCTCGACCTTCTAGGAGAACTTGAAGATTGCGAATTTCGAATCACCATCGGCGCCGCCGAAGAAATCAACATCGTAGTGAAGCTCATGCGCGGGCACTTGCAGGAATTCGCGGTGGAAAAGGGACGCCTTTGCCTTCTCAATCCCAGAAGTGTGGCCGAAGCCGCTTTTGATCGCATCCTCGAAGTTTCCATCCAGCGCAGCGAAATCTGCCTACCAGGCCAAACCAAGCTCAAACTCGGCGTTGCGCTGTGGCATGGCGGCTTGCCTGTGGATGTTCTTCCCGCCGAAGGCTTTCTCGAAGTCCAACTTGGGGAAGACCACTCTGCCTGGCCGACTGAAGACAACTCGTAATTCACCAGCCTGAGTTTTTGAATTCCTGAGCGTGCATCCGGCGCTTTCGGTACCGGTGCGCACGGAGTAACGCGGCGCGTCTCGCGCGCCGGCACCTCGCAATTCTCCCCTTGACAGTCTAGGAGAGTCGGCCTACATTCCTAGTTCATCTAGGAGAAGCTGCGCTGATGGACAAACAACTGGATCTTCTGCAGGGCACACTCGACATGCTGATTCTTAAGGCCGTCTCGCTCGGCCCTCTCCATGGCTACGGCATTCTCCTGCGCATCCAGCAAATCTCGAAGGACCGTCTCGAAATCCAACAAGGCTCCCTCTATCCCGCGCTCTATCGCCTGGAACATCAGGGCTGGATCGCCAGCGAATGGGGCGAGTCGGAAAACAAGCGCAAAGCCAAGTATTACAAGCTCACCGTGGCAGGGAAGCGCCGGCTGCAAGCAGAAACCGAAAACTGGAACAGCATGGCCGACGTCATCGCAGGAATCCTGGGCACCAAGCCGGAGGAAGTGTGAGGTTCTGGAGCCAGCTTCGTTCTTGGATTCAGACAACTCTGCGGCGCTCTCGCATGGAAAGCGAAATGGATGCCGAGCTGCGCTTCCACATCGAGACTTTCACTGAGGACTTGGTCCGCGATGGCGTATCCCGTCAAGAAGCGTTGCGGCGCGCGCGCATCGAGTTTGGCGGAATCGAGCGCGTTAAAGAAGAAGGCAGGGAAGCGCGTGGCGTCAGTTTTCTGGATGAACTGCTGCAAGATCTGCGTTACGGGCAGCGCGTCTTGCGCAAGAGTCCTGGCTTTGCAGTTGTTGCCGTGCTTACCCTGGCCCTGGGTATAGGCGCCACGACGGCCATTTTTAGCGTGGTCAATGCAGTTTTGCTGCGGCCATTGGCGATGGAAGATCCCTCCCGGGTGGTCTATTTGCAAGAGCAGTGGCAGGATATTTTTCCCGGCGTCTCGGTAGGCAACTTCTCTGATTTGAAAAAACTGAGCACTTCCTTTGCGGAGCTTAGCGCTTCGAACAACGCAAGTTTCAACCTCGAAGCTCGTGAACTCCCCGAACGTGTGGACGGCGAAATCGCGACGGCGAATTATTTCGCCACCTTTGGCGTTCAGCCTCTGGCCGGGCGCGTCTTTACAGCCGAGGAGGACAGGCCTGGCCTGCCGAAGGTGGTGGTTATCAGCGAGCGCATGTGGCGCGCGCGGCTTCAGGCGGATCCCTCGATCGTCGGGCAGCCGATCCGGATCAACGGCCTGCCTACCACCGTGGTCGGCGTTATGCCTAAGAGCTTCGATCCATTGCTCAGCAATAGTGATGTTTGGGTTCCGGCAGCGTACACCGCCGAACAGCTTGCCGATCACGATGACCACTATCTGAACGTCATGGGACGGCTCAAGCCCGGCATGTCGCAAGCCCAGGCACAATCGGAACTCAATGTAATCGCACATCGGCTACAGCAGTTGTATCCGCTTGACGATAAGGACCGCGGTTTCCGTATTCAGCCGCTCACTTCGGTGCTTCTGGGCGATCAGCGGTTGGGACTGCGCATGATGCTCGCGGCGGTTGGCTTCTTGTTGTTGATTGCCTGCGCGAATATCGCGAATTTGCAGTTGGCTCGCTCTCGCACGCGCCAAAAAGAGATTGCCATGCGCGCGGCACTTGGAGCCTCGCCGAGCCGCATCGCGCGTCAGCTTCTCGCGGAAAATGCCGTGCTCGGACTTGCCGGTGGCGTTGTTGGCGTCTTACTTGCCCATTGGGCTCTGTCCTGGATCCTTGCTCACGGGCCCGCCGAAATGCCGCGGCTGGACCAGTCGCGAATCGACGCCAGCGCGCTTACATTTGCGATCTCCGTCGCTCTGCTCTCCAGTCTACTGTTCGGACTGGCTCCGGCACTCCGCTCCGCTTCCACGCGGCTCAACGAAATCTTCAAGTCGACCTCCGGTGTTTCCAGCGGTAGCCGAGATCGTGTTCGCTGTCTGCTGGTAATCGGAGAAGTCGCTCTGGCGTTGATTCTGATGACTGGCGCCGGGCTGCTCATCCGCAGTGCGCTGCTCGTCTCGCATGTGGATCCGGGCTTTGATACTTCCAACGTCGTGGTCGGGCGTGTCGGCCTGCCCGATCCTGGCTATCACGATCCCGCCGTTGCGCGGCAGGCGTTTGAACGGATGATCACCGCCGCTGCTGCTTTGCCCGGGCTGGAGTCGGTCGCCGTCGTTTCACGCGCTCCGCTTGCTGGCGGTGGCAGCAGCAACGGCTTGCTACCCGAAGGCAAACCATTTGACCCGGCAAATCTGGTCAATTCGCAATTGCAAATCATCTCACCCAGCTATCTCTCGACCGCCCGCGTGCCGCTGAAAGCCGGCCGCGATTTCACCTTGCAAGATACACGCGAACGCATTTTTGTCGCCATCGTCAACGAGACGCTCGCCCGTACGATGTGGCCTGCCGAAAACCCCATCGGCAAACGCTTCGCGTGCTGTGAGTCCGGGCCAAAAGGCCGCCTGGATCCTGTTTGGCACGAAGTGGTCGGTGTGGTGGCTGATGTTCATGCTCAGGGGCTTGGCCGCCAGGTACAGCCGGCGTTTTACATCCCGATTGCGCAAATGCCACCTAGCGCGTGGGACTGGATTGGCCGCACCATGGACTTGGTGGTGCGGACTCGCGGAGGCGTCGTCCCCGTCCAAGAGTTGCAAAGCACAGTGGCGTCCGTTGCGCCTGAAGTTCCGATTTACGGGCTCTCCACCATGCAGCAGAAAATCTCCGATACCCTCGAGCGCTCGCATTTCGACACGTTTCTCCTGGCCATTTTTGCCGCAACTGCGCTACTACTCTCGTCAGTTGGGATTTATGGAGTTCTGTCGTATATGGTTGCTCAGCGCACGCGCGACATCGGAATTCGCATGGCGCTTGGCGCATCGCAAACGCAGATTGTTTGGGACGTGCTCGGATTCGGAGTGCGCCTGGCTGCTATCGGGCTGGCAATCGGCATCGCCGGCGCACTGGGGGCCACCCGCTGCCTTTCTTCCTTGCTGTACGGAGTGCATCCCACTGACGCAATCACATTTATCGCAGTTTCTCTCCTGTTGTTGTTGGTCGCGTTGATCGCCAGTTATCTCCCCGCGCGCCGCGCCACGCGGGTCGATCCCATCGTCGCCTTGAGATACGAATGATGGAGTACTTCGTCGTGGGAATCCCGGGCAACAAGTTGGAGGCGTTATGACCCTCGGAAGCCGATTTCGTTCGTGGACTCGGACGGTGCTCCGTCGTTCTCGAATGGAGAGCGAAATGGATGCGGAACTCCGTTTCCACATCGAAGCCTTTGCCGAGGATTTGGCAAGCCGCGGAGTTCCTCGCGGGGAAGCCATGCGCCGCGCGCGCATCGAGTTCGGCGGAATCGAGCGCGTGAAGGAGGAAGGCCGAGAAGCACGCGGCACCCGTATTCTCGACGAACTGAGGCAGGATTTCCGATATGGCGTACGAATGTTTCGGAAGAGTCCTGGTTTTACTGCTGTCGCGGTTCTCACGCTAGCCCTCGGTATTGGCGCGAACACCGCAATCTTCAGCGTAGTAAATGCAGTACTTCTTAGCCCGCTGCCTTACGCCAATGCTCATCGTCTAATGCTGGTCAAAGAGACCCTGCCCAACCTAAGCGCCGAACCGTTCAACGTCTCGGGACCGGATATCGCCGAGATTCAGAAACTGAATCATGTCTTTGAGGGTGTCGGGGGATTCCGCGTTTGGACGTATGAGTTTTCCGGAAGGGGCGAGCCGGCGCGCGTTACCGCGAACCGCATAAGCAGTGATCTTTTCGATATGCTCGGCGTGCAACCAGTTGTAGGGCGTGAATTCGAACCACAGGAGGAGCAGTCCGGGAATGAGGTCGTCATCCTGAGCTACGGATTTTGGCAACGTCAATTCGGCGGACAGAAAAATATAGTGCGCCAGACGCTCAACTTGGACCGCAAGCCGTACACGATCGTCGGTGTCATGCCGCAGAATTTCGTCTTTCCGCTCCCCGGAATGATGCAGGGAGTCTCGGCCGATCTCTGGGTTCCTCTAGGGCTCTCCAAGGAAGAACTGGCCGACTTCGGCGACAATTTTTCGTACACCGTAGTGGGCAAACTGAGACCAGGGATACAACCTGGGCAAGTCAATGGAGACTTGCAATTAGTCGCTCGAGGAGTTCTGGATACTTACCAACAATGGGCTCGCGACGAAAACCAGCCGCTAGGTGACTTCCGGCTCGGCATGGTCTCGGTGCCCCTCCGCGATGAGGTGACCGGCCCGCTGAAGCCAATGCTGCTGATGTTGGTGGGCGCAGTGGGTTTCGTGCTGCTGATAGTGTGCGTAAACGTAGCAAACCTTCTGATGATGCGCTCCGTCGGGCGCCAGAAAGAGATGGCGGTTCGATTGGCGATCGGCGCAGGCAGGTTTCGGTTGCTGCGTCAGTTTTTAGTGGAAGGCATGTTACTTGCTTTTACAGGAGGCGCGCTCGGTCTGGTTCTCGCCGTTTGGTTGAAGGACATTTTGGTGGCTCATATGCCGGAAAGTATTCCACAGTTTCATGCTATCGAGCTCGATTGGACAGTTCTGCTCTTCAGCTTCCTGCTCGTCACACTTGCGGGACTCGCGTTCAGCGTCTTGCCGACTCTCTGGGCGTCGCGAACCGATTTTAATCCCGCACTGCAGGAAAGTGGGCGGGGCAATTCGCAAGGCCCGGATCATCAGCGCCTGCGCGCGGTTTTTGTGATTGTCGAGGTCGCGCTCTCAGTGATCCTGCTCATTGGCGCGGGACTACTGATGCACAGCTTCCAGCGAGTCTTGAGAACCAATCCAGGCTTTCGGCCCGAACATGTTTTGACGGCCTCGATCGATCTGCCGCCCACGGAGTACTCGCAAGACGAGAAGGTGGCTTCTTTTTACAAACAGTTGATGGAGAAATTGAGCCGCATGCCTGGTGGTGCCGCTGCGGGAGGTTCCACGGATTTGCCCCTTCTTGGCGGGTGGACACATGCATTCACGGTGGAAGGTTATCAGCCTCCCCCTGGTCCTCAACTGAGCTTGGGCAATCACTCCGTCATCTATGGAGACTATCTCCAGGCTATGGGCATTCCACTTCTTCGTGGAAGGTATTTCACCGAACTGGACGGGCCAAAGTCCACGCATGTGCTCATCGTGAGTGAATCATTGGCCAAGAAGTATTGGCCCGGTCAGGATCCTTTGGGCAAACGCCTGAAATGGGGACCACCGGAGTCGACAGATCCTTGGCTGACCGTCGTCGGCGTAGTGGGCGATGTCAAACAGGGGCCGCTCGAAACAGCGGCTGATGCGCACACCTACGAACCATACGCCCAACTCGGGGCACCGCTCTCACTTCGAGTTGCCGTGCGCGGCCAGGCCGATCCGGCAGGACTCGCGGTCGACGTTCGCGCCGTCGTAAGGAGCCTGGACCGTCAACTCGCGCTGGGGAACGTCCGCACCATGGATGAAGTGATCAGCAGGTCGACGGCGAGCCGACGCTTCAGCCTCGTACTGGTCGGCTCGTTTGCAGCGCTGGCGCTAGTGCTGGCGGCAATCGGAATCTATGCGGTGCTGGCGTACTCCGTCGCGCGGCGAACGCATGAGATCGGCGTGCGCATGGCGTTGGGCGCGCGGAGCGGCGACGTCGTCCGTTTGGTGTTGAGTCAAGGACTGCGTGTTACTGCGATCGGAATCGTCTTTGGCGTTGCGGGAGCGCTTGGCCTGACGCGCTTTCTCCAGAGCTTGCTCTACGAAGTGCGACCCACCGATCCTCCTACTTTCGTCGGGGTGCTTTTGGTGTTGGTCGGCGTCTCGGTCGCAGCATCGTACCTCCCGGCGCGCCGCGCGATGCGCGTCGATCCGATAGTGGCTCTTAGGTACGAATGATGGCGCAGTTCATCGCGGGGCATGGGGTAATCACAGCGGAGGATGTATGACGATTTGGAGCCGGCTTCATTCATGGTGCCGCGCAACACTGCGCCGCTCCCGCATGGAAACGGAGATGGACGCCGAGTTGCGCTTCCACATCGAAACCTACGCAGAGGACTTGATGCGCGGTGGAGTGTTGCGCAAAGAGGCGATGCGCCGTGCACGCCTGGAGTTCGGCGGAATCGAGCGCGTCAAAGAAGAAGGCAGGGAAGCACGCGGGGTCAAAATCATGGAAACGTTTTTGCAGGATTTGCGTTATGGCGCGCGCATGCTTCGCAAGAGCCCCGGCTTTACCTGCGTCGCAGTTCTGACTCTTGCTCTGGGCATCGGCGCAAATACCGCCATCTTTAGCCTCGTCGATGGCATTCTACTGCGTCCCCTACCGTTCGCGACCCCTCAAAATCTCGTCAGCATTACCGGCACCTTTCCGAAGGGCGGGTTCGTCGCCATGCGCGAGCAGGTGCAATCGCTCGATACGGCCGCGTACTTTGAAGGCCACGAGTTCAATCTCACTGGCCGCGGCGATCCGCTGCGTCTGTCCGGAGTGCTCGTCTCCGCCGAATTTTTCTCGGTGTTAGGTGTTCAGCCCGAGATTGGCCGCGCTTTCTATCCCGGGGAAGACGTCGCGGGGCGGGATAACTACGTCATTTTGAGCCACGCTCTTTGGCAGGATCGTTTCGGGGCCAACCCCTCGATTCTCGGCCACTCGATCGATCTCGAAGGTAGGAGCCGCGAAGTCGTCGGGGTGATGCCCGCGGAATTCACGTTTCCCTCCGGCAAAACTCAAGTCTGGTTGCCTCTTCACAATGATCCTAGAGACGCCGTCGCATATTGGGCTGGCGATTTCATGCCTATTATTGGCCGCCTCCGCCCAGGATCGACAATTCCTCAGGCCAGGGCCGAAATTCGCGTGTTTCAATCGCGCGTTTTCAAATTATTCCCATGGCCCATGCCTGCGGACTGGAACGCCGATATCAGCGTGGTTGAATTGCGCAACGGCATGGTTGCTGACGTGCGCAGCCGTCTGTTCCTGCTTTTGGGAGCAGTCGGTTTGATTCTCCTCATCGCTTGCGTCAACGTCGCGAACCTCGCCCTTTCTCGCGCCGCTACCCGGGAGAAAGAAATTGCTGTGCGCACGGCCATGGGCGCGGAACGTAGCCGTGTCGTCCGGCAGCTCCTGACGGAGAGCGTTTTGCTCGCTCTCTTGGGCGGCGTGCTCGGAATTTTTGTCGCCAGCGAAGGTTTGCACCTGCTAAAAGTTGCGCTTCCGGTAGATACACCTCGCCTCGTTGATGCTCATATCGATTGGCGTGTTCTCGCGTTCACCGGCGGGTTGGCTATTTTTACAGGTTTTCTATTCGGGCTTGCTCCTGCGTTGCAGTCTTCGCGGCCGGCCCTCGCCCAGTCGCTTAATGCGGCTACACGCGGCGCAGGAGCTTCCGTCTCACACCGTTTGCGCAGCGCACTGGCGATCGCAGAAGTCGCATTTGCCGTGCTACTCGTCATCGCCGCCGGTTTACTTATCCGCAGTTTTATGGCGCTTTCGCACGTCGATCCCGGCTTTCGCGCAGAACGTGTCCTCACGGCACGGGTCACTCCCAACCAGGCATTCTGTAGCGATCCCTCACGTTGCATCTCTTTCTACCGCGAACTACTGGATCGCATGCAGGCCTTTCCCGGCGTAAATTCCGCGGCGGTTGTCAATACGCTGCCTTTGGGAGGGTGGGCGACCTGCAGGTGCCATGTTGCGGGATTCCTTTTTTTGTGTCATTGTTCTGAACGTCTATATACGTACAGACAATCTGCGGTAAAGAAAGGAAACCCTTATGCCTGACGATGTCGCTACTTTGCAGACCGAGAGATCCAAGCTCCTGGAGGAGTTCCTCCGTTTGGGTGATCTGCGACCTGGTTCCATTACCGCCGTGACCCGACGCTGCGGCAAGCCGTCCTGCCACTGCGCCAAACGCAACGACCCGGGACATGACCCGCAATTCCGTCTCACTCGCCGCGTGGCCGGCAAGACCGTGACGGAGACCTTTCCCAATCCCACCTCCCTGCGCAAAGCCCAGCAGGAGGTCACCGAGTTTCACCGCTTCCAGAAGCTCAGCCAGGACCTGGTGGCCGTCAACGAAAAGATCTGTCGACTCCGCCCGGTCGAGCAGGAACGGGGCGGCTGGACAGAGCAGGAAAAAAAAACGCTGCTGCGATCCATCAGGAGGTCACGCGAGAAGTAAACCGATTCCTCAGCCTTGTTTTTGCACAACGCCATAAGGACGGTCGGACCGATCTGGAAGCCGTGGAGTCGGCCTTGCGAGCCGCTCTGCACCAAGCGGGGGCCGCGGCCTTAACCGAACTGCTGAAGTTCGAGGCCCCGGCGGCCGAGCAGCGCCAGTTGCCGTGTCCGTGTGGCCATCACGCTCAATACCAGGAACTCCGCTCCAAACCCGTCCTGACGATCGTCGGCTCGGTACGCGTCTCCCGTCCTTACTTTTTGTGCGCGCCATGCGGCGTCGGCCAGTTTCCGGTGGATGTCGAACTGGATATCGAGAACACGGAGTTTTCTCCCGGAGTGCGCCGCATGCACGCCTTGGTGGGCCAGGAGGCGCCCTTCGATCACGGCCGCCAACAGATGAAAGTTCTGGCCGGTCTGGAGGTGACCACCAAATCGGTGGAGCGCACCGCGGAGGCCATCGGAGCCGATATCGCTCAGCGCGAACAAGCCGAGATCCAAAAAGCCCTGCAGTTGGACCTGCCCGTCGTGGCCGGCGAGCCGATTCCCTTCCTGTATGTGCAGATGGACGGGACGGGAGTTCCGGTGGTGAAGAAAGAGACGGTCGGTCGGCAGGGCAAGACCGAAGGTCAACCGGCCCATACTCGGGAAGCCAAGTTGGGATGCGTGTTCACCCAGACGACGTGGGATAAGGAAGGCTATGCAATCCGCGATCCCGATTCCACCACCTACACCGGAGCCATCGAGAGTGCGGAAGAGTTTGGTCGTCGAATCTATGGAGAAGCCTGGGGACGCGGCTGGAGCCGCGCACTCAAAAAGGTCGTGATCGGCGATGGCGCCGAATGGATTTGGAATCTTGTGGCCCTGCATTTTTCCGACGCCATTCAGATTGTCGATCTCTACCACGCCCGCCAGCATCTTTGGGAGGTCGCGCGCAAGCTGTACCCGAATGACGAAGGAAAGCAAAAAGCCTGGATGAAGATCCACCAGAAGCGCCTTCTGGATCGCGGGAAAATCGAAAAACTGGTTGGCGCACTCCGTTCTATCGCATCCGACAACCCCGAACTAATAGAGAAGATTCGCACCGAGGCAGACTATTTTAAGCGGAACGCGGAGCGCATGCGATACCCCAAGTTTCGCCGCCAACACTTATTTGTTGGCTCGGGTGTCATCGAAGCCGGATGCAAGACGGTGATCGCTTCCCGTCTCAAAAGGTCAGGAATGTTCTGGACCGTTCGAGGAGCCAACGCCATCCTGGCTCTCCGCTGCTGCCATCTGAATGGCGAGTTTGAAGACTACTGGGAGAAACGCAGGGCGGCGTGACTTCCACTTGTAAGTCGCGCACCCGCTAGGAAGTCCTCATGAGCTGATTGAGTAGCCGAAAGCGCGAATGGTTTCCACGGCCTCACTCCGACTTCCGGCGTCCACCTGTTTCAGGATTCGATGAATGTGATTCCTCACCGTAAACTGAGAAAGATTCAAGTGAGAAGCGATTTCTTTATTTGTGAGACCTTTGGCGACAAGAGCCACCAGTTGCTGCTGGCGCAAAGTGAGATCGGGCTTCAAGGGCGCCTGTTGAACAGGCATCTCTCTCGCCATTTGAGCAACGAACCGGAATAGCGCCGAGCAAAGATGGGGGGGGCATACTGCCTCTCCGCGGAATACAGCACGCACAGCAGCAACCACGTCCGAAGCAGATGCATCTTGCAGCAAATAGCCTGCTATGCCCAAACGGACGGCGGCCAGAAAATGTTTCTCGTCGGATTCCCGTGCGATGACGATGGTTCTAAAGGAAGTACGATCTGTAGCCTCGATGGCGGTAATTCTGGAGAGCCACGGTATTTGCAATGAGTCGATGACCAGGACATCGCATTTAGAATCGAACTCGTGGGGAGCCCCGGCGTCAGCATAGCCACACTGTCCAACAACGAGAAGATCGGCTCGCTTGCAGAAAAGCCTTACAAGGGCTTCACGCAGTAAACGGTTCTCAATTAGTACAAATGTTCGTATAGACGAACTGAGGACGAGTTCGCTCAAAGGATCCATCACCCACAGCCGATTGTACCACTCGA
>DATFZQ010000080.1:0-9030 GCA_035314345.1 Candidatus Acidiferrum sp.
AAGACCGTGCCCTCGGCGGAGAAACCCTTCGCAGAACCGGTCTTCTCCGGTAAAGCGGCTACTTCCAATGTGTTAGGGAACCCTCGCTCCCGCCGCCGGGTCTCTTCTTCGACGGACAGCCCTCGTGCAGCAGCCACCGCCGGCGCATTCACCACGTTCACCTTTTCGTCCAGCACCGCGTTCAGCATTCCCGCCAGCACGGCGCTGCGCAACAAGTGCGTCCCTACCTCCGCAACCTCGCCCGCATAGCGAATCCGTATGCGCGCCGGCCTGACCGACACTGCTTGCGATACGAGCGACCCCAGCCGCTCCGCCAGCGCCAAATACGGCCGGACCCGGCGGTACTGGTCCGCCGACAACGCCGGCAAGTTCACTGCATTGCGAATCAGTCCTTCCGCCAGGTAATCCTTCACCTGCACGGCCACCTGTGTGCCTACTTCTTCCTGCGCTTCCGCCGTAGAACCCGCCACGTGCGGCGTGGCAATCACGTTCGCCATTCCGAGCAGCGGCGAATCCTTGGGCGGCTCTTGCACAAAAACGTCCAGCGCGGCACCGGCCAGCTTTCCGTCCTTGAGCGCCTTCGCGAGCGCAGCTTCATCAATCAATTCGCCCCGCGCCGCGTTTATGATCCGCGCGCCCTTCTTCATTTTCGCAAGCGTCTCCGCATTGATCAGGTTCTGCGTTGCGGGACTCAGCGCGGTATGCAGCGACACGAAATCGCTTTCCGCCAGCAGCTTTTCCAGCGGCACTAGCTCGACTTGCACCTCGCGGGCCGCCGCCTCGCTAATGTATGGGTCGTACCCCAGCACGCGCATGTCAAACGCGTCCGCGCGGATCGCCACTTCGCTTCCAATGCGCCCAAGTCCAATCAATCCGAGCGTTTTACCCCGCACTTCCGTTCCTGCGGCGGAGGATTTCTCCCACTTCCCTTCATGCATCGCTTTATCCAGTCTGGGCACCTGCCGGGCCAGCGCCAGCAGCAGCGCAAACGTGTGCTCCGCCACGCTGATGGCGTTTCCACCCGGCGTGCTCATCACCAGCACTCCGCGCGTGGTGGCCGCATCCAGGTCGATGTTATCTACGCCCACTCCCGCTCGTCCTACGGCTCTCAATCGCGGCGCTTTATCAAGCAACTCCGCAGTAACTTTCGTCGCGCTCCTCACGATCAGCGCGTCCGCGTCCGCTATCTCCGCGTTCAGCGTGTCCTTGGTGGTCAGAACGATGTTCCATCCCGCCTTCCGCAACAATTCCACGCCGCGTTCGCTAATCTTGTCGGCAACAATGACTTTCATCGGGCCTCATCCAGGTTGGTTTGATTTGCCATGCACGCAGGCGGGCAAAACCCGCCAAAACTAAAACATTAACGGTAGCGAGCCGCTCTGACACTGTCAAATCCTCGTTCCCTCTTCTCCGCGACCTCTGCGCCTATGTGGCCTTTGCGTAAATCTTTTTTCTTTCTTTTCTTCTGCTATATTGAAGCGCATGACTATCGCCGAAAAAATCCAGAAAGACTTGGTCGACGCCATGCGCGCCAAGGACGAACTCCGACTCAGCGTCCTGCGCGGCGTCAAGTCCGCCATCAAGTACAAAGAAACCGAGAAAATTCACACGCTCGACGAAGCCGAAACCATCCAAATCCTGCAAACGCTCGTCAAGCAGCGCAAAGAATCCATCGACCAATTCGGAAAAGGCAACCGCCAGGACCTCGTCGACAAGGAGACCAAGGAACTCGCCATCCTTGAGTCCTATCTTCCGGCCGGCGCCAGCGATGCCGAGATGGACGCGGCCATTGCCAAAGCCATGGCCGAAACTGGCGCCAACTCCATCAAGCAGATGGGGGCGGTAGTCAAAGCCTCCAAGGCTCACCTCGAAGGCAAGGTCGTTGACGGCAAAGCTCTTAGCGACCGCGTTCGTACCCGCCTCTCATAGTTTTTGTAGTGGATAAGATTTAGATTCGCCGCCGCTCTAGAGGCCAACCAAACCCATGCCCGAACCCGTCGCCTCCGGTCATCGCATCAATGATCCGAACAGCCGCGCCCTCGCTGTGCTCCGCATCGGCGTCGGCATATTCTTCCTGATCTTCGGGCAGTACAAAGTCTTCGGCACACAGTTCATTCTTCACGGCGGCTTTCAGTTCTGGATCAATCGCTTCCTCGAACAAGGCGGCGCCTATCCCTTCATGGCACCCATCCTCCGAGGCTTCGTGCTCGTGCACGCCACACCCATCGCCTTCCTGGTCGCCTACGGCGAGCTCGCCATCGGCCTCTCGCTCACCTTCGGCATCCTAGTTCGTTCGGCCAGCGTGTGCGGCCTAACTAACCTTCATGCTCACGATGCTTTTCTCTTCCGATTATCCAGGCGCAACCGCCCCCATGTGGCAATACTTCGGCGCAAGCCTCAGCCATTCGGTCTTCGCACTGTGTTTTGTAGCTTTTCTGGTAGGACGCAGCGCGCAAATCTGGTCAGTCCCCGCGTGGCGCGCAACACAACAAGCAATTGTAGAGGCCGGGCTTGTTTACCTGAAATGGCTCGGCCCGATTTGGCTGGACCTCGCACGCGCTCTTGCCTCTATTTACTGCCCGCCGGCTTCAAAACCGCCGTATTCCGTTCGTCGTTCGCGATGATGCGGTAGAGCTTTTTCAGGTCATCGACCTTGCTCAAAGGCACGCTCAGCTCCTTCACTTCGAAGGTCCGCGTGTACCGCAAGGTGTTGCCGTCCACCTCCGCCTTGCTGTGATAACTCGCAAAGCTATAGTCCGCATTTACCGGCGGCGGCAGATCATCCACTTCATATCCCTGCGGCAGTTTGATCTCGAAGGTATCCGTGTCGCGTGATGGTCCTTCGAATTCCACCGGATACTTGCGCGCCTCTTTCGTCTCCAGAAGGTCGCTCGACCGGCTTCCCAGCACTCGCGGCCGCACCAGCAGCAAATTCCCCGCCGTTTTTGCGTAGTTCTGAGCCACCAGCGAGTAATCGTACAAGAACGCTTTATCCGTGAGTTGAAGATTTCCGATCGTCGCTTTGGTAATTTGAAAGGTCGTCAGGGATTGCGAAAGTAGCGCTTCGATCGGTTTTATTCTGTCCGCATCTTTTGTCACCGTTCGCAGCGCCCATCGTTGCGCTGACGCCCGGTCGCCGACCCGCACTTCGTTCACGTCCCCGCTGAGCGTTCCTGTCGGACTCAAACTCAACTTCGCAGTGCGCGAAATCCCGTTGGATGCCGGCGGCAATTGCGGCAACTCGATCAATTCTCCGCCGTCAGGCGCCACCAGCAATCCGTAGTTTGCCTGCAAAGCGCCATAAAGCTGCCCGAACGGCGTCATTTCGTCCGTCGGGTCAAAGAACAAAAGCTTTCCGAGTTTTGGATGGACCATTGTGGCTACGAGCGAGCTCTCCGTAACGTCTGCGGGCAGCTTAATCGCGATGATCACGTGATCGAACCCACCCATGTGCGCCGGCGTCTGCGGCGTTACCGAGCCACGCTCCGAATTGATCACCACATAGTAGTTCTCGATGCCGATCTCTCGAAGCATTGCGGACATCAGCGTTACCTTGTCCTTGCAATCTCCGTAGTGGTGCGTGAACACCTCCGCCGCCGGATGGGGCTGCCACCCTCCTATCCCCAGTTCGATGGCCACGTAACGGATGTCCTTCTGCGCGAATCCTGCCACCGTCTTCATCTTCTCAAGCTGTGTTCCTGCCGATGCCGTAAGCGCCGCTACCTTTTGCTTCACTTCCGGTGAAGCATCTTGCCGTCCGCTGATCAACCCCTGGTACCAAACTCCCATCTGCTGCCAACTTTGGAATGCCTTGTTCTGTGCGGCTCCGCCCGGCGGATAGAAGGAAACGATCATCTGCCCGGCAACTCCCGGCCAGGGGGGCATATCATCTTCGTGCCGAATTCCCTTTATGTCAGTCACCACCCACTGCGCCAGGCTTCCCGTTTGTGCCGACTTGGCTTCCGGATAGTTCAGCCACGTCGCTTTGTACTCCCACCCTTGGGGCAGCTGCAGGGTGTAACGGGCCTCTCGAACCGGACTCGTCTCCTGAAAGGACCAAACATCCTGCAAAACGTACGGCTGCTTTTCCTCTTCGTACTCGTACCCGATGATGTTTCCCGGATCGGAGGCCGGGATACGGAGCACCTTATCCTTTACATCGGAGACCAATTCGCTCCCGTCCACTTTCGGAAGCGATACCTCCACCGCATCCTTGTCTTTCACTTCGTAATCTTTCCCTTGTGCAGGGATGCACCATCCCTTGATAGCCGTGATTTTCTCGTGGGCGTTATAGGAAACCACCACAACGCCGAAGTCGTGCCCGGCGGGCCGCAAAATCTTGTACGCTACGCGCACCGTCGTCTTGATCTTGTCCGCGGACACGACCGTGACCGTCTTCTCGGAATAAAGCTGAACGGCGTCGGTCTTTTCGTCGTGAGCGGGCAGCGGCGCATTCACGAGCGCGTGCATCCATCCCGGCGCGTCCCCAGCCGCACTGGCGCGCCCCACCAGGCACACCATCGCAAATAGGAACATCATCAGGAAGCGCACCGCGCGCCGAAAGTTAGTTCCGCGCAGCCGCAGCCGCACCGCCAGGTTGCAATACCACTTGCTGCTCATCTCCGGCCCTCACAATCTGGAAAAAAGCCCTTAGCGTTGGGTACACCTTCGCTTCCAGCAAAAGGACGTCAACATTTAACGTGCGACTCAGGTGCAACGTCCCTTTGTCATTCTCCACCTTCAATGTATATACAATTGCTTTCGAATCCTGATTCTTCACTGGAGGCATGCTGCTCACTTGCCAGCCTAGTGGCAATTCGACCGTTACATCATCAATCTTCTTAAATGGAAATTCGAAATAGATCGGATGCACACGGTTCGAAAGTTCAAACACCCGTTTTTCCGTCGCCCCGAAAAGCGCTACTGGCAATAGCGCGCGCTTTCCGGCCCCAGACACCCAGCCCGGAACTTTCAAATCGTATTCCGCCACCAATTTCTCCGACGAGCTTCCCCAATCCGGCTTGTTGGTTAATTCCACTTCGATCCCCACCGGAATGTATTCTCTTACTTGATCCTCGAGGAACTTCTTCCGGTCCGCTTCGTCCACGTGCCGTTCTTCCTGCCTTCGGCTCAGCGCTTCCAGACCCGTGAATGTGATGGCCAGTTTCCCTTCCAGCGACCCCGTATCATCAAGTTTCAGATCGGCCTTTCGCTCAATCCGCGAAACCGAACTTTCCGGCAGCTCCGTTTTCACCCAGGTTCCACCATCTTTGTCTAACCGCAGCCCTTGCACAGCCGTCTCGGCCCACGGCAACAGTGCAAAGGGCACAAACTGTGTGCCCGGATCGCAATAAACGACTTTGCCGTTCAGCTTCACCAAAACCACGTTGGTGTCCAGTTGCGACGCATTCATGATCGCGGGATTGAAGAAATAAATGCTTCGCGCTGACGCCATTACTGGATACGCCTCGAACCCTGCCGCGCGAGCCAGCCCCAGAAAAAGCCAGGTAAGTTGTGTTCCCGTCCCGTACCCGCGCTTCCACACCTCCTCAACGTTATTCGCGTCTTTCTCTTTCTCCCGCTTCTTTTCCTGCTCCGTCTTTTCCACTTCGTACGAGGTGTTCCGCAGCGTCTGCACCTTCGCGTAGATCTTCCGCAGTTTCACTTCCGGCGTATCGCCCTCGGAAACGATCTGCGCCGCCGCCTGCTCCATAGCCTTACGCTTCCCAACAAAACTTTCTATCGAGCTGTCCAGTCTCTTGCCTTCCTTCTTCCAAAACTTGTCCGGCTCGGTTTCCATATTACTGCCGTCGTTGTACGTAAATTCCACGCGGTATTTCAATTCGTTTTCCGGCGGCATGTAATCTTCGACCTGGAATGCGGGAATCTTCTGCGCCTCCAGACGGATCGTCCCATGATCGTCTTTCGGGGGAGCCGTCCCCGGCGGCAGTCCCACCGGCCAGCTCCAGCGCAGAGAAAAATCCTTGCTCGGCTTCAGCGAAAACTTCCCGTGCAGCGTGAACAGCTCTTCGCTAAGAATCCAGCTCGAATTGAAGACGTAACCCTCTTGCGGATCGTACATGTAGTGGTATTCGATGATGCTTCCCACTTGCACGTCCGGCAGCGTGAATGTTTTCGCCAGATATTTCAGCCCTCGTGCTTTCACAATGGTCTTGTCAAACGGCTTTCCCTCGAAGTTCGCAATCGTGCCGTCCGGCCGCACCGTCCGGGCCCTTAGGTTGATGATGTTCCCCTGCTCCCTCACGAACGGAATTTCCACGTCCGCGTATTTCCTCCCCTCCTCGGTCAAAATTTTGATTCGCGCGTAATTGTATTCGCTCGCTACCCGCGATTCATCGTTGCGATCCACCTGCCGGTACAGATAGATCGCCGGCGCTCCTGGAGCTTCCGGCACGCTCGTCATCTTCAACTCTTCCGGTGAAATCGGCAGCCATTCATCGGCCGCGTTGCTCGGCCGCACGCGATACACGGCAGCTCCAAGCAATATCACCGCCGTAATCAGGGATAACCGGCGCAGTGTCACCGCGTACCTCCGGAGTGGGTTTTCAGGTAGACATACATATCGAGGGAGCGCAGGGTTGGCCTGGGACCTGCACCGCCGCGCTGGGAAGGGTCTGGGCGCATAAGCAGTGTTACCGACCTGTGTTACTTGCTGCCGCGGACAATACAGGCCTGCTACCCCCCTGTCAATAGTGCGCGCGCCCAGGGTGCTGATGTTATACGCCAGGCTACCCTCTGCGCCTCACGCGCTTTTCGCGCCTATGCAAGCAGCCTTTTGAGCGGCCTGATCTTGCGACCAAACTGCCATAAAAACCTGTCTCGCCGCAAAATCTCAATCCGGTTCAATGCGTATAAATCGATCGGCTCTTTCGGCCCATATACCGTGCTGAACGCGCAGGTGTATCCCGCCTCAGCCACAATCTTTTCCACCGTCGCGTTAAAAAACCCCGCCGGATACGCCAGCGTCTTGCACGGTTTCTGCAGCATCGCTTCAATCTGCTGTTTTGCGTCGCTGACTTCGTACTTCACTTCTTCCGGTTTCAGCTCGTGCAGCAATCTGTGATTTGTCGTGTGGGAGCCAAACTCGATTCCGTGCTTGGCCATCTCCAAAATTTCTTCGCGCGAGAGGTGTGGCCGCGCCTCTTCCCCTTGCGCCAGGGGCTTTGCCGAGATCTGCCCGATCACCGACGGCACCAGAAAAATCGTGGCTTTGATCCCCAGTTCCCGCAAAACCGGAAACGCATTCGCGTAGCTGTCCCGGCACCCGTCGTCAAACGTCACCGTAATCCCATTCAGCGGAAATTCGCGGCGCGCCCGGTAGTAATCGATCAGCTCGGCTGCGTTGTAAAAGACGAACCCCTGCGCCTTCAAGTACCGCATCTGCCGCGCAAACCGCGCCGGGGGCGTAAATCCTCCCCTCACGCGCGAGCTGCGGCTCGGCTTGTCAATCATGTGGTACTGAATCACCGGCACCATGGCGTTGGCGTTTCCCATCTTTATTCCAGGTTGGGCTCTTCGATGATGCTCACATCCGAATCGCCGCGCGTCAAAAACCAGTTTTGCGGATTGCAAATTACGTTCTTCGCTTCCACGTCGCTCGCCATCGCCCACGCCATGAATTGCGGCGACTTCTTTATTCTCCAAAAGCCGCGCCGCTTCAATCGCTCTTCCACTAATCCATCCAACACGTCCGTCACTAGGCTGCCCGCTCGCAGCTCGATGGCTCTGCGCAGCGCGGCGTCAATCAACGCGTCTACAATTTCCGCGCCATTCTCGCGTTCATAGAGAAGATCGCTGATCGCCGCCTTCGCCGGACCAGCCTTCGGCCCCGCGCCAGAAAATCTCTTTCGAAAGAAGAGCACCACATACCCCGCCAGCCGTTCCTTCTCATAGCATCCGATGATTTCAAACCGCTTCCCCGGCTGCTCCCCAAATTGCCACCTCAACGTCCGCGCATCTCTCCGCGCAGCACACGCCCATTGCCCCGAAGCGCGCTCCCAAAGCTCATCGAACTCTGCCCCAAACTCCCGGATGGTTTTTGCCGCATACTTCCCAGCGCTCCCTCCTCTCCCGGCCCCAATGCGCATCGGCGCAGACAACAAATTCAACAATCCGCGCACCGGCGCAATCCCCGCCGCTCCAGCAAGCCCATGGGCCGCATACAACAATTTCTGGTACCGGTGGATCCACCCCATCTCCACCCAACCCATGCTCCGAAACACTCCCGCCGATTGCTCATTGATTCCCAAAGTGATCATCGTCGGATACTTCTCCCGCGCCGCCGTCACCAATTGCTTCCCCAATCCCTTCCCGCGAAAATCTTCCCGCACAATAAAATCCAAAATCCAGATCGCCGGCCGCGTTTCCCCTCCGGCCTTCACCTGCACGGGAATCGTCGCCAGCTGCCCAACAATCTCCTCTCCACAACTCACCACCCACAGCGGAATGTCGTCTATTCTCGTGTTCGGATTCTCCAGGTAATGCCACTTCCAGTAAGCGGGATCGCTCTTCCGCGCCTCCCCCGCATACGCCACGCGCAGAAAGCGCAGCAGCGCTTCCGTCTTCTCCACCCGAAACTGTTCCACTCGAACGTCTTGAACCACGCCAACCCCGCAAAATGCTCGCGCATCCACGACGATAGAGCCTACACCCAGCCGCCAACCTGCCACTTGCAAAAGTCTACTCTGCCCCGTCAAAGAGTAGCGCGTGATACAATCTCTTCATGGGAGTCATCATCAAAAATCCCGAAATCCTCGGCGGAACTCCCGTTTTTCGCGGAACGCGCGTACCCATCCAAACGCTTTTCGATTACCTCGAAGGCGGAGAAACACTCGAAGATTTTCTCGAGGGATTTCCCACCGTCTCGCGCGAATTCGCCATCGCTGCCCTCGAAGAAGCGAAACAACTTCTACTCGCGCGCCCCTAAATGCGCATTCTAATCGACGAGTGTATCGACGAAAGATTCCGGAACTATCTCCCCGTTCACGATTGCCAAACTGCCCGTTACGC
>DATFZQ010000081.1:0-2251 GCA_035314345.1 Candidatus Acidiferrum sp.
GAATTTCCGGAAGTTAGTGCATCCGTCGGTCATGATCGTGACCGAGTGAGTTACGTTGAAAATGATGAGAGGCTTATAGACGTTCATCTCCAGGTATCCGCCCGCTCCGCCGAAGCCCACGGCCACATCATTGGCCATAACCTGGACCGCAATCATGGTTAGCGCCTCGGCCTGGGTCGGGTTCACTTTGCCCGGCATGATCGACGAGCCGGGTTCGTTCGCAGGAATCACCAACTCGGCGAAGCCTGCGCGCGGGCCACAGGACATCAGCCGAATGTCATTGGCAATTTTGTAGAGCGAGACCGCGAGGGTGCGAAGTGTGCCGGAGAGCTGGACGAGAGCATCATGAGCGCCCTGCACCGTGAATTTGTTGGGAGCGCTGATAAAAGGCAGGTTCGTAAGCTTTTCAATTTCAGCAGCGGCCGCCTCGCCGAATCCTGGGGCTGCATTGATGCCCGTTCCCACTGCCGTTCCGCCAAGCGCTAGGCGATACACACCGTGCAGCGCATCTTCGATACGCTCAAGATCGTCGCTGAGCATTCCCGAGTATCCCGACCATTCCTCGCCGAGCGTGATCGGCGTGGCGTCCTGCATGTGTGTGCGACCGATCTTCACAATGTCTTTCCATTCCTCCACCTTCGCGTCGATTGAATCATGCAGGTTCTTAACCGCAGGTATGAGTCGCTCTTTCACATTGACTGCCGCCGCAATGTTCATGGCAGTAGGAAAGGAATCGTTGGAAGACTGCGACATGTTGACGTGGTCGTTGGGATGAACTGGCGCCTTGCTCCCGACCGGCGTGCCTGCAAGTTGGCAGCAGCGGTTGGAAATCACCTCGTTCACGTTCATGTTGAATTGTGTGCCGCTTCCCGTCATCCAGACGTGCAGAGGAAACATGTCCTCATGCTGGCCCGCGAGGATCTCGTCACAGACTTGAACAATCAACTTGTGACGCTGGTCATCGAGCCGCCCGCCTGCGTGATTTGCATTCGCGGCGGCTTTCTTCAGAGTCGCGTAAGCCGCGATCATTTCGCGCGGAATTAGATCCTTCCCGATGTTGAAGTGTTCGAGTGACCGTTGCGTTTGCGCTCCCCACAGTTTGCTGCTTGGAACATCCACTTCACCGAGGCTATCGGTTTCTTTGCGAACACCCGTTACTTTCACGTTGCTGATGGCACTCATTAGTTTTCTCCTTTCGTTTGTCTTTTGTCGCGTGCTTCAGTCTTTGAAATAGAAATTGCGTGATGCTGTGTCTTCTCCCAGCGCTCGCCAGATTTCCGGGTCATGACCGATGTCTCGGAGTCCTGGAATCCAGTGTCGAAATCATCGCCTGAGCTGCTGGAGGGATGGCGACGTGCCCGGACAGCACGATCTCTTTTGCTGAAAGTTTTTGTCCATAAATCTGCCGGTTCGCGCCATTATCGGGACGAATGGTTGATCCCTCGAGAGAGACACCTATGAACGCACCGCGAGCGCGGGAATAGCTCAAGAGGTCCGCACGCAGCGTTGCGTCTGTTTCTGCCGAGGTAGTGCGGCCGACCGGGCCTGCCGCGGCCGAGGCGTCCGCTCCAAGCTTCACCTTGCTGCTTAGAATTCCGCTCGCACCCCGCTCATTCATTACGAGCAGAACAAAATCCGTTGCCTCGCCACCTATTTGGAAGCCAAAGCTGCCGCCCTCGAGAGCCATCATGGTAGGCGCACCCCACGATCCTCTGAAGTCTTCGCCTCTCCGGCAGGACATCGCGCCTCGCCCATAGCTGCCGCCGACAATGAAGGCCGCCTTCAGAACGGACGGAAAGACAACTACACAGTCGGCCTTGTCGAGCAAGTCCCGGGGGATGTCGTCAGGAACATCGAGAATTTCTTTCAACACCGTGCCGCTGTTCCTTAAGCGATCTTCGTCTTTCTCCGGTTCCGCTGCCGAAACAGAAGAGGAGAGAATTGGCAGAACTACGAGCAATATGCTGATCAGACAGGTAAGTGGTTTCTTCATAACGCTTCTCCTTGGCGGTTTCGAGCGCCAGATAAACTTCCGCTACTTAGTTAGAGACGAGCTGTTCGGTGCATTCTCTCGCAATGGTTTTGATTGAGCTGATCGTTAGCGTCACCGAGGAAGGAGCACGTCCCTCCAAGGAGTCGGAGCTTGTGGTCAGCGAAGGCGATTGTTTCCCGGCCACTTCTACTTGTTGTCCGAGGTGGTGGCCCACCTTTATTTTCCCCGTCGAGTGAAGTTCGTAGGTCATCGCTGGGT
>DATFZQ010000082.1:0-2530 GCA_035314345.1 Candidatus Acidiferrum sp.
AACTACGTCGCCTGAGCAAGACCACTCGATCACGAGTGCACGTTCAAACGGTTGGGCTGAATGCCGAGACAAAAAAAGTGTCGGCACCGAGCCGACGGGGAAGAATGTCTCTTGACATTCCCTTTTATAGGACTTTTCCGAATCACCTCGCCACAATCCGTGCACTTAGAGTCACGGAGAATCTCAAAAACAACGAGGTCTTTGGACCTTCCTGCGTCGCTCTGATCCGCCTCCATAGGTCGACGACCTCTCCCCCAGTGTTTAACATGCCCGGCGTAGAAGCAATGTGGTGCAGTGTCAGGAGGTCTGACGCCTCGGCCAGAACACTCGTCTTGCCTGCTCCCATCGCACCGGTAATAATGAGCAAAGATTCCGTAATCGCTCGGCTCCTGTTCAATCATGCCATTCGTTCGGAGGTCGCGCGAATGGGGCAAGAGTCAAATTGACCTACTACCTAGATCGAGTGACGACAGTTTTTGCGGAATGAAGTGCTTAAGGATCGGAAAGAAATCGCAGAATCTCCCGCATCAACCGCTCTCCCTGGTCTGTCGCGAATAGGAACTGGGCGTGCGCGGACCCATCGAGGATGATCAACTCTTTTGGCCCAACAGCCTTCTCGTAATTCGCGCGAATCATAGGCAACCGCGGTCCGTCATCGTTTGCGTCATCGCGGGCCACGATGAACAGCTTGCGACCCTTTATTTTTTCTGGTGGGCGGTCAGTCCACGCTGCCAGCAACACCAGCCGGTCAATTTCACCTGGCTTAGACTCGATTGAGGCATCTGCAGCAGCTGTACCTCCAAAGCTCGCCCCGATAACCGATACAGTGTTCGCGCCGGTCTTGCGGAGATAACGCACTGCGGCCAACACGTCGTACTCAACTCCGTCGTACCCGGACTTCCCTTGAGGTCCGTGAGACTGACCGTACCCGCGGAAGTCAATGGCCATTACACGAAAGCCGGCCTTCTTAAGCTCCGACGCCTGTTTTTCCCAACTTTCCTTGTTGAAGCGGCCTCCGTGCGCCAGCACCACGCCGCGTTCGCCTTTTCCATAGATGTCGGCGTAGACTACGCCTCCGTCCTCCGTCGGAAAGGAGATGTGCTCTTGCGCCGCGACGGACCGCGCCAAGAAGAGAGTTGCTAGGAGCGCTCTGAGGATGAACATCAGGGAATTGTACAGCCACCGGAGGTCGGATAACCGGACATCTGCCCGCCATTAGAGGATAATTGGACCTAGGTATAGTTAGAGGAACGGGTGACTGAAACAGTTATCGCCATCGGCACGCCCCTGGTATCCAGTGTGGCCAGATTGAAGGGTCGCGCGCGAGGCGCAATGGTGGGCGCCGTCTTCGGCAGTGCGTGGATGTCTTGGGCCGCCGTGTTCGTCCCCACCGCAAGGACTGCCGCTCTGGTGTTAGTCGCCGTAATGGCAATTCCACTTGTCGGCTGGGCGGCATGGCGTCTACAAGTGGCTCGCCGCTATAAGAATTCCGCCGCCGACCGCGAGCGCTGGGCGTCTATCGCGCCTCTCTTTTGGATCGACACGGCTGCGGAATGGTTGCTGGGGGCGGGCGCGGTGGCGGCACTCGCCCACTTTGGCCGCTACGCGCTAATCCCGCAGTTCCTCGGAGTCATCATTGGACTGCATTTTCTTCCGCTAGCGTGGATATTGAGAGCGCCTCGTTATTACACTATGGGAACGGTCATAATTGTGTGCGTACTCGGCTCGCTGCTCATTCCAGAAGGCAGCATCCGCAACGTCATCGCGTGTGCAGGGATCGGTCTCCCGATGTGGATTACGGCCGTAGTGATCTTGTCCCGAGATTAAGGGCCATCCCTTTACGCGCGCAAAAAGCTTGTGAAGTTCTTTCCCGCCCAGTTTGCCTTTCGAAGTAGAGTCTGCAAGTCCCGATACAACCCTAAGACTTATCAGGACTTGGCGATAGGTGTTGGAACTATTTGACGAATCGGCTGGATCGCATAAGTGCGTGAAACCGTTCGCGCAGGTATGTGCTGTCGGCCCACTGTGCTGGCTCAGCCTGAAATGGAGAGGTGACGTTTTCCGTTAGTGAAGATTCCGCCCCTTCGGGACGGGGATTTTCAAGGCATGAGGATCTATCGTCCGATGCCTGTTTCTGGATGCTCAGCGCGAGAGGATCAGCTCCCGCGCTGATGCGCATCGGCTCGATGAGTCCTACCAGGTTATCCCTCAGCATGGTTGCATCCCTGCAGAGCCCGCTTCTGTTTCACCTGGCGAGGTGATTGTAGTCGTGTTCGAAGAATGTGCAAGCAGCGATCTTGCCTCCCGCTGGAGCTGCCGTTGGTGACGCGCTTCCTCAAGCTTGCGATCGCGTGCCGCGTGGATCTCAGCCTTGCGCCCGGCGAGCATATCGAGCGGCGTCACATAACCGATGGCGCTGTGCAAGCGTACGGCGTTGTAGTAATGCACATAGGTTTGAATCAGGCGCAGCGCATCTTCCCGGTTCAGCGGTGTGCCCGGCCGAATGCACTCTGACTTTAAGGATTTGTGC
>DATFZQ010000083.1:0-38526 GCA_035314345.1 Candidatus Acidiferrum sp.
ACAAATTAGGCGGTCAAGTCCTGGTAAACGGCATTATCGTCTAATTGGCGGGTACTATGAACCACATGGACATACTAGGCAAGTGGAATTGAATCGGTAAACATCAGCGCGTTTGGACGTAGCCGCTCGTGCGGCGGACGCTTCGCGTGAGGTAGGGAGCATTGGTTGCTCGACGACTTGATGTAAATGTGGGTCACAGGAGGTGTTCCTGTGACCCATCTTCGCAAAATGATGCTGGAAGAACTCCAGCGCCGTAATTACGCTCAACATACCACACGTTCCTACATCCGCACAGTCGAGGATTTTGCTCGACACTTCAACTGCTCCCCGGATCGCTTAGGCCCTCGACATATTCGCGAATACCAAGCGGATCTATTTGAGAGGCGCAAGTTGTCAGCGAGTAGTGTCGCGGTCCGTCTGGCAGCCTTAAGGTTCTTTTACTGTAAGAAGCTCAAGAGATTGCGGATCATTTGTTGACCACATCAACGCTGCTCAATGGTGTTCCGAGACACCCAAGACATTCCCGTCCGGATCTTTGAACCACGCCACTTTGCTGCCGCCTGGCGCCGTCCAAATCCCCCGCTCTTTGTCTTGCACGAACGGATATTTATCAAACACAACGCCGCGTTTCGTCAGCCAGTCAACCATCGCTTCGATGTCGTCCACCTTCCAGCCAAGCACGGTGCTCCGCAGCGGCGTAAACGTCGGATCCTTCACGATCCGGATCATGCTCTTGCCCGCCTGCATCACCAGCGCAAACTGATCCAGGCTCACAAACTCGAATCCCAGATTGCCCTCATAAAAAGCGCGCGCCTTGTCGTAATCCTTCGTGAGAAGGAAGCCAATCATGTCCATCGAAGCCAGCATTTTTTCTCTCCTGACCGAAATGTTTCGGATTTTCAGTTGTCTCATATCCGGGACACACCATCAATAAGGCCTGTAAACTGAATAGGTCCTTAGAGGCGGCGAGCAGTTCATCGCCAAGGAAAACGGCATGTCATTATTTGGAGAATTAGGAACACGCAAGGAACTGGAAAATAAAGCCAAGGCCGAAGGCCGTCTGCCGCCGGGGCAGTCGCTCACGCTCAAGTGGCCCGTGCTTCATTACGGCAGCATTCCGCACTTTGATCCGGCGAAATGGGATTTCAAGATTTCCGGCGAAGTCGAAGAGCCAAAGCGTTTGACCTGGAATGACTTTCGCGGGCTGCCGCAAACCGAAACCACTTCGGACTTCCACTGCGTCACGCGCTGGAGCCGCCTCGACAATCACTGGAAAGGTGTGCTGTTCACGGATGTGATGAAGCTAATCCAGCCAAAGCCCGGCGTGCATTTTGCTTCCATTCTCGCCGAGGAGGGTTACACGGCCAACGTTCCGCTCGAAGATTTGTTGAAACCGAATGTTCTCTTTGCGTTCGAGCACGACGGCGAACCGCTGACTGGTGAACATGGTGGCCCACTGCGCCTCATCGTTCCGCATCTTTATGCCTGGAAGAGCGTCAAGTGGGTGCGCGGCCTCATCCTGCTCGACCACGACCGCCTCGGTTTCTGGGAGCGCAATGGCTATCACGCTTACGGCGATCCCTGGAAAGAGCAGCGCTACTCGGGCCGTTAAATAGCATGAAAGCGAAGCGGTAAAGGTTTCAGACATGAAAAAAAACGATAGCTTGAATGGCAAGAAGACCAGGGCTTATTTAGTGCGTGCGCGACATGGAAGTGGAAATCAAGCCGCCCGTCGGCTTTCCCAATAATCTTCAAAGCGGCGGTTGAGATGACAGCAGCGCAGACTGAGAATTGCGTTGGCTCCCCGTACCGTCCAGAACATTCCAGATCGCTTGAGGCGGGAGCCGATCACGGTCTTGCAGCCGGCTTCGATCACACCAGACCCAACAAACAGATGTTGGCGGCGAAACTTAGGGTAGCGCATGCGCTCTGCATTCCTGGCAAAGTAGTCCGCTTCGGTGCCTATCTTCTCAGCGACTTCGGGATGATCGCTTTGGGTACACCGGCAGAGCTGAAGGCTTCCGTGCCGAGCGGCTATTTGGTGCGCGTTCGCTTCGGCCGGCACTCGCCGGAATTGCTGGAACGTTTGAAAACACTATCTGGAGTTCGTGAAGTGCGCGCGACAGAAAATAACGGCGCCGATCTCTAAGCCGACCGCGGCGGCTCGCTCGTTTCCGAAGTTGCGAATCTGGCTCTCGCGGCAAACATCGAGTTGTGCGACGTGCACATTTCCGAGCCCAGCCTCGAAAATCTCTTTTTGCACCACACCGGTAGGAGCTTGCGCGAATGAACTACAAAGCTTTCATGGCTATGCTGGCTCGCGACGTTCGTGTGGCGCGCCGCAACATTGTGGCCCTGCTGTTTCAGACTTTTTTGCAGCCGCTAATGTTCGTGTTTATTTTTGGCCGCGTGATGGTTGGCAGTGGCTACATGCCGCCCTCGTACAAAAGCCTACTGCTTCCCGGCATCATGGCGCTGAGCATGGTGGGCACAGGTATCTGGGCTGTCGCCATGCCGCTCATCGGCGAGTTTCAGTTCACGCGTGAGATCGAAGACCGCTTGCTCGCTCCCATGGACATTTCCTGGGTCGCGATTGAAAAAGTTGTTGCTGGCACGTTGCAAGCTCTCGCTGCGGGAATCATGGTGATTCCAGCGGCGTGGCTCTTGCTCAGGCCAGGCGTGGACCTGAGTCTCCACCGGCCGATTCTATTTGGCATCATGGCGCTGCTGGTAGCGCTTTTTTCAGCTTGCGGCGGGCTGTCGCTCGGTTGCAGCGTCGAGCAAACACACATTGGCCTGATGTTTTCTCTGGTCGTTGCGCCGATGATCTTTTTCGGCTGCACGTACTATCCGTGGAGCGCGCTGGCAAATTTCCCTGTCATGCAGAAAGTAGTGCTGGTGAATCCGCTGGTCTACGCCAGCGAAGGCTTGCGGGCAACTCTCGTGCCGCAATTTCCGCACCTGTCGCTGCTTGCTGTGTTCGTAGCCTTGATTGGATTCAATGCATTGTTTCTTACTGTGGGCCTCCGGCAATTTCACAAAAAAGCCGTCAGTTAGGACTTTTGGAGAGATTTTAGAGACAGAAAAATAAAGTCAGCGCCAGCGGAAGAGCTTTAGGGCGAGAACGAAGCAAAAAACGAGCCAAGCGCTCAGCACACCAATCTGAGGCGCCAACTGCACGAGATTCGCGCCCTGCAGCATGTTGGCGCGCAACGCATCAATGGCCGCGGTCAACGGCAGAGCTTTGATGAAGGGCTGCACAACATCCGGAAACCGCTGCGCGGAAAAGAACACGCCCGAAGCGATCCACATCGGAAGCATCACGGCGTTCATCAAGCCGGAAGCTGCTTCGATGGTTTTGGCCCGCGACGCGAGCAGCAACCCTATGGCGCTGAAGGTCAGCGAACCCAGCAAGCACACCACGGCGAGACTGAGCAAGGAGCCGCGCACCGGCACGTGAAAAATCCAAGCGCCGAACCCAAGCACGATGCCCACTTCGGCCACGAGCATCAAGATGCGCGAGAGCACGTACGAGAGCAAAAAGTATTGCTTCGGCATCGGAGTCGCAATCAAGCGCTTCAACAGTTTCTTGCGCCGCGCATCGACGACAGTAAAGCCCATGCCCCATATCGCGCTGCCCATGAGATTCATCCCAAGCAAGCCGGGAATAAGGAAATCGATATAGCGCGAGCCAGGCTCGCGCATCAACACATCGCTCGAAGCAACGGGATCGACGCGTCCAGCGGCTTGCTGCACCGCGCGGTCCGCGAGCATGCGCGCCGTGCGGCCTTCGGGATTCGTATCGTCGTAGCGATAGACGACAGCGCGGTTTGCTCCGGGCACGGCGAGCAACGCGATCTTACCGGTGCGCAGCGCTTCTTCCGCCGCGTTTGCATCCAGTTGCTGCACGGCAAGAAGCTTTTCCTTCTGTAAAGACTGCGCCAGTTGCGGCGTGACAGTGGCAATCTTCAGCACCTCCGCGGGCCGGTTGCGGAACGCGATGCCGAGACCGCCCGCGAGTAGGATAGGAAACGCGAAGATCCAGAAGAGGGCTTCTGGTTCGCGGAGCGTTTCGAGGAAACGCACGATGGTTAATTGCACGAGCGGATGCTCGGAGAAGGTCTTTCCATGCGGAGCTTTCCGCTCCGCGGCGCTGACTTGAATGTCGGGGATGGCGGTGGTTTCACTCATTTGGAAAACCTATTGTGCTCACTCATCGCGGAGATGTCGTCCCGTCAATGAAACAAACACATCCTCCAGAGTTGCGGAATGCGTGCTCAACTCGGTGAGCGGGATATTCTGGCGCGTCAATTCGGCAAGCAGCGCCGGGACAGCTAGATGCAATTCTGTGACTTGCATTTCCACGGTGCCGTTCTCGGAGCGAACGTCGCGAACGCCTTCGATTTGGCGCAAGGCGGCGACGTTCAGTACAGATGATTTAGCTCCGGCGGAAAAGGCGACCATGTGTTCCGCGCAGGTGGAAGCAATCAGTTCGCGTGGACTGCCGAGAGCGATTTGTTTGCCGTTATCCATGATGGCGACGCGTTCACAGAGTCGCTCGGCTTCGTCCATGTAGTGCGTGGTGAGGAGAATAGTGCGGCCCGAGGATTTGAATTGCTCGATCAATTCCCAAAGCTGGCGGCGGGCTTGGGGGTCGAGGCCAGTGGTGGGCTCATCGAGAAAAAGAAAATCGGGATCGCCGACGAGCGCACAGGCGAGCGCCAGACGTTGCTTTTGGCCGCCAGAAAGATTGCCGACGCGAGAGTCCTTTTTTTCTTCGAGTTGCACGAGCGCGATGGCGTCGGAAGCGTCCGGGCCTTGATCAAAAAAGCTGCGGAACAATCGAAGAGTCTCGAACACGGTGAGTTTTTCGGAGAGCTGCGTATCCTGCAACTGAATGCCGAGGCGTTGGCGGAGCTCCTTCGCATCGGAATTCCAATGCATGCCAAGTAATTCCACTTCGCCTGAATCTGGCTCGGTCAGGCCCTCGCAGATTTCGACGGTCGTTGTTTTGCCTGCGCCATTTGGGCCGAGAAGGCCGAAGCATTCGCCGGCGCGAACCTCAAGGTCGAGGCCCTTGACGGCGACCACATCCTGGTAGGCCTTGCGAAGACCTGTTACGCGAAGGACTGCTCTGGGAGCAGAGTCGGGCATGAATCCAGTATCGCGTCAGGAGACCGGACATTCAAGACACGAATTGAGACAGACACGAATTGAGACTGTCCGAGTGGCCCGTGCGATGCGCCTCGAGTGATTCGCGCGGACCAGGTGCGGTTGCGCAACTGCGCTGCGGGCTGGTAAAGTTTCGCCATAATTACGGCTGGGAAATCCGCGCCAAGACTCGTGGTTGTTGTATGTGGTTCTAGCCGCATTTTAAATTTTCCGTGTTGCAGAGTTTCCATCCTACTAACGAAGAAGCAAGCTAGAAATAGAACTCGACAACAATGCGCCGGATGACCTTGAAAGGGAGGACTTGCGTCATGACACGCCAAACGAAGATATGGGGATTGCTGATTCTCATCGCCGCGCTGATTCATTCGGCTTTGCCCGGAAGGTCCCAAGAAGCGGCCAAGAATGCCAGTTCGAACACGCCCACGTCGAGCGATGTGCCGAAGATTGTCTTCGAGAAATACACGCTGCCGAACGGGTTGCAGGTCATTCTGCACGTGGACCGCAAACTGCCGATGGTCCACGTAAACAACTGGTATCACGTCGGCTCGAAGAATGAACGCGTGGGGCGAACGGGTTTTGCACACTTATTCGAACACATGATGTTCGAGGGCTCGAAAGACGCCAACGGCAAGTACTTTGGCTTTATCGAAAAAGCAGGAGCAAATCTTTTTGAGGGTGGTGTGAATGGAACGACGAACGAGGACCGGACGAACTATTTCGAAACTGTGCCATCGGCGAGTCTTGAATACGTATTGTGGCTCGAATCCGACCGTCTGGCGACGCTCACCGACGTTTTGACCAAGGAGAAGCTCGATAACGAGCGCGACATCGTGAAGAATGAGCGGCGCCAAGGGCTGGAAAACCAGCCTTACGGTCGTGCTTTTATGCTCATCACGGAAAATGTTTTTCCCAGCGGCCACCCCTATTCCCACACGGTGATTGGCAGCCACGAAGACCTGACGGCCGCGAGCGTTGACGATGTGAAGGAATTTTTCCGAACGTATTACTCTCCCAACAATCTCTCGCTGGCGATTACCGGCGACTTTGACGTGGCCGAGGCAAAGCGTCTGATTGAGAAATACTACGGTCCGATTCCTCCCGGACCGGCGTTGGATCGCCCCAAGCATTGGGTGGAGCAGCTAGACGCGGAAAAGATCATCGATGTGAATGATCATGTGCCACAGGAGCGCACATACTTTGCCTGGCCCGCACCGGCTTTTTTTGACCCAGCGGATGCGGATTTGGATCTCGTCTCGCTGATCCTGACCGATGGGTTGTCATCGCGCTTGAACAAGTCCTTGGTTTACGACAAGCAGATTTGCTCGGATGTTGTATCGTTCGAGAACTCCTCCGAAATAGCCGGGAATTTTATCGTGTGGGTGACGGCCCGGCCGGGAGCGGCGCTCTCGCAGGCGGAACAAATTACAACGGAAGAAATCGCGCGGCTGGCCAAAGAGGGCCCTACTGCCGCCGAACTGAACCGCGCGAAGACCAAGTGGGAATTTAGCTATGTGACAGGCCTCGAGCGTATCGGCGGTTTTGGCGGCAAGGCCGACCAGCTCAATACATACAACACATATCTCGGCGACCCAGATAAATTCGCCGCGGACGTGCAGCGGCACCGGGCCGCGACAGCAGAAGGTGTGCGGCTGGCGACGGCGAAGTGGCTGGATACACGAAACCGGGTAATGGTGAGGTTCCATCCAGAGAATTCGACGGCCAACGCGCAAGCCACGGTGGACCGCGCAAAGCAGCCGGAACTCGGGGCCGACCGGCCATTCCTGGCGCCGGAAGTGAAGTCGGCGAAGCTGGACAACGGAATGGAAATTCTAATTGTCGAGAGAAAAGACCTGCCGAAGGTCTCCGTAAGACTGGTCGCGCGCGCGGGCAGCGTCGCGGACCCGGCGGGGAAGGAGGGATTGGCGAGCCTCGAAGTAGAAGTGATGAAGCGGGGAACAACGACGAAAAAGGCCCTGGAAATAGACGATACGTTGGGCGATCTGGGGACCGCGCTCAGCGGTAGCGTAGGCCGGGAGTCCGCAACGCTGAATTTTGAGGTGCTCAAGAGGAATCTTGGACCAGCGGCGGCAGTCCTTGCAGACGTGACACGGAACCCAAGTTTTCCGCCGGAGGAAATAGAGCGAGAGAGAAAATTGCGGCTCAGCGGTCTGGCGCAGGAAGAGAGCCAGCCTAACGCAATTTCCAGGCGAGTAGGGCCGATGCTGACGTACGGGCCGAATCATCCCTATGGCCGTCCACAGGATGGATTCCCGTCCACGGTCGAGAAGATTACAGCAGAGGACCTTACCAAATTTCATGACAGTTATTGGAAGCCTGGAGGATCCGCGTTGATTCTCGTCGGAGACATTACCGTTGCCGAAGCAGCGGAACTCGCCAAGCAGAACTTTGGTTCCTGGCGCGGGAGCGCTCCGGCCGCAGTGACGGTTCCCCCTCCGCAGGCGGTTGGACCTGGCAAAGTGTTTTTAGTGGACCGTCCGAATGCGGCGCAAACCGTGGTGGCGGTGCTTCTGCCAGGGCCGGCACGCAATGCGCCGGACTATTACGCCTTGAGTTTGGCGAACACCGTGTGGGGCGGCGCGGCGGGAGCGCGTTTGGGCATGAACATACGAGAGGAGAAAGGATACTCGTATGGCGTTTTTGCTTTTCCCGCGCCCAACTCGAAATACGGAATCTGGAGAGCTTTCGGCGGAGTACAAACGAACAAGACCAAGGAAGCCCTGGTGGAGTTCGAGAAAGAGCTGAAATTCATTGCCGGACAAAAGCCGGTGTCTGAAAAAGAGCTGACCGACGCAAAGCACGCGCGCATACGCGGCTACGCGCAGCAATTCGAATCTATGGACCGGGTGGCCGGACAGATAGAAGAACTCTGGGCCTATGGACTTGCGATGAACGAATTGCAGCGTGAGCCGGATGAATTGCAAAAGGCGACGCTCGCAGCGGTCAATGCGGCCGCGCAGAAGTACGCGCAGCCGAGCGGGGCGACTCTTTTGCTCGTCGGAGATCTTTCGAAGATTGAGGCTGGCGTGAGAGAACTACAGCTCGGTGAGGTTGTTATTCTGGACGTCGAAGGAAAACCCGTGGTGAAGAAGTGATGCAGGTGAAATAAGAATCTCAGGATTGAAAACCTCAAGAGCCCACCCGCAAAGTACGAGGGTTGGGTACCCGCCGCATTCCTATGTCTCGCGAAGATGGACGTGGCGCGCGCCGAAGGCAATAAGTTTGGTGGGCAGATCACGCAAATAGGGGATGCGAACAAGCAATCGCATCTGCCAAGGAACCTTGGGGGCTAGCTGAGAACTAAGAGCACCGGCCACCAACCGCCGCTGCATGATCGATTGCATTCCTTGAATGACACGCGTCGGCCACTCGCGCTGGCGTTGCACTTCCGCAAGTTCCGCTTCCGAGACTTTTCCGGATTTCATCGAATTTGCGAGGAGATTTGCGGTGACAACCGCATCCTGGATCGCGTAGTTGATGCCTACGCCACCGATGGGGGACATCACATGGGCAGCATCGCCGATCAGAAGGAGTCCCGGCTTGTGCCAGACAGGGCAGCGGCTGGATTCGACGGAGAGGAGAGTCAATTGCTGCCAGTCGGCAAGAGCTTCCGCGTTTTTCGCGAAGCGCGGGTCGATCTCGACGATAGTGCGCCGGATGGACTCAACGCCTTGGGCGCGAAGTTCCTGATAGGCCCCTTTGGGGAAAACCAGGCCTGCCTGCCAATAGTCAAAGCGATCCAGCACGATGAACATGCGCCCACCGCCGATGCCTCCAAGGGCACCGCCCGCGACATCGGGGTCTGACGGAAGCTTGGGCAAGCGGAACCAGAGAATATCCATGGGAGGAGAAGTCTTCATCGGTTCGATGCCGGCAAGACGACGGAGCAGAGAGAAGCGGCCGTCGGCAGCTACGGTCAGCGGGGCGCGAATTTCGTGGATTCCATCCAGGCCGAGGTATCGTACGCCGCGGACAATGCTATCTTCTTCGATGAGGCGCTGGACCTGGGCATGCAACAGGAGGCGGAATTGCGGATACTTCGCGGCTTCAGCGGTGATGAATTCCAGAAAGCGGGATTGCGGAATCATCAGGATGTAGGGGAAGCGAGTTTTCAGGCGCGAGAGATCGAAGGGGCGGAAGGGGCCGTCGGCAAACTGAATGGTAGGGCCGAGAATTTTGCCGTGAGGGATATTGTGAAGAGCGTCGGCCAAGCCGAGCTGATCGAGAATCTCCATCGTCGAGGGATGAACGGTGTCGCCACGGAATTCGCGGTCAAAATCCTTGTGCATTTCGAGAAGGGTGACGGGGACGCCGCGACGAGCGAGCAGAAGCGAGAGCATAGCGCCTGCGGGCCCGCCGCCGACAACACAGCAAGATGTTTGCGTAACGGTGACGGCGGGATCCGAAGAGGTTTCGGGATGAACGATGGAGGAGAGGCTCATGCGTTTAATCCCCCGGACCTGAATATCGCTGGCCGCAATGAAGCGGCAAGGTGATGCTTGGGGGAAAGTTTAGCTCAAATAAGGGACGACAGAAAAGTGGAGGGAGAGGAGGAACTGCAAGCGCGACGTACTAGACAGTTGAACCTTTTCGTTAGTCTTTACGTATCGAAGGACAGGCGGCAGTGTGTCTTGGTTGTGGCTATTGGCAGACTGCGCGCCGAGGGAGGCCAATCATGGATGCATTTTTCCTCGACCTTAAATATGCGGGACGGTCTTTGTGGCGCTCGAAGGGATTTGCGGTCACGGTGCTGCTTACTTTCGCCGTTTGCATCGCGGCGAATACGGCGCTTTTTGCCATTGTGAATTCCGTGGTTTTGCGGCCGTTGCCGGTGCCGGAGGCTAATTCGATTCTGCTGATGGCGAACGAATACCCGAAGGCTGGGGTCACTGGAATCAACAGCAGCAGTTCGGGAGATTATTTCGACCGTTTGCGCGAGATGACGGCGTTTGAGAGCCAGGCGATGTTCCGGCAAAGGGACCAAACGGTAGAACTAAATGGATTGCCGCAGCGGATGCGCGGGATGGTGGTTACGTCGTCGTGGTTCACTCTATTGCGAGTATCGCCCGCGTTGGGGAGGCCCTTCTTTGAAGAAGAAGGGGAAATTGGGCGCGAGCGAGAAGTGATTCTGAGCCACGGGCTGTGGGAGCAGTTGTATGCAGGGGATAAATCGGCGATCGGACGCGAAATACGGATCAGCGGGCAGCCGTTTACGATTGTCGGGGTGATGCCGGCGGGATTTGATTTTATTGATCCGGAGGTCCGGTTGTGGATGCCGATCGCGTTCACGGCGGAAGAGAAGACACAGCACCACAGCAACAATTGGACCCATATCGGAAGGTTGAAGCCGGGGGCGACGCTAGAGCAGGCTCAGGCGCAGGTCAACGCATTGAACAATGAGAATCTCGATCGGTTTCCGGAGTTCAAAGAGATTTTGATCAACGCGGGATTCCACACGGAAGTGAAGCCGCTGCAGGAAACAGTGACTGGCGGCGTGAAGAGGACCCTCTATCTGCTGTGGGGCGGGGCATTTTTGGTGCTTTTGATTGGCGGGCTGAATATCGCAAACCTCGCGCTGACGCGGCTTTCGCTGCGCCGGAAGGAGATGGCAACACGGATCGCTTTGGGCGCGGGAAGGATGCAGCTGATGCGGCAGCTGATCCTGGAGAACGTTGGACTGGCGCTAATTGGAGGTGTGAGCGGGATCGCACTTGGCGCGGGTTTGCTGAAGACACTGGGCGCCGCCGGGCTCGAACATTTGCCGCGGGCTCAGGAGGTTCATTTGGACGCGATTGTGGTTCTGGTTTCCCTGGCGCTGTCCATCGCTGCGGGATTGTTTGTGGGACTCTTTCCACTCGCGAGTGCTTCGAAGATCGGCATCAGCGATGCGCTGCATGAGGATGGCCGCACGGGAACGACGGGAAAGAAAACCCGAAGCGTGCGTCAACTTCTGGTGGCGGCGCAAATTGGATTTGCGTTTGCGCTCCTAATGGGAGCGGCGCTGTTTCTGACGAGTTTTCGGCGGCTGTTACAGGTTGACCCTGGATTTAAGGCAGAAGGGGTCCTGACGGCGTCGGTGAGCTTGCCGCGCACGAAATATGTTAAACGTGAAGATTGGGGCGGATTTCTGAACCGCGCACTGCCCGCAGTCCGGACAATCCCTGGAGTTACCCAAGCGGGGGTGACGGACGTCATTCCGCTTAGCGGCAATCACAATGACGAGGTCATTCTGGCTGAGGGTTATCCGATGAAGCCGGGCGAATCGATTATTTCGCCGCTGCTGATGGATGTGTCGCCCGGGTACTTCGAAGCGATGGGCATCCCGATGTTAAAAGGGCGACGCTTCGACGAGCGCGACAACGAAAATGCGCCGCGGGTTGTGATCGTCGACGAGCGGCTGGCGCAGCATTTCTGGCCCAACAGCGATCCAGTGGGCCGGCGGATGTACTTTCCCGACGATCCTAAAAATCTTCTGAAGATCGACGAACATACGGTGTGGCTGAAGGTCGTGGGGGTGGCGCGGACGCTGCGCTACGAACATTTGGAGGACAAGGGCGCGAACGTTGGCGCGTTCTATTGCCCCATTGCCCAGGATGCTGACAGCAATTTCACGTTCGCGCTGAAAACGGTTGGCAATACCGATTCGGCGGTGCGAGCGCTGCGCGCAGAGATTGCGCGATTGGATCCGGACCTGGCGGTTTTCGATGTGCATTCGATGTCGGAACGTATCGATCTGTCGCTCGCTTCTCGAAGGACTTCGATGCTGCTGGCGAATGCGTTTGGCGGAGTCGCGCTATTTCTAGCGACGCTAGGGATATATGGCGTGCTGGCGTATCTGGTCGCACAGCGGACGCGGGAAATTGGGATTCGTATAGCGTTGGGCAGCAGCCGGGCGGCGATTCTCGGCCTGGTTTTGCGGGAAGGGTTTGAGCTTGTTTTAATTGGCTTGATTTTGGGAGTGGCCGGCGCTGCCTCATTGCAAAAGCTTGTGGCTACCGAAATCTATGGTGTGCGGCCGCTCGATTCGGTTCTATTGGCGAGCGTTATGGCTTTGCTGGCGATCGTGGCGCTGGCGGCGTGCGCGGTGCCGGCGCGGCGCGCGCTGCACGTCGATCCGATCATTGCGTTGAGGAGTGAGTAGGCGCGCGATTCGAAGGCAGTGCGCTGAATTATTGGTGAGCCGCTGAAGCGGCGGAAGATTGAGGGAGTTCGCTGACGACTTTTCCGGTGGCGTCGAGGAGTTGCAGTTTTGGCGCGCCATCAGGCGCGACGCGGAGGACGATGCGATCGCGGCCTTCTGTATCTTTTAGCTGGAGCACGGAGCCTCCGTCGCGCGCACGACCGAGGATGACACGCGGGTGATCTCCCGGATGAGTGTCCAGGAACTTTTTAAGTTCGGCTTCGCGCTGAGTCTCGGGTAGTTTTGAGATGCGGGTGACGGCTTCGAAAGCGTCCATGAGGGGATAGTCGCCGCGGTCGTCCATACGGAGGAGGGAGTATTTTTTGTCGCCGTCGCGGCCGGCGTCGATGGTGAAAATCTGATCCTGCATGTATTGATCGAAACTCAAGTGGCCGTCGCTGCCTGTGACGCGGCCTACCGCGTCTTTAGAGATGCCATAACTCAGGCCGCCGTCCTCGGTTCCTTCCTCGTCGAAGAAAAGCAAGCCAGCGGATTTTCTGTTGTTGGGATGAGGATATTCCTTGTTCTTGATGTAGATGCCGGGTGAATTGGCGGTGTTGGTCAAGACCAGGCGGATTGTGCCGTCGGGGTCGACGACATTGATGCGGTGAACGGTGATTTCATCGAAGGCAGGCTTCGAATCCACCTTTGCGAAACCACTGAGAACGGCGGCGATGAAAATCAGTGTGAGAAGTCCGGAGTACGCGGCAGGGAAACGCCGACTGGACATGAAATCGATCATGCAGGCCTCTTTTCGGAAGCAATCTTCGCGAAGCTCGACGCCCGGAATGATAGACGAAATCTGGTTGAAGTGGAAAAGGGGCGCAGCGTGCTGCGCCCCTGCGAAGAAATCCAAGAAATTATGGATCGTTAGTAGATGTCGTATTGCTCCCAGTGGAGCGTGGCGTCGGATTGGATGATGATGTGTTTGTGAGCGGTTTGCTCGAGCTCGTCCATTAGCATGGACTCGCGCGTTTTCAGGGCTTTGGCGATTTCGGGATGAACGCGAAGGGTGAGATTGGGACCTTCGTGATCGGCCGTGGCCATCTTGCGGGCTTCGGCTTGGATTTCATAGCAGAGCGTGGGAATGGATTTGACCATGCCGGAACCGGTGCAATAAGGGCAGGGCTGGCAGAGAACGCGTTCGAGCGCTTGCTTGGTGCGCTTGCGGGTGATGCAAACGAGGCCGAACTCGTTGAAGGACAGAGCTTTCGATGGAGCTTTGTCTTGTTCGAGGGCCATTTGCAGGGCGCTTAGAACTTTTTCGCGGTTGCGGCGCTCTTCCATGTCGATGAAGTCGACAACGATGATGCCGCCGAGGTCGCGAAGGCGGATTTGGCGGACGATTTCTTTGACGGCTTCGATGTTGGTCTTGACGATGGTGTCTTCGAGGCGCGTGGAGCCTTTACCAACGAATTTTCCGGTGTTGACGTCGATGGCGACGAGGGCTTCGGTGTGGTTGATGACGATGTAGCCGCCGGATTTTAGCCAGACTTTGGCGCGCAGGGCTTTGTCGAGCTCGTGCTGGATGCCGAACTCTTCGAAGATCGGGGTTTCCTTCGTGTAGAGCTTGACCTTGTTGACGAGCTTCGGTTGGAAGCGGCTGACAAATTCGACGATCTTGCCGTACTCCTCTTCGTTGTCGATCCAGATGCCGGTGAAATCGTCGCTGACGTAGTCGCGAAGAATGCGCTCGACGAGGTTGAGGTCGCGATGAAGTAACGCTGGAGATTTGCGCTGCTCGCTGCGCTCCTTGATTTCGTTCCAGCTCTTGCCGAGGAATTCGATATCGGTGCGGATTTCGTCGTCGGTGGCGCCTCCAGCGGCGGTTCGAACGATGAAGCCGCCGGGATAACTGTTGCCAGCTTCGCTGACGAGACGGCGCAGGCGAGAACGGTTTTCGGCGGAAATGATTTTGCGCGAGACGCCGGTGTGGTGAACCGTGGGCATATAGACCAGGAAGCGACCCGGCAGGGCGACGTGGCTGGTAATGCGGGCGCCCTTTTTGCCGAGAGGTTCCTTAGCGATCTGGACGACGACGTCCTGACTGGCTTTTAGCATTTCTGAAATTAATTGCGGACGGCGCGGCGGTCCGGAATGGCTGCGATGACCTCGATCATGCCTGGGACCACCGGGACCGCTCGGACGGCGTTCGAATCGAGGACCGGAAGGACGTCCGCGGTCTGGACCACGATCTGGGCCGCGATCGGGACGGCCACCGCGGCTGTCTGGGCGGCCGCCACGGCCGCGATCGCGTCCTCCGCGCTGAGGACGCTGAAAGCGGGCGCGGGGATTGCCGCCGATACGGGCGGAATCACGCGGGAAATCTTCGCGAGGAGCAGCGGCACCGCCAATGCGCGGGGCGCGCGTCTCACCTGGAAGCAAGATGACATCTTCTTCGATGACGACGGACTCCGCTGCGATCTGGCGTGCGTGAGCTTCGACCACTTCTGGCTCGGCGTGTTCGTGTTCGGCGTGTTCGTGCTCGGTATGCTCGTGTTCAGCGTGCTCGTGCACGACATGCTCGGGATCACCGAGAGCGGCAGCGTGTTCGGCGCTTTCGTGAGCGGCGTTGGCTTCGAATTCGGCTCGATTCGCGGCGCGGTGCTCTTCTACTTCTTCGGTTTCATCCTCGGAGAGTTCGGTCTCCGCGGCGGCTTGGTCTTCGGCGGCGTCCAGATGCGCTTCTTCCTGGCGTTCTTCCTCTTCGGCTTCTTCTTCCGTGAGTTCAGCTTCGCCAGCAGCGTGAATTTCCTCGGGTTCGTCCTCTTCGAATTCGGCGCCACCTGCGAGGGCATCGACTTTGGCGTGATCGGAAGTTTCTTCGTGTTTTGCCTCAGCCAGTTCGAAGGAGAGCGAGGCGGTCTGCTGTTCGCTCAACTCCGCGTCGCTGCGAGCGGCCGCGGAATCTGAGCGAGCGGTTACGGGCGACTCGAGCGGAGAAGCTTCATGCCGGGGCGGATTCGCGCCATGGGCCGAGAGGGAAGCGTCTTCGGCAACGCCGATATTTTCGTCGGCGGAAACGGGAGCAGCTTCCGATTCCGAGCCAGCGTCAGCGAGGAGCCAGCGGGGAAGTCCTCCGGAGAAACGGCGGGGAACATTTCCGCCAGCAGATCCTGTAGCAGGAACGGGAGCGCCCGGGTTGCTGGTAGAGCGAGGTGCTGCGTCTTCGAAATCGGGTTGCGGCTCGTGAATTTCAGGCTCGGCAACTGGAGGCGGAGGCGCAGCCGCAGCCGCGGGCTTTCCACGATACTTGGCTAGAGACTCGCCTGGGAGAAGAATGGGTTCTTCCGCGACAGTGCCGGATGCGGAGGAACTGGCAGCTTCAGGTGGGCGATGGTCAAAACCGCGCTGCGCAGGGCCGCGCGGTTCAAAACCGCGCGGTTGGCCGCCGCGATTTTCCGGACCTCGCTGGTCGCGGCCGCGGTTATCGTGACTTCGGTTCTCGTAGCCGCGCGACTCATTTCCGCGAGACTCGCCTTGCGGCGAAGCATATTTGGAGGGAGGTAGATTGCGACCGCCGACGCCGGGGCCTTGGGGGCGCCCGCCGCCGCGTTGGCGTCCGCCACGACGGCCCCAACGGCCGCCACGGCCACGGTCACCACCACGATCTCCGCCACGGCCAAAATTCTGGCCGCCGCGATCGCCGCCACCTGAGGAGCGCGGCGCGTAGTTCTGAGTGGGATTGTAGTGGGGCGAAAAATTCTGCGGAGCGGAAGCGTTCGAATCGGGCTGGCGCTCTTCTGGGTTGTGGTGCGCATCGTCATGCACTTCGGCAGTGTGAGCGTCAGCGATTTCGCCTTCCGAAGCGTGCTCTTCAACGACGCTGGGTTGCTCGTCGTGCGAAAGGGGATGGTGATGAGACGGTTCGTCGTGAAACGATTCGTGCGAGGCTTCTTCGCCGTGAGCTTCGTGGGCGTGATCTTCTTCATGCTCATGCGAGGAAGCGGCGCGGCCAAGCGATTCACCGGGAAGCAATTCGACAACGTTCGAAGGAGCAGGCGAAAACGCGGGCGCAGCGGCAGGTGTATCGGTGTGCGCATGCCCGTGATCGTAGTCTTCGAGATTTTCGAAGACGTCGCTGACGTAGAGGAAAGCATCGCCATCGAGGCCGATATCAACGAAAGCGGACTGCATGCCGGGGAGGACGCGGGTGACTCTGCCTTTGTAGATGCTGCCGACGAGGGCGAACTCTTTTTCGCGCTCGATGTAAATTTCGACTAACTGACCTTCTTCAAGAATCGCGACCCGCCGTTCGTGGGAGGCCGCGGAGATGACCAATTCTTTTGACATGAAAACTCCTGACTGTTGGTGACGCCGGCAGTGCCGGGAGTCACGTTTCTGTACGGCCGCAAAGGGCCGACAGGACGCATCGCCGCGAGCTTTTGCCCGTTGGGGGTCCAGTAAATCGGGGCCGGCCCGGTTTGCACCGGGACACACGCTGGCCAAACTGATATCGAGATGGCTTTACGTTCGAAGCCGGAGGGAAAGTTCCTCTTGCTTACGAGGCTGGTCCGTTGCCGGAGAGCTTCCAGGCTAACGGCGGACGATGCTGTCCTCACTCTAAAGATCCTTGTTCGTATGGCCCAAGCTTGCTGAGGCCACGATTACCGACCCGGCGGGATTTGCCTGAGCAAACACCCTGCGCGGGACTGGCGGCGGGCTTAGTTAACGAAGCGGCGGAGCCGAACATTCATAACCAGACCAATCGCCAGGAAAACAAACAACGTAGCGGAACCCCCATAACTCATGAGAGGAAGCGGGATACCGGTCACGGGCATAGCACCGATGACCATCGCCACGTTTACTAAGACATGAAAACCAAGCGCTGCTGCGACGCCCATTACAAGAAACATTCCGGCGCGGTCTTTTGCGCGCTGAGCATTCTGCACTAAGCGTAACAGAAGTGCCATGTACAGCCCAAGGGCAAGAAGCACGCCTTTGAAGCCCTGCTCTTCCGCCCAAGCCGACATGATGAAATCGGAATAACGGACGGGGATGTAGCCGAGCTGGTTTTGCGTACCGTTGCCAAACCCTTTGCCCCAGAAACCGCCGGAGCCAACGGCAATCTTCGATTGCAAGACTTGATAGCCGGAGCCTTTGGCGTCTTCTTCTGGATGCAGGAACGATGTAACTCTTTCTTTCTGATAAGGCTTCAAGACACGCCATGCAACGGGGAGCATCAGGAGCCCGATGAGCGCAATTGCCGCGGCGTGTTTCCATTGCAACCCCGCGAGAAATGCGCCTACGACCAGCAAGGGCACCAGAACAAGCGCTGTGCCCAGATCGGGTTGCTTGAGAATCAAACCTAGCGGCAACCCAATGATGAGCCCTGCTTTGATCAAATCCTGGAGAGAGAGCTCATCCGTGCGCACCTCCGCAAAGAAGCGCGCCATCACGATGATTATAATCAATTTGACCAATTCCGACACCTGAAGAAATTCGCCAAGGATGGGAATCCAGCGTTTGGCGCCGAAGCGGGTGTGGCCGAAGGCGAGCACGGCGACGAGAGCGGCAATGCCGATGAGATAGAGAATGGGAGCCTGGTCGAGGATCAGGTGATAGTCGAGGCGGGAGAGCGCGAACATCAGCACGAAGCCTACGACCAGCCAGCGGAGTTGCTTGTTCTGCATGCCGGCGAGGGAGCTGCCATGGGTGGCGGAATAGATCTCGATAACGCCGAGGGCACAGATGGCGGCGAGAATGGCTAGCAGCCACCAATCGTAATCGCGAGTTCCAGGTGCGTCGTTCATAGGAAAAAGTTAACAGTCGACAGTTGAAAGTTAAAATTCAAAGCCAGAGTTCCAATTTTTTACTTCGATAAAGTTTTTACAACCAACACTTCGTTTCCTGCTCGCTCGACCCATGCAAACTCAACTTTACCGCTGCGGGTCCGTGCTTGCTGCGTGCGCAGGCACTGCGGCGGACGCAGCCGCGGGCTTCAGAAGCGGCGGCGGCTGAATCGCTGCCGTTGCTGCAGGTGTGCCATGACCCAAATCATACCGCTTGTCGTCGGCGGTGAGTTGGCCTTGTGACTTCTTTGCCTTCTTCTCGTAATAGGCCTTAATGATGTCCCGGGCTACGGGGCCGGAGGCTTCGCCTCCGTGCTGGCCGCTTTCCTGGACAAGGACGGCGACGACGATTTCGGGGTCGCGGCGCGGGGCATAACCGACGAACCAGGCGTTGTCTTCAAATTTCTTTTCTTTTCCGACGCGATCGCGTGTTCCGTAGCCGATGACCTGTGCGGTTCCGGATTTTCCACTGAACTCAATCCCAGCAAGTTTCAAGTGACCGCCAGTGCCGCCAGCTTCGTTGACAACGCCGTACATGGCGTCGGTGATCTTCTGGATCGTCGGTTCCGAAATCTGAAAACGATCCTCGCCAACATTCTGTGCATCTTTCAACATGTGCGGCTGCTTGAAAACACCACCCGAGGCGATTCCGCCAATCAGACGGGCGAGCTGGAGCGGAGTTGTGGTGACAGCGCCCTGACCGGTGGCTACGGAAATCACTTCGCCGGCATACCACTTACGATGAAAAGTTCGCTCGACCCATTCCTGAGAAGGCATGAGGCCGGGTTCCTCGGAAGGAAGGTCGATACCGGTCTTGCGGCCAATGCCCAAGTGGGTGGCGTAGTACGAAAGCCTGTCAATTCCCAGGCGCATGCCCACATTGTAGAAAAAGACGTCGCACGATTTCAGAATGGCGTCATGGAGGCTCAGCACGCCATGCGACTTCGCCCCGGTCTTCGCGTAATAAACCCAGCAATGATACTGCCGGCCGAAGAACGTGCCGTAACCGGGACAAAACGTCGTGAACCCTTCCTCGGGAACATGGTCCTCGAGCATGGCCGTCGCGGTAACAATTTTGAAAACAGAGCCGGGAGCGAGTTGCGCTTGGATGGCGCGGTTCAATAGAGGATGCAGAGGATCGTCGTTAAGTGCTTTCCATTCTTCCGCGGGAATACGCACGGCGAAATCGTTTGGATCGGGTGTGGGGCGGCTGACCATAGCGAGCACTTCGCCGGTGCGCGGATCGAGAGCAACAACGGCGCCGGGCCGCACCCCGAGAGATTGCTCGGCGACTTGCTGCAAGTCGTAGTCGATGGTGAGCTGAATTTGTTTACCGGGAATCGGTTCTTGTTGAGTTAGGTGGCCAAGCTCTTTGACTTCCTTGCCGACGCTGTTGACGACTACGCGGCGCATGCCGTCGGTGCCGGTCAGGATGTCGTTGTACTGGCGCTCGAGACCGGTTTTTCCGGCGAGGTCCCCGGGGCGGAGCCGGCCATTGCTGGCTTCGATTTGTTGCTCACTGACTTCGCCGACGTACCCGCTGGCGTGGGACATGAAGCCGCCGGGCAGATAGCGGCGGCGCTGAACCATCAACATTTCAAGAAGCGGGATGTCGGAGCGATGCGATTCGATAAAGGCGACGTCCGCGTTGGTGGCTTCGGGCTTGATGACGATGGGCTGAAACTTGGGAAGATTCTTGGTGCTTTCGAGCTGATCCTTGAGATCGCTGATCTGAATGCCAAGGCCATCGGCTATGGCGGGGAGGTTTTTGTCGATAAGAGCGGGATCGTCGCGGAGAAGAAGGATGCTAAAAGACGGATAGTTATCGACCAGGACGCGGCCATCACGATCGAGCATGCGTCCACGGGGAGCGATGATGGGGATGGAGCGAACGCGATTGCGCTCGGCCATTTGGCCGTACTTATCGGAGTCGACGACCTGGAGTTTCCAGAAGCCGAGAAGCAACAGTCCGACCATGCCCACGATGACGTAGGAGGCAATGGCCAGTCTGGCCTGTGGCAGACGATTGTCGTTGCGAAACCAGTACGACACGAAAACCCCGCGCGCGAGAATCTTTTTTTTGCTGCGCTCGTCAAACGGACGGCGCTGTCATCAGGGCGATTCGTCGCCCGTCCCGCGAGAAGCCGGGACATGCTCGCGTCACGAAAAAAATTTGCAGCGTGGGTTTCGAAATGCCCGTCGAAAGCTTTTTTCGAAAAAAAGAATTCGAAAAATTCCCTCAGAGATCCCGAATCACTGCCGGACTTTCGCTGCATCAAGTGCTGCAAAACGGCAGCAAAGTCATTTTCAAACGTAGCACTTGGGCAAGAGGGCCGCAAGCCGTCCTGAAGGACAGTTGCTTGGTCAATACCCTGTGGAAAACTGGCCGCCGCTATAGGGTTAGGACGGGCAGTCAGGCGAATGGGGGCTACAGGAGATGCCCCTTATTCGTGGCGCAGGACGACCATGGGCTCCACAGCGGAGGCGTTCTGGGCTGGAAAACAGGCAGCCGCCATCGCGAAGAAGAACACGTACGCTGCGAACTCGGACGAAACCGCGGGATTCCGAAGCTTGCTCCGCAGACGGCGCGCGCGTTATCGTATTTGGACTGTTCTCATGCAAAGCGAACCCTCCTCACCTCTGCGTTTGGCTCTTGTTGGAATGTCCGGCGCTGGAAAAACCTTCTGGACAAAGAAGTTAGCTGCCGAAGGATGGAGCGCTATTTCTTGCGACGACCGCATCGAGGAAAAGCTAGCTTCGCGGCTGGCGGCTGGCGGGTATTCCGGGATCAACGGAGTGGCGGCATGGATGGGCTGGCCGGACAATCCGAAATATGCGGAACGCGAGTCACAGTACCTGGAGGAAGAGATTCACACGCTGGGCGAAGTGCTGACGTCCCTCGAACGTGAACCCGATAGACCGCTGGTGCTGGATACCACCGGCAGCGTGATCTACACGGGTAATCATTTGTTGCTGCGCTTACGGCGGCGGATGACCGTGGTGTACCTGGCCGCGTCGGCAGAAGAGCAACAGCTCTTGATCGAGCGGTATCAGGGCGACCCTAAGCCGGTGCTGTGGCGTGGCGCTTTCCAAGCGAAGCGTGGCGAATCGCCGCGCGAGACCGTTGCGCGGTGCTATCCAACGCTGATTTCTGCGCGGCGGCAGAGTTATGAAGCTTTGGCTCATTGCACGCTGCAGGTGGCGGAGTTGCGGGATCCTGCGTTCGATGCGGCGGCGTTTCTCGCGAAAATTTGCGGCCAGCTCGAGCGCGGGAGATGAGATACCGCAGCACGGGACGCAAGGCGCCCCTGACTTCTTTGCGCGGCGCCGTGCTGCGAGGGCTTGCGCCCGATGGCGGGCTCTATTTGCCGGTGGAACTCGCGCGGCGTTCGCCGCAGGAATTGGAAGAGTTTCGCAAGTTGCCGTTCACGGAAGTCTGTTTTCGCGTGGTTAAGCCTTTCGCCTCGCCGGATGTGCCGGAAGAAGTGCTGTGGCAAATCGTTGCCGAGGCCATTAATTTTCCGGTGAAACTGGTCTCGCTCTCGCCCGGCTTGCACATTCTCGAGTTATTTCACGGTCCCACTTTGGCGTTCAAGGATTTTGGCGCGCGGTTTATGGCGCGGTTGATGGGTTACTTCGTTCGGGGAGAAACGCGACCGTTGACGGTTCTTGTTGCGACTTCCGGCGATACGGGAAGCGCCGTGGCGCATGGATTTCTCGGCGTGCCGGGAATTCGCGTGGTGATTCTTTATCCTTCAAAGCGCATTAGCGAAGCGCAGGAGAAACAGTTCACGACGCTAGGCGAAAATATTACGGCGCTCGAAGTGGCCGGCAGCTTTGACGATTGTCAGAGGCTGGTGAAGCAGGCGTTTTCGGATGTGGAGCTGAACAAGCGCGCGTTTCTGACGTCAGCGAATTCGATTAACATCGGGCGGTTGCTGCCACAGATGTTTTACCACGTAGCCGCTTACCGGCAATTGCCCGTCGCATCGGTGCCGCTGATTGTGTCGGTGCCTAGCGGGAATTTTGGCAACTTGACCGCGGGACTTTTCGCCAAGCGCATCGGCTTGCCAGTGGCGATGTACGTGGCCTCGACAAATGCCAACGACGTCGTGCCGGAATATCTGCGGTCGGGCGAATTTCATCCGCGCGCGGCGACACAGACGTTTTCGAACGCCATGGACGTCGGCAACCCGAATAATTTCCCGCGCTTGCTGGATTTGTGCCGCGGCCGGATTGAATATGTGCGCCGCGAAATCTGGGGCCACGCCGCTACGGATGAAGAGATGCTGCAGGAGATGATGGCGCTCCACGAGCGCTTCGGCTATATCGCCGATCCGCACACTGCCGTTGGCGTGCTTGGCTGGGAAGCTTACAAGCGCGAACATTCCGAGCCTACGCAAGGATTGGTGCTCGCCACGGCTCATCCAGCCAAATTCGCCGACATCGTGAAGCGCGCCATTGGCACGGCACCGCCGCTCCCCGATCGTCTTGCCGCGTATTTGAAGCGCGAGAAATTGTCCGAGCCGATGTCCAACGCCTACGATGACTTCAAACAGTTTCTTCTGTGTCAGTAAGGGTTAGGAGGGCTTTCGGAGGCGGTCGAGGAGCATGAAGAGGAAGACGGCGACGAAGGCGTTGACGAGGGCGGCGATGCCGAGATGCATGGTGAACCACGGCTCGGGTTGAGAAAGAAGGAGACGCCGCGTCAGCGCGATGATTCCTTGATGAACGGCAAAGAAAGAGATTGTCAAAGCGAAACGCGCTGCGGGATGTTCCGTATCGAGGCGCGCGCCAATCGAAGAAGCGAGGTAGCCGATAATGGTTTTCGCAATGCCGTAGAGACCGAGGGGAACGGTCGGGCCGCTGAGGCTGTCTTGCAAAATGCCGATGGCCATGCCCAGAAGCAAGCCGGTGGAAGGATTTCGCCGGCTCAAGCCGAAATAGATGACGATGAGCAGTGGAAGATCCAGAATCGCGGCTTTCGGGAAATAGATGGGAAGAAAAGCCTGCAACACAAGGGCGAAAGCGGTAGCCAGGATGATCGCGCCCGCGCGAAACTTGTGCACCTCGATGTGCAGTTCGCTGCCGCGAATGTCGTAAGTGTCGTTCATGGTTTCTCGGGCGATGCTGGGTTGGTTGCGGCGGCGGAAGGAGCAGCTGACGACGGCGCTGGGGAGCCGGGCGCCGGAGACTCTTGCTTCAGCTCGAGCGGTTTCAGAGTCAGCAGTACAAAAACCTCTTCGAGCCGTTCGAGGCTCGCGGCGGGTTTTACGCGAAGTTGCTTGAACGGATTGCCTGACTTGATTTCCGCGATTGTTCCCACAGGCAGGTCGCGCGGAAAGATACGATCCATGCCGCTGGTGACCACGCGCTCTCCGGAGTTTACGTTGTCGTCGTTGGGGATGTATTTCATGATCAGCAGCGGTTCGCCCGTGCCGCCAACAGGGCCCTGGAGGCGCGAATCGACAAGCATGGCGCCCACGCCGCTATCTTTATCCGTCAGCAGCAAAACCTGCGCAGTGTCCTTGTAGGATTCGATGACTTTGCCGACGACGCCGTCCGGCGTGATGACGCCCATGTTGCGGCGGATGCCGTCGCGCTCGCCGCGATCGAGATATATGGTTTGGCTGGCGGAGTCCGCGCTTCCGCCGATGACTCGCGCGCTGATCATGGGGACGTCCACATTCGTCTGGCGGAACTTCAATAGCGCGGCAAGGCGGTCGGCTTCACCGGCCTTGCTCTGGAGCTGAGTGATCTGTAGTTTCAGCGCCCCGTTTTCACGCTTCAATTCTTCGTTTTCGCGCGAGGTGTTTTGCAGGGCGAAATAATGATTCCAGGTGTCGCGAATGTGGCTGACCCCATGAGCGCCGGCCCGCTCGAACGGCGACACTGCGCCGACCGTCCAGACTCGGATGAGGCGGCCCTGCGAGTCACGCTTAATCTGCACGGCGAGAAGCAGCACCTGCAGGAGCACGACGCCGCCGAGCAGGAAAATCGATCTATGACGAGAGGGGATGCCAACCATGGAGTCCAGTAGCACAGACCTTGCCCTGTGCGGTTCAAAATTTCTGCAATCGCGTCAAACCGAAAAATCCGTTAGTCAATGCAAACCTGCCGCAGCAACTTGAAATCGCTCAGCATTTTTCCTGTGCCAAGTACGACCGATGCCAGCGGGTCGTCGGCAATCGAAACCGGCAGACCGGTTTCTTCCCGGATGCGCTTGTCGAGATTCTTCAAGAGTGCTCCACCGCCCGTTAGCACGATTCCGCGGTCGCTGATATCGGCGGAAAGTTCTGGCGGGGTGCGCTCCAAAGCCACGCGAACGGCATTCAATATGGTTGCAACGCATTCGCTCAACGCTTCGCGAATTTCGCTGTCATCAATCGTGACGGTGCGAGGCACGCCTTCAATCAAGTTGCGGCCCTTCACTTCCATGGTCAGAGGCTTCTCCAGCGGATACGCAGAGCCGATTTCCATTTTGATTTGTTCCGCGGTGCGTTCGCCGACGAGCAGGTTGTACTTGCGCTTCAAGTACTGCATGACGGCTTCGTCCATCTCGTTGCCCGCGACGCGCACGGAACGCGAGTAAACGATGCCGCTCATGGAAATGACCGCGATGTCCGTTGTGCCGCCGCCGATGTCGACGACCATGTTGCCGGAAGGCTCTTCGATTGGCAGGCCCGCTCCAATAGCTGCGGCCATGGCTTGCTCCACCAGGTAAACTTCGCTGGCGCGTGCGCGATACGCGGAGTCTTGCACCGCGCGCTTTTCCACCGGCGTGATTTCGCTGGGCACTCCGATGACGATCCGCGGATGCACCAGCACGCGGCGGTTGTGCGCCTTCTGGATAAAATACGTCAGCATTTTTTCGGTGACTTTGAAGTCGGCGATGACGCCGTCCTTCATAGGCTTGATGGCCACGACGTTGCCCGGCGTGCGGCCGAGCATCTCTTTTGCTTCGCGGCCGACGGCTACAACTTCTCCGCTGGATTTGTTGATGGCCACGATCGAAGGCTCGTTCACCACGATGCCCTTGCCGGCCGAGAACACCAGCGTGTTCGCCGTCCCAAGATCAATGGCGAGATCGGAAGAAAACAAACTGAACACCGACCTCAGGTTGTAACCGTTCTTATTCATCCCCCCGCTCCCCGCGAAGAAAACCTCTCCGCCGTCCAGCCGACAACGAGCTGCCTAGCAGCATCACGGTCTAGATGCACCGCCGCGCGGCCAACTAGACCATTGTCTCTAGACTTGGCGACGAGCGCAAAGTCGCGCCTGCGTCTTTTTTCATTCGTGACCGAAAAACGATCATCGTTCGAAACTTTTACTTCGGCACAACGATCGTCACCTTCTGTTGGTTCGTACCGCCGCGGCGGTTCTCTCCAATGATGACGATAGTGTGCTGGCCAGGTTCGAGCGGCTCTGTAAAGTGACGGAACGTGCCGTCCGCTGCAATAATCGGCACGGGCTGGCCGTTTACGATGAGCGCTGCGCCCGGCTCCGTCCGGCCGATAATTTCCACGACGCGGCCATGAATCTGCGTGCCGGTAATCTCCAGCACCATGTCCTGCGTTTTTCCCTGAGCGACAAGTGTAAACCGGAACGTTTCGCTGACCTCGCTGGTTTCCTTCTTGGCGTTCGTGGCCGTCACGTTCCAGAAATAGTCGCCGCCGTCGAGCCCCGAGATGTCCACGCCGGTTCCTATAACTCCGTAAGCCTCTTTCACGGTTCTTGTAAACATCGCCGTGGTGCTGATCTTGAGCGTGTAAGAAACCGCCTGCGACACTGGTTTCCACTCAAAATGGATCGACGCCGCTTTCGGATTTTCCACGATGAGCGGCTCGAAGTTGCGCGGCGAACTCAGGTCCGGCGGCGCAAGCACGTCAGATTTTGTAATCGGGCCGCCGGTTGTGTAACTCGCCTTCTGATACGCGCCGATCTCGACCTTTTCCTGGCCGCGCTGCACTTCCGCGCTTCCGCTGGAGACCACGATCTCGTTTTCCTTGTTCGTCGGGTCGGCCTTGACCGCCGCGCTGCTGTTGGAATGCAGTTGCGCCACGGAATCTTCCATGCTGACAGCGGCTTTCGAATCCGGCGAAGAATAGTTTGGCGTCTTGAGGTCAACTTGTCCGATGTTAATGCGCACCGCAGAACTGGAAGGCTGCTCGTGCCCCATCGAATTTTCTTCCACGGTGATAAACGTTCCGGACTTCACGGTGTACGTCGTGCCGTCGGCGAAAGTGATGCGCGCCGCGCCGTCGGTCGAGGTCTGGATTTGATCGCCCTTGTCCAGGGTGGTGTGAAAATCCGCGTCCACCCATTGCACGGAATTGACTTTCTTTACCTGCACTTTTCCGTCGAGGTTGACGAACTTGGCCTGCATCTGCGAGATTGACACGGCTTCGGCGTCGCCATTGCCGATCGATTTGTCCAGCTTGTTGTAGGCTTGGATGTACAAGTCTGGCTTGATGAGATAGAGCCCCGCGAAAAGGATGGCCGCAATAAGAATCGCATATACGGCCACGGTCTTGTATGTGACCGTATGCCAATACACTTCCACTCGCTTTATCTTCGGGTGGTTCGGGTCGTATGGTGTCTGTGTACTCACTGGTTTTTGCGCCGCTCTGCCGCCAATCTTGAAATCTAACACAGTAATTAGAACGCGGACGCCCGCTGGAGCTTGCGGTAGTTAAACAGCAAATAGCGGTTGCGCATACTAGACGTTGGGACAGGAGGTTTTGCCCGAAAGGACAGTGAGGTGTTTCCACGCCCGTTCAACAATAATTCGAGATTTTGGGGGAGAGATCCGGCGCGGCCTTAGGTCGACTTTGCACGAAGGAAGGCCAGCGTCAGCGGCCATGCCAACAGAGCCGCCGACGGGCTATAGCTGGCGCGCGCGTCGCAAAAGAATCCGTGATCGGCGTTGGAGATCTCGACGTTGACGAAATGTTTTCCTGCAGTACGCAACGCATCGCTCACCACGCGCACCTGCTCTGGCGGAATGTGCTTGTCGCGTCCGCCCCAGAAGAACAAGAGTGGAGCTTGCAAACCGCTCGCCCTGCCGAGCAAGCCGGGATTTGTAGCGTTTGGTGCGATTCCACCGCCGTAGTAAGAAATTGCAGCCGCTAGCGGCAATGTGATGGCCGCAAGAAACGCCGCGCGCCCACCCATGCAATAACCAATCGCGGAGATCGGCAAGTTCTCTCCGATATAACCACGGAGCCAGTCAAACGCAGCGCGCTGGTCCGCCGCCATCGAGGCATCACTCAGCGCCTTCATGTGTGGCACCGAGCTGGGAAAATCGTCGTAGCGTATTTCGACGGCCGCTCCGGTGCGATGAAAGAGCTCTGGCGCCACGGCGACGAAGCCTTCCCGCGCAAACCGCCCGGCGATGTCGCGAATGTGCGCGTTCACGCCGAAGGCTTCCTGGAAGATGAGCAATCCAGGGTTCGCGCCCTTTTCCTTGGGCCGCGCAACCCACGCGCGCATGGTTGTGCCGTCGTTGACGCTGAGTTGCACGTATTCGCCGCTGATTTGCATGTTTGCTCCTTTAATTTTTGAGAGCTCCGAGAAGGGCCGGAATCAATGCCGGATAAAATAGCTGGGCTTGTCGAGATTTGCCGCCACGGCTACATCGAAAAAACCAACCATCATCTCGTCGTACGTTTGTTCGCCCCAGCGCACAGCGGCCTCTGGGTCCGGGTTGTGCGGATTGTTCCGCGAATTATCGTACCAGGCGACAGCCTGCAGTTCCGTGCCTGCTTTCAGCAAACGCGGTTCGGCGAGGCGGTAACTCATCTGCCAATGAAAATGATAATGGACGTCCAGCAGCGGTTCCATTTCCTGATCCTGCCTTGCTCCGGAATTGTTTTCGCCGTGAACAATGTTGTACTCGAATCGTTTGCCGCGCAAATGCATGTGCGGGAAGAGACTGAGCAGCGTCGCGTCATTGGGCAGAGTGCCGCGCGCTTCCACGCGATAATCCGGCGCGCCCGGCGGAATCACAAAGTGGTCGTTCGTGAGCTGCAGCGTCAGCACGCGCTGGGCGGGTGCGTGTTTCGCAAAAATCAAGCCCACGCTGGTCTGGTCGGTGCCCGCGTGACCGTTGGTCGTATAGTGCATTTGAAAAACGAGGTCGGATCCGGCGGGAATGAATTTTGCCATGTTGTCTGGCCAATTGTCCGGCGAACTCCCCGGCGCGTAAACGAGCAGCACGTCGCTGTCTGTCCAATGCGCACCCTTTCGATCATCAGGATCCGTCAGCGTAGAAGCGCTGAACGGAATGCCCACGGGAGCGTGGCGCATCCACTGCGAATCCGGCGGCCGCACATAGACGACGGCATGATGCACGTTCGCGCGGAGCGACGGCAAGACCTCCCCCGACTGGACCCAGCGGTCCTCTTTGAATCCCGTCGCTACAATTTCGTAGGTGTATTCCACGTCGCCGCTCGCAGGCAGCGGCACGCTTTTCGGCATTTTCAAGATCAAGTCCGGCTGCGGGATGCTCCAACTCTCAGCCCAATGAATCGGCGGAGGAGCGTCGTGCGCGTCACCGGCCGGCGCTCCGGCGGTTGCCCAGGCCGCAATCGCCTTGATTTGTCCCGTTGAGAGTGAAGGATCATTCGAGAAGTGCCCGATGTGAGGATCAGCAAACCATGGCGGCATGGATTTGTTCTGCGCCGCCGCCGCAATCGCGGCCGCGTAGGGCCGTGTTTGCTCGTAGGTTTCGAATCGCATCGGCGCGATGCCCTCGGCGCGATGACAAATTTGGCAACGCTGCTGCAAAATCGGCAGAACGTCGCGGTAAAAAGTCGGCTCGTCCGCGGCAGAGAGCCGTTGCCCCGCGTTTTGAGCCGACCCCAAAGATGTTCCCTGGTTGAGCGCGCCCAGCAAAACCAATACGAACACAAGCACAAGCGGCGCCATCTGCTTTCGTACCGCCGTGAGTTTGATCATCCCTATCGTTCGATGATACGCGCATCACCGTGGTTTCCCATCTGCACGTCCACTCCTGGCAGTCTGCTTCCGAGCAGCCGTCAGTGCGCAACCGAATTTAGCGATGTTTCACGCAAGGCAGTTTCTAGGCCGCAATCGGAACATGATTGCATAACAATGTCGGCTCCTCGACCCGAGTAGACTGTGGTTGTTTCGACGACCAAAGGCTCGGGAGGAAGGAGCCGAACATGTTCATTATAGGCGTAGATTATCACCCGAGCTTTCAGACGATTGCATTTTTGATGGAAGAGACTGGTGAGTGTGGTGAACAGGAACTGAACCACAGCGATGGTGAAGCAGAGCGATTCTACCGAGACCTGAAGCAGCGAGGAATCAGCGTGCGCGTAGGAATGGAGGCTACCGGGTATTCACGCTGGTTCGAGCGGCTACTCGCTGAATTAGGTTTCGAGCTGTGGATCGGCGATCCAGCGGAGATCAAGGCCAAGCGAGTGAAAAAGAAGAAGACCGACCGCGAAGATGCCCGACTTATGCGGAAGCTGCTGCTGGAAGATCGGTTTCCGCGAATCTGGGTGCCGGATCCGGAGAATCGAGATCTGCGGCAACTGTTGTGGCATCGGCATCGGTTGGTGCAGATGCGCACGCGGATCATGAATCAACTGCAGGCGCTGGCGATGAACGAGGGCTATCGCTGGAAGAAAAAACTGTGGAGCGAACAAGGACGAGCGCAGTTAGAGAAGCTTTCGTTAGCTCCTTGGGCTAGCCGGCGCCGGCAAGAGTTGTTGGAGCTGTTGGACCGCATGAATCCAACCATTGAGGAGTTAACCGCAGCTGTCGAGCGGGAAGCTCGGAAGCGACCCGACGTGATGCGGCTGATGACGCATCCTGGCGTGGGTCCGCTTACGGCACTGGCCTTCGTGCTGATCATTGGAACTTGGGAACGATTTCCACGTGGCAAGCAGATCGGCAATTACGTGGGGATGATTCCGAGTGAGGACTCCAGTGCGGGCAAGCAGCGCCTGGGGCACATCAGCAAGCAGGGCAATTCCTTGCTGCGCTTCTTGCTGGTGGAGGCGGCCCAAGCGGCGGCACGGTGCAACCCGGACTGGCGGCGTCGCTACTTCCATCTGGCGATGCGTCGGCACAAGAGCATAGCCAAGGTAGCGATGGGGCGCAGGCTGGCGGTGCGGTTGTACTGGATGTGGCGGAATGGATGTGAGTATTCACCGAAGTTAGAGTTCGGTTCGTACGCGGGGCAGCTCGGTACCGGACATGGTGTGAAGTAGAACGCCGTGCACATGATGGGGCACCCCGCTCCCTGAAAAGGGAGTTTGAACTAGTAATCATGGTCGAAGTTTTGATCGAAGAGATGTTTAGGTCGGACTGAAGCCGACCGAAAGATTACAAACGAGCCGTGGTCGTCGATGCAGAGAAGAAAGAAAAAGAAAGAAAACGAAAGAGAAAAACTCTTTCAGGTGAAAAGAAAGAAGTGTGTTCAAAAAGAGTTTGACAGGGCCGACATTGTTAGAGATGTCCGGTAACGCGACAAACCAGGCATGTGCAATTGTCTCGGAGTTGCCGAACTGACTTTGACCGGTTGCTACTTTGGTTGGTCACCGGAAACGGCGGTGTCACTGGGGCAGGCGGCGATAAGTTCTGTCAGGTTCCAAACGGCCACGTCAGTTAGCTGATTTGAAGGTGCCGCCGCCAACCAGTGGTTGTCTGGGCTGACCGCCATCGTGTAGTAACCGTTTCCGGGTTTGAGACACCGCAATCCAGGATTACTTCCTGTTTGGCGACGATTCAGCCTGAACTCATGGATGCTTGCTTAGAATGGATGGCATGCATCTCCATCGACGCCTTTTGGCTGCTCTCGTGATTCTATTGGGCGGTATGTACGAGTTCTGGCGGACTGGCCGCGTGACGGGTTTAGAGCTCCTCGTGGTAGGGTCAGGCATAGCTGCGGCGCTCTGCAGCCATAAGCCACGGCCATTTTGGTTCCTGCTTGGGACCGGATTCGGGAGGTATCTAATTGAGTGGAAGATATCGGTGTGCACGGCGCCAGTCGCGCACACGACAACTCGTGCGATCAGCTATTGATGAGAACGGAGATCTCGAACATGAAGCCTAATGAACCCAGCCGCACAGCCCTGATAATCGCCCGACAACGAGCTGCTCATCAGGTGCTCGATCATGGCTCAATCCTCTATGACCCATTTGCCATGAAGATTCTGCGTGAAGACGAAAGGGACGTGCTTCAATTTGCGAACGAACACCCCTTGGCCAGCATCGGACGTCTGTTCACCACCGCGCGAAGCCGGATTGCGGAAGATGCTTTGTCAAGAGCTGTCGAAAGAGGGATTCGGCAGATCGTCATCCTTGGCGCCGGACTCGACACTTTCGCCCTCCGGAATCCCCATGGCGCACGACAGATCCGTATCTATGAGGTGGACCACCCCGCGACGCAGGCATGGAAACGCCAGCGCTTGGCTGAAGCTCAAATCGCACTTCCGCCATGGCTTATTCTCGTGCCAGTCGATTTCGAGCGGGACGATGTGGGAGAGAAGCTCGTCGCCGCAGGCTTTCAGCAGAACTCGCCCGCGTTTTTCACTTGGCTCGGGGTTGTGCCATATCTGACACAGCTCGCTATCGGCCGCACTCTGGACTACATGTCGTCAATCCAGAACTCGGAGGTGGTGTTCGACTACGTGGAACCTCCCGAGGCATTCTCAGAAGAGCTAAGGCAATTAGAAAAGGAGCGGACCGAACAGCTTGAGAAAATTGATGAACGTTCGGTCAGCCGTTTCGAGCCGGCTGGCATTGCAGCGATTCTTCGCTCGCACGGATTTTGTGCCATCGAAGACATCAATTTCCAGGAGATCGCGTCCAGGTTCGGCCGCGCCGTTCAAGGACTCGCGCCCGGACACGCTGGCGTTCATGTTGTCCACGCTAAGCACTAATTGAACTCGGTGCGGCCGGTCATCGAAGCCTGGCGGAAGCTCTCCAAGGACTCCTCGCCGGATGCCCTGATGTTTCCCACGTTCGGACGGGGAGAACGGAAAGGGCAGGCGGTTCCGCGCTGGGGAAAGAACTTCCTCCGGTGGCGCATCCGTCCGCTTGCCAGGAAGGCACTATGCTGTTGTCTTATTTTTATAGACGTTGGCTGACCGCTAGAATGTTTCCCTCGGTGTCCTTGAACCATGCCGTTTTCGCTCCGCCACCGGTCATAATGCCGTTTTTCATCGTCACACCTGGCATTTCGTATTCCTCGAATTTCACGCCTCGCGCCTTCAGTTCGGCCACCTCGGCTTCCACATCGTTGACCTGCCAAAACGCTTGGCTGGCCTTGGATGTGCCTGCGTTGGGCGTCGGGTACATAAAGACTCCGGTGCCGCCACATTCGTAGACTACGCCTCCGGCGTATTCCTCCTTGGCCTGGAGGCCAACGATCTCCTCGTAGAATTTCCGCGCGCGTGTGATGTTCGACGCGGGGATGTAAGCGCGAATCGGGGCATTTCTCAACATGAGTGACTCCTTTTAGTTGTCTTCGTTTGGGGCCCGGTGAGAGCATCTCATAGTCCGCACGGGTAATCTGATATCTGGTTTTGGCCAAATTTCACTTGTACGGTAACTAGCGTTAATCAGGACTCAGCCCACAAGGTGTCACTCTTCGTTGACTAGCCTTCTGCCACAACCTAAGATGAGTGCCAAATGGCCGACTCCCCATCTCTAATTGGGCAGACCATTTCGCATTACCACATCCTCGAAAAACTCGGTGGTGGCGGCATGGGTGTGGTTTACAAGGCCGAAGACACGCGGCTTCATCGTTTCGTCGCGCTAAAGTTTCTGCCGCATAATGTTGCCCACGATACGCAAACCCTTGCCCGCTTCCAACGCGAAGCTCAGGCTGCCTCCGCCTTGAATCATCCCAACATCTGCACCATCTACGAAGTCGGCGAAGAGGGCGGGCATCCCTTCATAGTCATGGAGTACCTCGAAGGCAACACTCTCAAGCACGCCATTCGCGCCAAGCCGCTTCCGCTGGAGGAGACGCTAGCTCTCGGCATCCAAATCGCCGATGCGCTGGATGCCGCCCACGCTAAAGGCATCATTCACCGCGACATCAAGCCAGCAAATATTTTCATCACCGCGCGCGGGCAAGCCAAAATTCTCGATTTCGGCCTAGCCAAAACAGCTCCTCGCACTCCCACCGGCGCCACTGTTACGGCATCCGAAGATTCTCCCACAGTTAAAGGCGAGCAGCTCACCAGCCCCGGCACCATCCTCGGCACGATTGCGTACATGTCGCCCGAACAAGCGCGCAGCCGCGACCTCGACTCGCGCACCGACCTCTTCAGTTTCGGCGTCGTCCTCTACGAGATGTCCACCGGCCGACCCGCCTTCAACGGCAACAGCTCGGCCGAAATTTTCGACGCCATCCTCAACCACGCGCCAGTGGCTCCTGTCCGCCTCAACGCCGAAATCCCAGCCGATCTGGAACGCATCCTCAACAAAGCCCTCGAAAAAGACCTCGCCCTTCGTTACCAGAACGCTTCCGACATTCGCACCGACCTTCAGCGCCTCAAGCGCGACTCCGAATCCTGCCGCGCCGCCGCGATGGTTGGGTCCGAATCCGCGCGTCACGCCTTGGCAGTTTCCGCCGCCTCCGCTCCGCAAGCTGCCCCGGCACATTCCAAGTTCCGCCGCTCTCTTCTGCTCGCCGCCGCCGCTTTACTTTTAATTGCCCTCGCAGTTGCCGCTGTATTTTTCCGCTCCCATTCCGCTGCAAAGCTCACCGACCGCGACACCGTTGTCCTTACCGATTTCACCAACACTACCGGTGACCCTGTTTTTGACGATCCACTCAAACAAGCGCTCTCCGTGGCCCTCCGCGAGTCGCCTTTTCTTAACGTCCTTTCCGACCAACGGGTCGGTGCGACGCTCAGGCTGATGAAACAACCTCCGAGCACTCCCCTAACCCCACTCCTGGCTGCCGAAGTGTGCCAGCGCGCCGAAAGCAAAGCGTACATCTCCGGCTCCATCGCTAGCCTTGGCAGCGAATTTGTCATCGGCCTCAAAGCCGTCAACTGCCTTAATGGCGACGTCATCGCCCAAAATCAATCGACGGCGGCGAGCAAAGAGAAAGTGCTCGACGCACTGGGCGTCTTGGCCGCCAAACTTCGCGGCGATCTCGGCGAGTCTCTGGCCAGCGTTCAGAAGTACGACCTCCCGCTCGTGCGCGCGACGACCTCTTCGTTCGAGGCCCTCCGGGAAATCAGCCTCGGTGCACACTCTGAGTACCAGGAAGGTACAAGCGCCGCTCTGCGTCACTATCAACGCGCTGCTGAGCTCGATCCCGACTTTGCGGAGGCGCACGCGACCATGGGTGTGATGTATAGCAACCTCGGCCAGACAGCGCACGCCACGGAGTCCCTCTCTAAAGCGTTTGCCCTTCGCGAACATACCAGCCAGCGCGAGAAAATTCGGATCGAAGCCCTTTACTACTACTTGGGCATCGGTGATCTGCCAAAAGCGGAACGAGCTTTTCAGGAACAGATCGAAAACTATCCGAAAGCAAACTCGTCCTACTCAAACTTGGGGCTGATGGAGGAAACTCTCGGCCGCTACGAAAAGGCGCTCGAGTATCAGCAGCAGGAACTCCTCATCAACCCTGGTGACGTGACCGGCATGGCCAACGAAGGCCAAAACCTCATGAACTTGAACCGTCCTGCCGAGGCACGCAAAATCCTCGAGCAAGGCTTGGCTCGCAAGCCCAACGTCGACGTGCTTCATTTGGGTCTTTACGTCGTCGACTTTAACGAACACAACGCGGCTGACATGGCCAAGCAAACGGCGTGGTTTGACGACAAGCCCGACTTTCAGCACGAACTTTTTGGCGCCGAGGCTGACACTGAAGCCTATTACGGCCACCAAGCGAAAGCCCGCGAGCTGACCCGCCGTGCTGCGGACTCCGCCTCGCATGCCGACAACAAAGAAGCCGCCGGAACATGGCTGGCGCTCGGTGCTTATCGCGAAGCGCTCTTCGGCAATTTCGTAGAAGCCCGCAAACAGGCCACCGAAGCGATCGCTCTTTCCCCTGGCAGCCAGTCTGTCGGGTTTCTGGCTGCTCTCGCGGAAGCCCAGGCCGGCGACAAGGCGCACGCGCTAGCGCTCGCGCAAGATCTCAATAAACAGTATCCGCAAGCGACTGTAGTGCAATCCTATGCTGTGCCGACGATTCGAGGAGCCGCTGCGCTCGCCAAAAAAGATCCGGCGACAGCGCTGACGGAACTGCAAGCGACAGCCGCTATGGACCTCGGCGGCATACTCTATCTGCCTTCCAACACTTGCCTTTTTCCGGTGGAAGCGCGCGCCGAAGCTTATCTTGCGGCGCATCAAGGCGCTGCAGCCATCGCTGAGTTTCAGAGAATCCTCGATCATCCTGGGTTGGTCCTGAACTGTCCGATGGGCTCGCTCGGTTATCTTGGCCAGGCGCGGGCCTACGCACTGCAGGCTGCCGATCCTTCCGCATCGGCGAAAACCAAAGAAGACTCGCTCGGCAAAGCGCGCGCCGCGTATCAGCAGTTTCTTACGATCTGGAAAGACGCTGACCCCGACATTCCCATCCTCATCGCCGCCAGCGCCGAATACTCGAAGCTGCATTAGTTCCGCGGCAGCCTAAAAGAGCGGGCTCGGGGAGCGCCTCGGGCTGTCAGTGGACGATTTAGTTGCGTTACCGACATTGAGATCAAGTTTCCGATTATGGCGTCAGGACCTCCATGTTCGGGAGTTAAGTCGGCACCTCGACTGGCTCGCCAAGGGGTCCCTGGAGGACTGACGCTAGCCTGTTGAGGTATCATCCGCGAATCATGTCGTACAAGCCCGATTTGTCCGATCCCGGCCCCGTGAAAGGCGTAGGCTATCTGGTTTGGACACTCCTACCCAAGGGGAAAGGTAGATTGGCGGTCCTTGACCGGCTGGTGACGTTGGCGGAAAAACCTTTTCTAGTCGCTTGCGGATATCACAAGTGCAATCTTGGTTTCTGTGGCGCGACACAAATATTCCATAACGAGCCAGTATTTCGCTACCGAGGACGGCGCGTCGTTTTGGCTCTTCCGATCTTGTGGTGCCGGGAGATGAAGTGGTCTATTACGCGCCCGATCTGATTCTGCATTACATCCGCCACCACAGATATCGGCCTCCGGCATGCTTCTGCGCGGCAGTTCTCAAGTGCCCGGAACCACGTTCAGCGGAACACATTGAGCGCATAAAACGAATTGCTCCCAAGCTAGTTTTAGGGTCCCCCGCTGAGAATGAACGAGCCATCTAAGCAGAATCAAGGCCTTCAATCAGGAAACAACAATGTGATAGTGCCTGGTAACGCGGTTATCGGAAGCTAGAATAACTTCTGCGGCCCGAAGCACCTTAGGCTGCGCGCAGCGAGTGTCTCCTTCACGTCTCCAGACGGCCTTTCCGTGATTTAATATCGGCATCAAGATCGTGCGCGTACGGGAGAGTTCGATGCAGAAGAAGACAATGAGCCTCATCGCCTTGGCATTCCTTATGCAGGCTGTCTTACCCGGCGCAACCGGGCAGGCAGTAGCGCAGTCGGAGAAGAATTCCTATCCGGTCATGGCTCCTTTGAATCAATACTTGTCGCCAGATCAGAATTCCGAAATCGCGCTGGCTCGCAGTGCTGCTCCAGCCTCCATTTCGGACCGGGCCGAAGTGATGGTGCTGGGACGTGAGGGATACACAACAGCAGTGAAGGGCACGAATGGCTTTCTCTGTATAGTCGAGCGATCATGGGCCGCCGCCACCGATGTTCCGGATTTCTGGAATCCCAAGGTGCGCGCCCCCAATTGCTTCAATCCGCCAGCCGCAAAAACATTTCTGCCCATCTTCCTGATGAAGACCAAACTGGTGCTGGCAGGAAAATCGAAGACGGAGATCGTTCAGGCGGTCGCATCGGCGCTGGATAAGAAGGAACTGCCCGCGCTGGAGCCTGGAGCGATGTGCTACATGATGTCGAAGCAGCAGTACCTGGGCGACCAAGATAAGAGCTGGCAGCCTCATCTGATGTTTTTCATTCCGGGTAACGCGGAGAAAAGCTGGGGAGCCAATCTGCCGGGCTCGCCAATTATGGCGGCCGATGACCCGGAAGAACGTGTGACTATTTTCCTAGTCGGGGTCGGTCAATGGTCCGACGCGACGCCAAGTCCTGACGCCGTTACCCGACAACTGAAATTGCACTAAATCCCTTGGGTAACGCTACTCAAGATGCTGGGGATCCGAAACCAGATTTCCGGTAATCTGTAACGGCGTTCGCCTATACTGGGCCTCTTGCTTTCGCGTTCTGGTTGCGCGCCAAACTTTCACACTAACTGCGGGGGCCGCATTGCAGCGCGGCGTGGTTTGATTGTAACGATCCAAAGTCCCTTAGCGTTTCGAATAATTTCAAATGTGTCCCCGGCCTGCGGTATCATCAGCCCCATAAACCCAGGACTTCCGATTTGAGGGAGTTCGCCATGAAAAAGCTTACAAAGCAGCCGAAAAAGCGGCTCTGCAAGGGGGTTTCGCAGCAACATGTAGCTTGCGAAGCTCCCGCTCAGCGGCGTTGTACTCAGTGCGGTATGTGGTATTGCAGGATTCACTTCCAGGACCCCGATTGGCATCACTGCGCTCCCGACCAAGGTACGGGATGAATAGGAGTTAGTCGCGTGGTCCGAGGATTACTTCCGAGCAGGGGACAGCGGGGCGCTGTCAGTGGTGACAGGAAACAAACGACTTACGCGTTTGTTTCCTGGAGAGTAGCCGACCATCCACCCAATAGCGGCATAACGGGAATCAACGATTACTTCTGCGAAGCAGGCAGCGCCAATGTTGTACCGAGTCCAGCGTAAAGATATCGATCAACGAACGCCTTCTTCAGCGCCGTAAAGGCAGGCTCGCCGGTGCAGTGGCCGGGGGCGACATACTCTACTTTGAATCTATCGTGCAGGGCCGTAACGATATTTTCAATGTCCGAGTCACTTGCCACTACAAGGTGAAAGCCGCCAACGATCAGGTGGATTCGTGGGCTGAATGTGCTGGCCGCTTCGACGATCTTGTCAATACCGGGATGCGAACACCCTACCACGATCACCATTCCGTCGGGCGTATTGATGGCGAGCGACAGCTCACGCAATTCCAGCGTTCCCGGCTTATCGGACACCAGTGCGATCAGATGGATATCGGGAGTAATTTCGGTGTTCTTGTCGACAAGTTGACAAGTTGAAAGTTAGCTCCGGGCCAAGCCGATCCAAATCGCATGACATCTGGCGGCCCGCCGTCGTAGTAGCGCTGTTCCGGAGAGAGAGATGTGTCCTTGCAATAAAAACTGCTCGGTAAGTCGGCACCGTAAACTCC
>DATFZQ010000084.1:0-5577 GCA_035314345.1 Candidatus Acidiferrum sp.
TACACTGATGCCGCCCAAAAGAATCTGTGTGCCAAACGAGACGAGCACAGCCATCCCAGACTGGCGCTGTCCGCGCATCTGTCCAAAATTGAGTTTGCGGGGGAAGGACAGCGAAGACCAGTTGGCGATGGTCATTTGCCCCGTGACGTTAAATATGATCGCGGCCAGCGTGGCCAGAAGCACGGGCAGCGAAGGAAGCCCCACCAAGTAGGAAAAAGCAACCATCGAAAGAGTCAATTCGAAAGCCAGCATCCCGGCTTGCAGGAGATTCTTTCCAAGAAATACTTCGCGAAAGCTTACCGGCGCAGTGAAGAATGTTTGGATGCCCTTGCCGTCGTAAGCGAAGCTGTTATAAGCGGGCGCCATCAGAATGAGCAAAAGATAAGCCATCATGCCCGGGAAAAAGAACTCGGTCGAAACCGGATGCTTCATGGCCGTGGGATGCCTGCCCGCGAACTGTGTAGTGAAGAGCAGAACAAAAACGGGAGGCATGATCAGCAGAAAAAAGGCAAAGCTGTTGCGCGTAAGGTAGCGGAACTCCTTGCGAAGGACGGCGGCGACTTGCGGCGTGAGCAAGCGGAGCGCGTCGGCCTGTTCAGCAGTGCGGGAAACAGGGCGAACGACAGAGCGAGCAGGGGCCGCTGATTCGCTCAGTTCTTCGCCGCGGTATTGCGTGGCGAAGCGCAGCCAGAGGAACACGCTGAAAAGCAGCACGTAGGCTGAAATGCCAGCGGCGCCGACGAGCGTGTCCGTGAAATTATGCTGGGCGGCGCCAGCAATGGCGCGGCCCGCGAGTGACGGCGGAAAAACAGTGAGATAGGGGACTACTTGCCGGACCCAGGGCTGAGCTGTGCGGCCATATCTTTGCACCAACGGATTGATGAACTGAACGGAGACGGCAAAGAGGATAAACAGCGCGAAAAACATTTCCCGGGCGCGCCGGCGAGCCAGGATGCGTTCGAGCCAGGAACCGATCATGCGTTCGAGCGTGATGTTCATCAGCAGGAAGAGGGTGGAGATAGCCAGCATGGCGGGCAGGACACTTGAGTTCGCTACAGTCGCGCCGATGGTCATGGCAAGCAGCCAGCAGACAGAGGCGACAGCGGCAAAATCGGCAAGTCCATAGGCCAGGCCGATGACGTAAAACGCACGGAGGCTGAGCGGAAACCGCAGCAAGTTGCGAAATTCAAAACCAACCCCAAAGCCCGCTGTGAAAATGGGAAAGAGCTGCCAGAAAAGAAAAACTCCCCAGAAAAGCAAAGCGATCCAGGCTTCGTGACCGCCCGACAAAAAGGCGTAAGCGCCAAAGCCGTACCCCACACTTATGCCCAGGATCGCCAGCGTGGCGAAGACACCCGCGACAATCATTCCAAGCAAATCCCACTGATTATGTTTCTTGCGGAGTTTGTTCCCCAGGATCCGCCAGCGAAGCCCGGCGACGAGCCGGATTTGTTCCCAAACGCCGGGGAGGTGAGCGGCTACATCAGCCACGAGAGTTCCTCGAGTTGTGGCCGCTGGCCGCCGTCCTGGCCCACGATGGAGAGAAAAATCTGCTCGAGAGTCGTTTTGCTTCCTTCCTCGCCAGCGATGCCCGCACGCAACTCGTCGAGCGAGCCTTGAGCAACGAGCCGGCCTTTGTGAATGATCGCTACGTGGCTGCAGAGACGCTCAACAATTTCCAGGACATGCGAGGTAAGAAAGATGGTGACGCCGCGCTCGGTCATGCGTCCCAGAAGCGCTTTGAGCGCGCCGGCGGCAAGAGCATCTACTCCTTCGAAAGGCTCGTCGAGAAAAAGAATGCGCGGACCGTGAATCACTGCCGCAGCCAGCGCTAGTTTTTTCTGCATGCCGTGGGAATAGTCCGCAATCAAAGTTTTCGGCCGGTCGGAGAGCTGCATGAAATCGAGCAACTCTTCGGAGCGGCGCTGCGTCGTGGGACGATCGAGCCCGTACATGCGGCCTACGAATTGAAGGTATTCAGCGCCGGTCAATCGTTCGAAGAGGCCCATGCCTTCGGGAACGACGCCGATTTGCCGCTTCACTTCGACTGGATGCGCAGCGAAGTCCAATCCGAGTAGTTCCGCGCGTCCGGAACTCGGCGCCAGCAGGCCGGTGAGCATTTTGATGGTGGTGGATTTACCAGCGCCGTTGGGCCCGAGAAAGCCGAAGAACTGTCCCGCGGCAACGGTGAGGTCGACGCCGTCGACCGCCGTCAGATTGCCGAACCGCCGCGTAAGTTTCTGCGTCACGATGGCTGCGTCGGTCATCGCGTCTCCCACTTGCTGAACGAAGTTCGAACCAAGACTCTAACATGAGTCCGGCAGGCGTCGAGACGACCGAGCAAAACCGTTCGCGCACCAACAAGAGGTAAGGTCACGAGGGCTTCTGCGGGTTTGAAGTGGAAGCGGTAAGCAGCGATTCCTTTGTGGGCCATGCCGCGAGGACAGCAGGCAGCTCCACGCGGAACACCGCTCCACCTTCTTGCCGGTTGTAGCAGAAAATCCTGCCGCTGTGCTCCTGGACTATGCCGAAGCAAATACTTAGACCCAGGCCGGTGCCTTTGCCGACCGGCTTCGTCGTATAGAAAGGATCGAAAACGCGGTGAGGCTCCTTGACGCCCGGCCCGGTATCGAGGAAGAGCACGACGACATAAGCGCGATCGCGCATGGTTTTGATGGTGAGGACGCCGCCCTCAACCGCTTCCATGGCGTCGACCGCATTACTGATCATATTAAAGAAGACCTGCATCAGCTGGTTTCCATCGCCGCGAACGCCGGGGAGAACGGATTCTAGCTGGAGCTCGATGCGGACCGTCCCCGTACGCAAATCGAGAGTGCGAAGCTGCACGGCATTGGTCACCACGGTGTTGATGTCCAGGAGCGTGCGTTCCGTGGGGACTTGCCTGGCAAAACTGAGCAGATTTCCGACAAGTGTTTTCGTGCGGCGAGCTTGGTCGCGAATTTTCGACGCGGTTAGGCGGGCTTTTTCAGAAAGTGTCACGTCGTCCGCCAAGAGATCAGAGAAACCGAGGATGGCTGTGAGCGGATTATTAATTTCGTGAGCCGCGCCGGCAGCCAATTGTCCTAGCGAGACGAGTTTCTCCGATTGCACGATTTGCGCCTGGAGTCTCTGCAGATTCTCGATGGACCGTTCGGATTGCGCGAGCAGGCGCGTGCGGTCGGCATCGGCCAGATAGGTCCTTAGAAAGACAAGCAAGGCCAAGGGAATAGAGGCGAGAAGGACAGTCAGCAACCGGAAATCGCGGACCGCGGGATCTTCGTGGGCGAAGCGCAGCGTAAAGATGGCAAACAACGGCAAAGACATCACTGCGGCCATCGCCAGACGCGCCGGCAAAACACTCTCACCGCGCGAGCCTTCTGACTCCGCGTCAAAATCGTTCTCTGACGGCCCGTCGAGGGCGGCTCGTTTTTGGTAAGCGATGACGCCTGCGAGAGCAAACCAAAGAAAGGAGGAAACCAGCGGAAGATCGTACAAGCTGCCTGTGTAGTAGCGGTTGACCTCAAGAGCGATGTTAATGGTGAGGGAGGAGAGCATATACATCGCGGAGGCCCCGAAGAGATTGGCAAAGACCACTCGCCATGCTCCCGACGACCGCAGCCAGAGGTAGCCGAAGCCGCCGACGATGATCATGTTCTCAATGTTGTGAAGCAGGACGTAGTTGTAGTTGTATTCCGCGAGCGAAGGGACGGCGTACATCCACGGTAGAACGATGAAAATATAGAGGAAGATCCACCAGGTCAACAGCAGGGCAAAATCTAGATAACCGAAGCGCAGGCGCAGCTCACCGCGCTTGAGATGCGGGCGCAGCGTCAGCGCTGCCATCATGGGGATGCCGCGCAGGAAGAACACAATGTCAATCGGATCGGTATCGGGCATGGCGCGGCGCAGATACAGTTCGTAATACGTCCAATCGAATTGCCCGATCATCCAGAGCGTGCAACCCATGGCGAGCAACATCCAGAAGAGATTTCTGCGCCAGTGCGGAGTTCCAGCGTTCAGCAGAAGACCGGTATTAGCGAGGAGCGGGACAATACACTGCGTCAAATCCCCGAAAGCGGTAAGGGCATGGCTTCCCCTAGGGAGAAGTAGCGAGACACTCGTATAAACGACGAGGAAGAACAGCCAGATACCCGCCATGCGGACAATGGTTTTGGAAGAAGACATAAAACCCAGAGAACCTATTTTAGAGGGCAGAGGCTGCGAGGGCAGTGGCGCATTCTGCGCGCACTACCTAAGTATAAACGAACCCGGATGCCGTCTTCGCTGGCTGGCTCGCCGAACATGGATGAAGCTGGCGGAGGAGGAGGGATACTGTCCAAGCACCCTAAGAAATTCCCAGCGGCGATGGTAAAACCTAAATCCTCTGTATTCAATGAGCGAAAAGTAGAAAAACGGCTTTGCCAATGTTAGTGGATAATCTGATGCTTGTGTTTTCGTTGGGAGTCTTAGGAAAAGCTTAGGAGGGCCTCTCGATCATTGGGGCACAATAGTTTTTGGTTGCGGAGGCTTGCAATGCTCCGCCGAGGTTTTGGAGTGCAGAGCGTTTCGGGCGGCTGCGGCAAAATTTCGAAGCCAAAACTGACGCTGCTCCCGGCCGCTTAAACACATTTCCTTGTCCAGAGCCGCCAGCAGCGAAATCTGTTTCGGTGTACGGCGCGCGTCGAGGCTGTCCTGCTCGACTAGTGGAACATCGATCGTGCCGTATGGAACGAAACCCATACTGCGGTGACAAATGGTCTCACGGTCCTGTGCACTACTGCACACACTGATATCCATACGTGGATCGGCAGCGGGGAGCGGTAAGCTGCTTTGGGTTTAGTGGCGGAGGAGGAGGGATTCGAACCCCCGAGACCCTTTCGGGCCTAACGGTTTTCAAGACCGCCGCATTTAACCACTCTGCCACTCCTCCGCATTGATTCTATTGCACTTGTGGAAACCAGCGTTGCACATTTTGTTGCACATTCACCCTTGGTCCGATAGACTTTCGACATGCAAAAGGGATACATCTACCAGACCAACGGCGCTTGGCATGTCCGCTACCGTGTGGACGGTAAGCAGGTCTCGCGCAAGCTGGCCGACTACAACGACCAATATCGCACGAAGCGTAGTGTCCGTCCACTGGCCGATGAAGTTCTTGACCCGCTGAATCAAGGCCTGCAAGTCAACGGGCCTATGACCCTGCAACAGTACGCGGAGACGGTGTACTTCCCGAACATTAAGACCAAAAAGAGTCCGTCCACAGTGAAAGGGTACGTGAACTTGTACAACGCCCAGATTCAGTCGCGCATTGGCGGACTCCGGCTTTCGACTTGTACGACAGCCGATATTCAGCGTCTCTTGTACCGCATTGACGAACAGGAAGAACTCTCCCACCAATCGTTCTTGAACATCAACTCTTTGCTGTCGGCAATCTTCACACATGCCCGCCGTAGCGGAACGCTTCAAGGTCCGAACCCGACAGACGGCGTCGAGATTCCCGAGGGTAAGCGGACTGAGAAGACGCACAAGTACACGTTGGAGGAAGTCGAGAAGATTACGGAAGCGGTGGACGGTGTG
>DATFZQ010000085.1:0-4326 GCA_035314345.1 Candidatus Acidiferrum sp.
CATCCGTGCCATGGACCTTCGCCAGATAAAAGTGGATCCCACCGAATTCGGCATGATGAGTTACGACCCCGCCTATAACAACACGGCGTCCTGCATCAGCAAGATTACATTTATAGATGGCGACGCGGGCATCCTGCGTTACCGTGGCTACCCCATAGAAGACCTCGCCGAAAAAAGCACCTACCTCGAAACGGCGTTTCTGCTGCTCCACGGAGAACTGCCGACCGCGTCGCAGCTCAAGGAATGGACGTACAACGTCACGCATCACACCTTTATCCACGAAAGCATCAAGAAATTCCTGGATGGGTTTCACTACGATGCGCACCCCATGGGGATGATGATCTCCACGATCGCGGCGCTTTCGACCTTCTATCACGATGCGAAAGATATCTTTGATCCGGAATCGCGCCGCAAGCAGACCTATCGGCTGGTCGGCAAGATGCCCACAATTGCGGCGTTCTCTTACCGGCATACTCTGGGGATGCCCTTCGTCTATCCAGACAACGAACTCAGCTATCCCGGCAATTTTTTGAACATGCTTTTCCGCACCACGGAGACGAAGTACCGCCCGAATCCCACGCTCGAACGGGCGCTCGATGTTCTTTTTATCCTTCACGCGGATCACGAGCAGAACTGCTCAACGAACACCATCCGCGGAGTCGGCAGTTCGCACGTCGATCCCTATTCGGCTACGGCCGCGGCCATCGCCGCGCTATATGGGCCGTTGCATGGCGGCGCGAACGAAGAAGTACTTCACATGTTGCTGGAGATCGGCTCGGTCCAGAAAGTGCCGGAGTTTATCAAGCGCGTGAAAGCCGGTGAAACCAAGCTGATGGGCTTCGGCCACCGCGTTTACAAGCACTACGACCCGCGCGCCCGCATTATCAAGCGCGTGGCTTACGAAGTTTTTGAATTAATGGGCAAGAATCCGCTGCTGGAAATCGCCCTAGAGTGCGAACGTATCGCCCTCGAAGACGACTATTTCATCAAGCGCAAGCTCTATCCCAATGTGGACTTCTATACCGGCCTGATTTACCAGTCCATGGGCTTTCCGATTTCCATGTTCCCGGTGCTCTTTGCGATTCCGCGCACGTCTGGCTGGATTGCCCAATGGCAAGAGATGCTGCTGGACCCAGAACAGAAAATTGCCCGGCCGCGCCAAATTTATCTCGGTCACGACACGCGCCAGTACGTCCCCATAGACCAGCGGAGCTGACGGCAACCCCCAATCCAAAACCAAAATGGGCTCACAAGAAAAACAATTTTCAATATCACGATTTAGTACCTATTCCGGCGTTGTCGCTCGACAATCTGGTTTGGCCGGGTATAGTTGACCGAGAGAGGTAGTATGTCGCAGCCCCCGAATTCGACTGGAACTCCTGCGGTACGCCGGCGCAGCCAGCGCGTGCTGATGCAAGTCGCCGTCCGCGTTCGCGGAAAGGACTCGCAAGGCAATGCGTTTGAGGAAGAAACCGAGACGCTGGCCATCAACGCACATGGCGCCTTGATTCTGGTAAACGCCCGCGTCACCAGCGGCAGCAAAGTGATGATGCAACACAAGCGCACGCAGGAAGAACAAGAGTGCCATGTGGTGTTCCTTGGTCCCGTGCGCGGAGGCAAGGCCGAAATCGGGCTGGAATTTTCCGAGCCGCGCCCCACTTTCTGGCGCGTCGCGTTTCCTCCTGAAGGCTGGACGTCAAAACATCCGGATGCCCGCCCAATCTCCCTCTCCCGCACGGAAAAATTGTAGTTTCTAGTATCCCGCTCCCAACTGGTTTTCGCTCTTTGCGAAATAGGCAAGAAAGCTTTGATCGGGGCGGCCCTATTCGGAGCGCAGGCAGAGGATTGGTTCGATGCGTGCTGCGCGTCTGGCAGGGAAATAAGTGGCGAGCAGTGCAACGAGTGTCAGCAAGAGTGAAATGGCGACGAAGGTCGCGGGGTCCGCGGCATTGATGCCAAAGAGCAGGCTGCGCATCAACCTCGTGAGAACCAAAGCCGCTGCCAATCCTATGACTACACCATATACGGCAAGCGCCATCCCTTTAACGACCACCAGCTTTAGGATTTCGTGCCGCGTAGCGCCTAGAGCCATGCGGATGCCGATTTCACGCGTTCCCTGGTTGACGAGAAAGGCCATCACGCCGTAAATCCCGATGGTTGCGAGGGCCAGAGCGGCTCCGGCAAAGAGCCCCAATAAAAGCATCGAAAATCTGCGCCGAGCCAGCGATTCGGCAACGCGTTCGTCCATCGTCCGCACGGAATACATGGGGAGGTCTGGATCGATGCCGCGCAGTTCCTGCTTGATCGCCGGCGAAAGCGCGGACGGTTCACCATGGCTGCGCACGACCAGTGTCAAGGCGCGAGTGGGATACTGCGTTTGCGCCAGGTAAAAAGCGATGCGAGGATCGGAATCTAGGGATTCGTGTTTCACGCGCCCAACGACACCCACAACCGTTAGCCACGGCTCCTCGGATTCCACCATGTGAATGCGCTTGCCGACAGCGTCTTGCCCGGGCCAAAGCAGCTCGGCCATGAATTCGTCGATCATCACGACCGGCGTTTTTCCACCCATGTCTTCTGCGTTGAAAAAACGCCCGCTGCGCAGCGGAATTTCCATCGCCTGAAAATACCGTCCGCCAACGACGCGCGCGTCAGCATTCAGAAACTTCTCGCCTGGGAGCGGCGTTCTTCCCTCGACGGTGATCGGCGTCCATGCAAATGCCTGGCTGAGCGGGAGCGCCGTGATGCCTCCGGCGGCGACGGCGCCGGGTATTTGTTCGAGCGCGGTCCAGAGCTGGCGGTACGTATTCTCGATGGTCTGCTTGTCACCATATCTTTGGCCGTTGAGCGCCAGTTCGAACGTCAGCACATTTCTCGGATTGAAGCCTGGCGCGACGTTCTGCAATCGCGCGAAACTGCGGATCAATAGGCCCGCTGCAATCAGAAGCACCACGGATAAGGCGAGTTCCGAAACCACCAGCAAGCGCCTCATGTTGTTGCCGCGCCCCCACACGGCGCTCGCTCCCGATGAGCCTCGGTTCGCATCCTTCAGCGTGGTGTTCAAATCGATCCGCGAAACGCGCAGCGCGGGCGCAAGCCCGAAAAGAATTCCCGAAAAAATGGAAAGCAGCAGTGTGAAGAGCAGAACGCGCCCGTCAATGCCGATATCCGCCAGCCGCGGGATGCTTTTCGTGCCCAGAGCGTCGATGAGGTTCATGCTTGCCAGGCACAAAATCACGCCCAACACGCCTCCCATCAGGCTCAGCAGCACGCTCTCCGTCAGCAGTTGGCGAATGATGTGTCCACGACTTGCCCCGAGAGCCGCGCGCACGGCGATTTCCTGCTGCCGTGCCATCGCGCGCGAAAGCAAAAGATTCGCCACATTTGCACACGCGATCAACAGCACAAATCCAACCGCGCTGAGCAGCACCAGCAACGCGCTCCGCACGTCGCCAACAACCTGCTCCAGCAGCGGCACAATTCCAAACGTCAGCCCGCCATTCGGCGGATACGATTCCGGATAATCACGCCGGAGGCGCGCGGTGAGCGTGTCCATCTCTGTCTGCGCCTGTGGTAGCGATACTCCCGGCTTCAGCTTCCCCACAATGTTGTAGTCTTCGTGCGTTCGAACTCCCGCGGCCTTCGGCCCCAGAGCGAACGGCAAAAAGACATCCGGCTGATCCGGCCCGTAAAGTGTCGGCAAAACTTCATGCGGCAGAGAAAAACTCTTCGGCAGTATCCCAACTACCTCATAAGTTTTCCCATTGATGGTGATGGATTTCCCGAGCATCTGCGGATCGCTGCCATAGCGCCGCGCCCACATGCCGTAACTCAAAACCGCGGTGGAGGGACGATCCGGTGCATCTTCATCCAGCAGAAAGAGCCGTCCCGCGACCGCCTTCGCGCCGAGCATGGGAAGAAGATTCGACGACACTCGCACGGTTCCGACGCGCTCCGGTTCGCCCTCGCCGGTCAGATTATCGTTGCTGCCGGAAGCAATGGCGATTTCCTCGAAACCATGATGCCCGTTCTTGATGTCGAGATACTGCGCAGTGGAGAACCAATCCTGCAAAATGTCCAGGCCCGGCGAACGGTTCCACAAAATTACGAGCCGGCTGGCGTCCTTATAAGGAAGAGGGCGTAGCAAGAGCGCATTTGCAACGCTGAAAATCGAGGTATTCGCTCCAACGCCGATGGCCAGAGACAAGACGGCCACCAGCGTGAAACCGGGATTATTGACGAACGCCCGAAGTGCGATGCGAAGATCCTGAGTCAGAAAGTTCATGTCAAACTGGGGCCATCCTAGCACGATAGATGAACGCCGAA
>DATFZQ010000086.1:0-19928 GCA_035314345.1 Candidatus Acidiferrum sp.
TCATGTTCCAGTGGGCCCCATCCGTCACGGAAATACGCTATGGCGTCAAAATACTCCGCTGATGGCTAAGATGCAAATGCGGGGCTGGATGCTGCTCGGTTCAGGCCGAATTGCGGAGGCAAACCGATGTATTCCACGCAACACCGCATTGCGGCGGAATTGACTCACTGGTTTTGGTCCTGTAACTTCGGAAGAATCTGCCCTGCAGGTATTTGTGAGCCGCAAGCGCAGCGATGGACCCCTAGTCCCGTAACTTCCACATTGCAGGGGAACCGCAGCAGACTTTCCGTGCTGCAAGAGGCTAGCCGCATGGGGATGAGGCTCGCAAAGTAAGAGGAGATCACAATGGGATTTGCCACGAACGCGATTCACGTTGGGCAGGAGCCTGATCCCGCCACGGGTGCGATCGTTGCGCCAATCTATCAGACGTCCACGTACGTCTACGAGGAACTTGGCAAGCACAAGGGTTATGACTATGCGCGGTCCAACCATCCGAACCGGAAAGCGCTGGAACGCACCGTCGCGAAACTAGAAGGCGGGCATAGCGCGTATGTTTTCACTTCGGGGATGGCGGCGATCGACGCGTTGTTCCGTTTGTACCGGCCGGGCGACCACATAGTACTGTCAGAAGCGGTGTATGGGGGTGTCTATCGCCTGTCGACGCAGCTGCTGGTGCACTTCGGATTGGAGTTCAGTTTCGTCGATACGTCGATTCCGGCGTGCGTGCTGGCGGCGTTGCGGCCGAATACCAAACTGATTTACATCGAGACGCCGACGAATCCGACGCTGCGCGTGACGGACATCGGGGCGATCGCAAAGCTGGCTAACGAGCGGAATGTTACGCTGGCGGTGGACAATACATTTCTCAGTCCCTATTTGCAGCGGCCCATCGAGCTTGGCGCGCAGATTGTGGTGCACTCGATGACGAAGTATTTGAACGGGCATAGCGATTCGACCGGCGGGGCGGTGGTGCTGACGCGACCGGACGACGCGGAGAAAATTTATTTCATTCAGAGGTCGGCGGGCGCGGGGCTGGCGCCGATGGATTGCTTTCTCATTTCGCGTGGCCTGAAAACGTTGGCCATCCGCATGTTGCAGCACAATGCCAACGGCATCACCGTGGCGCGGCATCTGGACGCGCACCCAAAGGTTCGCAAGACGCATTACCCAGGACTGCCGACGCATCCGCAGCACGATATAGCGCGGCGGCAGCAAAAAGGGCCGGGAGCGATGATCGCGATTGACCTGGGTTCACTGGAAGCGGCGCGGAGATTTTTGAATCAACTGAAATTGTGCTCGCTGGCGGAGAGTTTGGGAGGAGTGGAGACGCTGGTTTCGTTGCCAGCGCAGATGACGCATGCTTCGATGCCGCCGGAAGTGCGGGAGCGGATCGGGGTTACGGAAGGGTTGGTTAGGATTTCGGTGGGGATTGAGGACGTGGAAGATATTATGGCGGATTTGGATCAGGCGCTTTTGTACGTCTAGTTTGTCTGAGGGCGGGCACGGCATTCTCTGCCATTATAATAAGAAGACGATTGGTATGTCGCGCGGTGTCCCGAGCTTGGTGTGACTTCGCAAGGGAAAGACGTGGAATCCGCGCGCGCCAACTTGCGCGAAGCCATCGAACTCTATTTGGAAAGCTGGGGCGCTCCTGATGGCCGGTCAGCCGAAGCTCCGGAGTTCTGGACGACCGTCGAAGTTTCCACCTGACATGCCCAAATTGCCGAGCGTATCCGGCGAGCGCGTCATCAAGGCTCTGAAACCGGCTGGATTCGTGCAACTTCGTCAGAAGGGCAGTCACGTTTCGCTTGAAAAAAGAGTCAGCGACCAGACTTGGAGGACGGTGGTTTCCACGCACTCTGAAGTTGCCAAGGGCACGCTCGCAGACATCCTCAAACAGTCTGGACTCACACTCGCGGAATTTCTTGAACTTTTGTAGCAGCATCTTTGTGGGTTACGTATTCTCGTCGAGCCAATCGAGATATGCTTTCGAGCCAGCGACTATAGGTAGGGCGATGAATTCGGGGACTTCGTAACTGTGGAGGCGTTTCACTTCTCTCTCCAGGCCTCCTAGTTTTCGTGCCGTGGTTTTGATCAAGAGCAGGAGCTCGCGCGCTTTTTCCACTTTGCCATTCCAACGATAGTGGGACTCGATGGGACTGCGAAGAATGTTGACGCAGCCGGCCAGGCGTTTTTCGACGACGCTTCGGGCGATGAGCTTTGCCTGGATGGGATTGGCGCAGGTGACGAGCACGAGACGGTAGTTCTCGCTGGGCTTCATGAGGTTCTCTCCGGAAATTCTTTCTAATGCTTTCGTCTTCGAGAAACTGGGAATAGAATACGACGGTATGAGCGCTTCTCCCATGATGAACGCAAGTCCTATCAAGTTCGGCACATCCGGATGGCGCGGGTTGATTGCCGACGATTTTACGTTTGCGAATGTGCGGCTGGCGGTGACGGCGATCGCGGAGCACGTGAACAGCAAGACGAAGAATCCGACGATTTTGGTTGGGTATGACACGCGATTTTATTCGGAGGAGTTTTCGCAGCTCGCGGTCGCGATTCTCCAGAAGCACAACATTCGGACGTTGCTTTGCGAGACCTTCACGCCGACGCCAGCCGTCGCTTACGAAATCCAGCGGTCGAAGCTCGATGGGGCGATCAACTTCACGGCTAGCCATAATCCCGCGCAATATCATGGTTTGAAATTTTCTTCGGCGGATGCCGGGCCGGCGCTGCCGGAAGTGACGAAGGACATCGAGGCGCGCGTGGCGAGAATCATCGCGAAGGACGGCGCGTATCCTACTTCACCTGCGGTTCCTTCGGGCGGAGTGAAAACGGAGACAGTGAATCTTCGCGAAAATTATTTGAAGCGGCTGGGAGAGTTGGTGCGGTTCGACGTGCTGCGAAAAGCGAAGGTCAAATTCGTGACGGATGCGTTGCACGGTTGTGGGGCACGGTATCTGGATCGGGTGCTGTCGGAGCACGGCGTCTCGGTGCAGGCGATGCGAACGAATCGCGATTGTTTGTTTGACGGGACGGGGCCGGACGTCAGCGAAGAGAATCTGGCGCCGCTTCGAAAGGCGGTGGTGGATTCGGGCGCGGCGGCGGGGTTGGCAACCGATGGTGATGCGGACCGATTTGGAATGATCGACCGCGACGGGATTTGGATTCAGCCGAATCATATTCTGGCGCTCGTTTACGATTACATTGTGGAGACGCGCGGCTGGAATATGGCGGCGGCGCGGAGCGTGGCGACGTCGCAGTTGATTGATGCGGCGGCGACGGCGCATGGGCAGAAGACGTATCAGACCCCGGTGGGATTCAAATATATCGGGCAACTGATTCGCGAGGACAAAATTGCGCTGGGGGGAGAAGAAAGCGCGGGTTTGACGATTCGCGGGCACGTGCCGGAGAAGGATGGGATCCTCGCGTGTCTTCTTGTGGCGGAGATGATTGCGGCGCGCGGGGCCTCGCTAGGCGAGCAGGTGAAGCAGCTCTTTAGGAAAGTGGGACGAGAATTCTGGCCGGTGCGCGAGAATTTACATTTGAACGACGAACAAAAGGCAAACGCTGTGAAGAAGGTGGCGGTGGACGCTTCGACACTGGTGGGGCGGAAAGTTGTATCGATTGACCGGACGGACGGCGCAAAATTCAGTTTTGAGGATGGCTCGTGGATGCTTTTGCGGCTGTCTGGGACGGAACCGCTTTTGCGCTTGTATGTGGAGGCGAATAGTGCGGCAGCTTCGGCGAAATTGACGAGCGAGGCGACGAAGTGGGTATTGGAAAGCTGAAGAAGAAATTGAAGAAGGTGCCGGTCGAAGAGAAGATTCGGTCGCTGATGCGGCAGTATGGCCGCGGGCTTTTGGGCTTGCTTATGTTGGTGATGATTGTGCACGACGTTTTTGGGACGCACGGATTTTTGGCGATGCGGCGGACGCAGAATGAGATTCGGAAAGTGCAGGCGGATCTCGATGCGCTGAGCAAAGAAAATGCGGCGCTGGCGCAGGAAGTGAAGGACCTGAATAGCGATCCGCGATTGATCGAGAAAATCGCGCGCGATGATCTGGGTTTGGCGCGGCCGGGCGAGATCATTATCAGAATTCCGCAGGGGCAACAGCTGGAACAGAATCCCGTTGTGAAACGCTAGACCGAGGTCTCGGTCCGGCTTAATTTTCTACTGACTTACTCCCTATGAAAATTTATTTTCAGGTTGGCCAGTTAGGTCAATGCAGGCGCGGCGGCTGGCTTTTGCGCTTTTGCGTGGCGACTCTTCCAGTTGGTGCGCAGCAGCGAGAGAGCTAGCATCGCGAGAAAGATGATGAGCAGACATATGCTGGCTTGAAGGACGCTGCATTTGCGCTTGGGAAGGATTGAGAATCGGCCGTAGACAAATTCAATATGCGCCCAGTAGACGAGTAGCGAGGTTTTGCCCAGTTGGATTATGGGGCTGAATCCCATTTGAGCCAGGCCCCAACGGCACCAGGCGTAGACACAAAACAAAATAATCAGGAGGATGCCGCAGCGCATTAGGAAAAAATTCGGGCTGGTGTGCCAGTAATCGTAGAGGGGATAGAGTTGAACTGGCGAGGTGTCAAGTTTGATGGAAAGGAGACAGGCAAGAATGCCTGTCCCACCCAAGGCTGCAAAGATAAGGGCTTCGTAGCGCCTGGCGATGTTTGTGAAAAGGAAGAAACCGACGGCCAGGCCGACGAACGCGAATGCCGACCAGGGGAAGAGTGGGAAGAGCCAATACTGAGGCTTGCCGAGCACGTGGACGCCGTTGATGTAGGACTCAAGCGGCCATGGCAGCCACAAGGGGCGATAGATGGTCCAGAGGAGGGGCGTCGCCATGGCTACAAGAGTCGCGGCGAGCAAGCCCGCGAAGATTCCGCGCTTTCGCGAGGCTGCGACGGATTGCTGAAGCGCGGAGGCGTTTACGGGGCTGCGATCGGCGCTGAGCCAGCACAAGACGCCCATCAGCATTATCGAAAGGCCGAGAATGTTGAGGATATCGACGCGGAGGAGATCGGTCCACGGAACCCAGCGGTAGCCGAGAGCGTATTCCTGGACGCGGAAGAGGAGGCCGAGGGCGAAAATTTCGGCCCCGCGGCGGATGGTTGTTTTCGCGATTTCCCCGGGATTGGCGCCTTTTTCCCGGAGACGTTCGATGACTAGCGCGAAGGAAATGCCAGAAAGAAAGATGAAGAGTGGGGCGGGGAGAGTGCCGAGGAGTTGGGACCAGACGAAGACGGCGGAGTTTCGCGCTTCCGGGCTGAGCCAGGAGTCGTAGCAGTGCGTTTGAAACATTAGGACGCAGGCTAGGCCGCGCATCCAATCGATGTAGGAGAGGCGTTTCATCGCTCGCGGCCGCTGCACGGAAAAATCATTTCACAGAAACCCATCGGGTTCGGCGTGGCTTTGGACTGGATTTGGGATGCCATGTGTCTGCGCTACAATCTCCTCTTTCTTTTGTGACTCTTAAGCAGCCAATTTGCCAGCGACGCGCCAACTCGGTGTGCTTCCCATGCTCGGCCTGTGGGCTGGTTTGTGCCTTACTGGAACCTTTTATGCGACCTGGCATGGATATGGCGGCCGGGAATTCGCGGCCACGCTGACGGCATTTGCGTTCTTCTTTCTGGTGATGCTGCTTTTCGCGGCGCGCGGTGTTGCTGATGAGCTTGCAGCGCGCTTCGGCCCCGGCGGAGGCATCGCTTTGGGCGCCGCCGCGTTCCTTGCATACCTGATTTACGGTCTGGGGACAAATACTTTCAGCTTGGCGCGTGCCGGGGCTGTGGGATGCCTCGTGTTTGTGCCGATGGCGCTGACGGCGTCGGCGGAGCGCAAGCCGGGCGGGACTTGGCAGGACTTTTTGACGCTTGCGGGCATTTGGGTGGCGGTGAAGTTTGGACCCTCGCATTGGCTGTGGCCGTATCCGGGCGGGCGCCTCGCTTATGTATTAACGGTGCTGCTAGCAGTAAACGTTGCGCTGGCTGTGTTCGTTCTGTTGCGGCGTGTGGATGGGATCGGCTACTCGATAGGGTGGGGGCGGCGTTGGGGATTTTTCGTGCTCGGGAGCTTTCTCGTGTTTGGCTGCATTGCCATTCCGCTTGGGACGGCGATGCATTTTATCGCGTTCGCGCCGCAATGGCACGCTTGGTCTTCGCTGCTGTTTACTTCCTTGGGGATTTTCTTCTTTACGGCCTGGCCAGAAGAATTTCTTTTCCGTGGATTGCTGCAAAATATGCTGTCACGGTCGTGCAAAAGCGATTTGGCAGGGTGGTGGACGGCGTCGATGTTGTTTGGCTTTTCACATATTACGAACCTGGGATTTCCGAATTGGCGGTACGTGATTCTGGCGTCGATCGCCGGCATTTTCTACGGTTGGACTTGGCGGAAAACGGGTTCGATTTTTGCGTCGGCGATTGTTCATGCGTTGGTGGATGTGACTTGGCACTTCTTGTTTAGGACGGGGTGACTCGCGCAATGCAACTTGCCGAGAGGATAACAGCGACCATTCGTACGGGAATTTTATCGAACGCGGAGGCCGAGGGCAGACGCGAGCAATGTCTGTTTGCTGTCAAACGTATAGAAAGTACGAGCTCTCAAAATGAGAGCAGAAGCCACGTGCAGGACGTCTAGTCCCCGATTGCCGAGGGTCGGTGTCTGTGATTTGGCGATCTGCTTGGCCCGCGCAAAAGCTGCCGAGGGTGTTGGCGTGATGTGGATGACGCCTGCTTCGATGTCTCTCGCGAACGCGTCGAGTACAGCCCGCTGTTCGCCAATCAAAAGCTGCTTTCTGAAAACTCGCCAGCTTACTGCGTTCGTGAACTCAAATTCACCGAAGTCAGTTGTGAGAAGTGGGGCTTTAAATCGAGTCATCAACGCGGATGCAGCATTGGAATTCGCGTCGGAGATGTACAGCGAGAAGAGGAAGCTCGTATCTGCGTAAACGATCAAAAGCGTTCCCGCTCCGCGGCGAGTTGTTCCGCGCCGGAGACTTTCACGCGTTTCTTGCCAAAGATTTTTTTCATGCGACCGAGGAAGTCCGGCATCTCAACGGGGACAGTAGGCTCGGGGGGCAGAAGACGAGCTATGACGCGCTTGCGCTTGGTAATTTGGATCTCGTGACCGTCGCGGAGGAGATCTTCCACAACGGAGAAGCGGTAACGGAGGTCGCGAACGGAGGCTTTCTTCATGTGATACATTTTAGCATCACAACCTACTCGAGACAAGGCCGATTTCTTTCGCTTCTGCTTTCCTCCAGGGAAGTGCGATCAGCACAAACCGCGTATAACCGGTCGAATGATGTGGTGGTCACAGGTTGAGGGAACGAAGGCGCCTTTGGGCCGTCTGTTGTGTTTAGAATTCCAAACAGCCGGAACATAAGTCCGATTCGAACGTACTTATAGGTAGTGGAGGCTCCTGATGGGAACGTTGCGGCAGGATGTCCAGTTTGCGCTTCGGATGATGCGCAAGAACCTGGGATTCACGACGGCTGCGGTGCTGTGCCTGATGCTTGGCATCGGAGCTACTACCGGGATTTTCACCGTGGTGAACGCCGTGCTGCTTCAGCCGCTTCCCTATGCGCATCCTGAGCAGCTCGTACGCGTGTACACCGAGTTTCCAACGTTCCCGAATGGGGGACTGCACCGGTTTTGGACTTCCGGGCCGGAATTTATTGATTTGAAGCGTGACACGCATTCCTGGGCGACACTCGACGCGTGGGTTGCCGGCAGTGCAAATCTTGCCGGCAAAACGCAGCCGGTGCGTGTTACAGCGGCTTATCTGAGCGGCGGACTTCTGGAAACACTAGGTGTGTCTCCAATTAACGGGCGTTTGATCTCGCAATCGGATGATGTGCCGGGAGCCGCGGTTGTCGCGGACATTTCCTATGGGACCTGGCAAAGCACATTCGCTGGTGACCCAAATATTGTGGGACGCGATACGCGGCTGGATGGATTGAAGTGCACGATCATCGGCGTCATGCCAAAGGGTTTTCAATTTCCCCCTGGGGAACAGGATCCGCCGCAAGTCTGGACAGCGTTGCAGCTCGACCCGGCGAAGCCAGGCGGACGCGGCTCACACAACTACTATCTGCTAGGCCGCGTAAAGCCCGGCGTATCCGCAGCGCAGGCACAAGGCGAACTGGAAGCGTTAGTGCAGTCTTATGGAGAACACCGGGCGCCGAAGACGCACAGCTTCGACCCAAAAAATCACACGATCGTTAGTTTTCCGCTGCAGGCAGAAGTTGTTTCGAGCGTGCGACCAGCTTTGCTCGTGTTGCTGGGAGCGGTGGCTTTTGTTCTGCTGATCGCCGGCGTGAACGTGGCGAATCTGCTGTTGGCGCGGGCTGAGGCAAGGCGCAGAGAAATTGCGATTCGAGGCGCTCTAGGGGCAAGCCTGGCTCGACTGGCGCGGCAATTTGTGACCGAAGGAATTTTGCTGTCGCTCTGCGGAGGCCTGCTGGGCGTGGCGTTGGCATTTGGAGGGGTGCGTCTGGTTCAGCTCACAAACGCCGGTGGAATACCGCGCGCCGATGAAATCGCCATGGACTGGCGAGTACTCGCGTTTACGCTGGTGATGAGCCTGGTGACCGGGGTGTCTTTTGGCTTGGCGCCGCTTGCGCCGCTGATTATGAGCGGAATTTCCGAGTCTTTGAAGGACACGGCAGGTAGCACGACGGCCGCAGCGGGCGCGCAGTTATTCCGCCGCGCGCTGGTCGCGGGCGAATTGGCGATGGCTTTGGTGCTGTTGATCGGCTGCGGGTTGATGTTGCGGGCCTTTTGGAAGCTGCAGGAGGTGCACACCGGCCTTCGCCCCGACAACGTAATTACGATGCGCGTGTCGCTGCCGAGCGGAACGTATACCGACAATGCAAAAATCACGGATTTTTGGACGCGATTGGACGGACGACTGACGAGTCTGCCTGGAGTGCAGTCCGCCGCGTTGGTTTCGGGATTGGCGCCCATGCGGCCTCCGAATATGAACGACACGGAGATTGAAGGATTCGTGATGACGAAGGATGGGCCGATCCAAAATGTGGATTTTTATCAGTCGGTGAGCAAAGACTATTTCGCGACGATGGGCATCCGGCTGATGGATGGCCGTCTGTTTGACGACCGCGACGGAAAAGATGCGCCACAGGTCGTCATTATCAACAAAGCGATGGCGTCTACTTTTTGGCCGAACCAAAACCCCATAGGGCGGCGCATCCGTCCGGGCGGAACCAAAGAATGGTGCCCCGTCATCGGAATCGTGGACGATGTGAAGAACGCTGGCCTCGACCGCCCGGCGGGAACCGAGTTGTATCTGCCTTACCGGCAGCCTGCTGGTGAGGGCAATACGGACATGTTCGTGGTCATGAGAGCGCAGGGAGGCGATCCGCGATCCTTGGCGGGAGAAGTCCGGCAACAGATAAACGATATCGATCCATCGCTGCCGCTTGCGGATGTGAGACTCATGGAAGATGTGCTTTCCCGGGCGCAGGCGCGGCCAAGGTTTCTGACGTTGTTACTGACGCTTTTCTCCACGGTCGCGCTGGCCATTGCGACGGTGGGGATCTACGGAGTGGTCTCGTACTCGGTGGCGCGGCGGACGAAAGAATTTGGATTGCGCATGGTGCTGGGCGCGCAAACGGGCGACGTGCTCGGGCTGGTCATGAAGCAGGGCGCGGGTATGATCGCGATAGGTGTTGCGTTCGGCCTGCTCCTGGCGGTTTTCCTTACACGACTGATGGCGAGCCTGCTTTTTGCAGTGCCCCCGACCGACCCGGCGACATTTGCCAGCGTGACGGCCGTGCTTTTCGGAGTCGCGCTGGCAGCCTGCTACATACCGGCGAGGCGCGCGACGAAGGTGGACCCGATTCAGACGCTTCGATATGAATGAGACTAGAATCCCGTTGCCGAGCGCAACAGCGCCCAAGAAAACTTTCAGGCGATAGCGCTGCGGAATTCTTGTGCGAAGCGGAAGAGCCGTCAGACAAACGAGCGGTCTGACGCCTGATAATAACGGCGGAAACCCCAGAAGCGCGAGTCGCAATCGTCACAGCGATAGGGCCAAACGAAGGCGAATCGGAACCAGATACGCTCGACGAAACCCTTTCTCATGGACCTGCGCACCGACGAGCTTTCGCAGACTGGGCATTCGCAGACTCTTTTGGCAAAAGTGAGATGCATGAAAGCCGACCATCCTTCGTTTGTCTGTAAACAATTATGAGGAGCGGGTGCGCTTCAACAATGGAGAGAGCCGCGACGCTGTGTGCTGCTAATATCCTGACCGTACGAACAGTTATGGCTAGCTGTACGGTACGAAACGGGTACTAGAAGACTTTGGGGTGCGCGATGAAACGTGTTGTGGGATAGTGCATCCAAGGGAAGGTCGAAGCGGGCCAAACCTGTCAGGTACGAGAGAGGAACAAACAATGAAAGAGATGACTGCGGATAATGCGACGTTTTTGTTGCACGGTCTTTACCTTCCGGCGTTGAAAAATGAAAGCCAAGTCACGAAGAAAATCATCGAAGCGGTGCCAGCCGACAAGGCGGATTACCGGCCAGACCCGATATCCAAAACCGCGATGGAGTTGGTGAGGCACATCGCGGCGGCGGACGTGCGATTTGCAGATACCGTGATCAATGGAAAGTTTGAAACTGGCGCGCTCCTTCCCGCGGAGCTGAAGACACCGGCCGAAATCGCAGCCTGGTATGAGCGGGCCTATACCGAGAGACTGGATGCGTTGTCGAAATTGACGAGCGAACAGTTGATGAAGATCGTGGATTTTCGCGGGCTCTTTCAACGGCCAGCGGTAACCTTTTTGATGTTTGGAGCGCACCACACTATTCATCATCGCGGTCAATTGAGCTCCTACTTGCGAAGTATGGGAGCAAAGGTGCCTTCGATTTACGGCGAAAGCTACGATGCCGAACAGGCAAGAAAAGCAGCGCAGGCATAGCTGCATTCCGTTCCCACACTAAACTTTCCAGAAAAAATTCGGTGCAAATCGCAACTTGGTCGCGCTTCCCGTGTTTTATAAATAGCTGACGATAAGTGCCCCGTGATTCTCCGGGGACTTTACAAGAATCGCTGTATCGTCAACGAAAGACAGCGATGAGAAGCTGCGAATCCTAGGGAGGATTGCGAAATGTTCCGAATAAAGGGATTGCTGGGGCCCCTAGTGCTGGCTGCTGCGATGATTGCGCCGGTGTTGGCAAGCGGATGCGCCGCGCACACGCGTTACTACGACGAATATCGCGCGGATTACCACACCTGGAATAATGGCGAGATAGGGGCGTACCGCGTATGGATCGGGGAACGTCATTACGAGTATCGCGACTACAATCGGCTGAGCAGAGAACAGCAACGCGAATACTGGAACTGGCGTCACAATCACCCTGGGAAATACTAATCTTGATCAGCTTAGGCTGAGAGAGAAGCCATCAGGCCCGACCTTAGACAGACCGCGCAAAAGTTTTTTGAGGAGACGGACTACATTTCGTCTCCTCAATTCATTTTGGCGGGCACAGAGCGGCAGTTCCTCGAGCGGGCGCTCTGGAATCCATTGGAAGCAGAGCCTACGCAGAACGCGCCCACTTCGAAAAACTAAATCAGCGGACCACGCCGCTGAGGGGACTGGAAGCGGAAGCGTAAAGACGCTTCGGCATACGGCCGGCGAGCCACGCTTTGCGGCCGGCGGAGACGGCTTCGCGCATGGCTTCGGCCATCAGGACAGCGTCGGCAGCTTCGGCGATGGCTGTGTTCATCAGAACGCCATCGGCGCCTAATTCCATCGCTACGGCGGCATCGGAAGCTGTGCCTACCCCTGCGTCGACAATCATGGGGACTTCGGTGATGCGTTCGCGAAGGATGCGCAGGTTGGCAGGGTTTTGAATACCGAGTCCCGAGCCGATGGGCGCGGCGAGCGGCATGACGGCGGCGGCGCCTGCGTCGATGAGTTTGCGCGCGGCGATCAGGTCGTCATTCGTGTAGGGGAGAACCACGAAGCCTTCTTTTACGAGGACGCGCGTGGCTTCGATGAGTTGCTCGGTATCGGGGAAAAGAGTTTGCTGGTCGCCGATGACTTCCAGCTTGACCCAATTGGAGAGGCCGACTTCGCGGGCGAGGCGTGCGGTGCGAATGGCTTCGTCGGCGGTGTAACAAGCGGCCGTGTTGGGCAAGATGAAGATTTTTTCGCGATCGATATAATCGAGAAGCGATTCTTTGGAGCGGTCGGTGAGATTTACGCGGCGGACGGCGACCGTCACCATGTCCGCGCCAGACGCGGCGTGAGCGCGAGCCATTTCCGGGAAGCTGCGGTATTTGCCCGTTCCCACGATCAAGCGGGATTTAAAGGCGCGGCCAGCTATGATTAGTTCATCTGACATTGGTATCCCCACTGGGATTTTAGACCTCCGTGGGCCTGGCGACAAATCGTAAAGACGCTCGACTCGCAGGTCCGACAGTTCCCTGAAGAGAAAATCAATAAACTACAAAATCCTTGGAAGCGCTCGGCGAGAACCAGCCGGCCCTAGCGACGCCCCACAAATTAGGGTGATGCACGCTGCGACCCGGGAGGCAATTTTTGGTTAACCATAACTAGCCCCTCCCGGGTTTTTTTGTAAACATTGATTCCAAAAGATTTAGGAATAGTCGTAACCCTCTTAGAATCAACACCTGCGGGACGCCTTGTAGATGTAGGATTCTAAAGAACTCATTTGCGCAATAGCACTCGGCAGAACCGGTGTTTCGTAAGTGTTGCTGATAAAGAGTTTAGGCCGGGAACGACTCCAAAAAACAAAAAAACGCCAATCTGGAGATTGGTGGCGCTCCCCGGTAAGAACCACAGTATTACCCAATAGCTATAGTACGCTGATGCGTACATTTTGCCAAGAGCGAAAGCTGCAAAGACAGGAAGGGCGGAGGCAAAGTTGTGAAAATTGCCAATCGCTCAGGGTTGTCAAGCGCCAAGGCTTTTAGAATTAGGAGTATACCTAAGCTATTAAGCTTCGCGAAATATGCAGTCGTGCGAGTCTCCGGGAAAAGCGGCAGCAGGGCTGCCGCACTCGAGATCTCGGGTGTTAGTTTTGCAGAATGGGGCGGGGCTCGGAGACGTCGGCGTAGAGGCCCTCGATGACGTCGTGAAGTTGCTGTTCTACCACGCGGCGTCTGAGCTTTAGAGTGAAGGTGAGGCCGCCGTTGTCAAACGTGAAGTCCTCGGTCAGGAGGGCAAAGCGTTTAATGGATTCATATTGTGCGAGATTCGCGGTCAGACGCTTCACTTCGGCTTCGATGAGTTGGCGCACGAAGGGATGCGCACCCATTTCCTTGTTCGAAGAAAACTTGATTCCCTGCTCCGCGGCTTTCGCGGCGACAGTTGTGGGATTCGGCACGATCAGCGCCGAAACGAATTTTCGTTTGTCGCCGACAACCATGGCATTCAGGATGAAGGGGCTGGTCTTCAGCGCGTTTTCGATAGGCTGCGGAGCGACGAACTTGCCCGCGGCGGTCTTGATGAGATCTTTTTTTCGGTCGGTGATGAATAGATAGTTGTCTTTGTCGAGGTAGCCGATGTCCCCGGTGCTGAACCAGCCGTCGGCGCTTAGCACTTCGCGTGTGGCTTCCGAGCTTTTGTAATAGCCCTGCATGACGCAGGGGCCTTTGGCGAGGATTTCGCCGTCATCCGCGATGCGAAGCTCGACGTTGGGAATCGGCTTGCCTGAGCTGCCCATTCTGTTCTGCGGATAGTTTGATGTGAGAACCGGGGCCGTTTCCGTCAGACCGTAACCCTGGTAAATCGGAACTCCTACCGCCCAGAAAAACTCGGCAAGCTCTTTCGCAAGCGGCGCACCGCCGGAAAAAACCAGGCGCAACTTTCCGCCGGTTCCTTCGCGAATCTTCGAGTAAACGAGCTTGTCGGCCAGACCCCAGGCGAGCTTTACTTGCGAACCGGTGTTCTTTTCCCCAGAACGCCATAAAGCCGAACGGCCTGCGATTTCCATTGCCCAGTCAAAGATCTTTCGTTTATAGCCAGTCTGCTTGCTGCCCTGCTCCATGACGCGTGTATAGATTTTCTCGAAGACGCGCGGCACGGCGGCAAGAAGCGTTGGTTGAATTTCGAGGAGGGCTTGCGCGACATGCTCGACGGCCTCGACGTAAGCGATCGTGACACCGTGAAAAAGATGAGCATAGTCGAGCGTGCGGCCATAGACGTGGGCAAGCGGAAGGAAGGAGATGGCAACGTCATCCGTAGAGTCGAATTTCACGTTGGCGCAGGAGTCCGTGACGTTCGAACAAAAGTTTGTGTGCGTTAGCATGACGCCCTTGGGTTCGCCTGTCGTGCCGGAGGTGTAGATGATCGAGGCCAGCTGGCCCGGCAGGACCTGCGATGCGCGCATTCGGTAAGCCGCGACATCGGCGCCGCCTGCCGTCGCAATCAGCGTTTCGTAACGGAGGTAATCTGGCGGCAAGTCTGATCCGCAATCCGCGAGGATGATCTGTTCCAACTCAGGCAGCTGTGAGCGCACGGCCTGGAGTTTGTACATTTGCGCTGTGCCCGCCGCGAAGACGAATTTCGCGCCACAGTGTTTCAGAATGTAGGTGATGCGTTCAGGCGATTCGTTGAAGTAGATGGGAACGGTGACGCCGCCCGCGCCCGTGATGGCAAAGTCGGCGATGTGCCATTCCGGACGGTTGGCAGCGAAGAGACCGAGGTGGTCGCCGGGCTTCACGCCGAGTTCGACAAATGCCGTGGAAAGCCCTGCGACGCGGCGCAGGAGTTCTTCGGACGCGATCGGCTTCCAACCATCCGCGCTGCGAAACATCTGCGCGCGGGGGTTCGACATGGAGTCGACCGCGTTGAGCAATCGCGAGGGAAGCGTGCCGTAGTTCATCGGAATCCTTGACTCTACCCTAGGCCATTTCGGCGCGCAATCCAACTCGAGTACTGGTGGCGGGACGGTTTTCGATTACTGCGTTTGTCTGGCGCTTGCGCTGCAAAACCGAAACCTGCGCCGCATGCCGCACTATTTCGTGGCGGCACGTATTCTATCCGGAGGGTCAAAACTGAATTGGACGATTTTGGCAAACAAGGAAAATACTCCATCAACATTTTCTTCGACGATGTAGTCCCAGTTCCCCAAGCCAAAACCCATCGCTCGCTCAAACCCGAATTGCGAAAGCGGGTGCACGCCTTTAAATTCGGGCCGCGCCACACAATAGCGCAATTGAGCGAGTCGGCTCCCAAAATCCACATGATCAGAAAAGTTCTTTCCTCCGCTTTTGCAACAGTAATTCCCGAGCACATCCGTTTCATAGTGGCCGAAGGGCCTTAGAGCGTGATTATCAAAATCCCAGTTCCAGCTCGGCCCCTGAGACCATTTGGAAAAGAAGGGATGGTTCGTAAGGCTCATCCGGGGCAAATTGATGACAAAGCCGTAGTAGGCGCTGGCCCAGTACGCGAGACAGTCGAGGAAGGCAAGCTTGTCGCTTTCGCTCAGCAAACCGTAATATCGCAATTTATCGACGACGCGGGACTCTGGTACCCGCGAAATACCTGCGAGCCAGACCGTACTTCTGCCTGGACCTCCGAGCGGAAGAATTCTTGCAATTTTTCAAAGGTGGCCAATTGCTTTGCAGAAGCCATGTGCTTATTGAACCACAACAAAAAAAGAGTTGAGACTCGACGCCGCGAGACAGCCCCGACCTGATAACTCCTCGTAAGTCGGATATCCCGAAACTGACGGAATAACCCAATACTGGGCATGGCCAACGCGGCGGCCTAGTGCGCTGAGCCGGTGTGGTGCGGAAAGTGGCGCTGCGTTAAGATGAAACGCGGAGTTTCTGCATGAGCGCTACGCTTTCCGGAACAGTGGCTGACGGAGCTTTGTCGCGAGGGCCCTTTCGTGCTGCGCGGGGGACGACGCTTTCCTGCAAAGGGTGGCAGCAGGAAGCGGCCTTGCGTATGTTGATGAACAATCTCGACCCGGAAGTTGCCGAGAAGCCGGAAGATTTGGTGGTTTACGGCGGGACCGGGAAAGCGGCGCGCAACTGGGAGTGCTTTCACGCGATTGTGCGGTCGCTGAAGGCGCTGGAATCGGATGAGACACTTTTGGTGCAATCGGGCAAGCCGGTTGCGGTTTTTCGCACGCATGAGTATGCGCCGCGCGTCCTTCTTTGCAATTCCAACCTGACGGGACACTGGAACAACTGGGAAAAGTTCAACGAACTGGACAGGGCGGGGCTGATGATGTACGGGCAGATGACCGCGGGCAGCTGGATTTACATCGGCACGCAGGGAATTTTGCAAGGCACCTACGAAACATTTGCTGCGGCGGCTCGAAAACATTTTGGCGGAGACCTAGCGGGCAAACTTGTCGTGACCGGGGGCATGGGCGGGATGGGCGGTGCGCAACCACTGGCCGCGACGATGAATGGCGCGGCGTTTCTTGGGATTGACGTCGACCCGGAGCGCATCAAGCGGCGCGTGAAGGGCGGCTATTGCGACGTCATGGTGACGAGCCTCGACGAGGCGCTGCGCATTTTGAAAAATGCCGTCCGCAAACGCGAGGCTACTTCTGTCGGGTTGGTGGGCAACTGCGCCGACTTGATTCCGGAGCTGGCGAAGCGCGGCGTTGTGCCCGATCTCTTGACCGACCAGACGAGCGCGCACGATCCCATTGGCGGCTATGTGCCGAATAGCATGTCGCTCGAAGCCGCGCTGGAGCTGCGCAAAAATAATCCGCAGGAGTATCGCAAACGCGCGCTTGGCGCGATGGCGCAGCACGTCCAGGGGATGCTCGATTTGCAGAAGCTTGGCGCCGTCACGTTTGATTACGGCAACAATATTCGAACGTTTGCGTTCGAACATGGCGTCAAGAATGCTTACGACTTTCCGGGATTTGTGCCGGCGTATATCCGCCCGCTCTTTTGCGAAGGGAAAGGGCCATTCCGCTGGGCGGCGCTTTCGGGTGAAGCTTCGGACATCGCGCGGACGGACCAGCTTGTCCTCGAAATGTTTCCGCATGATGAGCACCTGACGCGCTGGATCAAGCTGGCGCAGAAACGCGTGAAGTTTCAGGGGCTGCCGTCGCGGATTTGCTGGCTGGGTTATGGCGAGCGTGACAAATTCGGCCTCGCGCTGAATGAACTGGTCGCGCGCGGCGAGTTGAAAGCGCCGGTGGTGATGGGGCGCGACCATCTCGATTGCGGCTCGGTCTCTTCCCCGTATCGTGAAACGGAGTCCATGCTCGATGGTTCCGACGCCGTAGCCGACTGGCCGCTGCTCAATGCGCTCGTGAATACGGCGAGCGGCGCGTCATGGGTTTCTATTCACAATGGCGGCGGCGTGGGCATCGGCTAGTCGCAGCATGCCGGGCAAGTCACGGTCGCCGACGGAACGAAAGAAATGGCCGCGCGCATCGAACGCGTGTTGACGAATGATCCCGGAATGGGCGTCGTGCGTCATGTCGATGCAGGTTATCCCGACGCGATTGCATTCGCGAAGAAGACTGGGGTCAAAATACCAATGTTGTAGAGAGTATCTTCCCCGCTCACCCGCGCATCGAACACGAAGCAGTTCTCCAGGAGGAAATCATGTACGTCATTTTGGGAGCTACAGGAAATACAGGAAGTGTCGCCGCTGAAGCGCTCTTGGCCAAGGGCCAAAAAGTGCGCGTGGTGGGACGCAGCAAGGACCGTCTCTCGAAGCTCGGTGCTCGCGGCGCGGAAGCGTTTGAAGCGGACGTGACGGATTCAGCGGCTTTGACCAAAGCCTTCACCGGCGCGCGGGCGGTCTATGTGATGTTGCCGCCCGATCCAGCGAACCCACACTACCGGGAGCATCAAGATGAGGTGACGAACTCGATCGCGACTGCACTCGAAGCCGCCGGCGTCACGCACGCAGTGGTTCTCAGCAGCTTTGGCGCAGACAAGGCGGGCAAGACCGGTCCCGTGCTCGGGCTTCACATCCTGGAAGAAAGGTTTGCTCGAATCCCCAAGCTTAATGCGCTTTTTCTGCGCGCCGGCTATTTTATGGAAAACACGCTACCGCAGGTTGGCATTATCAAGAGTTTCGGGATGATGGCCGGGCCGGTCAGTCCGGACCTCGCGATGCCGGTGATTGCCACTCGCGATATCGGTGCCGCGGCGGCCGAAGCGCTTCTCAAGCTCGATTTCACCGGCCAACAGAAACGCGAACTGCTGGGGCAGCGAGACCTCACGTATCTGGAAATGGCAAAAATCGCTGGAGCGGCCATTGGAATACCGAATCTCGCCTACGTTCAGTTGCCTGCGGAGCAGGTTATTCAAGCGATGACGCAGATGGGCATGTCCAAAGATTTCGCAACGCTGCTCAGCGAGATGTGCGATTCGCTTAATAATCGCCACATGTGCGCGCTCGAAACTCGGACGGCGAAGAACACGACGCCAACATCCTACGAGGAATTTGTGCAGAAAGTGTTTGTTCCAGCCTATAAAGGGCAAGCTACGACAGCCTGAAGTAGGACAGACACTTTTGTCTGTCCGCTTTTCATCACGGATCCAGCCCAGAGGCGAGAAACAGGCAGGAATGCCTGTCCTACTCCAACTGTGCACCCGCCTCGTCTATCCGGCATAATAGCCGGGCCATGTCGACTTCCCTTCTCATCAGCGGCGCCTCAGAACTCCTCACGCTGCGCGGCCACGGCCCGCGGCGGGGCGCGGCGCTTGCCGAACTCGGCATCATCAAGGATGGCGCACTGCTGGTTCGCGATGGATTGATTGCGGCCGTCGGGCCTCGCGCAAAAATCGAGGCACTTCCAGAATCGACCACCGCAGAGAAATTGGACGTCGGCGGCCGTGTGGTGCTGCCGGGCTTTGTCGATTCGCACACGCATCTGATCCACGCCGCGAGCCGCGCCGAAGAATATGAGCTGAAAATCGCCGGCGCAAGTTATGAAGAGATTGCCCGCAAGGGCGGCGGGATATTGAACTCTGTAAAAAAACTGCGAGCAGCCACATCAGAGGCGCTGAAACAGCGCGCACGCAAAGCGCTCACGCAATTCGCCGCCTATGGCACCACGACGATCGAAGCAAAAAGCGGCTATGGCCTGGATGTCGCGAGCGAATTAAAAATCCTCCGGCTGCACAAGGAACTAGCCGTCGAGCAGACGCTGGATATCGTGTCGACGTTTCTCGGCGCGCATGTCGTTCCGGCGGAGTATCTTGGCAGCGCCGCGGGAGTGAAAGGGTACATCGCGCTCCTCACCGAGCAACTAATCCCCGAAGTGGCGCAAGAAAAACTAGCGGAATTCTGCGACGTCTTCTGCGATCGCGGAGCGTTCACTCGAGAGCAAGCCAAGCAAATCCTCGAAGTTGGCAAGCGTCACGGCCTGACGCCACGGCTTCATGCAGAACAGCTTACCCGCACAGGTGCAACGCAACTTGCCGTGAAACTCGGCGCAGCCAGCTGCGACCATCTCGAACAAGTTAATTCCAGCGACATCGCGGCCCTGGCAAAGTCCCTGACTGTTGCGACGCTCCTGCCCGGCTGCGATTTCCACCTTGGCCTCGCGCAATACGCGCCTGGCCGCAAACTCATCGATGCAGGCGCTATCGTCGCCCTTGCCACGGATTACAATCCCGGCACCAGCCCAACGATGAGCATTCCGATGATCCTGTCGCTCGCATGTACTCAATTGCGTATGTCACCGGCCGAAGCCATCTCTGCCGCGACCGTTAACGGGGCCTATGCCCTACGCCGCGAGAAGCACATCGGCTCGCTCGGGGTTGGCAAATTGGCGGACCTCGCCGTCTTCGAAGTGGCCGATTACCGCGAAATTCCTTATTATTTTGGAATGAACACCTGCTGGTTGACCATGAAGCGGGGTGTCGTGGTCCATGCCGCCAACAACGCCAAAGCCTAGCCCGCGGAAAAGACCGGAAAAAAAGATTAAAGT
>DATFZQ010000087.1:0-12163 GCA_035314345.1 Candidatus Acidiferrum sp.
CGGCAGGGCATGCCGTCTTAGCCTGTAGAGATACTTCGTGTGCTGTTAGCACGTTGGCTCAGGAACCCACCGAGGGCATCGTATGCGCAAGCCTATAGAGCCTGTAGGAATCCCCTCCGTTCACGGAGGGGAGGATGTCAACAAACTCATTTCTTCTTCAGCTCCGCGTCCCAGTTCTCCACCAACGTAATGGCGACATTGGGCTGGCCAGGTTCGTAGCAGATGATGAAGCGCTGGCCGTCGGCGGTGACGTCGTAACCACCAAAGGTGGAGCGGTAAATGCGGGTTTCAAACAACGGTTTCACGGCGCCGATGGCAAAGCTGGAACCGTCGGTTTTTACTTCGGCGGTCATGATTCTGTTGTCGGGAGAGAGGTAGAACAACTCCTTGCCATCGCGCCGCCAGCGCGCGTAGCACCCGCCACCGGGGGACACCTGCCACTTTCCTCCTGGCCCGGGAAACGGCACGACGTAAACCTTTTGCTCGCCGGACTCCATTGAGCAGTAGGCCAGCCATTTGCCGTTGGTAGAGAAAGAAGACAGGTTTGCAGCGAATTGAGACTGCAGAAAGGGGATGGGCTTTCGTTCGCCAGTCAGGGGAAGCAGCCAAATCTCGTTCACTCCTTGCACGGCCTGCTGAAAGGCCAGATACTTGCCATCGGGAGACCAATCGTTCATATACTTGATGGACTCCGTGTCTTCCATGAGAACCTCTTCGTTCCCGGAACCGTCCGCGGCTTTCTCATATACGCCCCACTTGCCCGCGCGGATGGACATATAGGCGATGCGCTGCCCGTCCGGAGACCACACCGCACTCAAGTGCGCTCGTCCCGAACTAGTCCCAAAGGTCAGCCGCGTTTTCACCCCCAAGGACATGTCATAGCTCCACACCTCATACCAGGGAGCGACCAGCGTATAAAGGATCCGCTTCCCATCCGGCGAGATTCGTGGGCTCATGTAGGTGTCTGCTCCGGGCACCTCTCCCAGCTTCCGCCCACTGCGATCCAGCCAGAGCAGCTCCCGGCTCGCGCTGCTCGTCCCTTCAATATAGGCAAGCAGGCCGTTTCCCGCGGCTGAAAACATGCTGTAGAGAGTCAGCTCAGCTTCGTCCACGGGGTCCGCGATCGGAGACGCTTCCCCCGCCAATTCCAGGCGCTTCACGTCGAAGGGTTGCGCCATTAGGGTGCTTTGCCGCAAGAAAAGAATTTCCCCCGAGGCGTATTGGGCACTCGCGTGGGCGTGCAACAAGAGTTTGCTTTCCTTGGAATCCAGGGAGCCCACCATAATAGCGTTCGTGGGATTTTCCCGGGGCGTAAGAGGTGTTCCTGCCACGTACAGGAAGTGGCGCCCGTCGGGCAGGAATTGGGGCCAGCGATGCGTGGTCACGCCTTTCTCAGGATGATCCAAACTCGTGACGGGAATTGGGTTTCCCCCGGAGGCAGAAACACGGTGCAGCGGCACGTTCAGGCTGGGGGCAAACAGAATCACGCCGTCCTGATTCCACGCACCGCCTCGCGCATTCGGGGCGTCGCAAAGCGTTAACGGGGGACCACCGGAGGACTCGATCTTTTTGAGTTTGCCAGAGGCAAAAAACCCGATGTATCGGCCGTCTGGCGACCAGAATGGAAAAGAGGCTTCTTCGGTGCCTGCTAGGGCCTGCGCCTCAAGTGAATCGAGGGGGCGGACCCACAAGAGAGTCTTGCCGTCCGCGTTCTGAGCCACATACGCCAGCCGAAGGCCGTCGGGCGAGATGGCGAATCCACCCTGCTGAGGCGTCTGAACAAAACTCGAGTTCGGCATCGCTTTGATATACGAGCGGACGATTCGCGGTTTCACTGGCTGGCGACTCCAATACAAGAGGCCTATGGCGATCGCCGCAGCAACCCCGATCACTGCCGCTGCAGTTAGAAATCGGTCGCGCGTTTTCGAGCGCGCGGCCAGGGGCGCGGCGGCGCTTTGCGACCTGCCTTCGGCTATCGCCCGAAGCTGCAGCTTTACGTCGTGTGCCGTTTGCCACCGTTCGTCGGGATCTTTTTCGAGGCAGCCCTTCACCAGTCCATCGAGCGACGGTGGGGTCATAGGCTGCAACGCCGAAATCGGCGGCGGCTCGGCCGAAAGTATCGCGGCAATCAGGCTCGCTTTCGTTCTTCCGGTGAAGGCAGGCCGGCCCGTCGCCATTTCGTACAACATCTCTCCGAGAGCGAAAACGTCGGTTCTCGCATCCGCGTCCTTGCCTTCGAGTTGCTCCGGGGCCATGTACTGAAATGTCCCGAGAATGGTGCCTGGTTCCGTGACTTTCTTCGCCTCGGCCGTCAGCGTCTTCAGCACCTCTTCTTCTGAGGATCCGGAACCCTCCCATTTTGCCAGGCCGAAATCCAGCAGCTTCGCTCCGGACTTGGTGAGCATGATATTGCTGGGCTTGAGGTCGCGATGAATCACTCCGTTGCGATGGGCCTTTTCGAGTGCTCCGGCAATTTCAACCCCGTACCGCAACAGCACCTCGGTGGCCAGCGGCCCCTTCTCCAGCCGCTTTTCCAGCGTCTCCCCCTCGACCAGTTCCAGAACTAGATACTCGACGCCGTCCTGGCTGCCCACGTCGTGCAGCGTGCAAATGTTCGGATGATTCAGGTTGGATATGGCCTTGGCTTCCCGTTCGAATCGCTGCTTCCTCGTCGGGTCGGCCGACATCTCCTTCGGCAAAATCTTGATCGCCACGGTCCGCTCAAGCCGCGTGTCTCTCGCTCGATATACTTCCCCCATGCCGCCCGAACCTAACGGCCCGGTAATTTCATAGGGGCCAAGATGTGTGCCTGGAAGGAGAGGCATAAGTTGCCGCGATTATAACCCCGGGATAGCTTCGCAGGTACCCGCAAGCCTACTTATGGATCGCAAGGAGAAACTGAAGTTGTCAGAAAACGCCGTGTTACGCGCAACTGAACCAACCAACGTGGATAGCTCCAACCCACACCTCATCTTGACGGTCAGAGTCGGACGCTTACGATAGCCCCACGTTACGAGACTCTGTGCTCTCTATCTTGGAGTTGCAGCAATCGTTGCTTCACTTGCCTTCGCCGACCAGAACAAATGCTGCCCAGTAGTAAGGGTGGTGCCACGCGGCTTCCCGGCCGCGTAACAGGGTCAACTTCGCTTGACGCAAGGCCGCACTTTTTGACAAGCCGCGGTTGAGATTTTCGTAAAAGGCTTTCATCAATGCTGAGGTCGAGGAATCGTTCACACTCCAAAGACTCACGGTGACATTTCGCGCGCCGGCGTAGAAAAAGGCACGCGTCATCCCCAGGATCCCTTCGCCGTTCACCAGCTTGCCCAGGCCGGTGCTGCAGGCGGATAGTGTCACCAAGTCCGCGTTCAGCTTCAAGCGCATGATCTCGTCCATCTGAAGCACACCATCTTCCGTGGAATGAGAGTCGCGCGAGAACAGGATGCCGGAGCGCGAGGGCTGGATCTCATCGACAAATCCGTGGCTGGCAAAGTGGATGTAGCGGTAGCCGCTGAGCGTCTCTGTTTTCAACGTTTCTTCGCGCGCCTGTTCGCCGAGATAGACCCGCCGTTGACTTGGCGAGTAAAGCTTGCTGATGCCGAGCACCTCTGCCCGGGAGTATGGGAGCCGCGAAAAAGAAAAACCGCGCTCCGCATATTCATCGGCGACAGTCGCGATGGACATTGACTCCTGCTCCTGAGAAGGAGAGCGGGTGGTTTCCGATCCGTTTTTTGCCGACCCCGTCGGAACGTCGATGATGGGGTCGCCAAAAGCCAAAAGCGTCTTGGGCGGATGGCCTTCTTCGCGGTTCATCTCTTTCACTACTACGAGGGCTGAAGCCGACGGGCCGTAAACGACGGAGAATTTCTCCAGCAGATACGCGGGGCCGCTCTCACCAGACGCTCCGTGACGCGCCGGGAGAACCAGCGTCTCAAAAGGCGAGTAATCCAGAGCACCGTCAGGCACGATCACCAAACGGCGTGCTCCGACGAGCGCATTTTCCACGGGCTGAAGAAGAGACCTATACAATTTCCTGCCGGCAGGTTCTATTTCGGCCAGTGAACCGGCCAGCGTCAATGTTGAAATTTTTCCGGTCAACGCCTTTCGATAGGCGGAAACCTCGTTTTCAATCTCCTTGCGGGGAGGCAGGACGCCCACGCTCAACTTTTCCTTGGACACAGCCCAGACCAGGGAGCGCTTTTCACCGAGTAGGAATTCCACCAAGACGGATTGCGCATCGAGCAAGTCCCTCTGGATGCGGCTGACGCTGATCGGTTCCGGATACTGAATGCTTGCGTAACGCGGATTGCTGTGCCGGACTTCAACATGAAAAGTTTCGAGATCATCCTCGACTGAGGTCAGCTCTGCTTTGAGTTTTCTCTCTTCATCCGGAGAGATGTTTTCCTTCCATAGGTTCTTTTGCACGGCGGAAATGTGTACCAGTATCTCGTCCTCGTGTTTGCGCTGTTCAGGCCTCAGTTCATCCGAGATCCCGCTGCGAGACATCGCCAAGATATCGAGGAAAGCTCTGGCGCGGCCAAGCTCGGTCATTTCCAAAGCCTCTGCTTCGCGGTGCATGTCGTAAAGCAGATCGGCGGTTTCCGCATATACCATCCGGCTGCGACCCGCGAAGCTGGCGCGGCCAGTCTCGGTATTCAGTGCAGTGGCGCGAAGGAGTTCGATGGCACGGATGGAATTCTCGTAATGCGCGAGCGCCTCTTCGTTGCGGCCAAGGGCCCGTTCAATATGGCCGATGCGCCTCTCGATGAGCCATTCTTCGTCAGAGTTTCCACCGGTCCGCCGAAGAGCGGTCATGGCGCGGTCTTCCGACGCCAGCGCCTCGTTCAGTTGCCCGAGCGATTCCTGGGCTTCGCCCAGGTTGGCAACAAGGAGCGGGTATCCCGCACTATTTGCTTTCTCAGCGATCGGTATGGCTTCTTGAAGAAGCTCGTAGGCTTTCTGGTATTCCCCAAGTCTCTGGTGGGCCACGGCCAGACTGTCCAGGAGCTCGATTTGCGCTTGCGCGTTATCGGGATGACTCTCGCGGACTTGGTTCAAATATTTCAACGCAGGCTGGAATCGCTCGCGTGCGATCTCCATGTCGCCCAAGAGCCGTAGGGAAGCTTCCGTAGCCACTTTGGAAGGATTGTTCACCAGTTCACTGTGCTTCATTTCACGCCCAATGCGAAGTGACTCGAGCAGTGGAGCCTCGGCCTTGTCTGGATCTCCCAGGCGGATGTACAACTGGCCGACGTTCAACAGGGCCGTGAATTGCATAGGCTGATCGCCCAGCGCCCGCGCAACATCCAAGCATTGATAGAGGTAGCTGATCGATTCCTCGTAACGCCCCAGGTCGCCGAGCACGCCGGCAATGTTGTTCAATGCGCGAGAGAGCCCCTTTCGATTGTCCGTCTCGCGAGCCAGCGTTACCGTGTTTTGGAAGACCTCCAAGGCCTCGGGCCTGCGGCCCTGGTCATAATAAGCGGAGCCGAGGTACAGCATCGCTACCAAAATTCGCTTTTTGTCGCCCATTTTCTGGCTGAGTTCAAGGGCTTGCCTGGCCGATTCCTCAGCTTCCTTAAATTGGCCTTTAACATTCAACTGTTCATTGCACTTCTTGATTAACTCGTCTTCTTGCGCGGCAAGATCAGAAGAGGGAGGAGTTTGCGTTTGAGCGGGTGCTGGGGGGGCGATCGGCTGCTGGATGGGTTGCTGTGCCGGAGAACGCAGAGAGCAGGAGAGGAAGAAAACACACATCGACACAGAAGAGGCAAGCCAATTTCTCGGGCCAGCTTTCATGGCGCGTCTCCGCGTTCTCTAGGGCCTGCGGATTCTCAACCTGTACTCTGCCAAGAGGGACGAGGGGGGTGGTTCGACCGTGAGTTTAATCCGATAGTCTCCCGGTTGCAATGTTTCCGCGGGAAGGCTGACGGCCAGGGCGCCATAACTGTTACGTTGCAAGTTATCGAGCGTCTCAACCGGACGATTGTCCGCGGTGTCCAACTGTAAACGAAAACTGTTGGATTTTCCCGCAGGCACGTCGACCCAAAGGACTAGGCGCTTTGCTCCCGCGGGAATACTTACTTCGTTGGGAGCGGTTTGCACATCACGCTCGGCTTGAAGCATCACGAGAGGGAGATTCGCTTCGGCTTGAATGCTGCTCGTCATTTGGTGCTCGAGCTCGGCACGAGCTGCCTGTTGAGCGCGCAGGTCTTCCGCGGACCGGCTGAGCTGCTCGCGCAATTTCGGCATTTGAGAGAAGTACAGCCAGCCGCTAAAGGCAGCGAGCACCAGCGCCGCGCATACGCTTACTCCGAACGCGGGAACAAGCCAGCCCCTCCAAATAGAGCCCCGGCTGGTGCCTTCGACTTCTCTCGCCAACAGGCCGCGGCGGGCGGCATCGCGCAGACCCGCAACAAATCGCTCGGCGACCTGCAACTTTTCGAAACAATCATTGCAGCCAAAAAAGTGCTCTTCGAAAGCCTTGCGCTCCTCCTCTGCAAGCTGCTTGCGAACGTAACGCTCAATGATCTCTTCATCTTCGATTTGGGGGTGCATCATAGCTAAGTGGTACTTCACCTCCTTTGTGTATCAATTTTTTTTGGTGCACTTGCTCGATCCAAGCGCCAGTAAAACTCCCGGAAGTGCTTCAGGGCGCGAGACTTGATCAATCGCACGCGTTCCGGAGCAATCCCCGCTCGCCGGGCAATCTCCTGGGTTGGCAACTCTTCGTAAAAGTGCATGCGGAGGAGGTCGCGCTCCCTGGGCTTCAATCGCACGATGGTGCGCTCAATAGCGTGTTGCACTTCCGAATCTAGGAATTGCTCTTCGTGAGAGGGAGTGGATAAGTCTGCAGCCTCGGGTTCCTTGGTTTTGCCGGCCTGTTTTCTCCGCTGAAAAAGTTCATGCAGAATATTGCGGGTTGTCCCCAGAATGAAAGAAGCCAAGGCATCGGGTGACCTCAAACTCTTCCCTCTAATCGCTTGCAACACTCGCAAGAAAGTTTCGGCGCGAACGTCCTCGGCATCGTGCGGCAATCGCGATTCGCGCAGTGCCAGGTAATAAACCTTCGCTGCATACTTTTCATAAAGCGCCGCCTCCGCGTCCGTCTGCCCATTCTGGATACTTGTGACGAGTTCAGCATCTCCCAAGGCGGACACCATCAACTCCGTGCTACTGGATTTTCTCTAAGCTTTCTCAGCGGATCAGGTGCGATTGTAACTCCGATAGTACATCCCGAACCGCACTGTTTGGCACTTCCCATAGGTTATGGGCTGCAGGAAACCGGCGGTCAGCCCCCATTTTCTTGATACATCCTCTGATTTTTTCACACTCCATTGCAGAAAAAGCAGCCTTCAAAACCAAACCGGCTGTTTTCGCGCTCCCATGGTTTCGCGCCAAAGAACCAGCGCTGAGGAGAAAAACGATGCGTGTGAGCCAGCAGCCTTCTCGCTTCGATTTCCCCGGGCTTCGCCGTGCCAGAACTCGGCGTGTGCAGTTTCGCTTTCGCCGGAACAGTGTGCTCTGCAGCCTTGGCACAGGAGGCCTTGCGCTGCTGGCCTTCCTTGTCGCTCTGAACTTGCGCGCGGCAGCCCGGGACCCTCAAAGAGCCTCATCCGAGTCGAGCGGCTCTGCGAATGCTACTTCACTCAACGGCCCGGGAAATGTGTTCTTGACCGCGAACGTGATCGTGAACACCGGCGGCGGAGTTCCAGTGTCCGAGGTAGCCGCAGATTTCAGCGGAGACGGCAAACAAGACCTTGCGGTGACAAATACCGGTTGCAATACCTGCGGACTCACCATCTTGCGCGGCAACGGGGATGGCACGTTCCAAGCGCCGCTTTTCACGGCGAACCTGGGCGGACCGTACTACGTGGCCTCTGGAGATTTCAACGGCGACGGGAAGCAGGACCTTGCGGTGATCGGGTTCGTCCCCACGAACTTGAACACCGCAGCGGTCTTCATCCTCCTGGGGAATGGGGACGGAACGTTCACCCTAAAGACGACACTGACAGGGATTTCCAATCCCCAGTCGCTGACGCTAGGAGATTTCAACGGTGACGGCAAGCTAGACATGGCGGTGGTGGACCGCACTACGAACAGCGTAAGCGTGTTCCTTGGGAATGGCGACGGCACAATGCAGGCGCCGATTAACACCTCTGGTTTGGGGATTGGAGCCGCAACTTACGTGGCGGCGGCGGACTTCAACAAGGACAACAAACTCGACCTCGTGCTTTCGGACCAAAGTAACAGCCAAGTTGTTGTTCTGCTCGGGAATGGCGACGGGCATTTTCAGGCAGCGCGCAGCATTGCGCTTAATTCCGGCGGCGGATTTGACGTGGCCGTAGGGGATTTTAACGGGGACGGCCTTCCCGATATCGTGGCGAGCAGCCCGATCGCACAAGCGGTGATCATCCTGCTGGGCAAAGGCGATGGCAGTTTTCAGCCGGCAATCAGCTATAGCGCTGGGCAGTTGGGAGGAGGCGCTACCAACCTTGCCGTGGGGGACTTCAACAAAGACGGAAAGCTGGACATCCTTACCTCGATTAACGGCAGTCTTGGTCTGGGCAGCAGTGTCAGTCTCCTGCTCGGCAAGGGGGACGGAACGCTTTTGCCCGCTTCGCTGGTGACGGTGGACCAATTGTCCGGGCAACTGGCGGTCGCGGACTTCAACGGGGATGGCAACCCAGATTGGATCGCGGGGAATACGCAGGGGCACGTCCTGACGATGGCATTGGGAAACGGGGACGGCACGTTTCGGGCCGGAGCGAACTACGCACTGGGCAACGGGCCATTTGTGGCACTTGCTGACTTTAACAAAGACGGTAAGTTGGATGTGGTCGCCGTGGATCGAAGTTCGAATGACGTTCGAGTGCTGCTGGGGAAGGGTGACGGCACTTTCCAACCGGGGATCATTACCCCGGTTTCCGGCGCGTTTTCTGGAATCGCAACCGGGGACTTCAACAACGACGGCAACCAAGACGTGGTAGTGAGTGACTCGACTGGCGCGGCTCCACGGAATGTAATTGTGCTGCTTGGCAACGGTGACGGAACGTTTGCGGCGCCTGCGAGATTCACGTCAGGGGGGTCCGGCGAAGGTCTAATCCTTACCGAAGACTTCAACGGAGACGGGAAACTGGACATTGCGGTGGTCAACCAGAGCGATAACACCGTGTCGATTCTCTTGGGGAACGGAGACGGAACATTTCAAGCTCCAAAGATTACTCCAACACTGGCGACGGATGGATTTTTGGGAGCCATGGCAGCGGGAGACTTAAATGGGGACGGAAAATTGGATCTTGTAGTGCCGGACTATGTGGGGTCTGCCTCTGGGCAAGTGGCGATTTTGCTGGGGAAGGGAGATGGCACGTTTCAAGCGCCAACATTTATTACCTCACATGCAGGCTCCACATGGCCGGTCATCGCAGATTTTAATAAGGATGGGAACCTGGACCTCGCGGTCGCCAATCAATTCGGAACGATAGACGTTTTCCTGGGCAACGGAGACGGGACTTTCAATACGTCTCTGGTCTTGAATGATGTCCAGCCAAATATTGGTAGTCCGATACCAATCGCCCTGGCGGTGGGTGACTTCAATCTAGACAACAACTTGGATTTGCTCGTGGGAACCGACATATCGGATAACACGCAGGCCAGAAATCCCAGCGGCTTGCCGGCTGGAATGCAGTTGTACCTGGGAAATGGCGACGGGACTTTTGCAGCACCGCAGGACTATCTCACCGGGGCACAATCCTTTCCTGTGCTTGTCGGAGACTTCAACGCCGATGGAGCGCCGGACGTGGCCGCGGGGGACCTGGGCGAGAATATCGTCAGCATCCTTCTGAATCAGACTCCCCCACCGATCAACGTTACGCCGGTGAGTTTGGCCTTTGCTGACCAACTCGTCGGCACCACGAGTGCGACGCGAGCGATCACGATCACAAACAATGGCGCCGCAGCGACAACCATCACCATCGCCGCCAGCGGCGACTTCACCCAGACCAACACGTGTCCCGTGAGCCCGGCAACACTTGCGGTTGCGGCGAATTGCACAGTCAACGTGGCGTTCCAACCCAAAGCCACCGGATTGCGCAATGGCGCAATCACTGTTACGCACAAATTAGCTGGGAGTCCGCAGTCCGTAGCACTAAGCGGCAGTGGCGTAGCGCCTATTGCTACCCTTGACAAGACGAGCATACCTTTTGGAAATCAACCCGTCGGCACCAGCAGTCCCGTTCAGACGGTAAATCTTTCCAACACGGGCACTGCCACTTTGACAATCACAAACATTGCGATCACTGGCGCAAATAGCGGCGACTTCTCCCAAACAAATGCATGTGGCGCAAGCGTGGCTACAGGGTCGAATTGTTCAATCATGGTCACCTTCAAGCCCACCACCACGAATACCCGCACTGGCAGTGTCAGCATCACCGACAACGCAGCGGGAAGCCCGCAAATTGTGGCCCTTTCGGGCACGGGCGTTCAGCCCGCTGTGACGCTCTCGTCAGCAAGCCTCTCATTGGGAAACCAGCTGATCACCACCACGAGCGCACCACAGGGCGTTACCCTCACGAATACCGGCACCGCTGCAGTGACAATTTCGAGTATCGCCCTGAGCGGCACCAACAGCGGCGACTTCGCGCAGACCGATACCTGCCCCGTGAATAATTCGAACCTCGCGGTTGGAGCGAAATGCACGATCAATGTGACCTTCACACCCACCGCTTCCGGGAACCGTGCCGCAAGCATCACAATCACCGATAACACATCGGGAAGCCCGCAGAGTGTTTCATTGACGGGCACGGGGACGGATTTCTCTCTCGCGGCGGCCGCGGGCGCAAATTGTCCAGCTGCGGGAAACTGCACAACTTCTTCAATAATCAGCGCTGGTCAAACTGCCACCTACGACCTTCAGATTTCGCCGGTGAGTGGTTTCAGCGGCACAGTCGCGCTTACTTGCAGCGGCGCACCGACACCCTCGACTTGCGCCGTTTCACCAACTTCGGCGCCGCCGAACGGATCGTCCTCCTACGCGTTCACAGTGACAGTCAACAACACTGCCAACGCGTTAATGCTACCTCTCTTGGAGCCGCCGAGCGTGCCACAGTTGCCCATCCGTTTTGGCATTCCACTCGTCTGCGTGTTGGTGTTGATGTTCCTCCCGGCTTGGGTGGGAATCTATAGAAGGCAAACGAAGCGTCTCGCTATACCTGCTCTGGCGCTTCTGATACTAAGTCTTAGCTACTTGAGCGGCTGCGGTGGAGGCGGAGGTGGCGGTCCCATCGTAAAGCCCCCAACGAACGCGACGATCACTGTGCAAGGCACTTCCGGCGGAGTAAACCGCACACTTCCATTGTCTCTGACAATCAATCACTGACGTGCACTCTAGATCCCAGGGGTATTTCCCATTGCCGACCAGAAACGTCGCTCGAGGAGTTTGCCAAGTCACACTGTTGCACAACTTGAACCATTACCGGCGTTACCGGAAAAGTGGATACCTGACGAACCTTCTTCCTTCCCGAAGCACATGACAAGATCAGATTTATTTCGTACAGGATCGTGCATCTCGCCACGCTAGGGGCGTGGCCATGCAAGTTTCTCTTTTAGTTCCTCAAAGGCGTTAAACGCGATCGGACAAATGGCAACATTGTCAATCACGCCTGCAAACGTCTGGTCTATTCTCGTAAATGGAGCACCGCTTCCCGTTGAGCATCGGACAGGGCGGGTTCACCATGCCTTCTGACATAGATTGTTTCTGGAATGCTTCAATCGACTGGCCAAGCGTTTTTGCAATAGTGTGAAGCTCACTTTTCTTGAATTCAACCTGCAGTGATTGGCGGCAATTTGCGCACTGCGTGCAGTCGATGAGGGCGAAGTATTTCTGACTCAAGGTCTTGACAAGGCCATCGATGTCATCTGGAGCGTACTGCTTTAGCCACGATCGGAATTCCCAGTTTTCGTCGTCGTGTCCTTGTGAAAGCTGTTGGATTCTTGACCCGCGGAGGCCGCAAGCCCGGTCCTTTTAGGGCGGGGTAAGGCCGACTTTAGCCACTTGCAATCGTAACACATTCGGCATACATTTGTATGATGGTCAAAGAACTCAGAGTCGTTCGCATCAATGAGCGGCACTTAGAAGAACTCAAGAAACTAGCCAAGAAAGAAAGCG
>DATFZQ010000088.1:0-7087 GCA_035314345.1 Candidatus Acidiferrum sp.
GCAAGCTTGTTATACAACGCTTCCATTTCGCGAACCGGCTCATCCCACCCCAGCCGCGCCGTAACCACAGTACAACCCGAAGCCAGCTCCGCGTGCAATTCCGGGCCGCCGATCACCGCTTTGATTGCGTGAGCCAGTGCTCCGGCGTCGTGCGGCACCACAAGCCCCGCCACGTCCGCCAAAAGCGGAGCGATGCCGCACTGCTCCGTCACCACGACTGGCGTGCCCGCCGCAATCGCCTCTGCCGCGGTGTTTCCGAAGTTCTCATTTTGCGAGGGCAGCACAAAAACATCGGCGTCCCGGTACGCGGCCCACTTTGCCTCGCCGAAAATCGCCCCTGTGAACTGCACCCGCGATGCTACTCCCAGTTGCGCTGCCATTTCCGCAAGCCGCGTCTGCATTCCTCCTTCGTCGGGCCCCGCAAACACGAGATCCAGAGCCTTTTCCCCAGCCTCCTTGGAAAGCGAAGCAAACGCTTCCAACAACATGTCAGGGCTCTTTTTCTCCGACAACCGGCCTAGAAAAAGGACGACTTTGGCTTGCTCCGTTATTCCCAGCCCTTTGCGAAAGGTTCCCCGCACCGGCCACGAGTTGGGCGCTTCCACTCCATTGCGGCGCAGCGTGATTTTTTCTCGCGCCACTCCGCCGCTCGCCAGTTCCTCGACCTCTTGCTCAGACGTCGCGACGATTGCGCTCGCTCCTTCAAACAGCCGCTGTCCAAACACCGCGTGATAAATCCGTTTCAGACGCAGGCTCCGCACGATCGGAACGAACATCCCGATCGGCTCCAGCACGTACGGGATTTTTCTTTTCAGGCACGCGTCCGCCACTGATAGCCCGAGAAAATCGTACAGCCCGTAAATGTGCGCCAAATCAAAATTCTGTAATCGGGCTCGGCAGAATCTCTTAACTGCCGGATTCCAACTCAGCGATCGATACCGCAACCATGTCGGCAGGTAAATCGCCGTGACGCCGTTCTCTACCCATCGCCATCCGAACGGACTCCGCTCTGCAGAGGAGGCTTCTGCCGCCCTCATGCGCGCTTCGAAGCCCCAATCGGCCGTCAGCACCGTCACTTCATTCCCACGTTCGGCAAGTCCGTGCGCCAGCGCCCGCACCTTCACGGGTGGTCCTCCAAATTCCAGGAAAGGGGCGTAACTTTCTGTGACGCTCAGGATTCGCATTGTTCGCGAAGGATTTTCTTCAGCGCCTTGGCAAAAACGCTGAACCGGAATTCCCGCTCCACGCGCTGCCGGCCGCGCCCGCCCATTTTTTGCGCCAGGGCTGGATCCGACAGCAGTGTCTCGATGGACGTCGCGAGTTGTGCTGCGTCGCCATGCGGCACCAGATACCCCGTTACTCCGTCCTCAATCACTTCCGGCGCCCCGCCGTGCGCCCCGCCTATCACCGGTTTCCCCCGAGCCATCGCCTCGAGGTAAACGAGCCCGAAGCCTTCTCCACGGCTCGGCAATGCGAACATCTCGCACGCCTCGTAGCACGCGGAAAGCTCCTGGAAACTCAGACCGCTGAGAAAGTGTACATGACGGTTCACGCCATTTTTTTCCGCCAATTCTTCCAGCCACACGCGGTCGTCACCATCTCCCACAGCCACCAGCTGTAGCTCCGGCCAGCGCGTCAGAAGCCGCGGCAGCGCCGTGATCAGCGTGTCCATACCCTTATACCGTTCGTTCGCCAGCCAGCGGCCCACGGTAAGTATCACGCGCCCCTCAGGGTACCCGTGCGGCAGCTTTCCCGGCGGCGCATTTGCCGGAATGGTTTCAAATTCCGGGTCTAGCGCCCACGGCAGAACGCGGATTCGCTCTCGCCGCACGTGCTGTTCAACCACGTGACTCGCCGTGTCCGCACTTGGCGCGAGCACCACATTCGCCCAGCGCAACGCCAGCCGGCGCACCGCTGGAAGTGGCTCCCACACTTCCACGCCGTGCGTACAGATAATAGTTCTGAGCCGCGGCGCCGCGATCTTCATCGCCTGCGCAACCGGTCCCAAATTGGGATGCCCGGCCAGCACTACCTTTCCGCGGCGTCGCGCAGCTCGTATCGCCGTCGCCGTGAACCGCGCTTTGCTTCTCTCGCACCCCGTAAACACGAATTCCTTGCCGCCCACGGACATCCGGTGCAGCTCTCTCGTGTCATTCAAGCTTAGCAGGCGATAGTCCAGGTGCCGGCTTGCCGCGAATTCGCTAAGCACGGCCGCAAGATGCCGGCTCGCCCGCTGCACCCCGCCCGTCCCATTTAATTCTGTAAACAGTCCAATCAGCACGCGCCGAGTCTGCCTTGTGTCGTGACGTAAGGCAAGCACTCCCGAATCGCCCTCGGACAGATGCCATCGCCTACACCCATCTCTCCGCGGGTGGTAATCCTGTGCTTGCGCTGACCAGGCAGCAAAAGACATGCGTTTTGGAAGTCCGCGGCATACGCGCTTGCACAGGCACGGCTCCGCTCCCGCGCCTCGGTGAGTCTCTGCGCGAGACAAGGTTTAGGCAGCAATGCTAGGATACGGCGAAATGAAAACCTTCTTGAAGTTGCCTTTCTCTTGCGTCCTATCCACTTCTTTATTGCTGTCCTTGCTCGCCGCGGGCTCAACCGCCGCGCAGACCGCGCAAATCTTCCGTCTCGATGGCGGCAATTCCACATACGCTTTCGGTGTGAACGATCACGGCGAGTTGCAGCCGCTCTATTGGGGCGGCCGCGTCGCTGCGCACGATAACCTTCCTCCGGCACATTCGTTTCCGGAGATGGCTTCGTTTGATTCGCCGTACACGACCACGCCCCAGGAATACGCTGGCTGGGGCGCAGGTTTGTTTACCGAGCCTGCGCTTAAAGTCACCTTCGCCGATGGCAATCGTGATTTGGTCCTTCATTTTGTCCGTGCCACGCAGAGCAATCCACAAGCGGTCGACTTGCAACTGAAGGATATTTCTCGCGAGATTTATGTGACGCTGCACTATTCGATCGACCCGGAGAGCGGCATCCTGGCGCGTTCCGCTGATATCGAAAATCGCGAAAAGCAGCCGGTCGTGATCGAACAGGCCGCTGCCGCGCAATGGACCTTGCCTCCCGCCCGCTACACTTTGAGCTATCTCACGGGTCGCTGGGCTGGAGAATGGACCCTGAATCAGGAGCCGATTCTTGGTGGTGCGCGCGTCATCGAAAGCCGCCGCGGTACCACCGGCCATCAAGCCAATCCGTGGTTTGCCGTTTCTCGCGACGATAGCCAAGCGACCGTTGGCCCCATTTTTGCCAGCGAGGAGCACGGCGAAGTTTGGTTTGGCGCGCTCGCGTGGTCGGGTTCCTGGCGCATCACTGTGGAGCACACTCAACTGGATGCTGTGCGCGTCACCGGTGGGTTCAACCCATTCGATTTTGGCTACAAACTCAAACCTGGCGAACATCTCGAGACGCCCATTTTTTATGGCGGTTATTCCGCCCACGGCTTGGGCGGCGCTTCGCGCTTAATGCATCGTTTCGAGCTCGCTCACATCCTCCCGCAAGCGCCGGACCCCAAGCCCCGTCCCGTAATTTACAACTCGTGGGAAGCCACCGAATTCAGAGTTGACGAAGCCGGACAAATCGCGATCGCGGAGAAGGCTGCCTCCATCGGCGTCGATCGCTTCGTGATGGACGACGGCTGGTTTGGCCAGCGCAAAGACGACCACGCGGGACTCGGCGACTGGTACGTGAACCCGGAGAAATTTCCTCACGGCCTGAAGCCGCTCATCGGTAGGGTTCATTCCCTCGGCATGGATTTTGGTTTGTGGGTTGAGCCAGAGATGATCAATCCGAATTCCGACCTTTATCGAAAGCATCCGGATTGGGTTTTGAATTTCCCAGGACGCCCGCGCTCCGAGTCGCGCAATCAGCTCGTACTCAATCTCGCTCGCCCCGATGTCCGCGACTACGTCGAAGGATTTCTCGACAAGCTGCTCACCGAAAACGACATCGCCTTTCTCAAGTGGGATTACAACCGCAACTGGTCCGAGCCGGGCTGGGATCAAGTTCCCATAGACGAACAGAAACGCGTCTACATTGAGTTCATCCGCAATCTCTATTCGATTCTCGCGGACCTGCGCAAAAAACATCCCAAAATCGAAATTGAAAGTTGTTCTGGTGGCGGCGGCCGCGTCGACCTCGGTATTTTGCGCTACACCGACGAGGTGTGGCCCTCGGACAACACCGATCCCTTCGACCGCTTAGCGATGCAGGATGGCTTCACCTACGCTTACACGCCGCAAATCATGATGGCTTGGGTCACCGATTCGCCGCACTGGCTCAACAACAAGCGCACGACCTCTCTCACCTACCGCATGCTCAGCTCGATGCAAGGCTCGCTGGGTATTGGTGCCAATCTAAATAGCTGGACATCAGAGGACTTTGCCACCGCCAAGCGTCTGATCGCGGCGTATCACTCCGTGCAGCGAACGATCGTCCATGGCGATCTCTATCGCCTTATCAGCCCGCGCGATGGCAGCGAATTCTCCGCCACGCAAACGGTTTCAGCCGACAAAAATCAGTCCGTCGTTTTCGCCTTCGCAAATGCCACGCAGGAAGGCCGCGGCTTTCCCTTGCTGCAGCTGCAGGGCCTCGATCCCACCGCCGAATACAGGCTCAGCTGGATCGAAGGCAAAGCCCAGCCCGATACCCCGGAAAGCGCCTCAGGCGCATGGTGGATGCGCCACGGTCTGCAGCTCGATCTGCGCGGCGATTTTCAGGCGGCCGCATTTCAGCTGGATCGCTAGCACTAATCCTGCGACGCCGTCGCAACGCCCGCTGCTAGGAAAGCGGCCCACTTCCTAAAAGAGTCGAGAGTTCGCCAAAGCGTTCGAGGTAAATATCCGCGGGATGCACGCCGCGGTCATGCACTCCAAATCCGTAATTCACCGCTGCCGCTAGCATCCCCGCGTTCCTCGCCGTTTGCACGTCCACTTCGGAGTCGCCTACTAACAGCGCTTCCCGGGGCTCGGCGCCTAATTCACGCAGAATCGTCCTTGCGCCAAGCGGATCAGGCTTCTTTGTTTCGAAACTATTTCCGCCATAGATCGCTCGAAAATATTTCGCAAGCCCCATCGCATCCAAGATCCGCACGCTGATGCGCACCGGCTTGTTGGTCAAGACCGCCATCGGCATGTTAGCCAGCTTCTCCAGCGTCTCCGCGACTCCGGGATACGCGCACGTCGTGTCCATTTTGTGCAGTTCGTAATAACTCAAGAAAAATTGCAACGCCCGTTGCCGTTCCTCCTCCGTGCATCCATCGCCAAGCGCCCGGGCCACAAGTTGCGGCGCTCCGTGTCCGATATAGCCGGAAATCGTTTCCTCCGCCAACTCCCCGCGCCCCAATTCGCGCAGCATCGCGTTGACCGAATGAATCAAATCCAGCTTCGAATCGATCAGCGTGCCATCGAGGTCGAAAATCAGCGCGCGCACAGAACCAAAATTGAGGTCAGCCATGAACCTTCATCTTAATATGCCTGCCGCCCGTTTCGCCGCTCCCGCGAGAATTTTTAACGCATCATGAAAGCTGCATTAAAGAAAACGTTCTATCGTTTATCAGATTCGTCCCCACTTCGCGTAAACTATAAGGCTTGCCGCACGGCACAATACACGACCGGAGACCCACACGACATGGCCCAGGTTCACCCCTTCCAGGCATTTCGCTACAACCCCCAGCGTATCCCGTTCGAACGCGTCCTGACTCAGCCTTACGACAAAATTTCTCCGGCAATGCAGGATAAGTACTACGCTGCCGATCCGCATAACCTGATTACCATCGAAAAGGGCCGCACATTTCCGGACGATTCTCCTCAGAACAATGTCTATACGCGCGCCGCAGCCGCGCTCGACAGCTGGATCCGCGAAAACATCGTCACGCAAGATCCCGTTCCATCGTTCTACGCCTACACGCAGGAGTACACCGTCCCCGGAACCGGCGAGCAGCGCACACGCCGCGGTTTTATCGGCGCTGGCAAACTCGAGGACTATTCAGCCGGTGTGGTCTTCCGCCACGAGCACACACTCTCAGGTCCCAAGGCTGACCGCCTCGAGCTTCTCCGCCATACGCGCATGCATACCGGTCAGCTCTTCATGCTGTATTCCGATCCCCAGCAGCGCATTGACGCGATTTTGAGAGACGCCGAATCCGCCCCTCCCGCGACCACGCTGCACGATGAATACGGTGTCGTGCATCGCTTGCGTGTCATCGCCGATCCCGATCGTACTGCCGCCATCAAGTCCGCGATGGAAGAGCACAAGCTCGTGATCGCCGACGGTCATCATCGTTATGAAACCGCGTTGACCTACCGCAAAGAGCGGCGTCTCACCGCTGGCGGTGTTCATCCCTCCGCTCCGTACGCGCAGGCTCCCTACGATTTCGCGATGATGACGTTCGTCAACACGTGCAGCGAAGGCCTCACCATCTTGCCCACGCATCGCCTTGCCGCCAACTTGCATGATTTTTCTTGGCGTGAAGCGCGCCGCTACCTCGAGCCGTGGTTCGAAGCGCAAGCATTTCCGTTTGCGGATGACGGACAAAAAGCGGAAGCGCAAAGCAAATTTCTCGCGCAACTCCAGCAAGCTCGCGGGCAAAGAGCCATCGGCGTTTATCCCGCCGCGGAACACGCGAAGCGCGCCTACTTTGTCCTAACGCTGCGGAACGGCGCCGACCTCACACAGCTGCTGCACAGCGTTTCGCCCCTGCAGCGCGAGTTGGATGTTGTCTTGTTGCACGACGGAATTCTCGAGCCTGCGTTCGGCATTACGCTGCAATCCGTCACCGCCGAAAGAAATCTCAGCTACGAGCGCGAAGCCTCCGCTGCTCTCGACGCCGTCGATCGCGGTGCAGCGCAGATTGCGTTTCTCCTGAATCCGGTCGATGTCGATCAGGTTATGCGCGTCGCCACCTCTGGAGAAGTGATGCCGCAAAAGTCCACCGACTTTTATCCCAAGATGCTGAGCGGCATCGCCATGTACCGCGTCGACTAACACAAGAAGGTTGCGCTTCCGATTCTTGTTTACCAGACTAGTGGGATAAGCCGCGACCGCGTGCTCTGGCAGTATTCCGAATAGCCTGCCA
>DATFZQ010000089.1:0-3514 GCA_035314345.1 Candidatus Acidiferrum sp.
TGATGACCTGGAGCGCGTGGCTACCTACGCCGGCCGAGCGGGTACAGTTTTGGGCGGACTGATGTTCGGCGTAGTCGCTATTTACGGTATCCGTAAACTGGTTCATCGGAATAGCTCTGTACGCGGATCTGAACTTGCGCGAAACACACCAGTGAGGTTGCCATCACCGGGTACGCCAAACGCACGCCGCCAGCGAACGGTACGGCAAGGCGGCCAGATTGGAACGGGCGGATCCTATCCGCCGTGGTGCTGATGATCGCAGCCTGGTTACTGTTCATCGAGCACCACTTGTGTGGCCTGCATTCTGTTTTGCCAAGGTAAGGTCGCTTCATCGTGGACGTTAGACACGGGAGCGTTAAGGAGTTTCCTATGACAGATGAGCCATTACAAACCCTGGCTTCCAATGGCAAATACCGTACCCTGCTGGAGCTGGCAAATGTCATTGATAAAGAGACCAACCTGCAAGCAGTATTGCGGAGCCTGCACAAGCTGCTACCCGCCGTCGTTAAGTTCGACAGCGTTGCCATCTTGTTGCTGGCAAATGATGAAAAAGCGCTGCGCCTGGTAGCTTTCGAACGAGGTTCAGCGGGACCTCATGTCGGTCTCGGAGTGGAAGGCCCGTACACTGGCACTGAAGCCGCCCGTGCAATTCAGGAACAACGTACGATTTACGTTTCCGACTTTCGCCAGGAACTGTCTAGGTTGCCGGACACGGCTGCTCAGGCACGCACGACCGAGCTGCGTGCCGCGTACATGGTTCCAATTTCTACGCCTAGAAGGAAGCTTGGCGTACTTTGCTTCGGAACTCGAGAAGCGAATGAAGTCGGGGCTGATGAGATCGCTCTTTTGGAGGCCGTTGCTTCTCATGTAGCAATAGCTCTCGAGAACGCAATGTCGAATGATGTTGCGGATTCCTATCAAAGGCAATTGCTGGCAGAGCGAGACCGCTGGAAGCTTTTACTGGAAATCAATAATCATGTGATTTCGTACCTCGACGTGAAGGAGCTGTTCCGCGCAGCTTGTGACTCACTTCGCAATTATTTTGAAAACGATTTCGCCGCCATCTGGCTCCTTGACAAAGACCAGAACCGTCTTGAGGCCGCGGCTATGGATTTTCCCGCAAGTCAAGGCTTCCTTCAACATGTTGAGCTGCCGAGGCTTACGGCGGAACAAATCCAATGGGTGAGGACCCGTCAACCCGAACTGTGGGCTCATACAGAATTGCAAGCACTACCAGCAGTGATTCGTGACTCCTATTCGTCCGCGGGTATCGAGGCAATGGTGATCGCGCCGCTCCGCGCCCCCAACAGGCCTCTAGGTGTGATCACGTTGGGGAGCAAGAAGGCGGATCACTTTCGCGCCGACGACCTCGATTTGCTCGCCCAGATTGCTACGCAAATTTCTCTGGCACTGGACAATGCTCTTGCATATAAAGACCTGAATGCTTCGCGGAACCAAATAGAAGAGGAGCGACTCTACCTCGAGTCGGAGATTCGGGCCGAATATAACTTCGAAGACATTGTCGGCAAGAGCGCCGCACTGCGCAAGGCGCTACAGGAGATCGAAATCGTCGCGCCTACCGATTCAACGGTGCTGTTGCACGGTGAGACGGGAACCGGAAAGGAATTAATCGCGCGAGCGATCCACAGCCTCAGCTCCAGGCGGAACCGCACGTTTGTTCGCCTGAACTGTGCAGCCATCCCCTCCGGGTTGGTAGAGAGCGAACTGTTCGGGCATGAGAAAGGCGCATTCACAGGCGCCCTAATGCAAAAAAAGGGCCGGTTTGAGATTGCCCACCAGGGCACGTTGTTTCTCGACGAAATCGGCGATATTAGCCTTGAGTTGCAACCCAAGCTGCTCCGTGCCCTGCAAGAGCACGAGTTCGAGCGTTTAGGCAGCACCAAGACCATTCACATCGATGTGCGCCTGATAGCTGCAACCCACCGTGACCTGCAAACCATGATAAGGAATAACCAATTCCGGGAAGACCTGTTCTACCGGCTAAATGTCTTCCCCGTCGAAATTCCGCCGCTTCGGGACCGCCGTGAGGACATTCCTCTGCTGGTGAACTTTTTTGTCTCCCGTCTGTCTCGCAAGATGCAGAAGCATATCCAATCGATCCCCAAAGAAGTTATGGAGGCTCTGACGAATGCACCCTGGCCGGGCAATATTCGCGAGTTGGAGAACTTCATTGAACGGGCGGTCATACTGACTCCAGGCAGCGAGCTCCGGGTTCCGCTGAAGGAATTAAAAAGACCGTGCGTCGCCGGCACAACATCCGGCTCGACTTTTGAAGACGCAGAACGGCAGGCGATTATTGAGGCGCTCAAGGCGGCGGCGGGCAAGATCTCTGGACCGGGGGGCGCGGCGGAACGCTTGCGATTAAAACGTACGACGCTGCAAAACAAAATGAGAAAGCTCGGAGTTGCGCGGCCATCCGCGAATGCCCTGATGTAAGGCTGATGCCGCTGTGTGTTCCTATACTGTAGCTTCAGCCGGGTGGGCGCCCTGATCTGCTCACCGGCGCATTGGGCCGTCCCGACTCTTTCCCCAGAGTTGCTGATATCAGGGCATCAGTGCTAAAGTGCCCACAAAATAAGGCCGTCTTTACTGCAAAGCAACCATCTGCATGAGTCCTCGATCCGGCACCTGTCATTGCGAATAGTCCGCTCGCGAGATATTGAGCCGGCGCATCTTGTTCTGAAGGGTGGTACGCTTCAGCCCGAGGCGCTCTGCCGCGCCGCCCGTGCCGGCAAGTTTGCCTGAAGTAGCCTTGAGCGCATCGATGATGGCCCGCCGCTCGGACTCGTGAAAGGCGAGCTCGGAGTGGGCGATAGGCGCTTGCACCGCGCTCTTCAGCTGCGCGACTGGTACATGCAACTCGCTGCCCTGTGTGAGAATGACTGCGCGCTCGATGAAGTTTTGCAGCTCGCGCACGTTACCGGGCCAAGAGGCGTTCGCCAGCACTTCCATTGCTCGCTTCGGGACCGATCTGATTTTCTTCCCCATTCGTCGGGACAACTTCGACACAAAATAGTTAACAAGCAGCGGAATGTCCTCTCGCCGCTCACGAAGCGACGGGATCTCAATCGGAAACACGTTCAATCGATAAAACAGGTCTTCGCGAAACTTGCCTTCGCGAATCATTGCGGGAAGATCCTGATGTGTGGCAGCGATCATTCGCGCGTCGACATGGATGGTTTTGGCGCTCCCCAAACGCTCGAACTCCTGCTCCTGAACGGCGCGCAACAGCTTGGGTTGCAATTCCAGGCTGATGTCACCGATTTCGTCGAGAAAGAGCGAACCATGATCCGCAAGCTCGAATCTGCCTTTCTTTTGTATCAGGGCTCCAGTGAAAGCCCCTTTCTCGTGTCCAAAAAGTTCGCTTTCCAACAATCCCGAGGGAATGGCGGCACAGTTCATTCGCACGAACGTGCGATCTCGCCTGGAGCTGAGATTATGAATGGCGCGTGCGACTAGCTCCTTGCCCGTTCCGGTCTCACCATGCAATAAG
>DATFZQ010000090.1:0-3611 GCA_035314345.1 Candidatus Acidiferrum sp.
CGAATCCGCTCCACAAAATTCGCTTGTAGTTTCCATTCTTCCGCCAGTGCTGCCGCGGTTTTCTTGTCCATGTATGGAGCAACAACCGAGCCGCGCAGCGACGGATACCAGAAAGTGACAAGTAGATCGCGCTGGCGCGAGGCATCCCTAAACACGATCGTGGTGGTGCCGACGGCATGACATCCATCGGGTGAGGGGAGCTGGAGTATTGCCTGGCGACTCTGGGCAAAGATCGGTGAGAGCGTTAGGGAATTCAATAGAAGGGCGATCGCGGCTCGGAGCACAGATTTGCCCATAACTCTTGCTCCTCCTTTGGCAGTCAATGGGATAGACGCGTGAACGCATGTCCAGTTAGCTCAACACCCAGGAATGATTGACGAAACCACGATTTCACTCGTTGAGAATTGGCCGAGGTCAACGAGTGAAATCGGGATTTGTACGAAGCCGCTGGCGCGGCGGACGCTACCGCGTGTTCGAGGATCGGCAGTTGGTGAGGGATTGAGGCAAGAAGTAAGTTGGGTCACAGAAAAAGGAGGTCCCCGTGACCCAACTACGCCAAAAGATGCTGGAGGAACTCCAGCGCCGTAATTACTCCCATCGTACCGCAAAAACCTACGTTCGGATCGTCCGCGACTTTGCGGAGTATTTTCACCAGCCACCCGACAAGCTCGGGCCCGAGCAAATCCGCCAGTATCAGGCCCATCTGTTCCAGAGCAAGAATCTAGCTCCAGCCACGGTCTCGCAGTATGTGTCCGCCCTGCGCTTCTTGTTCCTCAAGACACTGCATCGGCACTTTCTCACCGAGTACATTCCGTTTCCAAAATCCCGTAAGCGATTGCCGACCGTGCTCAGCCCTGAGGAGGTGGCTCGACTCATCGACTCGGCTCGCAATCTCTATCACCGCACCCTACTCATGACCTTGTATTCCACCGCCATGCGCCGCGCCGAACTCTGTCGTCTCAAGGTTCGCAACGTCGATAGCAAACGCATGATGATTCGGATTGACCAAGGCAAGGGCAGCCGCGACCGCGAGGTTCCCTTGAGTCCCAAACTGCTGGAGACCCTGCGCGTCTACTGGCGCTGGATGCAGCCCGCCACTTATCTCTTTCCCGGTACCGTGAAGAGAGTGCGCGCCGATGTGCCCATCAGCGCCAACTCCGTTTGGTTAGCCTGCCGCCAAGCCGCTCAATCCGCCGGCATCTCCAAACGCATTTCTCCACATTCTCTACGCCACAGCTGCGCTTCCCATCTTCTCGAGGCTGGCGCCGACCTGCGCACCATCCAGGTCTTACTCGGTCATTCCCGACTGGAGCACACTCTGGTCTACCTGCATCTTTCAAGCAAGCATCTGCAGGCCATTCCCAATCCGCTCGACCAACTGCAGATCTCCAACCTGGATAACGTCAAGCGTTCCCGGAGACTGAAGAAAAAATGACTCGGCCCCTCCTCGAGGTGGCCGATATCGTTCGCGCACAAGGCGATCGCTTCATTCACAGCAACTTCCGCTGGTTCCATTGGGCCCATCGGAAAGTACTGCGCGCCATCGCTTGCTGCCGCACCGCGTCACTCGGCGGGCATCGCGATCAGTGCCCTCGCTGTGGCAATCGCACCACCTCTTATAACAGTTGCCGCGATCGCCATTGCCCAAAGTGTCAGAGCGGCGCTCGCGACAAGTGGATTATGGCTCGGCAGAGTGAACTTCTGCCCGTCCCCTATGTCCACGTTGTCTTTACTCTGCCTCACCAACTCTCCCCACTGGCGCTGCAGAACAAGAAGGTCCTCTATGACCTCTTGTTCCGCGCCAGTGCGGAAACCCTTCTGGAAGTAGCCGGCGATCCCAAACATCTGGGCGCCGAGATCGGATTCCTCTCTGTACTCCATACCTGGGGACAGAACCTGCTCGCTCATCCGCACGTCCACTGCGTCATTCCCGCCGGTGGCCTCTCGCCCGACGGCACTCAGTGGATTCATCCCCGCTATCCCTTCTTCCTCCCCGTCCACGTACTCAGTCGCGTCTTCCGCGGCAAGTTCGTCGCCGGCTTGAAACGACGATTCCAGCAACACCAACTCACCTTCGCCGGAACTCTTCAACCCCTTGCCCACGAGAAGGCGTTCCGCTCTTTCTTGCGCCCCTTGTTCCGTCAGAACTGGGTCGTCTATGCCAAGCCACCCTTCGGCGGTCCCCATCATGTGCTCGGCTATCTCGCCCGTTACACCCATCGCGTGGCCATCACCAACCATCGCCTCGTGGCTTTCGAACAGGATCAGGTTACTTTCCGTTGGAAAGATTATGCCCACGGCAATAAGAAGAAAATGATGACGCTCGGTGCGCAAGAGTTCCTGCGTCGCTTCCTGCTCCACGTGCTGCCCCGCGGCTTTGTCCGCATCCGCTCTTTCGGCTTCCTCGCCAATCGCCGCCGTGCCAGACTCTTGCCGCTCTGTCAGCGCTTGCTCGCCGACTATCCCACGGCGCACACACCCGCAGCCGTTACTTCTTCCCCCACTCAGCTCACTTGTTTCCGCTGTCCTAAATGTTCCACTCCCATGCTTATCGTCGAAAGATTCTCTGCCACTACTGCTCGGCTACTCTCGACCAGGAGCGCCTACCTTGACTCTTCCTAATCGTCCCACCATGCCGCTCTCCACAGCGCGAGCCTCCGCTCCGACAGCCGTGGTGTCTCTACTCAATGAAATCCATCGTACTCCACCACTTACTTTCGTAAATTACCCGCACCGAATCGCCTCATCCGACCTACCCACCCTCTCGCCGACATCTTTCACCGGTCCGCTCAACCCAACCCTGCCACGAACAACCCGCGAAGCGCGCATGCAAAACCCATAGCTCCCCCGCGTCCGCCGCGCCAGCGCCTTCGTACAAATCCCCCTATCGCAAGTGCCCCGGCGGGAAACACTCGGGTCCACGCGGCGGCTCGGCGCCGGCGCACTTGTCGATAGGGAACTAAGATTTTGCGACAGTTACCACCTCGTTCAGTTCTCGAACGCGAAGGACCAAGCGACAAGAACCCCGCCCAAAGAGAGCTTGAGCGGGGCACCCTTCATCGTTAGCCTGAAAGCTAAGTCCGTTCGTCCGCTCCTAGGGCTGATAAATCTGCACATAGTCGTAGACGGTGCCTCCGGTGCTGCTGGACGAACCACCAAAACAAAACAGACGCCCTTTGTACACGGCTCCTTCTGCGTCGGCGACGCTTTGTGGCATGGAAGCGAGACTCTTCCATTTGTTCGTCTTGACGCTGAAGGATTCCGTCACGTTCACCGGGGAGCCGCCGCTGCCCGCACCGCCCACCACATAAAATTTCGCCCCAATGGTGCCAGAACAAGCTTCGTTGCGTCCATCCGAATCAATAGTAAGTGAGTTCCAGGTATTGGTCGAAGCGTTGTATCCTTCGTTGTCTCCGGTGAGCCCGGAGCTCGTAGCTCCGTCGGCGGCGACAATTGTGGTTCCGACCAACCCCACCGAAGGCTCCGACTTCCCGACCAGCAGGGGGGCCATCTCGGTCCAGGTATCCGTCGCCGGATCGTAGCTTTCCACGGTGTTGAGTCTGCCGCCGACGGAGCTATACCCGCCGACGACATAGATGATGCCATCCTCG
>DATFZQ010000091.1:0-3549 GCA_035314345.1 Candidatus Acidiferrum sp.
GACCCGTTTACCAGAGGCCATCCTAAAGGCATTGTACGCTCATGATGCGGTTCAAACACGAATATGTCGTCTGCTACAACTTCCGAAACTTGGCGGGGAGAACGCTGGCAAGAGAATATTTGCCGGGCCCCGCGAGCAGTAGTCCGAGAGCGAGCAGCAGCTCGGTAAGAGCGTATTCGAGGCCACCGTGGCCGACGTCGTAGCCGTGCGGGAGGTGCACGATAAATATGGCGCCGAGCATCACGATGATGACGCACACGGCTCCGACGCGGAGCAAGGCACCGATTAGGATAGCGATGCCTCCCGCGAATTGGGCCAATCCGACCAAATAGCCCACGGCGACCGGCATGTGCATGAAGGCCGCAAAGCCTTGCGGGCCTGGGCCGCCAAACATTCCGAACAAGATGGCACAGCCGTGATAAAGGAAGGGAAGAGCGCAAGCGACGCGCATGATCAGTAACTCAAGATCCAGTTCGCGGGTACCGCCTGTTAATCGGCTAAATGTGCTCATGAAAACCTCCGCTGATTTGATGGAGATGGTGTATCAAAAGAATGATCGAAAAGCCAAGAAAATCCCTGGAGTGTGGCAGTTTTAGCGGGAAGGAAAGTGAACTAGCGCTCGAAGATGGGGACACGGTTCGAGGGGCAGTCAGCGGAGGATAGGAGCGAGGAGATGGAAGACACCGGCGCCAATTAAGGCAGCGCCGGGAATAGTGAGGACCCAAGCCCAGACGATGCGGCGCGTAACGCCCCAGCGGACGGCGGAGAGGCGGCGCGTGGCGCCGACGCCGACAATGGCGCCGGTGATGGTGTGGGTGGTGCTGACAGGGATGCCGAAGTGAGCCGTGGCGAGAAGCGTAAGCGCCCCTGCGGACTCCGCGGCAAAGCCGCCGAAGGGCGTTAGTTTAGTAATGCGCTGGCCCATGGTCTTGATAATGCGCCAGCCGCCGGCCATGGTACCGCCGCCCATCGCCAGGTAGCAGCAAATGATCACCCAATAGGGAACGGAGTAAGTGCTCATGAGACCGCCAGCGACAAGAGCGGTGGTGATGATGCCCATGCCTTTCTGCGCGTCGTTCGTGCCATGGCCGAGGCTGTAGCCCGCAGCGGAAAGAAGCTGCAAACGACGAAACCACTTGTCCACTTTTTGCGGACGCTGTCTGCGGACGATCCAGCTCGTGGCGACAGTCACAGCCATCGCGATGAACATGCCGATGAATGGCGAGAGAAAAATGAAGAGGACGGGCTTGGTCCAGCCTGTCAGGATGAGCGCCTTATAACCGGCATGAGCTACCGCCGCGCCTCCGTAGCCACCCATTAGCGCGTGGGAGGAGCTGGTGGGCAGTCCGAGGATCAGGGTAATAAGGTTCCAGGAAATGGCGCCTAGCAGCCCGGCCAAAAGGACGGTTTGATCCACCATTTCGATGTGAACCATGCCTTTGCCGATGGTGGTAGCGACCGCGGTGCCAAAAACGAAAGCGGCGATGAAATTCCAGAACGCGGCCCACACGACGGCGCGGAAAGGCGTAAGGACGCGCGTCGATACGACGGTGGCGATGGAATTGGCGGCGTCATGCCAGCCGTTAGAGAATTCGAAGGCCAGCGTAAGGACGATTACGGCGATCAGGAGGTTGAAGCTGGGCATCGGTGAATCAAGCGCTCTTGATGATGACGCCTTCGATTACGTTGGCGACGTCTTCGCATTTATCCACAGCAGTTTCGATGACTTCGAAGATTTCCTTCCATTTGATGATTTGGACGGAGTCTTTTTCTTCGTCGAAAAGCTGGGCGATGAGGATGCGGCAGAGGCGGTCGCTTTCGTTTTCGTAGCGGTTGATCTCGATGCAGTGTTTCAGAGCTTTTTCGGGAGTGCCGAGGGCTTTGACAGCGGCAGTGACTTCGACGGTGGCCGAGACGAGGACTTTGACGAGTTCGACGGTGCCCTCGCGGATGGCGTCGACGCGGTAAAGGACGAAGCGGCTGGCGGCGGCGTCGATGAGGTCGATGACGTCGTCCAGTTGGTTGCATAGCGTGTGGATATCTTCGCGATCAAAAGGCGTGATAAAGGTCTGGTTGAGCTTGATGAGCAGATGGTGGGCGATTTCGTCGCCTTCGTGCTCGATGGCCTTGACGATTTGCACCTGCTCGGGTACGCCCGTGTAATGCGAGAGCATTTTGAGTAGGGCTTCCGCCCCGTTGTGGATGTTCTCGGCTTGCTGGGCGAAAAGGTCGAAAAAGCCCTCTTCGCGCGGCATAAGCCGCTGCAAAAGTCCTGGCATGTCGTGACTCTCCCCTGAAGAGTCCGTGGCGAGGCTCGACGAGTTTAGCGGAGATGAGGGGACGGAGGCAAGGAAAGGCCATAGTACCAACCTGACGAGGGGTGCAGCCGCTGAGAGACTCCTTGGAAATGCCAACTCGTGAAATGGCCCGAATCGTAATCGGTCAAAGCACTTCTGACCATGTGACCATCGAACGAATTTCGGCTCCCAACGGCGAGGGATGGTTTCACGCGAATGTTTCTGTCCAATCCGCAGTCTGGAGCGGAAAGCTGCGCGCTGAATTTACGGCTGGCGAACTACGTCGGTGTGGACTGGAAATCGAGAGCTTGTATGAGGAACTAAAGGGGAGGGCTGTGCTTCGCCCCATTGAGTCGTTCATTGAGATGACTTTTGAAGGCGACGGTCGCGGCCATATCTTGGTCAGTGGGACTGCCTGCCATCAACTTGGCGCAGGAACGCGTCTGGAGTTCGAGTTTGAACTGGATCAAACACAGCTTCCAAGCATTGCGAAAGCACTGATTCAAGCAGATCCGGAAGTCTGTTGATTTGGCTGGCATTCAGAAATAAAAAAGGGCGTCCTGGTTTGCACCGAGGACGCCCTTTGGATTGAGGTTTGGGCGTGCTGGAAAAGCCACACCTGAGCACCGGCAGGAGTGCCTGTGCTACTTGGATCTAGTACATGCCGCCCATGCCGCCTGCACCGGGGGCTCCACCGCCGCCAGCAGCTGCAGCCTTTTCTTCCTTGATTTCAGCGATGAGGGCTTCGGTCGTGAGCATGAGGCCCGCAATCGAGGCTGCGTTTTGCAGCGCCAGGCGGGTGACCTTTGCTGGATCGATGACGCCCATCTTGACCATGTCGCCGTACTCGCCGGTCTCCGCGTTGAAGCCGAAGTTTTCGTCCTTCGAGTCGCGAACCTTGCCGATCACCACTGCGCCTTCGAAACCGGCGTTGAGTGCGATCTGGCGGGAAGGCTCCTCGAGAGCGCGCTTCACGATGCCTGCGCCAACGGCTTCGTCATCGTGCAGCTTGAGCTTCTCGACTGCGGAGATGCAGCGGAGCAGGGCCGAACCGCCGCCTGCAACGATGCCTTCTTCGACAGCCGCGCGGGTGGCGTGCATAGCGTCTTCAACACGCGCCTTCTTTTCCTTCAGTTCGGTCTCGGTCGCTGCGCCGACTTTAATGACGGCAACGCCGCCGACGAGCTTGGCAAGGCGTTCCTGGAGCTTTTCCTTGTCATAGTCGCTGGTGGTGTTTTCGACCTGAGAACGA
>DATFZQ010000092.1:0-6776 GCA_035314345.1 Candidatus Acidiferrum sp.
CATCCACGAAGGTCTGGAGGAAATAGTTGACGCCAGCGACAAGTTGATTCGTGAACCGGGAAGAGATGACGCGATTGTAGATCGCATCGTAGTTTTGCATGTGCGAGGGTACGACCTCCCGGTAGGGACTCAGATGTGTGCTGTTCGGAGCTGTCTGGTTTCCCTGCCCGAGAAAAACTCGAAACGAAACTCGGTTGTCTTCATTGAAGCTGTGGTCGAGTTTCAGCAAGCCATTGTGGCTGTAGCCGTTGGAAGCGTTTGGATTGAAATAATTAGCCGGCGCCGCAGGACCACTCAGCGCGGACGCAGGCCACAGTCCGTTGAGCAGACTTACAGAAACCGGATTCAAGGGGACGTTGAATTGCTGCAATAAGCCTTCCGCTTCCGCCTGATATGCCTCCGAAGGTTCTGTGGAACGTGACTGGTTGCCGATCAAGTACTTCTGCTCCTCTAGGTTGAGAAAGAAGAAGGTCTTGTCTTTCCGAATGGGGCCGCCGATTGAAAAGCCATAGTGCTGATTCCTTAGGGCGTTCTTATGCAAACTCGGCGGGGCGAAGGGACTTTGGGCGGCGAAGAATTCGTTTCGGTTGTAGTAGTACGCCGTGCCATGAAATTGATTCGTTCCAGACTTGATTGCGAGGTTCAGCGTCCCGCCGGGGTTGCGTCCCGTCTCCGCAGCTCCCAGGCTCTGCAGGGAAAACTCATCAACCGAGTCAAGAGGTAACAGGACACCCGCGATTCCCCCGACGCCGACTTGATTTACGGACACCATATTGCCCCAGGAATCGTTGTTGTCGGCGCCTTCAATCTGCCAGTTGATGCCCGTTGAGCGTGTTCCATTCACGGAGCCCACAGCCATGTAACCTGAAAAGGCGGCGGACTGATCCACCAGTTGAGTGAAGTCGCGCCCGTTGATGGGAATATCCTGAACGGTTTGCGTGGATAACAAAGTGTCGTCGGATACGGTTGTCGTATCGAGCGCCACAGCCGCTGCTGAGACTTCCACCGTGCTCGGTTGCGTGGCGACGTGCAGTTTCCCATCCAAAGTGTGAATCTTGCCCGCCAAGACTACGACGCTCTTAAATTGGGTCTTCTGGAATCCGCTCGCTGTGATTTCGATCAGATAGCTGCCCGGCGGCAAGTCCTGGAACGAAAATACGCCCGCGCCAGACGAGTTGGTCTTGTACGTCAAGGCGGTAGCTTCATTTGTCGCTGTGACGAGAGCCTGGGGTAACACAGCCCCTGTAGAATCCGTCACGCTGCCGTTGATCCCGCCACGGAACGTCTGCGCGCTCATCTCGACGGTGATGAACTGTGATCCGAACAGAGTGAGAGCCAGGGCGCAGACAAGTATCTTCCGGTGGACCATAGATCACCATCTGGCCAGGAGACTTAAGATGTCGAGAAAGTATGTCGCTAGAAATGCGTGAGACTTTACTCCATGCTCCCGCGTTTTGTCAATTTGCGCAGTCAACGGCCCGCTTCGTTCAGGATGACCACAATTGGCACTAAATGTGAGATTATTCCCGCAACCATCAGCTGGAGATCTTGAGCTGCCGAGATTGAAAGATGATGGCTATCTCCCATGCCCATCTCACACGAACAAACGGCTCAAGGGTTCGAGGTGGAACCGCATCAAGTACAGGCGGTAACTCTCGCTTCGAAGACAGCGAACCTAGGCACTCCGAGATTGCTTCTGTTCTGCTTTGTCTTGTTTTTCTTCACCCCAAGTCCAGTCGGCGCACTCGATACCAGCAGGCAGATCTCTCAGTATGGGCACACCGCATGGCGTATAGAGGATGGAATTTTTGCCGGGGCGCCCAACGTGATGGCCCAAACCACCGACGGATATCTTTGGATTGGAACGCAAGCCGGATTGATGCGATTTGACGGCGTCCGGTTCGTCTCATGGAGACCGCCGGAAGGGAGTGAATTGCCGTCATCCCGCATCAATTCTCTGCTCGGAGCGCGGGATGGAAGTCTGTGGATTGGAACCAGCGCGGGCCTGGCGCGTTGGCGGAATGGAAATCTAACAAACTATAGGGACGCGACCGGAAGTATTATGTCGATCCTTGAAGACCGCGCAGGCACAATCTGGATTGCGCAGGCGAATTTGTCTGATACGAAGGGTCCTCTTTGTAAGGTCACAGACGCAGGAGTGCGATGCTATGGGAGAGACGATGGACTTGCGCTTCCTTTTGCGGTGACGCTGGCGAACGATACCCTCGGCAATGTCTGGCTGGCCGGTGGCGCCATGGTTTCCCGTTGGCCAACAAGTTCCGTCGACACGTACGTCCCAGCCGCGCTAAACCCAACGGAGAATTTCAACGGAGTGGTAGCCCTGGCCGGGGGACCAGATGGATCTGTCTGGGTCGGGCTGGTGCACGCCGGAAAGGGCGGCGGGCTACAGCAACTCGCGCATCGAACGTGGAGACCGTTCATCACTCCGGAGTTCGATGGCAGTTCGATCGAGGTCACAGCGTTGCTGGTAGACCGAGACAGGTCTCTCTGGGTCGGAACGCTAAACGAAGGTATCTACCGCATTCGAGGAAACAAGGTAGATCACTTTCGCGGCTCGGATGGCTTATCGGGTGATGCCGTGAGCAACATCTTCCAGGATCGCGAGGGGAATATCTGGATTGCGACATCCAGAGGGATCGATAACCTCCATGACATTCGCGTGGTAAGTTTTTCCACACGGCAAGGGCTGAGCTCGGATCAGGTCGATTCCGTTCTAGCTTCTCGGGACGGTACTGTGTGGATAGGAAATTATAGTTTGGATATTCTCCGGTCGGGCAAGGTCACTTCCATTCAGCCACGGAACGGTTTACCAGGGCGAGAGATGACATCGTTGCTGGAGGACCGAGACGGTCGGCTCTGGGTCGGCACCGACGAAGAATTGTCGGTTTATGAGCGGGGAAAGTTTACAAAGATTCATACGCGTGATGGCAGTCCATTAGGCACCGTTCGCGCAATGGCCGAAGATGTCGATGGCAGCATCTGGGCCGCGACCAGCGGCCACTCCGCCGAAAACAGGAATCGGCTGCTTCGCATTCAGGGTCTTGGAATCCGTGAAGAGATCTCTTCCCCTCAACTGCCACTCGCAAACACGCTTGCTGCTGATCCGCACGGTGGTGTCTGGCTGGGCTTGGCGACTGGTGGCTTAGCCCGATACCGAAATGGCCAAATGGAATTCATCTCTCTGAATCGCAGCCCTCATGATGGCCCAGTCCACGGCCTCATTGTGAATTCCGACGCGTCGGTGTTGGCAGCGACGGCGTCGGGGCTTGTCGGATGGCAAAACGGGAGAGTGCAAAGTCTGACTGTGCGGAATGGCCTTCCTTGTGACCTCATTTACGCCCTCATCTCTGACAGGAAAGCTACCCTTTGGCTGTACGCGGCGTGCGGACTTATTGCGATCCCAAATGCGGAGCTGCAGCGATGGTGGAAATCGCCCGATGCGACGGTGAACACAAGAGTCTTTGACGTGTTTGACGGCGCCCAACCTATGTCTACTCCGTTCCGGCCGAACGCGTCCCAGTCTCCGGACGGACGATTGTGGTTCGCCAATCAAAACGTCGTCCAGATGATCGACCCAGATCACCTGGACCGCAATCCGATACTGCCGCCCGTGCACGTTGAAGAGATTATTGCCGACCACAAAAGCTATGCGCCGCGGGAAGCTCTTCGTCTTCCAGCCCTGATTCGTGATCTCGAAATTGACTATACGGCGCTGAGCTTCGTGGCTCCTCAGAAAGTGCGTTTTCGCTACAAACTGGAAGGCCACGACTCGGAATGGCAGGATCCTGGAACACGCCGGCAGGCATTCTACTCGAATCTTCCTCCGGCAAATTACCGCTTTCGCGTGATCGCGAGCAACAACGACGGCGTCTGGAACGAGGAAGGCGCAACTCTGGCCTTCAGCGTGGCCGCCGCCTGGTTCCAGACCTGGTGGTTTCGTGCGAGCTCTCTGGCCGCTCTTCTGGCATTGCTCTGGTGCATCTACCGGCTGCGCGTCCGTAGCATCCAGCAGCGTTCGCAGCAACTGGCTTCGATTAACGCGAAATTGGAAGCGCAAATTTCAGAGAACGCCGATCTCTATTCTGAGTTGCAACGCAGCGAAGCTTTCCTCGCTCAAGGGCAGAACATTAGCCACACCGGCAGCTTCGGGTGGAACGTTCCGAGTGGAGAAATCTACTGGTCGGAGGAAACCTTCAAGATCTTTGGGTACGAGCGGACGGTCAAGCCCACGTTGCAGCTAATATTCCAGAGAATTCATCCTGACGACAGAGACTTCGTGCAGCAGACGATCGACCGCGCGATCGGGGCAAGGGAAAAGTTTGATCTCGAGCATCGGTTGCAGATGCCGGATGGTTCGGTGAAGCATCTTTATGTTTTGTTTCGCAAGTCGGAGACTTCCTCGGGCGACCTGGAATTTATGGGTGCTTTGACTGACGTCACCGAGCGCAAGCAAGCCGAGCGGAAATTCCGCGGGCTTTTGGAATCCGCTCCGGATGCAATGATCGTCATGAATCGGCACGGCAAGATTGTGCTGGTTAATGCCCAAGTCGAGAAGCTTTTTGGTTATCAGAGGGACGACCTTCTGGGGCAAGAGGTTGAGGTTCTCGTGCCAGAACGATTTCGCGACCGGCACCCCCAACACCGCAGCGAGTTCTTCGCACAGCCGCGGGTGCGGCCGATGGGTGAAGGCCTGCAGCTCTACGGACGGCGGAAGGACGGAACGGAGTTTCCTGTAGAGATCAGTCTCAGTCCACTGGAGACGGAAGAGGGCACACTTGTCTCTGGTGCCGTGCGCGACCTCACTGAACGCACGCGGGCTGAAGAAGCGTTGCGCCAGGCGAAGGCCGATCTTACACACGTCAGCCGCGTCACCACCATGGGAGAGCTGACGGCGTCACTGGCGCACGAAATCAAGCAGCCGATTGCGGCGGCGGTCACTGACGCCAATACTTGCTTGCGATGGCTTGGCCGCGATCAGCCCGATCTGGCAGAGGCGCGCGAAGCAGCCTCGAGAGTCATCAAAGATGCGACGCGCGCAGCCGACATCATCAGCCGGGTGCGCCTGCTCTTCGAGAAGGGGACTCCGCAACAAGAATTAGTGGATGTAAACGAAGTCATTCAAGAGATGATCGTTCTCCTGCGGGGCGAGGCAACGGAGTATTCCATATCCGTCCGGACGGAGCTTGCGGAAGATCTTCCCCGTGTCATGGGAGACCGCATGCAACTGCAACAAGTGCTGATGAACCTCATGATGAACAGCATCGACGCGATGAAAAACGTGAGTGGGACGCGCGAGATCACCATCCAGTCGCGGCGCACCGAGAATGGTCAAGTTCTGATCTCGGTCAGCGATACGGGCATGGGTCTGCCGCCAGAGAAGGCAGAGCAGATTTTTGATGCCTTCTTCACGACCAAGATTCACGGCACCGGCATGGGACTACGGATCAGCCGCTCCATCGTTGAATCGCATGGTGGGCGCTTGTGGGCTGCCAACAATTCTCCCCGTGGCGCGCGTTTTGCTTTCACCCTACTCACCAAAATCGAGGGATCTGAATGACGACCGCAGCCGCTCCCACAGTGACCGTCATTGGAGGCGCTCACGGAGCATTATTTCACTGGCTCAAATTTTTGGACTCTGCGGCCCCAATCGGTCTCGGCCACATAGATATTGCCTTTGGAATCGACTGCCAGTGTGTGGCCGTGGGTAAATTCACCGATCTGGTGACCAGGCCGCCCGAAGCTTGAGACTACTTTTCCGCTAGCATGGTCGAGAATTTCGACCTGCTCATCGCCCCCGTCATCCACGTACATGTATTTCTGCTCGCGGTCAGGAGAAAAGCCGATCCACCATGTTGTTCCCCAATTATCGGGAAGGCTGTTTCCTCTCTTGATCCAGATACTATTTTTGAAGTTCCCCATCTTATCGAACACTTGGATCCGGTCGCTCTGCCGGTCACAGACGTAGACTAGACCGTCGTTTCCGATGACCACACAATGCACGACCCGCATGAATGCACCACCGACACCCGCGTCGGCCTCTTCTTTTGTCCCCTGGTGCCCCCACTGACGAAGGAACTTCCCGGCCAGATCGAAAACGACTATCCGGCTATTGCCGTAACCGTCAGCTACGTAGATGTCGCCATTGACGGGGTCTACCGCTATGTCGGAAGGCATGTAGAACTTCGTGTGACTCGAATTCAGCGCGCGACCCGTGAGAGTGCCGTCGGAAGTGTCGACGACGCCTCTTTCCCCGATCTGCATCAGTAGTTTTCCGTCGTGACTGTATTTCTGGATGATTCCATCGCCATTGCCTGCAGTCCAAAAATTGTTCTGATAGTCAATGGTGCAGCCGTGGGTGATATTTGGAACGACTTTCCAGTCACCGAAGCTATTCACTACACTGCCGTCAGGATCGAATTCAATGTAAGGTGGCGCCTGTTGTGCAACTTCCGCTTCCTTGTCTGTCATGTCATTGCGATTAACAATGAAGACGTGATCCTGCGCATCCACGCACACGCCGCTCACTTGTCCGATTACCCATTTTTCAGGCAACGCTTTTGGCCAATTGGGATCGACAACGAATTTCGCACCGCCGCCCAGCGCCTGCGCCCCGCAGATGCTTCCAAAGGCGACCACGAGGCCTATGCAAAACCAAATCTTAGCGAAGCTCCCTGTTTTTGTCTCCATTTTGCCTCTTAATGCTCAACATTATTTGTGCGCGATAGCCGAGATCTCGATGTGAGCACCCAGAGATA